>JBMNRU010000007.1:0-133377 GCA_050944855.1 Lachnospiraceae bacterium
GTAAAATCAGAAATAGGCATAGGGTTCCATCCTTTCTATATATTTTGTGTGGTAACTTAATTATATAGGAATTGAATCTCTATGCCTATTCAATTTTTACTTTACCCCCAAGTAAAGTTTACAACCGCTTTTTATCATATAGGGAAATTCGTCCTATATAACCCTCCGGGGGATGCGCACGCAAACGCAGAGGAATTATGTCGTTGGCGCGACGCGTTTGCGGCGCAGGAATCCCACAGGCGGGATTCTTATTTAAAAATTTTCTTGACAATATCGCGTTCACCGTTTATACTGTCAATAGTTCAAAAAATGAACATCGGGGAGAGGCTATGGATAAGTATTATAGGATATTATATTGTATTAATAAAGATGGTTTTCAAAATCAGAGACAGCTTGCAGCAAAAGTACAAATGTCAGTGGGATCTGTAAACAGTGCTTTGAAAACCCTGGAGAAAAAAGAATATCTTGTAAAAGATAATATGGGAAATGGATATTTTCTTACACAACAGGGCCAGGATTATCTGGAAGAAATCCTGGAATCTAAGCGGGAAGAAAAGCTTTCTCTGGAGGGTAAGGAAAGAGCAGAAGATGCAAAAGTGCATACGGCAGTGATCCTGGCAGCCGGGAGTCACCCCTCTTTTGAGCAGCCGATAGGACTGTTGCCTGTTAATGGGGTTGCGGTGATAGAATGGCTGATTCGCATGCTGTCCCAGAATGGCATAGAAACTATTTATGTGGTGATTGGTTATAAAAAAGAACTGTACCAGGAATATTTCAAGGGAAGAAGCAATATTGTCCTGGTGGAAAATAATCGATATAAATGGACAGGAACGATGGCTTCTCTGTCTGTGGCTGCAGCGTATATAAAGGAAGATTTTCTCCTTTTGGACGGCAATCAGATTTTGGAAGAAGTGGCAATCACCCGTCTGCTGGAAAGTAAGTCACGCAACTGTGTGTTGTTAACGAATCTGAGTGGTTCCGGTGATGAAGCCTTGGTAGAGCTGGATGAGCAGGGATTTTTGTTTCGTATTACAAAAGATATCCGTCAGTTAAACCGGATTGATGCAGAACTGGTAGGTGTCTCCCGTATTTCCTATCCGCTTCTGCAGAAAATGATGGAATATTATCAGGATAATAAAAATCCGTATTTAAACTATGAATATGTGATAGAAAATATAGGACGTATCTATCAGATCACCGGTGAGATGGCAGATGATATGGCCTGGAGTATTATTGAAAGTCCCCAATTACATCGGAAGGCAGAGAAGATTATTTTTCCCCGTATTCAGAAGCGTGCACGTCTGCGCCAGGAAAACCAGGCGAGGGAAGTTTTGAAAGCATGTATGCATTTGAAGGAAGAAGAAATTGAAGAATGTACCATTGGCGGTGGTATGACCAATATGAATTTCTTTGTGAAGTTTCGTGGAAAGAAGTATATTCTTCGTATTGCGGGAGCTGGTACCGATGTGATGATCGACCGGAAAAGCGAGCAGCATAACGGTGCGCTTGCTTCTGCGTTGGGCCTGAATCCGCCGACGGTTTATTTTGACGCAGAAACCGGCGTGAAAATCACAGAATTTATTGAGGGGGCGGAGACTTTACATCCCAAGACGGCACATCTGGAGATCAATATAAAAGAAACCACCAGGATATTGAAAGAATTGCACCAATCCGATATGAAGCAGTATGGAAGTTTTCAGGTGCAAACGGAGTATGAAAAGTACAAGAGAAAAATAGATGAGATCCATGGGGTATATTATCCGGGATTTGAGGAGATGGACGCCTGGTTTTATTGGATGATGAACCGGCTGGAAGAAATTGGGCTTGACCGTTGTCCCTGTCACAATGATCTGGTGGCGGAGAATTTTATCAAGGATAGAAATGGGAAAATGTATCTGATCGACTGGGAGTATTCCGGATACAACGATCCTATGTGGGATCTGGCGGCTCATTTACTGGAATGTGAGTTTGATCCGGTGGAAGAAGAATTATTTCTGCAGTATTATTTCCAGGGTCAGCCGGATGCGCGGTCAGCAGAGAAAATCTGGATTTTCAAAATGTGTCAGGATATTTTATGGAGTGCCTGGACGGTGCTGAAAGAAGCAGAGGGAGATGATTTTGGCTCTTATGGTGCAGATCGTCTGCACAGGGCCATGGAAATGAAGAAGGAGTATGAAGCGTATTATGGAAAATAAGAAAAAATGGACAGAAAATATAGATTGGACGATTACTCTGGCACCTCTGGCGATTATTGCAGTGTTGTCTGCACTTCTTATGTGTTTTCCGGAGAGATCCCAGGAAATTGTAGCTCTGATGCGAAGTTTCTTTGTAAATGATCTGGGATTTTTCTACATTTTATTAGGTTTGGCCGTACTGTTGATTGCTATTGGACTGGCTTTTTCTAAATATGGAACAATTCAGCTGGGGAAGATGGAGAAACCCCGTTACAGCACCTTTAGCTGGGGCGCTATGATTTTTACTTCTACCATGGCGGCAGATATTTTGTATTGGTCCATGATTGAATGGGGGTATTATTACGATGCTACCCCATTTGCCATGGAGAATATGACACTGGCTCAGAAGCAGGATATGGCATCTGCCTATCCGCTGTTTCACTGGGGTCCGATTCCCTGGGCATTTTACATTCTTCCAGCCTGTGCGTATGCATATATGATGTTTGTAAAACACAGAAAAAGACAGACGTTATCCGAAGCCTGCCGTCCGCTGTTGAAGGACAAAACCGACAAAGGGCTGGGAAAGTTTATTGATATTTTTGCGGTTGTGGGTCTGCTGGCAGGCACCGCGACTACCTTCTCTTTGTCAACTCCGCTGTTGACGGAAGCAATCGGGACTATTTTTGGAATCCACACCTCAAGATTTACAACGATCCTGATTCTCTGTTTTATCGGGTTGGTATTTATTATAGCGGTTATGAAAGGAATGAAGGCCATTTCTCATCTGGCAACCATATGTGTAGTTATTTTTTGCGTACTGATGGGGATTTTTGTTGTCTGCGGCCCGAAGATATATCTGATCGAGACCGGCATTACCGCTATCGGTACGGTTGTGAATGATTTCTTTCATATGGCGACCTGGATGGACCCTCTTCGTTTATCTTCTACAGGCGGCAATGGTTTTCCACAGGACTGGACGATTTTCTACTGGGCATACTGGATTGCCTGGTTTGTGGCAACCCCGTTTTTCATTGCAAAAATATCGGAGGGAAGAACCATTAAGCAGGTGGTGCTGGGAGGTATGTCCTGCGGACTTTTGGGTACCTGGGTTTCCTTTATCACTCTCGGCGGTTATGGCCTCCATTTGCAGACAAGCGGTATTGTAGATGTGGCGGGTATGCTGGCAGAGGGTGCGGCACCGTCAGAAGTCATTATGCAGATTTTTGCACAGCTGCCGGTGGGAACTGTGGCGCTGGTGGTTTTAGTGCTGGCGATGGTTGCCTTTTATTCCAGTACCTTTGATGCCATTACACTGGTGATCGCCACGTATTCGGAAAAAAATCTTTCGGAAGGACAGGAGCCAAGAAGAATTTTGCGTGCATTCTGGGCAGGGGTATTCCTGCTGCTTCCCATTGCACTGCTGTTTTCGGAAAGCACACTGTCTAATCTGCAGACCGTATCTATTATTGCGGCATTTCCGCTGGGGATTATCATTATTATGATTATATGCAGTTTTTTCAAAGAACTGCGGGAACATAGAAAGGAGTAAAGGGAGCAGGCTGCTCCCTTTACTTTTGGGCTGTAAAAGGGTATAATGAATATTCATTACGTGTGTAAGGAGAAAGATGAGTATGTTGGTTTCCGTAGTAATTCCTTGCTATAATTCGGAAGCAAGTATAGAGAAAGTAGTGGAGATGACCATTGTTGAGTTAAGAAAAATAGAGAACTGCGACTGTGAGTTTGTGTTAGTGAATGACTGTTCCAGAGATCATACTTATGGTGCGATTCAACGTCTGGGAGAAAAATATCCTTTTGTGAAAGGGGTAAATCTTATGCGTAATTTCGGACAGCATAATGCGATTATGGCGGCCTTGCATTATACTGCTGGTGATTATATTGTGGGGATGGACGATGATTTTCAGACCCATCCGTCCCAGATTTCCATTCTGATCCGCAAAATAGAAGAGGGATATGATCTGGTTTATGGACAATATGGAAAGAAAAAGGGGTCTTTCCTGAAAAACCTTTCCAGCAAGTTTAACAAAGTTACCTCCCGTGTTCTGCTGGGCAGGCCGAAAGATGTGGTATCCAGTAATTTCTGGGTGATTACCAGATCCGTGCGGGATGAACTGGTAAAGTATAAGAATTATAATCCTTATGTGGATGCGCTGTTTTATCGAACCACACACAATATTGCAGATGTGCCGATTGAACATTTTAAAAGAGAAGTGGGAACTTCTAATTATACGTTCCGCAAACTGGTCCGCCTTTGGCTGGCATATTGGAACTACTCGGTGATCCCTCTTCGGATTTCTTCCATTTTGGGAATGCTTTTTGCCGGAGGCGGTTTTATTGCAGCCATTGTTACGGTCATTAAAAAGCTTCTGACGCCGGATATGCCTATGGGCTGGGCATCCACCATCTGTCTGATGATGGTATTTTTTGGCATCGTGCTGCTTGTGCTGGGCATTATCGGGGAATATCTGGGTAAGATCATTCTGACGTTAAACAGCACACCTCAGTATATTGTCCGTGAGACGGTGAATATTGAAGAGAAGGAAGGAAATTAACAGATGAAAAAGCTGATGATTCTGGGTGCCGGTATTTATCAGGTGCCTTTGATCCTGCAGGCAAAGAAAATGGGGCTTTTTACCATCGTAGTAAGTATAGATGGAAATTATCCGGGATTTGCGCTGGCAGATCGGGTATATAAGCTGAATACCCGGGATTTGGATGCGGTGCTGCAGGCGGCACAGCGGGAAGAAATCGATGGTATCTGTACATCCGGTACTGACGTGGCGGTCAGAACGATTGGCTATGTATGTCAGAAAATGGGACTTTCCGGGATCAGTCAGAGAGCAGCAGAGATCGTGACAGATAAGAGGGCCATGAAAGAAGCCTTTGCGGCCCATGAAGTATCCACTGCCGCCTTTCGGACAGCGTACAGTTTGGAGGAGGCAAGGGCAGCAGCAGAGGCACTGGGCTTTCCCGTGGTGCTGAAGGTAGTGGACAGCTCCGGAAGCCGGGGGATCCTCCGGGTGGATCACAGGGATGAACTGGCCGACTCTTATGATGAAGTCCGCAGTTACACACAGAAGCCGTATATTTTGGTGGAACAGTGTATAGAAGCCCTGGAGATCGGTGTAGACGGTTTCGTACAGGATGGGAAAGTAGAATTGCTGCTTCCCCATGATAAGTTTGTATATCAAGTAAATGGAGCTACGGTTCCGGTAGGACATCATTTTCCGTTTCGGGGAAGTCAGGCCTTACTGGATGAAATACGGATACAGATGGAGAGAGCGGTAAAAGCCGTGGGTGCGGATCATTGCCCGGTCAATGCGGATGTATTTGTCAAAGGGGATAAGGTTTGGATCATAGAAATGGGAGGAAGAAGCGGGGCAACCTGTATTCCGGAACTGATTTCTATGCACTGCGGGTTTAACTATTATGAAAAAATGATTCGGGCAGCGCTGGGAGAAACCGTAAGCTTTGTCACACAACCGCTGCGCCCCTGTATGGCAAAACTGATCTTCAGCAATCAAGACGGCGTGATCACCAGAGTGGATACAGAAATCCTAAAGGAATTGCACCGACAGGGAGTTACGGCACAGATTGACTATGAGCCGGGCAGCAAAGTGTGTCATCTGCATAATGGGACGGACCGTATCGGACATGTGATCGTGCCTGTTGATGACGAGTGCGTGCTGGAAGAGATGGCCGAAAAACTGCGCAGGCATATATGGATCGATCATCAGAATCTGCAGGAAATATGGGAGCTGTCATAGACGGAGGAAGTTATGGAACGATTGAAAGATTATATTCTTTTGCATCTGAATATTTGTCTGTTTTCTTTTACCGGCATTTTTACAAAGATGGCAGCGATTTCCTATAATGAAACAGGAATATATGGATGGAAACTGTATTTGTTTCTGTGTTTGATGATATTAAACTGCTTTATCTATGCCATTGCCTGGCAGAAGGTAATTACGAAGTTTGATCTGAGTACCGCTTATGCCAATAAAAGTGTGTATTTGATCTGGTCTCAGGTCTGGGCGGTGTTGATTTTTAAAGAGAATCTTACCGTTACAAATATCGTTGGACTGTTAGTTGTATTTGTGGGAGTATTGGTGGTGCAGAGATATGAATAGTTATATGCTGTTGTTGTTTATTGGTACATTTTTTACTGCATTTTCTCAGCTTCTGTTAAAGCAGAGTGCCAATCAGACTTATAAAAGCTGGATTTATGAATATTTGAACTGGAGAGTTATTACCGCATACGGGATCTTCGTGGGGGTTTTGCTTCTGAACACCTTTGCTTTGACGCATGTGGATATGAAATACAGTTCCGTGATTGATACGTTTAGTTATGTGTTTGTATTATTATTGTCAAGATTTGTATTGAAAGAGAAGTTTACGAAAGGAAAGCTGGTGGGTAATCTGATTATTATCTGCGGAATTCTGATTTATACACTGTAAAAAATAAATGTTGGAAATGTGATGACAAATCATATTTCCAACATTTATTTTTTGTACTACATCCGTAAATGATAGTTTGGTCTATTTTTTGAAATATTGATAAATGGTATCCACCACATACTGTCTGTCTTCCCGGCTCAGACCGTAGTGCATAGGAAGCCGTACCAGGCGTTCGCTTTCTTTTGTGGTGTATTTGTCTTCTCCATGGAATCGGCCAAATTTCTTTCCGGCGGGAGAAGAATGCAGTGGAATATAGTGGAAAACACTGGAAATCCCCTGTTCTTTTAAGTATTCCATAAAAGCGGTACGCTGGGCCAGATCCGGCAGCTTAATATAAAACATATGAGCGTTGTGCACACATTCTTTTGGAACAAAGGGAAGCTCCAGGCAGCCTTTCTCAGCCAGCGGCTGCAAGGCTTTTTCATAAAAGTGATAGGTATCCAGACGATCGGACTGGATATCTTCCATAGCCTCTATCTGTGCCCACAGGTAGGCAGCATTCATATCACTTGGGAGATAAGAGGAGCCATAGTCCTGCCAGGTATATTTATCGATCTGGCCGCGGAAGAACTTGCTCCGATTGGTGCCTTTTTCACGAATGATCTCCGCCCGTTCCTGATCCTCTGTATGGTTAAACAAAAGGGCACCGCCTTCTCCCATGGACAGGTTTTTTGTTTCGTGGAAACTATAACAGCCGTAATCACCGATGGTTCCCAGATACTGTCCTTTATAAGTAGAAGAGAATCCCTGTGCGGCATCTTCGACTACCTTTAGGTGATGGCGGGCTGCAATATCCATGATGGTATCCATTTCACAGGCCACACCGGCGTAATGAACCGGGACAATGACCTTTGTTTTTTCTGTAATGGCATCTTCAATCAGAGTTTCGTCCAGATTCATGGTATCCGGGCGGATATCCGTAAATACCAGCTGTGCACCGCGCTGTACAAAAGCATCTGCAGTGGATACAAAGGTATAGGAGGGAAGGATCACCTCATCTCCCGGCCGGATATCACATAACAGGGCGGCCATTTCCAGGGCATGCGTGCAGGATGTGGTGAGAAAAGCATGATTTACGTGAAAATGCTCTCGCATCCAGGCGCAGCACTTTTGGGTAAAGATGCCGTCTCCGCAGATTTTTTGATTTTCAATGGCTTGTTTCATATAGTCCAGTTCCCGGCCCGTAAATGGGGGGACATTAAAATTTATCATAGTGTACGCTCCTTGTTAATGATACGTGGGGTATATGACCTGTGTATAGGACAGCACTGCGATCAGTATCCAGACCAGTGAGTATCCGTAAGTAATGATCCGGATTCGTTCTTTTTTTACGAAGAACTCCAGAAAAGTGGCGATTCCCTGCACGACAAAGTAGGCAAAAGGAATGATCATGGGCAGTATATAGCGGCCCTGGGGCTGAAAATCCGATGTGTAAGAGTAGTAGATACTCAAAAATACCGGAATGATCATGGCAGCGGCCAGGGTAAGATGAAAAATGCCTTCCAGATTCCATTTCTTCTCTTTGCGCAGTCGAAATTTGGATGGGATTTTCGGCAGCATACCCAGGAAGCCCAGGACAAAGGGATAGATATAAAAGTTATAGAAAGAAAACGGAAGATAATACTTCATATTTCCAAAGACACCGACAAAGCTTACTTTTGTAGACCACAGCCAATGGTCGTCGAATAACATCTGTTTTAATGTACGCCCTGTATTCATAGGTGTTCCATGGTCAGAGGGCTTAAATCCGGGAGTTGCGTAGAGTTCTGCATATTCCCTGGAAATTTTTCTTGCCAGAAAGTCTCCGTCATAAATCACAGCATTGCGCAGAAACCACCAGCTGATGCAGATCAGTACAATAGCGGAGATCAGAAGTCCTTTTTTCCACATGCCTGCAAAGTCATATCCGCAGGGTATGCCGTAATTCATATTCTCCTGGGGGACGTCCGACGATAAGGTGCATGTTTTCTCCCGACGTAGGGCGGCAGTAAAGCCAAAAAGGAGAATACTGCACAGGATGAACCCGTAAGCGTTATAATAGGACAGGGCACATAAGGAAATGGAAAGTGCCAGGCCGATGCAGCTTTTTTTATCCCAGTTGGTCTCGATTCCCCGGATCCACATATACACGATCATAGCAGTGGAACAAAGAGCCATGGCATCGTTATTCACATAAGAGGTCAGGAAGACCATCTGCGGCAGCAGAGTAACCAGTATAACAAAGGGGGGCCGATATATCTGCGGCAGCAGTTTTTTTGCGATTTGGATAGTAAAGTATGCCGTTCCCACACCGGACAGGACACTGACCATTCTGGCTGCCACAAGCAATGCAAAGGCATCGGTGGTAAAAATACTGGTGATCGCCATGAACAGTGCAGATATCATATAGGAAAAAATAGGGTTAAATCCATAAGAAATACCCCAGATGGGGTTGCGTATGGAAGGATCGCCTCCGTGGGGAAGGGCATGATTCTGGTAAATAAACATGGGAATCTGATACCGCATCTCTTCATCCGGCCCCGCATTCATAGGCTGGGTACAGGCCCATAAAAAGTAGAACCCGAACAGACATGCCAGATACACGAATTCCAGTATCCGAAAGAGCTTTTTCTGCTGTTGGGGTTCTAATCGAAATTTTTCTATATTCAAAATAATTTCCTCCTCATCGGTTCCTGTCCCTGGCAAAACCAGGGATTCTTGCCTAGAAATATAGTAGTATGGTTTATTCAAATTGTCAATTGCAGAAGTTGTCAATTGTTGTCGTCTGGTGTATAATAAAAACGATTTTTTAGAAAGGAGAGGAGAGTATAAACATGAAAAAATGGAAGAAACAAGCGGTGAGTCTGCTGCTGACAGTGATCATGATGCTGTCCGCGGCTATGCCTGTTATGGCGCAGCCGGAGGAGGCAGAGGGTATAGGAAGAAGCGCTGATGCAGAGTATATCCTGGTCAGTGAAGACACGGAGACAGGAGTGCAGTCTGTGTTTGTAAGTGTGGATATGGAAGGTTCCCTGTCAGAAGCAGTTTTGACCTATCAGGATGGCGCGGAAGAACAGCAGGCTTTGGCAGCGATGACGGCAGAGAATTGTATGCGGTTTGATCTTGCACTTCCTGCTGAAGGTGCAGAGCGGGTATTTCTTACTGTGACAGGCGTGAGCGAAGGGGAGAACATCACAGTAGATCTTATGCCGGCAGAAGATGGCGATACCGTTGCAGTAGAATCCGAAACGGTGGTGGAAGCTGTGGAGGAAGAAGCGGATACGGTTCAGGAAAGCAGCGATCTGCAGATGCCGCAGGAACTGGAAAACAGCGTTATCCGTGTCGATGAAAGTATCACAGGGGCGGATGTGGCAGAAGCGGTAAATGCCATAGCGCAGCAGTCGGATGAAATCGCCGCTGTGCAGGAAACCGAAAAGAATGAGAAGCTGCGGGGCGCAAAACAGTACATAGTCGTTTTGGATCCCGGGCATGGAAATAAAGACAGCGGGACAACCTTTACCTATGACGGCGTGCTATATAAAGAAGCAGAATTAGTATTAAAAATTGCAAATTATGCAAAGGCAGAGCTGGAAAAACAGGGAAATATTAAGGTGTATATGACGCGGTATAAGGATACCGATTTCCGTGGCCTGAGTGATCGTGTAAACTATGCAAAATCTGTGAATGCGGATATTTTGGTAAGTCTTCATATTAACTCTGTGGGAGCCAGCAATCCGCCTCAGGCCACTACGGCTCACGGGGTTGTGATGCTGGTGCCAAGAACCGGCCGGTATCATTCAGAAGTAGCTGAAAATGCCCAGGATCTGGCAAGTGATATTTTGAAAAAGCTGGTGGCGTTAGGACTTTATAACAGAGGATTTTACGAAAGGGACAGCGAATCGAATCCACCGTCTACCTATCCGGATGGAAGTACGGCAGATTACTATGGTATTGTACGGCACAGTTTGAAAGCGGGACTTCCGGGGATCATTGTAGAACACGGATTTTTAAATAATGCCGGGGACTTTAAGCTGGCATTTAGTTCGGAAGCCAAACTGAAAGCCTTAGGTGTGGCAGATGCACAGGGCATTATAGAATTTTTGAAAGATTATACGCCGGCAGATTTCTGGGATTGGAAGAAGACAGATGGTAAATGGTATTATGTGAACCAGAATGGCGAGAAGGCAACCGGTTGGATCCTGCATGGCACCGGCTGGTATTATCTGGATAAGAATGGTGTCATGCTGACGGGACTGCAGACCATTGATGGTAAACTGTATTATCTCTATTCTTCAGGCTGTATGCTGACAGGATGGCAGTATGTGAATAATAAATGGTACTATTTTGGCGCAGATGGCGCAGCTTTTAAGAATAAGTGGTATGATGGCTATTATCTGGGAGCAGATGGTGTCTGGATTGAGGATTATAAGCCGGATACAGGAAATGGCAATGATACGAGCACGACGATCAATGGCTGGAAGTTAGAAAAGGATGTCTGGTATTACTACGTAAAAGGGAAAAAGCAGACAGACTGGCAGTTGGTAGGCGGCAAATGGTACTATATGAATAAAAGCGGAGCAATGCAGACGGGCTGGCAGTTAGTAGGCGGCAAGTGGTACTATATGAATAAAAGCGGAGCGATGCAGACGGGCTGGCAACTGGTAGGCGGCAAATGGTATTATATGAATGGAAGCGGAGCGATGCAGACAGGCTGGCAGTTGGTAAATGGCAAGTGGTATTACATGAATGGAAGCGGAGCGATGCAGACAGGCTGGCAGCTGGTAAATGGCAAGTGGTATTACATGAACGGAAGCGGAGCGATGCAGACAGGCTGGCAGCTGGTAAATGGCAAGTGGTATTACATGAATGGAAGCGGAGCGATGCAGACAGGCTGGCAGCTGGTAAACGGCAAATGGTATTATATGTACAGCGACGGAGCGATGGCTGCGAATACGACCATAAATGGATATCGGGTGAATGCAGACGGAGCCTGGATACGTTAACAATAGAGAAAAGGAGTCACTGCAAGATAGATATGAGAAAGGAATCTTATCTATGGAGCAGCGGCTCCTTCTTTATTATTTTCCGGAATCTGTTATGGACCTTCCGGCAGGCGATATCACGAGTTGAATACTTTTAAAATCTTAAATTTTGTTTTATCCTTTTAAAGTGCAGTTTACTTGAAATCATTGACAATTTTTTAGGGATTACTACAATTAAATATAACAAAACCAAACAATACTGAACGAACTATAATAGAAATTGGTTTTGTGAGAAATTTTTTATTAACTAAACAGTGAAGCATAAGTGGAGGAAACAAAATGAAGAAAAAGGTATTGGCAATGGTGCTGAGTGCAGCGCTGGGCGCGGGAATGTTGACCGGCTGCGAATCTTCCGCAGAGGAGGCCGGGGCACCGGACGAACGGGAAACAGAAGCGGCAGCAGAGGAGCCGGAGGAAGAAAAACAGGAAGAAGTAACAGAAAAGACGGATGTCTATGTATTTATTGCTGCCAGCCTGAAAAACACGATGGAAGAGATCAAGACCCTTTATGAAGCAGATCATCCGGAAGTAAATATTATTTATAATGCGGATAGTTCCGGTACTTTGCAGACCCAGATTGAAGAAGGTGCTGAATGTGATATCTTTTTCTCTGCAGCTGCCAAACAGATGACCGTTTTAGAGGAAAGCGGATATGTGACAGAAGGCTCTGTTGCCAATCTGCTGGAGAATAAAATTGTTTTGATCAAACCGGTTGGCGGTGAGACAGCAGTTACTGGTTTTGAAACTATTACAGAAGCTTCCAGTCTTGCACTGGCTGGAGAAGATGTTCCGGTAGGACAGTATGCAAGACAGCTTTTTGACAACCTGGGAATTACCGAACAGGTTATGAGTATGGAAATTAATGAAGGTGCGAATGTTACTGCTGTACTGACAGCTGTGGCAGAGGCCAGCAATGAGGTAGGTATTGTATATGCAACCGATGCGGCTTCCATGCCTGACAGTGTAAAAGTAATTGCAGAAGCAACTGCAGAACAGGTGGATCCGGCAATCTATCCCATCGGTCTGATCGTAAACGGAGAGGCTTCCGATGCGCAGACTGCAGCAGCAGAAGCATTTCTGGAATATCTGACAAGGGACAGTGTACCTATGGAGCTGTTTGTAAAAGCCGGTTTCAAGCAGTATACAGAATAATTGACAGAACCGGTATAAGAAAGATATACTGAAATGAATACAGGAAGAGGAGGTGAAAATCTATGCTGGAGATGATCAGGACAGTAGATTGGAGCCCCCTCTTTATTTCGTTAAAGACAGGAGTTTTGGCAACGATTCTGGCATTTTTCCTGGGTATTGGTGCAGCCCGGCTGATCATGCGGCTGGGCAATACGGCGAAGGCTGTCTTAGATGGGCTGTTAACGCTGCCGCTGGTACTGCCGCCTACTGTTGCCGGCTTTTTCCTGTTGTTGATCTTTAGCTTGCGGAGACCGTTTGGTCAGTATTTATATTCGGAATTTAATATAAAAATGGTACAGACCTGGCCAGGATGTGTAATCGCGGCGCTGGTCATTGCCTTTCCGCTGATGTACCGCAATGCCAGGGCAGCATTTGAGCAGGTGGACGTGAACGTGATCCACGCAGGGCGTACGCTGGGCATGTCAGAGAGAAGGATCTTTTGGAAAGTGATCGTGCCAGCTGCAGCGCCGGGTCTGGCATCCGGTACCGTGCTGGCCTTTGCAAGAGCCATCGGTGAATATGGCGCCACATCTATGCTGGCGGGAAATATTCTGGGAAAGACCCGGACAGTGTCTGTGGCAATTGCATCGGAAGTGGCTGCAGGAAACTGGGATACGGCAGCATTTTGGGTATGCGTGATCGTTATTATATCATTTTTGATCGTGGTACTTATTAATTTCATGGCGGGCAAGCGTATGAAAAATGTAAACAGGTGGTTATAGTATGGCATTACAGGTACAGATAGAAAAAGAGTTTTCCGGCTTTACATTACAGGTGGATTTTGAAATGAATGGAGGCTGTCTGGGTATTTTAGGCGCTTCCGGATGCGGAAAAAGTATGACGCTGCAATGTATTGCCGGTATTGAAAAACCGGATAAAGGAAGAATTGTATTAAATGACAGGGTTCTTTTTGATTCGGATAAGAAGATTAATCTTCCGGTACAGAAAAGAAATGTGGGATTTTTGTTTCAGAATTATGCCCTGTTTCCGACTATGACGGTAGGGCAAAATCTCACGGTGGCACTTCAGGGGAAAAAAGAAGCATATATGCCACAGGTGCAGGAACAGATTCGGCGTTTTCAGCTGGAAGGATTAGAGGATAGATATCCCTCTCAGTTATCCGGTGGACAGCAGCAGAGGGTTGCCCTTGCCCGTATGCTGCTGCAGCAGCCGGAGATTATTATGCTGGACGAACCTTTTTCTGCCTTGGATGGTTTTTTGAAAGATACGCTTCAGCTGGAAATGCTGGAGCTTTTGCAGGAATACGGAAAAGATGTACTGCTGGTTTCCCATTCCCGGGATGAAATTTTTAAATTCTGCAGCAGGATGGTGCTGCTTGCAGACGGGAAAGATATTTTGCAGGGCAAGACAGAAGAAGTGTTTGCCAATCCCCGGAAAATGGAAGCAGCCAGGCTGACAGGCTGTAAAAATATATCAGCGGCCGAAAAGATAAACGAATATGAAATCTATGCAAAGGACTGGCATATACGCTTGCATACCGCAGAAAAGGTTTCCGATGATATCCGGTATGTAGGTCTGCGGGGACACCGGCTAATCCCATCCCGGGAACCGGAAGGTGAAAACGTGATGAGGATCTGCAGTGCGGGTTATACAGAAACGCCCTTTGAAAAACAGTATTTATTCCGTAATGCAGAATTTGCAGAAAGTAAAAGAATCTGGTGGATGCAGAAAAAGGATAAATTTATTCCGGAAGATAAGGTGGGATTGCCGCCCTATATGATATTTCCCAAAGAAGAGCTGATGTTGTTATCCTGATTCCGCTACAATTTCCATGGCAGCGGTAAAAGAACTGCAGTTAGAGGTGGGAAAAGATGCGTATGCCATTATTAAGGCCACTTCGGTGATGGTTGGAGTTGACGAGTAAGACTTACCGCAAGGAGGGATGGATTATCGCTTGGTATAGTTATGTCCCTGCTCCTTCTCTGACAATGCAGGACGCTTCCCTTCAACTATGAGCCAAGATACACCTAAGCCTCTCAGGAAAGCCTTCGAGACTAAGTGTATGCTAGGCACAGGATTTTCAGGCGCGCTTTCCCCATGCATTGGCAGAGAAGGAGCGGTTTTATAAGTGCGAAAGATAATCTTATACCTTATGGGTATAAGATTTCCCGCAGTGCAGCCAGCAGTCTGTCGTTATCCTCAGGTTTCATGATACAGAAACGGAAGTACCGGGAATCCAGAAATGGGAAGGTGGAACAATTACGAACCATCATCCCTTTTTTTATGCAGTGATCGAATACCGTATCCGCCGTGATGTCTGATTTGAGGATTTTTACCAGCATAAAGTTTGCTGTCGGTTCATATACCTTTACACTGTCCCAGGTACACAGCTCCTGATAGATATGAGTACGCTGCGTGCTGATCAGTTCCCTTGTTTTCTGGATGTATTCTGTATCCGTAAACATGATCTGTCCGGCAACTTCTGCCAGAGAATTGATCGTCCACGGATTTTTCTTTGTATTGATAAATTTCAGCAGATCCTGATTGCCGGTAACTGCATACCCCAGACGGAGGCCCGGAGCCGCAAAGAATTTAGAAATGCCGCGCAGTACGATAAGATTGTTGTAATCATTGGTCAGAGGGATGACATCAATGGGCATTCCCTCCGGAGCAAATTCCACATAGGTTTCATCTATCATCAAAAAAATGCCGTGCTGCATGCACACATCCAGGATATGGCGTATCTGTGAACGGGTTAAAGCGGAAGAAGTAGGATTGTTCGGATTACAAAGGACGATCAGATCATAACTGTCGTTTAACTGACTGCAGAAATCTTCCACATCCATATGAAAATCATTTTCTTCTTTCAGGGGATAGTAATGTGTAGTACCGCCCCCAAGGCTGATCTCTCTCTCATATTCAGAGTAGGTAGGCCCAAGGATCAACGCCTTTTTCGGATGATTGGTCTGGATAAAAAGGGAAATGAGTTCTGTGGAACCGTTTCCCACAAGAATGTTGTCAAACTGTGCGCCGCTGTAGGCAGCAATTGCCTGTCTGAGTTTTGTATAGTCCCGATCGGGATAACCGGATATGACATCCAGTTTTTCACACAGAGTGTTTTTTAATTTGTAAGAAATCCCCAGAGGATTTACGTTGGCACTGAAACTGACGATATCTTCTTTTTTTATGCCATAGATCTTTTCGATTTTTTCCAGGTCGCTTCCATGGAAGTGGTCTTTGTGTTTTAACATGACCGAACCTCGCTTTCTGATTCTGCCTGCAGCCGTTGTCGTTTGGTTGCGCGAATAAAATATGTAGTGTATAATTTATTATAATAGTATCAAATAAGAAGTCAAGCTTGGAAAGCTTACTTGTGCAGGAATGATCCTGCATCTTTGATGAAACTGTTTGGGGAGGCTATACCAGTAAACAACAATAGAAGAAATGGGTACAGGTGAATACTTTGAAGAGAAGAATAGAACAGCTGATAAACGGAAGATATGAATATGAAACGCCGAAGGTGCTGTTGTCCGAAACCAGTATTGTTGTCGAGACAAAAGCAGGGGAGAATGTAAAGGGAAATCTCCACATTGGTCTGGAGAAACAGCATAAACTGAAGGGGATTGCTACGTCCACGCACAGAAGATTTCTTCTGGGGAAAGAACGTTTTTCGGGGAATGCAGTGTGTATTCCTTATGGCGTAGATGTAAAAGGCCTGCATCCGCAGGATGTGTGTGAGGGGGAAGTTATCTTAAGTACCAATCTGGGGGAATACCGTATTCCATTTCGGATTACCGTCACAGGAAAGCAGATGAAGAGTTCAGCAGGCGCGATCGACTCTATGGATGCATTTGTAGCACTGGTTCGGGAAGATTACAGGGAGGCATTCCGCTTATTTGTGGATGACAGCTTTTCCCTTCTTTTGCATGGGCAGGAAGCAAATATGTACCGGGCCGTATCCCGGAACCCGGTGACCTATCAGCATCTGGAGGAGTTCCTGATCGGAATTCATAAAAAAGAAGCCGTGCGGCTCAGTCTGGAAGAGGATCACATGCAGTTATATGAAGTGCAGAGTTCTCTGAAGGAAGAACTGCATTTGAAAAGGAGCGGATGGGGCTATCTTCGGGCTGAAATTTCCGTTGTGGGAGATTTTCTGGAGGTAGAAAAGAAAGTAATCACCGCAGATGATTTTATTGGAAGTACGTATTCGTTAGAATATATTGTTCACCGGGAGCGAATGGGTGAAGGGAAGAATTATGGAAAGATCCTGATCCGAACTGTATATGAGACATTGGTCTATGAAGTGATGGCATCCCGTAATCATGAGATTCAGGTGAATGTATCAGCGTTTGAAAAGAAGAGACAGATAGAACTGGCGCAGTGGTATCTGGATCTGGTAACGCATAAGATTTCTTATCGGAACTGGTATGAAAATACCCGGGAACAGCTGGAAGATCTGGTAAATAACGGATATGGTGAACCCTTGTACCAGTTGATGCTGGCATATGTCTATCAGTCTGCGGAAGAAGGCGAAAAGTCTGACGAAATTCTGGACATCTTTAAGGAAAGTCCGGAACTTTTAAAAGGAAGTCCGGAGTTAGAAGGTTTTTATTTATATATTTGCAAATTGATGTATCGTTTGCCCAAAGAAAAAAGCAATATCGTGCCGAGAATGCATTATTTGTATCAGAGGCAGGAAGATAGTTTTCTGCTGCTTTGGATTTTGATGCAGATTGATGAGGAACTGAACCGAACTTTGCAGAAAAAAATGTATGTGCTGGAGAGACAGTATGAGATCGGATGCAGAAGCCCGTTTCTTTATGTGCTGGCCTGTCAGATACTGCAGCAGGACGGCAGTTTGATCCGAAAACTGAATGGATTTTATATTCAGGTGCTGCGGTTCGCAAAAAAACAGGGGATGTTCACGGAGGAAATGGCCTTTCGTGTGAGTTTTCTTGCAGGAAATCGGAAGACATTTTCTCAGCCTGTCTATGAAATTCTGTCTTATGTGTATGAGGAATATCCATCCAAAGATACTCTGGAGGTTATCTGTAAGCTGATTATGCTGGGAGAGCCCAGAAAACCGGAGTATTTTATCTGGTATGAACGGGCCGTGGAGCAGGAAATCAAGATTACCCGGCTGTATGAATATTATATTGAGACTATGAGCCGGAATTATAATAAAGTCCTGCCGCAGCTGATCCGGATGTATTTTTATTATAATAATACCTTAAGTGACAAAAAGAAGGCTTTTGTTTATGCCAATGTGATCCGAAATAAGGCACTGGATAAAACTACTTATCAGAGTTATCGGACGGCGATGGAAGCATTTGCCAGGGCGAAACTGCTGGAGGGCCGGATCAATGAAGATTTTGCGGTTCTTTATCAGGAGTTTTGTATGAATATCCAGGGATTGGACGGACAGGAGGCGCTGGCAAAGGTTTTATTTACGCACAGGGTTTATGTAGATGATCCCAAGGTGCGCAAGATCGTTGTTTGTCACAGCGCTTTGCGGGAGGAACAAAGCTATCCGTGCAATGAAGGGACGGCTTATATTTCCCTTTATACAGAGGACGCCTGTATCGTATTTGAGGATGAGAAAAGACGCCGCTACATCAGCACCGTGGATTATAATCTCCAGAAATTGCTGGAGGGAGAAGAGGCAGGCTCCCGTCTGCTGGAGAGCCATGTGAATAACAGCGGACTTCTTCTGGCTGTATGCGGCGAATCCGTACAGGACAATGCGGTTACGCCGGAAAATCTGTTTTGTTATCAGCAGATTCTGGAAAGTGAGGAATTTGAGGATTCTTATAAACAGCAGGTTCGCGGCAAAGTGATGGAATTTTACCGGGAGCACAAGGGGACAGAGGATCTGACAGAACCGTTGGCGCAGTTGGATTTTGATGTTTTTGCGCAGGTAAATAAAGGACTTTTGATTGATGTACTGGTTTCTCAGGGTATGTATGTAGGCGCATACGATCTTCTTTGTGAGTATGGCTATGAGGGCGTGGATTCTACCGTGCTGCTTCGTCTGTGCAGCCGTATGATCCTGAATCTGGAATTCGAATATGAAGAGGAACTGCTGCTTTTGGCACATTACATTTTCCAAAACGGAAAGTATGATGAGGTGATCCTTCAGTATCTGGTGAAGGTATTTGAAGGACCGGTGGATCAGATGCTGGAAATTTATAAAAGTGCAAAAGGTTTTCAGATGGAGGCCTATGAATTAGCGGAAAAGATTCTGATCTGGAGTATGTTTACCCGGGTGTACCGGTCAGATTGTGCGAAAGTACTGAAGGATTATCGAAAACAGGCGGGGAAGGATCAGGTAGTACTGGCGTATCTGACTTTCGCATCTTACGGATATTTTATGGATGAGAAAGATACGGATCCCTACATCTTCCGAAGTCTGGAATTTATCGTGGATAAACAGTGGGAGATGGATGTGATCTGTCAGCTGGCACTGCTGAAGTATTATGCAGATCGGGGAAACTGTACGGAAGAGGAATTGCCACGCATCAATCATATGCTTGTATGCTGTAATGGTCTGGGGCTTCGGTTTGCCTTTATGAAAGGTTTCCCGGAGGCGTCTCAGCGTCTTTGCCAGATAGAAGATAAAATGTTTGTGGAATATAAAGGAAAACCATATGAAAAAGTGGTTCTCCATTATACTACCGGCGATCAGGAAGACCGGGAAAGCTGGAAGCGGGAACCGCTGAAGAATTGCTATCAGGGTATTTTTCATAAAGAATTTATTCTGTTTTACGGAGAAGTGCTGACCTACTATTTCGAAGTGGAGAAGGACGGTACGGTGGAGAATACAGAAGTATCTCAGGTATTGATGGAAGAGGTTTCTCTGGAAGGAAACAGCAAGTATCAGATGCTGAACCGTATGCTGGCGGCATGGCGGCTGGGAAAAGAAAAAGAACTGGAAGACACACTGAAAGAATACCGGAGGCAGGAAGCGATTATCCGTCAGGTATTTCAGATTATAGAGTAGGAGGACAAAAAGATGAATGAGACAAAAAATATTATCATTGGTCTGGAGTTTCGTCCCCGTGAATCGCAGATCTGTTATTATGACCGTCAGGAAAAAGAACCGATATCGATTTCGCCGAAGGTGGGAAGTAATCAGTATTGGTTTCCTACCGTACTTTCCAAAAAGCCGGGAGAAGATGTGTGGCATATGGGACTGGAGGCGGAATATTTTTCTACGCATCAGGGGGAAGTTCTGATCGATTCTCTGTATGAGATCTGCCGGGAAGAAGAGATGGTTCTGGTTGATGGAAAAGAAATGGAACCGGCTGCACTGCTGGCACAATATCTGCTGGAAGTGTTGAAAATGTCCGGCGCTTCGGATCCGGTGCGTCAGCTGGGAGCGCTCATGGTAGTCACGGAAGAATTACAGGGCCCTGTGGTGCGCAATCTTCAGAAGGCCTGGGAACTGGCCGGGCTTACCAGAGTTCCGTGTTTTATGCAGGATCTGGAAGAGAGTTTTTATTATTATGTTATGCATCAGAGGCGGGAATATCTCAGCCGAAAGGTGGCCTGGTTTACGTTTCACCGAAATGAAGTTTCTTTTGCCTCTCTGTCTATGAATCATCGAACTCGTCCGGTTATGGTAGAGATCAAAAAGGGGAAGCATATTACGCTTCCCGCAGACCCCGATGAGAAGGATCAGGCATTTTATCAGTTGATTTTGGATTCCTTTGGAACTGACTTTTATTCCAGCATCTTTATGGTGGGAGAAGGGTTTGAAAAAGAGTGGGCCGTGCGGTCGATACCGCTGCTGTGCAGAAATCAGCGGAAGGTGTTTTACGGGAATAACCTGTTTGTGTGGGGCGCCTGTTATGCGGCAAAGGAAAAGGCAGAAGATCATAATATGAAGGGATATCTCTATGAGGGAAATGCACTGGTGCGTACCAACGTGGGGATGGAGATGATCGTTCAGGGAACAAATGCGTATTATCCGGTGGTGGAAGCAGGTACCAACTGGTATGAAACCATAAAGGATTTTGAAATCCTTCTGGATGATATGGACCGTCTGGTATTTCTGGTAAATCCTATGAACAGTGAGACGAAGACTTTTTATTCTATGCAGCTGCCGGGATTGCCAAAGAGACCGCCTAAGACTACGAGGCTGCATGTTCATCTGGAGTATGAATCTTCAAAAATCTGTGTGATAACAGTAAAGGACTTAGGATTCGGAGAAATGTTCCCGTCCAGCGGAAAGTCATGGGAAGAAAAAGTATCATGGTAAGGAGGAGCATATGAGCGGCTACATATTATGTCAGGTGAAAAAGGCGGAGATGCCCTATTATATTGAAAATATCAGTACCAATATCTATACAATAGAAGAATTATGCTATTATCTTTATCATAATATTTATCTTTTGGACGAAACCATTATCGGGGAAGCTTTATGTGACTGGCTCAGAGACGAGCTGGGATTAGAAAAGCTGTATTACCGGCTGTATCGTATTTTAGAAGAGGAAAAAGGAGTAGGAGAGTTTATTCTTCCTATTTTTAAGGAGATTAATTATCTGTCTCATGCGGCGTTTCAGGAACTGAACCGGGAGCTGGCTCTGCTGTCTTCTCAATCGCCCGCGATACGGCAGAAGAAAAAGGGAGACTACCTGATTAATAATCAGATGTATGTGAATGCCATCAAAGTCTATGAAAAGTCTATGAAGATGGTGGAGGGCACGAACCTTGGCGGACAGTTTGTGGGTGAGATCTACCATAATATGGGCTGTGCCTACATGCATCTGTTCCAGATCCCCCAGGCCTGCGGCTGTTTTTGGCGGGCATATGAGTGTCTGCGGACAAAAGCTTCCATACAAACGTATCTGATCGCATACCGGATGGATCATACCCCGCAGGAATGGGAAAAGGAATGTGCAAAGCTGGGAGTGGATGCAGGGACAAAAAAAGAGATCGCCGCGCAGCTGTCGGTACCTGCAGAAGAGTTGGAACCGGGGTCTGAAAAGGCATCTCAGATGCTGGAAGAACTTACAAGAGAATATCACAGGAGTACCGGGTTTTAGCGGAATTTGGTCTTGTTTTTTCAAATAGCATATTATATAATCTATCTTTGTGATATATAAGGAAAAGTGATATTTCACGGAAACCGGCAACGAGAGGATTTTGAGAATAAAGGAGAACACAGATGGATACAGACAGATACCAGAGTCCTCTGTCCGAACGATATGCCAGCAAAGAAATGCAATATATTTTTTCTCCGGATATGAAGTTTAAGACCTGGAGAAAACTGTGGATCGCGCTGGCTGAGACAGAGAAGGAATTAGGCCTTAACATTACCCAGGAACAGATCGACGAATTGAAAGCGCATGCAGAAGATATTAACTATGATGTGGCAAAGAAGCGGGAAAAAGAAGTGCGCCATGATGTCATGTCTCATGTATATGCTTATGGAGTACAGTGCCCAAAGGCAAAGGGAATTATCCATCTGGGTGCCACTTCCTGTTATGTGGGAGACAATACGGATATCATTGTGATGACAGAAGCATTAAAGCTGGTAAAGAAAAAGCTGGTGAATGTCATTGCGGAACTGGCAGGATTTGCAGACACGTATAAAGATCTGCCCACGTTAGCGTTTACCCATTTTCAGCCGGCACAGCCGACAACGGTGGGAAAAAGAGCCACTTTATGGCTGCAGGAATTTATGCTGGATCTGGAGGATCTGGATCACGTGATCGGCACCATGAAACTGCTGGGATCGAAAGGAACTACCGGAACGCAGGCAAGTTTTTTGGAATTGTTTGACGGGGATCAGGAGACGATTGACAAGATCGATCCTATGATCGCGCAGAAGATGGGATTTCAGGAATGTTATCCGGTGTCCGGACAGACCTACTCCCGTAAAGTGGATACCAGAGTTTTGAATGTACTGGCGGGTATTGCAGCCAGTGCCCATAAGTTTTCAAATGACATTCGTCTGCTGCAGCATTTAAAAGAAGTTGAGGAACCCTTCGAGAAATCGCAGATTGGTTCTTCTGCCATGGCTTATAAGAGGAATCCTATGAGAAGTGAGAGGATTGCATCTTTGTCCCGGTTTGTCATAGCCGATGCTCTGAATCCGGCCATCACTTCATCTGCCCAGTGGTTTGAGAGAACTCTGGATGATTCTGCCAATAAGCGGTTAAGCATACCGGAAGGCTTTCTGGCTGTGGATGGTATCCTGGATCTGTGCCTGAACGTGGTGGATGGTCTTGTAGTATATCCGAAGGTAATTGAAAAACGGCTTTTGGCAGAGCTTCCGTTTATGGCAACAGAAAATATTATGATGGATGCGGTAAAGGCCGGCGGGGACAGACAGGAACTGCATGAACGTATCCGGGAATTGTCCATGGAGGCTGCAAAGCGGGTGAAGGCAGAAGGAAAAGACAATAATCTTCTGGAATTGATCGCAGCCGATCCTGCATTTAATCTTACCCTGGAGGATTTACAGAAAACCATGGATCCGTCCAGATATACAGGGCGTGCGAAAGAGCAGGTAGATGCTTTCTTAACGAAAGTGATCCGTCCGATGCTGAAAGAGAATAAAGAGCTTCTGGGCATAAAAGCTGAAATTTATGTCTAAATATGAAAAGATACAAAAGGGGAAAAGTGATGAGTGAACAACCAAAAGGAAAGTTGATAGCGCTGTTGCCTATCGGCATATTTTTAGTGATTTTTTTAGGCTCCGGGTGCATTACCGGTGATTTTTACAGTATGCCTGCCATTGTGGCATTTTTGATTGCGCTTACTGTGGCATTTGCACAGAACCGTGAAGTGAAATTTGCAGAAAAAATTTCCATTATTTCCAAGGGAATGGGAGAAGAAAACATTGTTACCATGTGTTTGATCTTCCTGTCCGCCGGAGCGTTCTCCGGTGCTGTCAGTGCGGCAGGCGGCGTGGAAAGTACGGTTAATCTGGGATTAAGTATTCTTCCATCGAATATTGCGGTAGTCGGTTTATTTGTAATCGGATGTTTTATTTCTGTTTCTATGGGTACCTCCATGGGTACGATCGCTGCCATGGCGCCTATCGGTGTGGGCATCAGTGAAAAGGCAGAGATTGCACTTCCTATTTGTATGGGGGCGATCATGTGCGGCGCCATGTTTGGAGATAATCTTTCTATGATTTCCGATACTACGATTGCGGCAGTACGTACGCAGGGCTGTGAGATGAAGGATAAGTTTAGGGAAAACTTTTTGATCGTACTTCCTGCAGCTATCATTACAGCCATTATTTTTCTTGTGATCTCCAGCAATGGAGGAAAGCCGGATCTGGAGGGGCTGGATTATCAGTTTATCCGCGTGGTTCCTTATCTGTTAGTATTGATAGGAGCGCTGATCGGTATTAATGTATTTGTTGTCCTGATCGCAGGTACCGTGCTGTCATTGATCGTCGGTCTGGCTACCGGCTCCATGACTTTCGCGACGATGTTCCAGAGCGTAGGGGAAGGCGTGACCGGTATGTATGATATTACGGTCATCTCTCTCATTGTAGCTGCTATTGTGGCGCTGGTGAAACATTATGGCGGTATTCAGTATATTCTGGATATGATCAGAAAGAGAATCAACAGCCAGAAAGGCGGAGAGCTGGGAATCGCAGGTCTGGCGCTTTTGGTTGATATGTGTACGGCGAATAATACGGTAGCTATCGTTATGGCCGGACCGATCGCAAAGGATATCAGTGAAGAGTTTCAGGTATCCCCGCGGCGAAGTGCTTCCTTACTGGATATCTTTGCTTCTGTAGGGCAGGGCCTGATTCCTTATGGCGCGCAGCTTTTATCAGCCGCCGGATTGTCCGGCCTGACTCCGCTGAATATTATGCCATATCTGTATTACCCCATTTTGATGGCGGTCAGTGCATTGTGTTTTATCTTTTTCCGTAAAAGAGCAAAAGCATAGAATGAAAAAGGGTTTCGTGAGTGATCACGGAACCCTTTTTATGACAGTAACATCTGTAGCAAGTGCCTGGAGGCAGAGGATAAATATTTTTGCTTATGGGTGATAATGGTAAATTCCCGGGAAGGTGTAGGCTCATGAAAAATTAAAGGGAAGAGCATCCCCATCCGTATGTAGGGTTGGGCGAACTCGCTCATCACATAACCGATTCCCAGGTTTCGCAGTGTGAATTGAACAATCATATCACTGGTAGCCAATTCAAATTCAGGATAGAGCGTGATCCCCTTTTTCTGCAGAAGTTCATCAATACTGCGGCGGGTACTGGTATTTTTTTCCAGACAGATAACCGGTTGATTCTCCAGTTCATGAAAATCCAGGATTTTTTCTGTCAGTCTGCGGTATTTCGGTCCCGCGATAAAAATGTCATGTACACTTTTTACCGGATGCAGGTTCAGATCCTTGGTATCCTGCAGCGGTGTGGAGACAACGCCGAAATCAATTTTTTCTTCCCGCATGTATTGTAATGTCTCCGGGGTAGGCGCATTGGTGACGCTGACCTTGATTCCCGGATATTTTTCGTGAAAAGTTTCCAGATAGGGCAGGAGATAGAACTGTAAAGTCATATCACTGGCGCCAATGCGGACTTCTCCGGTATCCAGCTGCAGCATTCGCTGCAGCTGTTTTTCTCCTGTTTCCATAAGTTCATATCCCTGAGAGATATAACGGTATAATAACTGACCTTCTGCGGTCAGATGCACGCCTTTGGCGGTGCGCAGAAATAAAGAGGTATTGAGCTGTTCTTCCAGATGCCGGATAGCCTGGCTGATGGCCGGCTGGGAGACAGAAAGGACATCTGCTGCGGCGGTGATTCGGCCAAGCTTTCCTACGTAATAAAATATTTTATAATATTCCAGATTAATGTTCATAAAAATCTCCTGTAAAAAGACTGTTCGTGATTCATTTTCAGTATAGCATAATTTATACTTATATAAAATATAAAGAATATTAATTTTTATTATAAAACGGAGTGTAGTATACTGTACGCGTAATAAATAGATGAAAAACGTGAGATACCTATAAGGTCATGAGCGAGATAGCAGGAGGTAGCAGCATGGTAAAAGCAGTGGTAGGTGCAAACTGGGGCGACGAAGGAAAAGGCAAGATTACAGATATGCTTGGAAAAGAAGCAGACATTATTGTCAGATTTCAGGGAGGAGCGAATGCCGGTCATACGATTGTAAATGATTATGGCAAGTTTGCGCTTCATACACTTCCATCGGGCGTATTTTATGATCATACAACCAGCGTGATCGGAAATGGCGTGGCCTTGAATATTCCGGTGCTGTTTCAGGAAATTCAGGGCATTGTGGAGCAGGGAGTTCCCATGCCGAAGATTAAGGTTTCTGACAGAGCGCAGATGGTGATGTCCTATCATATTGCCTTTGACACATATGAAGAAGAACGCCTGGCAGGAAAGTCCTTTGGTTCTACGAAATCCGGAATTGCACCGTTTTACTCAGACAAATATGCGAAGATTGGTTTTCAGGTAAGTGAATTATTTATGGATGAGGCGGAATTAAAAGAGAAGGTTGCAAGAGTCTGCGAGAGCAAAAATGTTCTGTTAGAGCATTTATATCACAAACCATTGCTGAAACCGGAGGCCATTTATGCAGAGCTGATGGAATATAAAGAAATGATTGCTCCTTATGTGTGTGATGTATCCGCATTTTTGTGGGATGCCATTCAGGAAGGAAAAGAAATTTTGTTAGAAGGGCAATTGGGCTCTTTAAAAGATCCCGATCATGGTATTTATCCCATGGTTACTTCTTCCTCCACTCTGGCTGCCTATGGCGCCATTGGTGCGGGGATTCCCCCTTATGAAATAAAGAAAGTGATTACTGTATGCAAAGCCTATTCCAGCGCAGTAGGCGCAGGTGCCTTTGTTTCGGAAATTTTCGGAGAAGAAGCAGAGGAACTGAGACGGCGCGGGGGTGACGGCGGAGAGTACGGCGCAACCACCGGGCGTCCAAGACGTATGGGATGGTTTGATGCCGTTGCCTCCAAATACGGCTGCCGTATGCAGGGAACGACGGATGTAGCCTTTACGGTTTTGGATGTATTGGGCTATCTGGATGAAATACCGGTATGTGTGGCTTATGACATTGATGGTGAGATTACCACAGATTTTCCTGTCACATATAAGCTGGAAAAGGCAAAACCGGTGCTGGAAGTACTTCCAGGCTGGAAATGTGATATCCGGGGTATTCGCAAGTACGAAGATCTGCCGGAAAATTGTCGTAAGTATATAGAGTTTATCGAAGAAAAAATAGGTTTTCCCATCACCATGATCTCTAACGGTCCTGGCCGGGAGGACATTATATACCGGAATAAATAATAGTATTAAATCAAAACGTTTAATTTGTCCATGGTTTCCTGCAGACCGGTAAAATGAATGGCTTTCATACCGACGGCCCTGGCTCCGGCTACATTGTCCATGCAATCGTCAATGAAGATACAGCGTTGGGGAGTCAGATGAAAGTCACGGATCAGTTTTTGATAAATCTCCGGTTCTGGTTTCAGACTGTGGATTTCATAGGACATATAACCGCCGTCCAGCTGGGAAAGGAAGGACAGTTCGTCTTTGGTGCGCTCGTGCATGGGCCGGGTATAATTGGAAAGATAATAGATTTTTAGATTCATGCTGCGCAGTGTCTGAATCCATTCGGCAGTATAGGGGAATGTGTGCATAGCATCTCCTATGTGCCGGAAGACATTTCGAATCTCATTTTCATATTCCGGTGCGTTGCGTATAAAAGACTGCAGTATTTCCTCCTCCGTGCGGATTCCTCTGTCTGCCTCTGCCCAGTCAGGACTCAGAAAGATAGCCTGAGCCAGAATCTGAAACATTTCGCCGTTATACTGCAGTTTATGCAAAAGTCCCTGCCAGTCATAGCTGGCTAATACATTTCCAATGTCCAGTATTACAGTATCGATTTTTGGATCGGTTTCTTCGCTGTCCTTTTCCGGGCGGAGTATCCTGCCCACAAGGATAAAGGCATAGAGCATAACCGGGACTGCAATAGTACATAAAACAGAGGCCTTTGCCCAGTTTAATGCCTGGGGATTATCGGACAATGCAAATATCATAGTAGAAGCGTACATCAGAAGCAGCAGTATCACTCCCAGGATTGCCAAAATTCGTTTCATATTTTTCATGTGATCACCATGTTGCCTTTCGTAATTTATTCATATAAAAAAGAGACTGCCTGCTGGATCCAGGTATGGCAGGAAAATGGTTTGTCAAAAGCAACCCCATGATTGGAGACATAGTTGCCGAGAGAGAGTCCGTGAGGTCCCTCCGGATAAATGTGCAGTTCCATGGGGATTTGCTTTTCTTTTAATGCCATTGCCAGAAGCAGGCTGTTTTCTACGGGAACCGTCATATCCGTATCTGTGTGCCACAGGAAAACCGGCGGAAAATCTTCCGTAATCTGCGTTTCCATAGAGAATTTCTGCAAGATGGCCGGATCCTCCGCCTGTTTGGCAAGCAGGTGAGAGAAGGAACCGCGGTGGGCATAGATCCCGCTGGATACCACCGGATAAGAAAGTACCAGTTTATTGGGTTTTATAAGGGATCCGGGATTCTGGATCCGGTTTTGCACGTCAGGGTCCTGCCCGAAGGCTGCTGCGGTAAGTGCCAGATGGCCTCCGGCAGAAAAACCGCCGATCGCAATGTTGTCAGGGTCAATGTGGTATTCGGCCGCATGGGTACGAATGTATGCCATGGCAAGCAGAACCTCGCAAAGCGCCTGGGGATAAGCAGCCTGGGGAAATACGCTGTATTCCAGATTGAACGCATGGATCCCCTCTGCTGCATAGCGCAGGCAGACAGGTTCGCCTTCCCGGAAGGAAACATGTTCATATCCTCCGCCGGGCAGATTTAAAATGGCCGGGTGAAGACGATCCTCACCGATGGAAGTACAGTTATCTGTTACATAACCGGTGAGTGTAGCCCTTGAGGTGGGAAATCCCGGAACTTTTATCACTTCATGAATGAGCTGCATGGTCAGCTTCCTTTCTTACATCATTCTATCAGGACAGATCCTGAAATTCTCCAATCATTTCTTTGATAGAAAGCATGTGCGCATCAATTTTTGCAATGGCATCCGCACAGTCTTTTAATTCCTGAGAAACCGATTCCAGTCCGTGAATATTTTCTACATTTTTTTTATAGTGGATCTGGTGCTCCAGACTGGCCCAGAAATCCATGGCAATGGTGCGGACCTGAACTTCCACCTTCATCGGTGTCTTACCGCTGGAGAAGAACACCGGAATTTCCACGATCATATGATAGCTGCGGTATCCGTTCGGCTTTGGATTTTTAATATAATCCTTGACGGAAAGGACGGAAATATCATCCTGTTCAGCCAGCAGACCGGCCACCTCATAGATATCTGTAATAAAAGGACAGGTGACACGGATGCCGGCCACGTCATTCAAATGTTCTGTGATATTATCAAGTGTGACCTCGTATCCTTTTCTGGTCAGTTTATTGTAAATGCTAAAAGGTTTTTTGATGCGTGTCTGGATGGAAGCAATGGGATTTCGCTGGTAGGTATTGGAAAATTCATCATCCAGAATTTCCAGTTTTGTCTGTACTTCCCGGATAGCGCAGCGATAACGCATCATAAGATTGGAAAAGCTCTTAGTGTTTTGGATAATGGTCTCTGAATTATTCTGTAAGAACTGTTCCGGAAGCAGGGGAGTATCGTTTCTTTCTGTTGCCATAACCATATCTTTCTCTTTCTTTTAGGATTTTTTACATCATATCATGAATGTAAGATGCCAGCAAGTGAAAGCAGGATTTCACAAAATAAACATATTTTTATGACATTTTAAACATAATTATTCTTTATAGTAAAAGCATAAAAACGAAGGATAAGCGAAGGAGGCTTTTATATGTATGAATATAATTATGGACAAAATGAACCGGATGAGCCTAAGAAAAATCATAGAAAGGCTGTTGTCAAAAAAGTGGGCGCCATTGTATTAAGTGCCGTGTTATTCGGAGGAACGGCAGGAGCCGTGTTTCAGGGAGTTTCGCATTTGATGCAGCCTGACGCACAGGAAGAAACACAGGAAGAGGCAAAGGCAGAGAGTAAAAAAAAATTGACGGTACAGCCGGTATCCACAACGGACAATACGGCATCAGAAGAGAACGGTGTGTCATCTGTCGCGGAACGCGTTATGCCCTCCATTGTAGCGATTACCAATAAATCCGTACAGGAAGTGCAGAATTATTTTTCCATGTTTGGCAGCGGTGCTCCGATCCAGGAGCAGGAGGTGGAAAGCTGTGGTTCCGGCATTATTATCGGACAAAATGAGAACGAACTGCTGATCGTGACCAATAACCATGTAGTAGAAGGAGCCGATACGTTATCTGTCTGCTTTGTAGATGATCAGGCCTATGAAGCCAAAATAAAAGGAACGGACAGCGATAATGATCTGGCAGTGATTGCTGTATCATTGGGAGATATTTCAGAAGATACCATGTCTCAGATTAAAGTAGCGCAGGCAGGAAGTTCCGATGATCTGAAAGTCGGTGAACAGGTAGTTGCCATTGGAAATGCTCTGGGATATGGTCAGTCCGTTACTACCGGTATCGTAAGTGCCCTGGATCGTGCGATTGACAGCGGTGAAGATTCTCCAAAATTAATTCAGACAGATGCTGCTATCAATCCGGGCAACAGCGGCGGCGCTCTCCTGAATATGAACGGAGAAGTCATTGGCATTAACTCTGCAAAATTTGCTTCCACAGAAGTAGAGGGTATGGGATATGCCATTCCTATTTCTACTGCTTCTCCTATTATGGAAGACCTGATGAATCGCGTTACAAGGGATAAAGTATCTGAAGAGCAGGCTTCTTATCTGGGTATCAGCGGCAAGGATGTAAGCAGTCAGATTGAGGAAGCATACGGAATTCCTCAGGGTATTTATGTGGCCTCCGTTGAGGAAGACGGTGCGGCTGCGAAGGCAGGCATTACAGCAAAGAGCGTTATCGTAAAATTTGATGGGGTCCGTGTAACGACCATGGAAGAACTGAAAGCACAGCTGGAGTATTACGCAGCAGGAGAAGAGGTTACGATTGTTTTACAGGTTCCGTCCAGTGATGGAGAGTATGTGGAAAAAGAAGTAACGGTTACTTTGGGATCGGCAGCAGATGCACATGCTTCTGAGCAGGAACAGGAGACACAGACCGTTCCCGAGCAGCAGGGAAGCATGGGCGGAACAAATTTGTGGGAGTATTTTTTTAGATAAAAAAGAAAGTAAAAAAATAATAAGAAAGTGAATAAGTAAGAAAAATCTGCCCATACTATAAGTAATCCAGGAGAGGAAGTGGCAACAGCGCGACGCCTCTTTTGGATACAAAAGAAAAAGTAGAAATACTTATCCTCCCCTTTATTCCCCTCGTCCATTAGAAAATGGATGAGGGGTTTTTCATTCTATAAAAAAAATTTTTCAACAGGTTTACAAAATGCAAAGACATGTACTATACTTACGACTTGGGTAGAAACGTAAATTACCATCGAAAAGAACGGAGGGAATCGAATGAAATTATCAGTAAATGGGATTAAAAACCGTACACCTTGGGAAAAAGCCGGCATCGCGCTTCCTGGATACGATGTGGAGAAAGTTTCGGAGAAGGCAAAAAAAGAACCGGTATGGGTGCATTTTGGAATTGGAAATATTTTTCGTATCTTTATCGGCGGCATTGTGGATGGCCTTCTGGAAGAAGGGGCGATGGACAGGGGACTTATCTGTGTCGAGACCTTTGATTATGATGTGGCGGATAAAATTTATGAACCCTATGATAATCTGGGACTGAGTGTGATCCTGCACGGAGACGGAACCAGAGAATACCGGGTGCTGGGATCCATGGCTGAGGCAGTAAAAGCGCAGTCCTCCGTTTTGGCGCAGTGGAGCCGGCTGAAAGAGATTTTTGCCAGTCCGTCGTTACAGATGGTGTCTTTTACGATCACGGAAAAAGGATATGCTCTGCACAAAGCAGATGGGACATGGTTTCCTTTTGTGGAGGCAGATATTCAGAATGGACCGGATCAGGCAGTAGGAGCGATGGCGGTGCTGACAGCCATGCTTTATGAACGGTATCAGGCAGGAAAATATCCGATCGCGTTGGTTTCCATGGATAACTGTTCGCAAAATGGTAAGAAGCTCCGCGAATCTGTGCTGACTATGACAGAGGAGTGGCAGAAGGCAGGTTTTGTGGATGACGGTTTTGTCGCTTACGTAAGCGATGAAAAACAGGTGGCTTTCCCCTGGACTATGATCGATAAAATCACACCCCGCCCAAGCGAGCAGATTGCGAAGGATCTGGAAGAACTGGGCGTTGAAGATATGCAGCCGGTGATCACCGGAAAGAAAACGTATATTGCACCGTTTGTAAATGCTGAAAAACCTCAGTATCTTGTTATTGAAGATAGTTTTCCCAATGGCCGTCCCGCTCTGGAGAAGGGCTTCGGCATATATATGGCCGACAGAGAAACGGTAAATTTGTCTGAGCGTATGAAAGTAACCGTATGTCTGAATCCGGTACATTCCGCTGTGGGGCCGCTGGGAGTGGCATTGGGGTATGAACAGTTTGCGCATATGCTGAATACCGATGAAGATATGATGAGAATGGCCCGTATGGTAGCTTATGATGAAGGGCTTCCTGTGGTTCCCGATCCGGGAATCCTTTCTCCGCAGAAATTTGTGGATGAGCTTTTCCAGGAGCGGTTCCCCAATGAATATCTGGGGGATACCAATCTGCGCCTTGCTGTGGATGTATCGCAGATGGTGGGAATCCGTTTTGGAGAAACGATTAAGGCTTATGTCGCAAAATACGGGGATGCTTCCCGTCTTACTGCTATTCCGCTGGGAATCGCCGGCTGGCTTCGGTATATGCTTGCTGTGGACGATGCAGGAAAACACTATGAGCTGGCGCCGGATCCCATGAGCGGAGAAATACAGGAACAGTTAAAAGGCATTGAAGTGGGAAAACCGGAAACTTTCACCGACCAGCTTCATGCAATTCTTTCCAATGAACGCATTTTCTTTGTTGACATCTATCGGACGGGTCTGGGAGAAAAAATTGAAACCATGTTCCGTGAAATGCTTGCTGGACCTGGTGCGATCAAAGCAACCATACATAAGTACGTAGGAGAAAAGAAATAAGACAGAATATCGGCAGCACAAAGACTGCGGACGGTTGTATTGCCGGACTTTTCCGGAAAGAGCGGCTTGAGTTTAGGGGGCAGCGCTGTTATAATAATCAATAGAGAAAATGGTTGACAGACAGGGAGGCATGACGATGAAGATTACAAAGGATATGAAGATACCGGAGCTGTTGGCATTGGATGAAAGAGCAGCTCAGATTTTGCTGCAGTCGGGTATGCACTGTGTAGGGTGTCTTTCTGCGGCCAATGAGACGATTGAAGAAGCGGCTCTGGAACACGGGATCGATCCCGTGTTGCTGGTACGTAAGCTGAATCTTTATTTGAATATGAAGATATAACAGCTAAGACAGATAAGGAGAAGTATGAAGAAGAAATGGAAAACCTTATGGAGAGCCATGAATATGGAGATCCGGGAACATAAAAGTTCCTTTATGGTGTATGTGATATTGCGTCTGTTGGTTATTTTGATGATGATATTGCAGTTTTTTAATCAGAATTACGAGAATGTATTTCTTTGCCTTCTGACGCTGCTCTTATTTCTGGTTCCCAGTTTTCTGCAGGTGAATCTGAAGATTGAACTGCCTACGGCATTGGAAATTGTTATTCTGGTTTTTATCTTTGCAGCAGAAGTTTTGGGCGAAATTCGTGCTTATTATGTTTTGTATCCGGGCTGGGATACGGTACTGCATACGATCAATGGATTTTTAATGGCAGCGATCGGTTTTTCCCTGGTTGACATCTTAAATCAGAATAAAAAAGCTTCTTTTCAGTTGTCACCGGCATATGTAGCCATTGTAGCATTTTGCTTTTCCATGACCATCGGTGTGATATGGGAATTTTTCGAATGTGGAATGGATCAGCTCTTTGGACTGGATATGCAAAAAGATGCCATAGTTTCTTCTATTTCCTCTGTTATGCTGGATCCGGCGGGCGGAAATCGCCCCACGGCCATTACCGATATTCAGTCGGTGGCAGTAAACGGACAGGACCTGGGGCTGGGCGGTTATCTGGACATTGGGCTTTTGGATACCATGAAAGATTTATTCGTTAATTTTATTGGGGCCGTTGTTTTTTCCATCATCGGTTACTTTTATGTAAAGCATAGAGGACAGGGTAAGTTTGCCAGCCGTTTCATTCCCAGAATAAAGCAGGAAGATCACGACTTTTTGCGGATTGTGAGTGAAAAAGAAGAAAAGAAATAATAGAAAAACAGTTCTTTCCATAAAGGGATACCTCAGAAAGAACTGTTTTTTTGCTGCCAAGCATGCGAAGAAAACGTCCGGTGGACGTTTTTGAGTTATACGATACGTGTAGACCATTCCTGGCAGTTCCACACCTGGTTTACGATATCCTGATAAAATTCCGGTTCATGGCAGATCAGAAGAATACTGCCTTTGTATTCTTTCAGCGCGCGTTTTAATTCGGCTTTGGCATCTGCATCCAGGTGATTCGTAGGCTCATCCAGAAGCAGGATATTTGTTTCCCGGTTGATAATTTTGCAGAGACGTACTTTGGCCTGCTCCCCTCCGCTTAATACCCGGATCTGGCTTTCGATATGTTTGGTGGTCAGACCGCATTTGGCCAGTGCGGAACGTATTTGGTATTGTGTATAGGAAGGAAATTCTTTCCAGAGTTCCTCAATACAGGTAGTACTGTTGTTCTGCGGTGTTTCCTGTTCAAAGTATCCGATGTATTGGTAATCGCCCAGCTGTACAGAGCCGGAATAAGGAGGGATCAGTCCCAGAATACTTTTTAAAAGCGTGGTTTTTCCGATTCCGTTGGCTCCGGTGAGTGCGATTCTTTCGCCTCTTTCCATACGAATATTTAACGGACGGGATAGCGGTTCCTCGTAGCCGATGACCAGATCATTGGTTTCAAAAATCATTTTGCCGGAGGCGCGGGCTGTCAGGAAATGAAATTCCGGTTTGGGTTTTTCGGCAGCCAGTTGGATCAAATCCATTTTATCCAGTTTTTTTTGGCGGGCCATGGCCATATTGCGGGTTGCTACCCGTGCTTTGTTTCGGGCCACGAAATCTTTCAGGTCATGGATTTCCTGCTGCTGTCGGTTGTAAGCAGCCTCCAGCTGGGCCTTTTTCATGGCATACACTTCCTGAAATTTGTCATAGTCTCCGGGATAACGTTCCAGACTCTGATTTTCCATGTGATAGATCAGATTGATCACGCTGTTTAAGAAAGGAATATCATGCGAAATCAGGATAAAGGCATTTTCATATTCCGTTAAATAGCGTTTCAGCCATTCAATATGCTGTTCGTCCAGATAGTTGGTAGGTTCGTCCAAAAGCAGGATATCCGGTTTTTCCAGAAGCAGCTTGGCCATCAGAACCTTGGTGCGCTGTCCGCCGGATAATTCGGTGACATCCTTATCCAGCCCGATATCCTGTAAGCCTAAGGCACGGGCAATTTCCTCTACTTTGGAATCAATCAGATAAAAATCATGCTGTTCCAGCATTTCCTGGTAAACGCCGGTCTCTTCCAGCAGCCGGTTCATCTCGTCTGCGTCTGCACTTCCCATCTGTTCAAACATTTGGTTCATTGTTTTTTCTATTTCAAAAAGAAACTGGAAAGCAGATTTTAACACATCCCGAATGGTCATGCCCTTTTCCAGTACGGTATGCTGATCCAGGTATCCTACGCGGACGTTTTTAGCCCATTCTACCGTGCCTTCGTCCGGCATCAGCTTTCCGGTAATGATATTCATAAAGGTGGATTTTCCCTCTCCATTGGCACCGATCAAACCAATGTGTTCTCCTTTTAAAAGACGAAAAGAAACATTATGAAAAATGGCCCGGTCACCGAAACCGTGGCTTAGATTTTTTACATTTAAGATCATAACTTACTCCTGCTGCAAAAATTCATTTTCCATGGACAGCAAAGCTGCCTGCCATGGTCGTGCCAGCATATTATAAGAGATAACAGATTCTTTTGGCAAGCAGTATTTGTATAAAAAGTGCTCTGGCAGTGAAAAAGTGGGGACAGTATAGGAAACTTATGTTAGAATATACTATAAAGATTAGAAAAATAATCTGCAGGTACTGTTAACTTTTTCATCGTATAAGAACGGAGGAATTGCGAATGTCATTTCAGGAAATAACAGTGGAAAGTATGAAATTGAATCCATTCCAGAAAATAGGAAAAGAATGGATGCTGATTACCGCAGGAGATGAAAAGAAGAGCAATACCATGACTGCCAGCTGGGGCGGTATGGGCATTATGTGGGGGAAGAATGTGGTGACAGTATATCTTCGGCCGCAGCGTTATACAAAGAAATTTGTGGATGCCAACGGCATGTTTACCGTATCTTTTCTTCCGGAACAATACAGAAAATCATTGAATGTATGTGGTTTTATATCTGGAAGGGATGCGGAGGATAAGTGGGGTCAGGCCGGCCTGCATCCATATTATGTGGAAGGAACTACGGCAGTAGAAGAGGCAGATTTGATTTTTGTCTGCAAAAAACAATATCATCAGGTGTTAAAGCCGGAATGTTTTGATGTAAAGGCAAATGATAAAAAATGGTATCCCAATAAAGATTACCATGAAATGTATATTGCAGAAATTGTGAAAGTATTGGAGAAAGGAAAGCAACGATAGTAACTTTGTTGTCAGGTGGTCATATGTATCGGGTGATAGAGCTGAATCCCCAATTACGGCCTTTTTTAGGAGATATAGACGGCCGTATGTATCATTACTATAAAACGAAAGAAAGACTGGTGCCGCAGGGAGGTTCTCTGTGTGATTTTGCAAATGCCCATGAGTATTTTGGGATTCATCGTACAAAAGATGGATGGGTTTACCGTGAATGGGCGCCCAGTGCACATCAGCTGTATCTGACGGGAGATTTTAATGACTGGGACAAGACTTCTTTTCCTATGCAGAAGCGGGGAAACGGTGTGTGGGAGCTGTTTTTAGAGGGAAAAGATGCCTTGTGGGAAGGCTGTAAGGTGAAGACTGTAGTAGATGCCAATCTGCAGCGCACAGAGCATATTCCTCTGTATATCCGCCGGGTAGTGCAGGATCCCAAAACAGTGAAATGGTGCGGTGAAGTAGTGGATGACTGGAAGCCGTTTAGCTGGACGGACCAGGATTTTAAACCGGAAGAGTCTCTTTATATATATGAAGCGCATGTGGGTATGGCACAGGAAGAAGGAAAAGTGGGAACGTATCTGGAATTTGCAGATCGTATTCTGCCCCGGATTCAGCGTGCCGGGTATAATACGCTGCAGCTTATGGCAATTATGGAGCATCCCTATTATGGAAGTTTTGGATATCAGGTATCCAGTTTTTTTGCAGCCTCCAGTTGGTTTGGAAAACCGGAAGATCTGAAATATCTGGTCAATAAGGCACATAATCTGGGTATCCGGGTTTTGCTGGACGTGGTACATTCTCATGCGGTAAAGAATACAGCAGAGGGGATCAACATGTTTGACGGCACCACATGGCAGTTTTTCCATGATGGTCCGAAGGGCGATCATCCGGCCTGGGGAACGAAATGCTTTAACTATGGGAAAACAGAAGTGATCCATTTTCTGCTTTCGAATCTGAAATTCTGGATGACAGAGTATCATTTTGACGGCTTTCGTTTTGATGGGGTCACATCCATGCTGTATCACGATCATGGATTAGGAACGGATTTTAATGATAATAAAAAGTATTTTTCCATGAATACCCACACAGAAGCGATTACGTATCTGCAGCTGGCAAATGAGCTGATCGATCAGGTGAATCCGGATGCTGTGACGATCGCAGAGGATATGTCCGGTATGCCGGGGATGTGCCTGCCTGTGGAAGACGGCGGGATCGGTTTTGATTATCGTCTTGCCATGGGTCTGCCGGATATGTGGGTTCGTACCATTAAAGAGCAAAAAGATGAAGAGTGGAATCTGGGCAAGATGTGGGGCGATATGTGTCTGCGCCGTCCCGGTGAAAAGTCTGTAGCATATGTAGAAAGTCATGACCAGGCGCTGGTAGGGGACAAGACTCTGATCTTCCGTCTGGCAGATGCCAGCATGTATACAGATATGGACAAAGCATGTCACAATCTGGTGATCGATCGGGCTGTCGCTCTGCATAAGATGATCCGTCTGTTTACCCTTGCGGGAGGCGGCGAAGCATACCTTAATTTTATGGGCAATGAGTTTGGACATCCGGAATGGATTGATTTTCCAAGGGAAGGAAATGGATGGAGTTTTCATTATTGCCGCCGGCAATGGAGTCTGTATGACAATGGTTTCCTGAAATATCAGTGGCTGGGAGATTTCGACCGGGATATGATCGATCTCGCTAAAGGACATGATATTTTTATACAAAAGATGGCGGATCTGATGCTTTTGAAGGAGGCAGAAAAGGTAATTGTTTTTTACAGAAAAGGACTTCTTTTTGCATTTAACTTTAACACCAATCAGTCATTTACAAACATACTGGTGCCGGTGCATCAGGGAGGCAGCTATACATTGAAGCTTTCCACGGATGATAAAGCATATGGCGGGCAGGACCTGGTGGAATACGGGGAATATCCGGTAAAAGAGTTTGATGATAAGCATTATGTGGAACTTTATCTGCCGGCGCGTTCTGCATTGGTACTGGAAGAAAAGGTTTTTTGATCCTAGATAAAAAGATTGAAAAATACAGCATCGGTGCTATAATGTTAATGGAACTGCCAAAATAATTTTGACGAATGAAGTGAGAGCTAAATTATGGAAAGAAGAACAGGAACAATTTCAAGAGGAATCCGTTGCCCAATTATCAGAGAAGGTGATGATCTGGTTCAGATTGTAACGGAAAGTGTGCTGGAAGCAGCGAAAAAGGAACAGTTTGAACTTAGAGATAGAGATGTAATTGCGATGACAGAGTCTATCGTTGCAAGAGCACAGGGTAATTATGCGAATGTAGATGATATTGCAGCAGATGTAAAAGCAAAATTCGGAGATGATACCATTGGCATTATTTTCCCAATTTTGTCAAGAAACCGTTTTTCCATGTGTCTGAAAGGATTTGCCAGAGGAGCAAAGAAAATTGTACTTATGATGAGTTACCCTTCCGATGAAGTAGGCAATGAACTGGTATCTCTGGACCGATTGGATGAACTGGGCATTAACCCATATGTGGATGTACTGACACTGGAGAAATACAGAGAGTATTTTGGAGAGAATCGCCATCCGTTTACGGGCATCGATTATGTTGCATATTATGAGCAGGTGATCCGGGAAGCCGGCGCAGAGGTAGAGATTATTTTTGCAAATGATGCAAGGGAAATCCTGAATCATACGAAGAGCGTTTTAAACTGTGATATTCATACAAGAGCAAGAACCAAACGAATTCTAAAGGCAGCAGGTGCCCGGAAGGTTTACGGTATGGAAGATATTCTGTCCCAGTCAGTGAACGGCAGCGGCTGTAATGAAAAGTATGGTTTGCTGGGATCCAATAAGGCGACAGAAGAATCTGTGAAGCTGTTTCCAAGAGAGTGTACTGATCTGGTGAATCAGATTCAGGAGCGTATTCTGAAAGAGACCGGAAAGCATGTAGAAGTTATGGTATATGGGGACGGTGCGTTTAAGGATCCGGTTGGAAAAATCTGGGAACTGGCTGACCCATGCGTATCACCGGCTTATACAGCAGGTCTGGAAGGGACACCAAACGAATTGAAGTTAAAGTATCTGGCAGATAATGATTTCAAGGATCTGAGCGGGGAGGCTTTAAAAGAGGCAATCTCCAAAAAGATTCAGGAAAAGAAGGAGGATCTGGTAGGGGATATGGCTTCCCAGGGAACCACACCGAGACGTCTGACAGATTTGATCGGTTCTTTATGCGATCTGACAAGCGGTTCCGGAGACAAGGGAACTCCGGTTATCCTGGTACAGGGCTATTTCGATAATTTTACCAATTAATAGAATAAAACGTAGGAAATAAGCGGGACATATGTTACGGTATGCCCCGCTTTTTTGCGGCAATCTATATGTTTGTTTTGTGTATTTTGATATAATCAGATATAGATATAGCACAGAAAGCAGGAAATATATGAAGATCTATATTCTTATGAAAACAGCCGGCAGGCGCAGACCTGTATTAGACAAAGTACCTTATGAAATTCCGGATTCTATTGGGACGGTCAGAGAACTGATCTGTGAGATCGTACGGACGGAAGTGGAAAAATACAATGCAAAGGGGACGGATGTGCAGTCCCTTGCCTTTTTGACGGATGAAGAATTGCAAAATCAGGCGGAAACAGGAAAGGTCGGGTTTGGGAGAATTTATTCGGATAAGAAAGCAGACCTGAAAAAAGCAATGGAAAATGCTCTTCAATGTTATGAGGATGGAATCGTACGGATTTTTCAGGGGGAAGACGAGTTGATTGGACAGGAGACCCTGATTCATATCCGGGAGGAAGATACATTTACCTTTTTGCGGTTCGTGTTTCTGGCTGGACGCATGTGGTAAACAGGGGGAACGGGAGGAAAAAAGATGGAAAGACGCAAATTGGAATTTCAGCAGAAGGCCTGGGAGGAAGTGCGGGAGAAGGCAAAAAAAGAAACACTTTTTGATAAGGGACTGTCAGATGCGCTGGGGGATCTGGCAAATTATTGCTATTCTAAGGATGCCTTTTCCAATGTGTGGAAATGTCTGAGCGGGATTTACAGGAAAGAGCCAAATGAATTAAAAACCTTAGAAGAGTTTTGGGCACCTGAACTGCAGAAAGCCGTTTCCTTATTTGTGGGAAAAGAACGACTGCAGGACATGATAGAGATGTCCGGTATACAGATCACGGGACAATTCTCCCAATCTATGTGGAGAAGAAGCTACCGCTCCTCCGATGTGGGCTATCATGCAGCCAGTCTGATCATTTCTGTGGCAAATTGGCTCTACTGGCATTTTTATGGGGTTTCTGCAGAGGAAATGCTCACCTGTGAGCATGACTGGATAAGAGGATATAAATATTATCTGGCACTGGAGATCCGAAGAGAGAATACAGAAGTTCTGAAAATGCTGCAGGATGCCATTTTGGGAGAGAATCAGCAAGTGCTGCTGTCCCGTCCTATGATTCAGGCAATTGTTATCAGCGGCCATAAGGGTATGCTTGACTTGCTTTTGCGGCTTTTAGTGGCAGCCAGGCTGCAGGAGGGACTGCGCCAGTCTATTTTAGAGAGTGCGGATGAAGGCAGTACCGAAACGCTGATTTGGATTATGAAAGTATGTTTAAAGGAAGATTTATTCCGTTACAGCAGTGCCATAAGGGCCTTCGATACATGGACAGGGCTGGGCTATGGAGATGCCAAGGCTGCTGTGGTCAAGAAGATGGCAGCGTTTGCCTATGCATGTCTGACTGATGAAAAAATGAGGAAGCAGTATCGGAACAGTGAAAATAATCTGGAGGCATATCTTGCCATCTGGAGCATGGGCTGTTATGAGATTGCGGATACCGATGAGACGGTAAGAAAATTGTTGGATGATGAAATGAAATACCGGCGGATATTAGGCTGGTTTTTTGTTACGCATACGGATCATGCCGGCTATCAGATGAAGATGGCGGCTTCTTATCTGTGGGAAAGGGATGAAGAAACACTGGCCTGGATCGTTCATAATCTGGCGCTGACCCCGGCACTTTTGAGCGGTTATACGTATGGCCGCAAAGAATGGAAATGGCAATCTGTGGAAAACAGCATGTTTCCGCGGGATAAAGAGAAGCGTCGGAAGTTGTTTGCAGAGTTAAAAGCTGCTGCAGAATTTATTGGAAATAAAAACAGAGAATTTCAGGGAAATCCCTTTGATTTTTCCAGTATCACGCTGGAAAACAGCCGGGTGATCAAGTGTATGCTCAGTGTGGCCGGATATGATATGGACAGAGCCATGATCGATGAGCTGTATCAGATGCTGCCATTGATGGATGTGGATACAAGACGTGCATTTTATGCAAATTTCCTGTGCCCGGAGACCATTATGATCCATCGACAGTATTTAAGAGAAGCTCTGGAGGATAAAAGTGTCTATGTAAAAGAACTGGCAGTGCAGCGGCTTTCTGCATGCAGCCTGCTAGAGGAGGATTTATTGGCTCTGGCATGCAGTCTGCGTTCCAAAAGCAGCAGTCTGCGAAAGGCAGTGATGTCAGTTTTTGCTGCCCAGCCGGCGGTGCGGCTGTCTCCGGTCGTAGAGACTCTTTTGCTTTCCGGAGAATCCAGCCAGATCCAGGCGGGAATCGAACTCCTGCTCTCGGTAAAAACAGAGCATCCGGAAATTTTAAAAGCACATGCAGAACATCTGGAAAAGGTAAGAGAGGGTAAGATTTCTACTCAGACGGAAATATTGTTAGATCAATTGGAAGATACGCAGGAAGTTTTGGCAGAAGTTTATACGGAAGAAAATGGTTTTGGACTTTATTGCCCGGCCGTTACGGAAGAAGCAGCAGCACTGCCGGAAAAAGCGGAGACAAAACCCAGAGGTCTGATCGGAAAATTATTTGGAAGACCCTCTGCCCCGGAAGAAGATATTTTTACCTTACAGGAAATTAAGAGTTATCTGCCCGCCTCGAAGGAATATGCAAAGCTGATGGAGCGGATGAACAGCGTATTTGAAAAGCATGCCGACTATGAATATGAAATCATTCGGTATGATGGTTCCAGAGAAAAGATTTTGTTTGGGAATCCTGCCTATGGCGGCATTCGCATTCCGGCAGAGTTTGGTAAGCAGGAGTTTTATATGGGCGCAAAGACCCTGCGGATGGAAATGGTTCCGTTTTATCAGGAATTTCTGGAGGCTATGGGGGAATATACCACCAATCTTCCGAAAATGCTGGGCCTGTGTTATACCGCAGCAAGATGGCAGGAACCGGGCAGCTGGTATAATCTGGAAACCGGGAAATGGTTTCAGGGATTATTGGAAAAGGGCTTTGCTGTTACCTACCATAATTGGGGATATGAAAATTATAAAAACAGATACTGGCAGATGCTGGATATTATCCGGCTGCTGCCTCAGGAATTTGATGCCCATACATGTTTTAAAATGGCAATGAAATTTCAGAGGAGTATCATAAAGCTCATCGGTTATGAAAACCTGGGAAAAAATTATGCGGAAGAGATACAGGAAAAGAAGCGATATTATTCATCCGGAGATAATAAGAAATATCCGATGAACCATCGAAGCGTGGGATACTGGAGAATTGTTATGAGTTCGTGCGCCGCAGATCCGGAGGACTTCCGGGAATGGTTTTTGGAAGAATACCGGCAGGAGCATCGGATGCTGGGAAAGAGCGTGGCCAAACCATTAACTCTGGAAGAGTATTTTCGGGCCGTAGATGAAAAAATAGTACCTAAAGATGTGTTGTATGAGAAAATATTACGAAGCAAAACCTCGCAGAGTGATATTCGTGTGCTGACAGCACCGAATAAGTTTGGACTGCAGGGCAAACGGATTTATGATGCTTATCCATGGGCGAAAGATCTGGTGAACCGGGCTGTGCTTCGTATTGTAGAGATAGAAGAAAAACGGGGAGAACTGCCAACGGTTTTAACAGATGCGGCACGTGCCATAGAACGATTTGAGGGTGCAGAACATTTTTGCAATCTTCTGGCCGCGTTGGGAAAAGAAAATTTCTTCCGGGGTTATGCCTATTCTCAGGATTCTACAAAAAGGGCTGTGCTGAGCCTTCTGCTGAAACGCTGCTATCCGGCAAAGGAGGATACACCAGAGCGTCTTGCAAATTATTTAAAACAGACAGATATTAAGGAAAAACGTCTTGCGGAAGCGGTGATGTATGCACCTCAGTGGGCGGAGTTTGCAGAAAAGATTTTAGGATGGAAGGGCTTGAAATGCGCGGTGTGGTTTTTTCATGCTCATATTAATGAGTCTTTCTCTGCAGAAAAAGAGACCGAGGTGGCCATGTATTCGCCGATCACACCGCAGCAGTTTAATGACGGGGCATTCGATAAAGACTGGTTTTTCCGGGCGTATCATGCTCTTGGAGAAAAAAGATTTCAGATTTTGTATAAATCAGCTAAATATATTACTTCCGGAGGAAATCAACATCGGCGTTCCCAGCTTTACAGCGATGCAGTATTAGGAAGATTGGATGCGGAGAGTCTGAAGCAGGAAATTACAGAAAAACGGAACCAGGAAAAGTTACGCTGCTATCCATTGATACCGATTCCGGAAAATTGCCCGGAAGAAGCGCTTCGACGATATGAATTTCTGCAGAAGTTCCTGAAGGAAAGCAAACAATTTGGTGCGCAGCGGAGAGAAAGTGAGAAAAAGGCCGTGGCTACAGCTATGGAAAATCTTGCGATCACTACAGGTTTTATGGATGTGAACCGGATGGTCTGGTATCTGGAAAGTGAAAAGCTGGAGGAAATACGGCCGCTTATGGAGCCGCAGACGGTGGAAGGCGTACAGATCTGGCTGGAGATCACGGAAGACGGCACAGCAGAACTGGCAGTTTCCAAGGCAGGAAAACGGCAGAAATCGCTGCCGAAAGCGATCAGTAAAAATGAAGTGGTACTTTCCTTGAAGGCAACGATCAAAGAATTAAAAGAGCAAAAGAGCAGAGCGAAGGAAAGCCTGGAACGTGCCATGGTGGAGCGCACCAAATTCGGCAAAGCAGAGCTTGCAAAAATCATAGATAATCCGGTGCTTTCCCCTATGCTGGCCGCTTTGGTATGGAACTGTGACGGCAAGAATGGATTTTTGCAGAAACAAGGGGAAGAGCTTTTGCTCTGTGATATGGTCGGAAACTGTCAGCCGCTATTACAGGAAGTGCATATCGCACACCCCCATGATCTCATGAGGACAGGGGAATGGGCAGACTATATGAGATTTCTCTATGAAAGAAAAATAGTACAGCCGTTTAAGCAGGTTTTCCGTGAATACTATCCTATCACAGAGGACGAACGCCAGGAAAAAAACATATCCCGCCGTTATGCCGGGTATCAGGTACAGCCGAAGAAGACTGTGGCGCTTTTAAAAACCCGCGGCTGGACTGTGGATTACGAGGAAGGTCTGCAGAAAGTATTCTATAAAGAAAACCTGATCGTGCGTATGTATGCTTTGGCGGACTGGTTTTCTCCTGCAGATATAGAGGCGCCGACACTGGAAACGATACAGTTTTTTGACAGAGACAGTGGAAAAACAGTAGAATTTGAACATGTTCCGCCGATTCTGTTCTCCGAAGTCATGCGGGATATCGATCTGGCAGTCAGCGTTGCCTATGTGGGCGGCGTTGATCCGGAGGCAAGCCATTCTACGGTAGAAATGCGCATGGCTATTGCTGCTGAACTTCTGAAGCTTTTGAAAATTTCTAATGTGGAATTTATCGGTTCCCATGCCAAGATTAAGGGGAGCCTGGGAAATTATTCTGTGCATATGGGTTCTGGAATTGTGCATGTCCAGGCAGTGGGGGCAGTGACGATTTTGCCGGTACATTCCCAGGCAAGAGGCCGGATTTTCCTGCCGTTTGCAGACGATGATCCAAAGACGCAGGAGATTATGTCTAAGATTCTGCTTCTGGCAGAGGATAAAAAAATAAAAGATCCGGAGATACTAAGGCAGCTGAAATAGTAAAGGAAGATATGAAAAAAGGAATCATTTTTACGCTGGCATTTAGAATTATGGGAATGATTACGTTCATTCTCTTCCGCCGGAGGAATATGTAAAGCCCGAAGAAATGAACAGAAATGTCCTTCCCCCGACGCTGAGGCTGGCTTTCAGGATTATAGTGATTGCGGTGGCTTTAAGCAGCATATTCTTGAGGGCAAAACTGTTTCCGGATATTCACCCCATAGGAACAGAACGTTTTATAGAAACTGCCGGTGCGGCAGGTTATACAGCCAATGATACAACGGCAGAGTTAAGCCAGAGCTGGAGAGTAGGTTCTATGTTAAAAGAAGCCTATTCGTTTAATGATGGCAATGTCAGAATGGATTTTGCTGTTATGGATACGGCGGAAAGTGCCAGTGTATTGTTTGACAGCATGACACTTCCCATATCGGACGGCGACAGGAAGGATTTAGACGGGATGGTTCATGAACTGTATTCCGTAGAAAACGAAACATTTTATATGGCCAAAATTCGTATCAGAGATACCGTTCTTTATGTTTCGGCACAAGCTGCATATAAGCCAAAGGCTGAGAAATTATTAAAAGAACTGGGATATTGGAAGGAATGACATATGAAATGGATAAGGAGGATATCACTTCATCACCTGATTGGATGATGAAGTGGTACCCTCTTTCTTAGTTATCTCCGGTCACTTCTTCGTATGAGTCCGTAACCTATGGAATATGGTCCGGCATGAACGCCGATGGTCGCACCGATCTTACAAAGCGGCATAGAGGAAACCGTGCCGAATACTTTGCTTAGACTTTCTATGGTCATGGTCTGAAATTTTTCTGCTTCTTTTGTATCGTGACAATAGCCGATCAGAATCGTACAATCGTCCGGCGTACAGTTATGTTCTTTTAAATAGGAAATCAGAAGTTCGATCACACCGTTCAGGGAGTTTTTGCGTCCCCGTTTGATGCCGGAGGAATGGATTTCGCCGTTTTCCAGAGTGATCAAAGGTTTTACATTCAGAAACGTTCCGGCGATATTTGTTACTTTTCCAATTCGTCCGCCATGGTAAAGATAATCCAGATTTCCTACAGTAAACAGAATTCGTCCGCTTTTGATCAGTTCCTCCATTATTTCTATGGTCTGATCCAGGGTGTATCCGCTATCCCGCAGTCGGCATACTTCCAATACGTAAGCCCCCTGCATTAAGGTACAGGACAGAGAATTTAAAATTTCTACCCGAATATCCGGATACGCTTCCTTTAACATTTCCTTTGCAATCTGGGCAGACTGCAGGGAAGAACTTAATTTAGAAGAAATACAGATACAGAGAATATCCGAGCCTTCTTTTGCCCGGCGTTCAAAACAGGTATAAAAATCCTGGGGAGACGGAGCGGCGGTCATGGGATATGTTTTTGGATCATCTATCATACGTTGATAAAATTCATTCAGATCAATTTCGACGCCTTCCTTTTTATACTGATTGCCGTCAAAGGAAACCAGAAAATGTACAATATCGAGCTCCATTTCTTTTACGATACGATCCGGAAGATCACAGGAGCCGTCACTAATAATACAAAATTTCTTATCCATTATTCCTACCTCTTTTATTGACTTGAATATGTAACGGAAATTATAACATTCTTTTTATAAATTGTGAAGGGATATAGGTATCTGTCAGTTATTGGGTTGGGCATAGAACAGATGAAGAAGGAAAAACAGAACAAAAGTTCGATTTTTGTGTACTTTTCCCATTGCGTATGGTATAATAAAAACGTCACTGCACGAGGATAATAATCAAATCTTTGCAAGTAAATAGCAAATCGTTTTGCTGCGTAAAGAAGAATTTAGGATGTTGTTAAAGGAAAAGGATACATTAGATATGATATAGGTGTAGATGCAAATGAGTTTTATCCGGTATCGGTCAAACAGATTATAGAGTTTTTTGAGACAGAAAAGGAGAATCAATGAAGCAGGAACATGAAATTGTTTTATATCAAATAGAAGATACAAATGTATGTGTGAATGTTATTTTTAAAGAGGAAACTTTTTGGATGACGCAGAAGGCGATAGCAGAATTATTTGATGTTAATGTACCAGCCATTTCAAAACATTTATCTAATATATTCGAAGAGGAAGAACTTATAAAAGAGTCAACTGTTTCCAAAATGGAAATAGTTCAAAAAGAGGGAAAGAGAAATGTTAAACGTGAGCAAGAATTTTATAATCTTGATGCTATTATAGCAGTCGGTTATCGTGTAAATTCCCAAAAAGCAACGCGCTTTCGTCAATGGGCAACAAAAACATTAAAGGAATATATTACCAAGGGCTTTGTTCTTAATGACGATATGCTTAAAAATGGCAGGCCATTTGGGAAAGATTATTTTGATGAATTGCTGGAACGTGTTCGAGAAATTCGAGCAAGTGAGCGCAGAGCCTATCAGAAGATTACCGATGTTTTTGAACAATGTAGTTATGATTATGATAAAAATAGTGATATTACGAAAGCGTTTTATGCATTTGTGCAGAATAAACTTCATTTTGCTATTACAGGGAAGACAGCAGCAGAATTAGTATATGAGCGGGCAGATGCGGAAAAACCAGCTATGGGGCTTACTACTTGGAAAGATGCTCCGGATGGTAAAGTATTAAAGAAAGATATTGGTATTGCCAAGAATTATTTAAATGAAAAAGAATTATCGCGTTTAAACAGACTTGTAACAATGTTTATTGATTATGCGGAATTAATGGCTGAAGATGAAATTTTAATGAGTATGCAGGACTGGGTAGAACAGACAAATATATGTTTCCGAATTTGATCGAGAGGTAGAACGTTATTTAAAAGGTGAATAGTAAAAAGTAGAAAATACTGATTTAAAAGATATTTGCCGATGGTGAATTAGATGAGGCATCAGTTATTCAAAAATTTCGAATAACTGCATCAGATGGTAAAGTCTATAATACAAATCATTATAATTTAAAAGCTATTATTGCAGTAGGCAATAAAGCAGATTCAGAACGGGCAGTGCAATTTCGAAAATGGGCAAATGGTATTATAGAAGAATTTACAATTAAAGGCTTTGTAATGGATAATGAACGGCTCAAAAATTTTGGGACGATTTTAACAAAGGATTATTTTGAAGAACAATTACAAAGAATTTGTGAGATTCGGTTATTTGAATGAAGATTTTACCAGAGGGTTACAGATGTCTATGCTATAAGTATAGATTATGATCCGAGAGCGAAGACAAGCATTGCGGTTTTGGTAAGCTAATACCGCATACATAGCAGAGGGAATTTGTAAACTCTGCAAAATGGAAATTCGCATATTGGAATGAATAGTTTCTACTTGCTATGCTTATGAGTTGAAGAAAAGAGGTGAGCAGGGTGCGAATTGGAGATATTGATATTTATCATCTTCCGGCATGGTTGGAGGGCATTTTCGAGGAAGTAGAAAGAACGTGTTATACGAAACTAGGGGGAAGATTCCGAGTTTTACCGAGAGATTTTGGAAGAAGTTCATGAGTTGTTGGATAAGCATAGATTCCTTTCTACGATTGCTGACAGTGATGAGATTGTAGAGCCGATGAATTTAAGTCTGGAAGAAACAGAAGCATTATCCAGATTTTGGGCATTGGAAGTCGATTGAATATCGACGGAAATGGTGCTGTATTTGTTGGTGTGTCGGAGTATGTGGGAGTTGATGGAGTTGTTAAATTTGAAATAGTAGAAAAAATTTTCTTTTGCCTGGAATAAAAAGTTTACTTCTACACAATAATAAAGTATAATAAATGTGTGAAAGTCAGGTGATGAAAAATGAATAAAAAAGAAAAATTAGATGATATGTTATATAAAAAGAGTGGAATTCTTCAGACTTCTGATGTGGTTGAGGCGGGGATTTCAAAGACTTATTTTATGGAATATGCAAAGAAAGCAGAGCTAGAACGTGTGGCAAAAGGAATTTACTTGTCACCGGACGCATGGGCAGATCCTTTTTATTTATTACAAATAAGATATCCTCAAATTATTTTTTCACATGAAACTTCACTTTATTTGTTAGGAATGGCGGAACGAGAGCCGTTGCAATTTACGATTACTGTAAAAGCAGGATACCATGCAAAGAGCATGGAAGAACAGAGAGTAAAAGTATATCGGGTAAAAAAAGAACTTTTGGATTTGGGGATAGTGAAAGTAGAATCCCCAGAGGGACATCTTGTGAAAGCGTACAATGCGGAACGTACCGTGTGTGATTTATTACGCAGCCGCAGCAATGTAGAGATTCAGGATTTACAGTCAGCAATAAAGGAATATATGCGAAGTAAAGAAAAAAATCTGCCACAACTTATGCGATATGCAAAAGAATTTCGTGTAGAAAAATTTTTAAGACCATATTTAGAGGTATTGTTATAATGATTAAAACTTCAAGACAGTTGAAAGCGTTAGTAAGAAATTTAACAAAAGGTGACAGCATACAGGCACAGATTATTATGCGGAATTATGTGATGGAACGCTTTTTAGAACGGATTTCACTTTCAAAATATAGAAACAATTTCATTTTGAAAGGAGGAATGCTGGTATCTGCTATGGTAGGATTGGATACCCGTTCTACAATGGATATTGATACAACTATAAAAAATTTGCCGCTGTCTATAGAAAATGCAAGGGAAATGATAGAAGAAATTATCGAAATTCCTATTGATGATGGCATGACATTTTCTATAAAAAGTGTCAGTGAAATTATGGATGAGGCAGAATATAGCGGAGTACGGGTAAATCTGGAGGCTACGTTGGAAACAATGCGGACACCATTAAAAGTAGATATTTCCACAGGAGATATTATTACACCGAAAGAAGTATCTTACACGTTTAAACTGATGTTTGAAGAACGTACTATATCTATTTTAGCCTATAATCTGGAAACAGTGCTTGCAGAGAAAATGGAAACGGTAATAGCAAGAGGCATCGTGAATACAAGATTGAGAGATTATTATGATCTGTATATTTTGCAGAATGAATACACCCATTCGATCAACATGGAACAGCTTAAGGAAGCATTTTTAGCAACAAGCAAAAAGCGTAATTCTGTACAACTAATAGCCGATGGTAATAGAATTTTAAAAGAAATAGAGAATAGTGAAGTTATGCAGAGGTTATGGAAAAGTTATCAAAAGAAATTCAGTTATGCAGAAGATATTAGTTGGAAAATGGTAATGGATAGTATTGAAAAATTGTTTCCACAAATATCGGAATAGACAATGTAATAACTGAAACGCATGTAAAGTGATTGAGAATTACCTTATGAGGTTACATCAAAAATTTTATGATGAATATGGAAAAGTTTAATACGTGTTATATACATAGCCGATATTGGAACAACGCAGGATATATGAAAAGAGCCGCAGGAGGAGGGCGAAAGAGTTCTGAGATTGGGATTATCAGATATTCATTTTCATCAGTTGAGGAATACATATACTACTATTCTCCTGAAGAATGACTTTAATATCAAGGGAATAGTAAATATGTTAGGGCATTCGAAAGAAATCATATCAGCAGATGTTTATGGAGATACCGCAGAGATCATCGAGGACTGTTTGTATGCAACCCTGCCATTTATGAAAGAAGTTATGCCAGAATGCAGGGAGGACAAGTACTATGATTATTCTAATATAGAAGAAATGGTAAGTCTTGCAGATGAATATTTGCAGGCAGCATGATTAAAGCCAGGCAGGAATTCCGAATTTTCGTTACGAATTTCATTACGAATGATTTTCAAAATGTGGCTGATATTGAACGTATACCCATACGGGCATCCCGCGATTCAGATGCTGCGCATGGGCGTGCTGTGCACGATAAGGTATGAAAGTCATAAACGGAGGTATTTGATTATGGATAGATTTATATTGAAAGCCCCATATAAGCCCACAGGCGACCAGCCGCAGGCAATCGAGGCACTTGTCAAAGGCTTCAAAGAAGGCAATCAATGCCAGACTTTACTAGGGGTTACGGGTTCCGGTAAGACTTTTACAATGGCAAACGTGATCGAGCAGCTTAACAAACCCACTCTCGTTATAGCACATAATAAAACGCTTGCTGCTCAGTTGTACGGAGAATTCAAGGAGATGTTCCCTGAGAACGCAGTGGAGTATTTTGTGTCCTATTATGATTATTACCAGCCGGAGGCCTATGTTCCATCCTCCGATACCTATATTGCCAAGGATTCCGCGGTAAATGACGAGATCGATAAACTGCGCCTATCTGCTACGGCGGCATTGAGTGAACGAAGGGATGTGATCATTGTTTCCAGTGTTTCCTGCATCTACGGTATCGGCAGTCCCGATGATTATCAGAATATGATTATCTCGCTCCGCCCGGGGATGGAAAAGGATCGGGATCTGGTAATCCATCAGTTAATAGATATTCAGTATGACCGGAATGATATGGATTTTCATCGCGGTACCTTTCGGGTAAGAGGCGACGTGCTGGAAATCTTTCCGGCGGACTATACAGATGCCGCAGTGCGTGTAGAGTTTTTCGGAGATGAGATTGACCGGATTACAGAGGTGGATGTGCTGACCGGAGAGATTAAGCGGGAGTTGAACCATATTGCTATTTTTCCGGCTTCTCACTATGTAGTGCCTATGGAACGAATCCTGCAGGCAGCCGAAGCCATCGAGGAAGAGATGAAAGAACAGGTGGCGTATTTTAAAAGTGAGGACAAGCTGATTGAAGCTCAGAGAATTGCGGAGAGAACGAATTTTGATATAGAAATGATGAAAGAAACGGGCTTCTGTTCCGGCATCGAGAATTATTCCCGTCATCTGGCGGGGCTGGCTCCGGGGCAGCCTCCGTATACCCTGATCGATTATTTCGGGGATGATTTCCTGATTATTATTGACGAGTCTCATAAGACCATTCCCCAGGTGCGTGGCATGTTTGCCGGAGATCAGTCCCGAAAGAGTACATTGGTGGATTATGGTTTCCGCCTGCCGTCGGCAAAGGACAATCGTCCTTTGAATTTTGAAGAGTTTGAAAGCAAGATTGACCAGATTATGTTTGTTTCCGCCACACCGGGGGAGTATGAGGCAGACCACTCTCTGCTGCAGGCAGAACAGATTATTCGGCCAACCGGTCTTTTAGATCCTCCCGTGGAGGTGCGTCCGGTGGAAGGGCAGATTGATGATCTGGTAAGTGAAGTAAATAAAGAAGTGGAAAAAGGCAATAAAGTGCTGATTACCACACTTACAAAGAGAATGGCCGAGGACCTGACGGATTATATGAAGGAACTGGGAATTCGGGTGAGATATCTCCATTCCGATATTGATACATTGGAAAGGACAGAGATCATTCGGGATATGCGGCTGAATGTGTTTGATGTTTTAGTAGGTATTAACCTGCTGCGGGAGGGCCTGGATATACCGGAAATTTCATTGGTAGCTATTCTGGATGCGGATAAAGAAGGATTTCTTCGTTCCGAAACCTCTCTGATCCAGACTATTGGCCGTGCGGCCCGTAATGCCGAGGGTCATGTGATTATGTATGCGGATGTGATGACGGATTCTATGCGGCTGGCTATTGATGAGACTGACCGAAGACGTCAGCTGCAGCAGCAATATAATGAGGAACACGGTATAACGCCGCAGACGATCAAAAAGGCAGTAAGAGATCTGATCAGTATTTCCAGATCTGTGGCGGAGACAGAAGATAAGCTTATGAAAGATCCGGAATCCATGAGTGCAGAAGAACTGGAGAAGCTGATCCAGGAGGTACAGAAGCAGATGAAGGCAGCAGCCGCAGAACTGAACTTTGAAGCGGCCGCAGAGCTGCGTGATAAAATGATCGAGTTAAAGCGCAATCTGGAAGAAGTCCGGGAAGAATAAAAGAAACAGAGGAGAACGAAGCGAAACCAAACGGGAGAAAATGAGGATATTGGGATAAAAGCGGGCGGTATGTTACCTGAAAGAAGGGCATACCGCCCGTTGGTTTGTATACTTTCTAAAATAATTCTAAAGATACTTGACAAACAAATATGCCAGTGCTATCTTAATTATAGATGTTAGCACTCCACAACAACGAGTGCTAACAAGTAAAGAAGAAAGGAGCACTCCCCGTGGAACATGAACTAGATGAAAGAAAATTAAAAATCTTAAAAGCCATCATCAAAACGTATCTGGAGACGGGTGAGCCGGTGGGGTCCAGAACCATTTCAAAATATACGGATCTGCATCTCAGCTCCGCAACTATACGAAATGAGATGTCTGACCTGGAAGAACTGGGATATATCTTACAGCCTCATACATCTGCCGGAAGAATTCCATCCGATAAAGGATATCGTCTTTATGTGGATGAACTGATGGCGGAGAAGGATAAGCAGATTGATGAGATTCAGGAGATGATGATTGAGAAGACGGATCGTATGGAGTCCGTGCTGAAACAGGTAGTAAAGGTTCTCGCATCGAATACAAACTATGCGACGATGATCAGCGCACCTACGTATTTTCACAATAAGGTGAAGTTCATTCAGCTCTCCCGGGTGGGAGAAGCACAGATTCTGGCAGTCGTGGTAGTGGAAGGGAATATTGTTAAGAACCAGATCATTGATATAGAAGAAGAAATCGATGATGAAACTATCCTGAAGCTGAATCTGATTTTAAATACACAGCTGAATGGCCTGACCATTGATGAGATTAATCTGGGAATGATTACCCGGATGAAAGAGCAGGCCGGTATTTACGGCAGTGTAGTAGGTCATGTGATCGACGCGGTAGCCAATGCCATTGCCCCGCAAGAGGAGGATATGGAGATTTATACCAGCGGCGCTACGAATATCTTTAAGTATCCGGAGCTCAGCGACAGTGCCAGAGCCAGTGAATTGATATCTGCATTTGAAGAAAAGAAAGCATTAGCGGATTTTGTAAAGGAAACGATGGATACGGAAGAAAATACCGGAATCCAGGTATATATCGGTAATGAGTCACCTATTCAGACTATGAAGGACTGCAGTGTCGTAACAGCAACCTATGAATTAGGAGAAGGCATGCAGGGAACGATAGGAATTATAGGACCGAAGCGAATGGATTATGAAAATGTAGTAGATAATCTGAAAATATTAAAAAAACAGTTAGATACTGTATTTAAAAAATAGATAGAAAGGCGGTATGGATGCTGTGGCGGAAGAAAAGAATAAAAAGCCGGAAGATGTGACCGAAGAGACATGTGAAGAAGTGACAGAAGAAGCGGCAGAAGAAACAGAAGAAATAGAAGAGGAAGAACTTCAGGACACAGTGGAAGAAACTGAGGAAACCGAAGAGGACACGAAAGAAAAGAAGGGCTTTTTCAAAAAGAAAAAAGATAAAAAAGACGAGATGATCGAAGAACTTACCGACCGGGTAAAACGTCAGATGGCGGAATTCGAGAATTATAGAAAGCGTACAGAGAAAGAAAAAACTACGATGTACGAATATGGAGCAAAGGATGTAGTAGAAAAGATCCTTCCCGTAGTAGATAACTTTGAGCGGGGCCTGGCAGGGGTTTCCGAGGAAGAGAGAAACGATCCCTTTGTAGAAGGTATGGATAAGATTTACAAACAGATGCTTACCGTACTGGAGGATATGGGTGTAAAGCCAATCGAAGCGGTAGGCCAGGAATTTGATCCGAATTTTCACAATGCAGTGATGCACGTTGAAGACGAAGAAGCAGGAGAAAATATAATCGTGGAGGAATTCCAGAAAGGTTATATGTATAAAGAATCTGTGGTTCGCCACAGTATGGTAAAAGTGGCAAATTAGCACCTGTTGCGCTCGTCCGGTTTTTCCGGACTTAAAATAGAAAGTAATAGTAAATCATATAGAAAATGGAGGAATTTATTATGAGTAAAATTATTGGTATTGACTTAGGTACAACAAATAGTTGTGTAGCTGTTATGGAAGGTGGAAAACCAACCGTTATTGCAAATACAGAAGGAGCCAGAACAACACCATCCGTAGTAGCTTTTACAAAGAACGGAGAAAGATTAGTCGGTGAACCTGCAAAACGTCAGGCAGTCACCAATGCAGATAACACCATCTCTTCTATTAAGAGACATATGGGAAGTGACTATCGTGTTAATATTGATGCAAAGCAGTATTCTCCACAGGAAATTTCTGCTATGATCCTGCAGAAACTGAAAGCAGATGCTGAAAACTACCTGGGCGAGAAAGTAACGGAAGCTGTTATCACAGTACCTGCTTACTTCAACGATGCTCAGCGTCAGGCAACCAAAGATGCCGGTAAGATTGCCGGTCTGGAAGTAAAACGTATCATCAATGAGCCTACAGCTGCAGCGCTGGCTTATGGTCTGGATAACGAAAAAGAACAGAAGATCATGGTATATGACTTAGGCGGCGGTACCTTTGATGTATCTATCATCGAAATTGGTGATGGTGTTATTGAAGTATTATCTACAGCAGGTGACAACAAACTGGGCGGTGATGATTTCGACCAGAAAGTTGCTGATTATATGGTATCTGAATTTAAGAAAGCAGAAGGTGTAGATTTATCTGCAGATAAAATGGCTATGCAGAGAATCAAAGAAGCAGCTGAAAAAGCAAAGAAAGAGCTTTCTTCTGCTACTACTACCAATATTAACCTGCCATTTATTACGGCAACAGCCGAAGGTCCAAAACATTTTGATATGAATCTGACCAGAGCAAAATTTGATGAATTGACACATGATCTGATAGAAAGAACAGCAGAACCTGTAAGACGTGCACTGTCTGATGCAGGACTGAACGCATCCGAACTGGGCCAGGTATTACTGGTTGGCGGTTCTACCCGTGTGCCGGCTGTTCAGGATAAGGTAAAACAGTTAACAGGTCACGAACCAAGCAAATCTTTAAACCCTGACGAATGTGTTGCATTAGGTGCAGCTACACAGGGCGGTAAATTAGCAGGTGATGCCGGTGCCGGCGATATTCTGCTGCTGGATGTTACTCCATTGTCTCTGTCTATCGAAACAATGGGCGGTGTGGCAACGAGACTGATTGAAAGAAATACAACAATTCCTACAAAGAAAAGTCAGATTTTCTCTACAGCAGCTGATAATCAGACCGCAGTAGATATCAATGTGGTACAGGGTGAAAGACAGTTTGCGAGAGATAATAAATCTTTAGGCCAGTTCAGACTGGATGGTATTCCGCCAGCAAGAAGAGGTGTGCCGCAGATCGAGGTTACTTTTGATATTGATGCCAACGGTATTGTTAATGTATCTGCAAAAGATCTGGGAACAGGCAAAGAACAGCACATTACTATTACAGCCGGTTCTAACATGTCTGATTCCGAAATCGAAAAAGCAGTAAAAGAAGCAGCAGAGTTTGAGGCACAGGATAAAAAGAGAAAAGAAGCTGTAGATGCGAAAAATGATGCAGATGCTTGTATCTTCCAGGTGGAAAAAGCACTGGAAGAAGCCGGTGACAAGATCGATGCAAACGATAAAACTACAGTAGAAGCAGATTTAAATGCATTAAAAGAATTAGTAGCAAAATGCGGCGATGAAATCTCTGAAGCACAGGTTGCAGAATTAAAAGCTGCTCAGGAAAAAGTTATGGCAAGTGCACAGAAACTGTTTGCTAAAATGTATGAGCAGGCGCAGGCATCTCAGGCAGGCGCAGCAGACATGGGCGGTCAGGCAGCAGGAAATGGTGCAGATGACGACGTGATCGACGGAGATTACAGAGAGGTATAAGAGGTAAATAGAAACTGACGTAAAAAGATAGGGGAATCATCCCCTATCTTGCGTCATGTAAGTCAGAAGGGATAAGACAGATGGCAGAGACAAAAAGAGATTACTATGAAGTCTTAGGCGTTGACAAAAGTGCAGATGATTCTGCAATTAAAAGTGCATACCGCAAGCTGGCTAAAAAGTATCATCCGGATGTAAATCCAGGGGATAAGGAAGCAGAGAAAAAGTTTAAAGAAGCAACAGAAGCGTACGGCATACTCAGTGATCCTGAGAAGAGAAGACAGTATGACCAGTTTGGCCATGCAGCCTTTGAAAACGGAGGAGCCGGGGCCGGCGGCTTTGGCGGATTTGATTTTAATGGTGCCGATATGGGTGATATCTTTGGTGACATTTTTGGTGATCTGTTTGGCGGAGGAAGCCGCAGAAGAGCCAACAATGGTCCTATGAAAGGTGCCAATGTCCGGACTTCTATACGTATTACATTTGAAGAGGCCGTATTTGGCTGTGAAAAGGAAATTACAGTTACCTTAAAGGAAGCATGTCAGTCTTGTCATGGAAGCGGTGCGAAAGCCGGTACATCTCCGGAAACCTGTCCAACCTGTCATGGTGAAGGTCAGGTAGTACAGACACAGCAGTCCATGTTTGGTATGATCCGTAATGTAACTGTTTGTCCGGAGTGTCACGGAACCGGTAAAGTGATCAAAGATAAGTGTCCGGATTGTCGTGGAACCGGATATGTGGCATCCAAAAAGAATATTCAGGTGTCCATTCCGGCGGGTATTGATGATGGACAGAGTATCCGTATCCGGGATAAAGGTGAACCGGGGACCAATGGAGGCCCAAGAGGCGACTTGTTAGTAGAAGTGCGTGTAGCCCGACATCCTATTTTCCAGCGTCAGGATATGAACATATATTCCACTGCACCGATTACTTATGCACAGGCAGCTCTGGGCGGCGAGGTACGCATCAGTACTGTGGACGGAGATGTGATGTACGATGTGAAGCCGGGAACGCAGACTGATACAAAAGTACGTCTGAAGGGCAAGGGTGTACCATCTCTCCGCAATAAGAATGTGCGTGGAGATCATTATGTAACCTTAGTGGTACAGGTACCTACCAAATTAAACGAAGAAGCAAAGGAGGCTTTGCGTCGTTTTGATGAGGCCTGCGGCAATAAGCCTGTGTCAGGCGGATCCGCAGAAAAGAAGAAAAAAGGCTTCATGGACAAATTAAAAGACGCTTTTGAAGAATAAAATATTGCCTTTTCCTATATTTACGCATATAATGAGAAGGTCCTAGAAAGGGAATGTTGCACAGGCAATATCCCTTTTTATCGTATAGGGATGTATGAGCATAAATCCTGTTTGGGATGTGAAAGGAGATTCTTATGAGCCCCATAGTAGTTTTACAACAGATGTTTGTCATATTTGCGTTGATGATGGTAGGTATGATAGCGGGCAGAAAAGGAAAACTGACGGAGGAAACCTCAAGAAATATTTCCTGGCTGGTCGTTAATATATGCGGGCCGGCCATGGTGATGAATTCTGTACTAAACGGAACCTCTGCCACCAAAGAAAGCGTGCTGCTGGTAGGCGGTATTGTTCTGATAATCTATGCTGTCCTGATCCTGCTTTCTTATGTGATGCCGATTTTGCTTCAGGCAGACAGTGACGACCGTGTGATATATCAGATGATGACCATATTTGGAAATATAGGATTTATCGGATATCCGGTAATCACCGCTTTACTGGGAGCAGATGCGCTGATCTACGCGGCGGTGTTCAACCTGGTATTTAATGTGCTGATGTATACTTATGGATCCTTTATTATGAGACGCGCGGCAGGAAAAAATAAAAGCCAGGGAGGCAATTCCATTCTAAACGCGGGCACGGTTTCCTGCGTATTGGCTATTGTTATTTTCTGGTTTGAGATACCGGTGCCGTCTCCGGTCTGCAGTTTTGTGGCATATATGGGAGATGCCGCTGTTTTTCTGTCTCTGATCGTGATCGGAGAATCATTGGTACATATAAAAGTAAAAGAAATATTTGAAGACAGACGTATGTTACTGTTTGTGGCATTGCGATATATATTGTTTCCCATCGCTGCGGCCTTCATACTGAAATTTTTGGTGGCAGATCCGCAGATACGGGGTGTGTCCGTGCTGTTAGTGGCGATGCCGGCTGCTACCTTCATTACTATGTTTGCAAAACAGTACGAAATGGAGGAAACTACGATTGTGAAAGGTACGGTACTGACCACTTTGCTGTCAGTGGTGACCGTCGCTATCGTAGGGGTATTTATTTAAACGGTTCTGGAAGAAGTAAGGAGAAACCAAAATGAAATGGAATAAGTTTACATTAAAAACGAGAACAGAAGCGGAGGATATTGTGATCGCCACTTTAGCAGAAGCAGGTGTGGAAGGAGTCGAAGTAGAGGACAAACAGCCGTTGACAGAAGAAGATAAAAAACAGATGTTTGTAGATATCCTTCCGGATATGCCGGGGGATGATGGCATTGCTTATCTGAGTTTTTACGTGGATGCGGAGGAAAATCCGGATGCACTGCTTAAGAATGTGCAAAGAGAATTAGATGAATTAAAAGAATTTATGGATATTGGAGAGGCCACCATTACCGCCTCTCAGACAGAAGATAAAGATTGGATCAACAATTGGAAGCAGTATTTTAAGCAGTTTTATGTAGATGATATCCTGATCATTCCTTCCTGGGAGGAAGTAAAGGCAGAAGACAAAGACCGCATGATCATTCATATTGATCCGGGTACAGCGTTCGGAACCGGTATGCACGAAACCACGCAGTTATGCATCCGTCAGCTGAAAAAATATGTGACAGAGGATACTGAATTATTAGATGTAGGAACCGGAAGCGGTATTTTATCCATTGTTGCATTGAAATTGGGCGCCAGACATGCCGTAGGAACGGATCTGGATCCGTGCGCGGTGTCTGCTGTTGCCGATAACAAAGAAGCAAATGCGATTCCTGAGGAAGCTTTTGCTATGATGATCGGAAATATCATCGATGATAAAGAGATACAGGATGCCGTGGGCTATGAAAAGTATGATATTGTTACAGCCAATATTTTAGCCGATGTGCTGGTGCCTTTAACTCCGGTGATCATTCATCAGATGAAGAAGGGCGGCATTTATATTACATCCGGTATTCTGGATGAGAAAGAGGAAACCGTGGTAGAAGCTGTGAAAGCGGCCGGTCTGGAAGTCGTGGAGGTAACACACCAGGGTGAATGGGTTTCTGTTACAGCCAGAAAGAATTAGGAGTTTTTATGCATCGTTTTTTTGTTTCTCCGGAGCAGATCGGAGAGAAGAAAATCATAATAGAAGGAACAGATGTCAATCATATAAAAAATGTGCTTCGCATGAAAGAAAAAGAAGAAATTCTGATCAGTGATCAGGATAAGATGGAATACCACTGTCAGATAGAAGCGCTGGAAGATGACCGGGTTGTGGCAAAGATCATGTATGCACAGGAAGTAGGCCTGGAACTGCCCTGTTGTATTTATCTGTTTCAGGGTCTGCCTAAAAGTGATAAAATGGAATTGATCATTCAAAAAGCTGTAGAGCTGGGGGCCTGTGAGATCATACCGGTGGCGTCTCATCGCTGCGTGGTGAAGCTGGATGCGAAAAAAGAAGCCACTAAGAGAAAACGCTGGCAGGCCATTGCAGAGAGCGCCGCAAAACAGGCGAAACGAATGTATATTCCACAGGTAACAAATGTTATGAAGTTTGATCAGGCACTGCAGTATGCACAGCAGTGTGATGTCAAATTAATTCCTTATGAGCTGGCGAAGGACATGGAAGCCACCAGAAGTATTCTAAGAGGAATTAAAAAAGGACAGTCTATCGGTATTTTTATCGGACCGGAGGGCGGATTTGAGGAAACAGAGATAGAAGAAGCAGTTCGTCAGAACGTACGGCCCATTACCTTGGGCAAACGCATTTTACGAACAGAAACTGCAGGTTTTACACTGTTGTCAGTGTTAATGTTTGCATTGGAGGAATAGAAAATGGAAGCGTATTTGGACAATTCAGCAACAACCAGATGTTACGAAGAGGTGCGGGATATCGTAGTAAAGACCATGCTGGAAGACTTCGGGAATCCTTCTGCCATGCATCAAAAGGGTGTGGAAGCAGAAAAATATATAAAAGATGCCACTGCCATTATCGCAAAAGCATTAAAGGTGCAGGAAAAAGAAATTTTTTATACCTCCGGCGGAACAGAATCTGATAACTGGGCCCTGATCGGAACCGCCATGGCGAACCGGCGTCAGGGAAATCATATTATTACTATGGCGATCGAACACCCGGCAATATCTGCACCGGCGGCTTATTTAAAGGAACAGGGATTTGAGGTAACCGTTCTCTCTGTCAATGAACAGGGCTTGATTTCTCTGGATGAATTAAGAGAAGCTATTCGTCCGGAAACGATCTTAGTATCTACCATGTATGTCAATAATGAGGTGGGGGCGGTGCAGCCGATAGAAGAGATCGCAAAGGTGATCAAAGAGAAGAATCCGAATACGATCTATCATGTAGATGCGATTCAGGCATTTGGAAAATATCGTATTCATCCGAAGAAAATGGGGATTGACCTGCTGTCAGTGAGCGGACATAAGATCCATGGTCCAAAAGGAATCGGATTTCTTTATATCAATGAAAAAGTAAAGATCCATCCGCTGATTTTAGGAGGCGGCCAGCAGAAAAATATGCGTTCGGGAACCGATAATGTGCCGGGAATTGCAGGTGTTGGCGCTGCAGTGAAAAAGATTTATGAAAATCATGAGGAAAAGATTGCTCATCTGTATGATCTGAAGGAATATTTTGTATCTCAACTGCAAAAGATGGATCAGGTAATCGTAAACGGTATGCCGGTAAGAGACGGCGCACCGCATATTGTCAATGCCAGTTTTTTGGGAATCCGCAGTGAAGTGCTTTTGCATACTCTGGAAGAACATCACATTTATGTGTCTGCGGGAAGTGCCTGTTCTTCTCACAAACGTGCAGGCAGTCCTACACTGACGGCTATGGGACTGTCAAAAGAGCGGATGGAATCTGCGATTCGCATGAGCTTTTCAGAGAATACCACAAAAGAGGAACTGGACTATTGTCTGGACGTACTGCGCGAGGTAGTGCCTGTGCTGCGCAGGTATGCAAGACACTAAAAGGAGGAAGTATGTTTAAAGCATTTTTGATAAAATATGCCGAGATCGGACTGAAAGGGAAAAACCGCTATGTATTTGAAGATGCCCTGGTAGAGCAGATCCGTCATCATCTGCAGGAAGTAGAAGGTGAATTTGAGGTCAAAAAAGAGCAGGGACGTATTTACGTATTTGCAGAAGGGGAATTTGATTTTGATGAAGCAGTGGCTGCGTTAAAACGTGTTTTCGGCATTGCATATATCTGTCCGGTGGTTGTAGTGGATAACAGACTGGTAAACGAACTGGGGCAGGATGTGGTAGATTATGTAGGCCAGGCATATCCGGACAAGAATTTCACTTTTAAAGTAAATACCAGAAGAGCGGACAAAAGCTATCCTGTGCCGTCCATGGAGATCAACAGCACATTGGGTGAATATCTGCTTCAGGCGTATCCTAAGATGCAGGTAGATGTGCATAAGCCGGATGTGACGATACACGTGGAAATTCGTCAGAAGGTGTATATTTATTCTCAGAATATCCCGGGCCCGGGCGGTATGCCCATCGGAACGGCGGGAAGGGCTATGCTGCTCCTCTCCGGCGGTATCGACAGTCCGGTAGCCGGTTATATGATCGCAAAGCGCGGCGTGAAAATTGATGCGGTATATTTCCACGCACCGCCATACACCAGTGAGCGGGCAAAACAGAAGGTCGTCGATCTGGCGAAGCTGGTGGCCCGTTACAGCGGTCCGATCCATCTGCATGTGGTGAACTTTACGGATATTCAGCTGTATATTTATGAGAAATGTCCTCATGAAGAACTGACTATCATTATGAGACGATACATGATGAAGATTGCGGAGCATTTTGCCAAAGAACAGAAATGTCTGGGCCTGATCACAGGAGAAAGTATTGGTCAGGTTGCCAGTCAGACCATGCACAGTCTGGCGGTTACCAATGAGGTATGTACCCTTCCGGTATACCGTCCGTTGATCGGTTTTGACAAACAGGAGATTATTGATATTGCCTTGAAGATTCAGACCTATGAGACTTCAATTCTTCCATATGAGGATTGCTGCACCATCTTTGTGGCAAAACATCCGGTAACCAAACCGAATCTTAATATTATCAAACGGTCGGAGACAAATTTGGAAGAGAAGATCGATGAATTATTGGAAACTGCCATTCAGACGACAGAAGTAATTGTGGTAGAATAGTTTTTGTTTCAGAAAGAAAAAACCGGAGGTAAAAACCTCCGGTTCTGTAAAACTTTTGTTTATGCCCGTTAGACGGGCTCATTTTGTACGGGGAAGTGTATGTTACGCAAGATATGGTTTTAACACTTCCACAATGTCATCGACGGACTTATCATTTGCATGAATGTTTAATTCGATCGGTTTGGAAAGATCTAAACTAAAAATGCCCATAATAGATTTGGCATCAATTACGTACCGTCCGGATACTAAGTCGAAATCATAATCATATTTTGTAATTGTATTTACAAAAGATTTTACTTTATCAATAGAATTAAGTGAAATTAAGACTGTTTTCATTGGAATTACCTCCCTTAAGTTGTTTTTCATCTATTTCCTTTACAGGCTAATCTTATCGCCAATAATAGGAAATGTCAATGGAAAACCATGAAAGATATTTCAGTGACCGGAGGAGACCTATCATTTGTGCGTGAATTTAGAAAGGGAATACAGGCATGACTGGAAAAAAAGCGGCACTTCATAATCTGGGGTGCAAAGTAAATGCATATGAGACAGAGGCGATGCAGCAGATGCTGGAGGAGGCCGGTTATACCATTGTGCCGTTTGCTCCGGGAGCAGATATTTATATCATCAATACCTGTACCGTGACAAATATTGCAGATCGAAAATCCCGGCAGATGCTTCATAAGGCCAGAAAAATGAATCCCGAAGCGATCGTAATCGCTATGGGCTGTTATGTACAGGCAGATCAGGAAAATATCGAAAAAGATGAGACTATTGATATTATTATCGGCAATAATAGAAAAAAGGAATTGATTTCGATTCTGGAAGCCTATCAGGAAGAACACAAAAAAGTAAAAGAATTTGAGGATATGAGTCAGCCAACTGCGTATGAAGATCTGCAGTTGTCCAGGACGGGGGAGCATACCAGGGCATATCTGAAAGTACAGGATGGGTGCAACCAGTTCTGCAGCTATTGTATTATACCTTATGTGAGAGGGCGTATAAGAAGCCGTAAAAGAGAAGATGTGGTGGCAGAGGTTGGCAGACTTTGCCGCAACGGTTATCAGGAATTCGTGCTCACGGGAATTCATTTGAGTTCCTACGGGCTGGACTGCGGCGATGATTTATTATCTTTGATTCGGGCTGTTCATCAGGTGGAGGGAGTAAAAAGAATTCGTCTGGGTTCTTTGGAGCCCCGTGTTATTACAGAAGAATTTGCGCAGGCACTAGGCAGTATGCCTAAAATCTGTCCTCATTTTCACCTTTCTCTGCAGAGTGGCTGTGATGCAACTCTGAAACGGATGAATCGAAAATACGATGGGACTCAGTATCGGGAAAAATGCCAGCTGCTTCGAAGGTATTTTAAGAATCCGGCGCTTACCACAGATGTGATTGTAGGATTTCCCCAGGAAAGTGAGGAAGAGTTTTCTCAGTCCAGAAATTTTGTGGACGATATTCATTTTTTTGAAACCCATATTTTTAAATATTCCCGTCGTGCAGGAACCCGTGCCGATGGAATGGAAGGGCAGATCCCGGAAACAATTAAGGCAAAGAGGAGCCAGGAATTGATTGCTCTGGGAGAACAGCATCAGAAGGAATATATGGAGAGCTTTCTGGGAGAGAAAGTAGAAATTTTGCTGGAGGAACCGGCAGAGATTGCCGGAAAGACCTACTGGGTAGGGCATACCCGGGAATATATAAGGGCGGCAGTAGAGTTAGATGAGAATTTGGAAAATCAGATTATAGTGGGGAAAGTTGAAAAATTTCTGACAAAAGATACGATGCTTTGCGGTTTTTTGTGAAAACTACAACAAAATAGACATTGAACTTTGGGAAAATTTATATTAAAATAAAAGAGATAAGAAAGTTTAGATAAGGGCGTGAGAATATGGCTAATTTGAATAATACACAGCACTTTCGAGTAAAAACAGAGCCTGAGATCCAGGTAAAAGAAATTCTGGATCTGGTTTACAATGCCATGTCTGAAAAAGGATATAATCCGGTCAACCAGATTGTCGGATATATCATGTCTGGAGATCCTACGTATATTACGAGCCACAAAGGTGCCAGAAGTATGATCATGAAGGTTGAACGCGATGAACTGGTAGAAGAATTATTAAAAGAATATATTCGTGATCAGGCCTGGAAGAGAGATTGATCGATATGAGAGTTATGGGATTGGATTATGGTTCAAAGACAATAGGGGTAGCAGTCAGCGACCCCTTATGTTTGACTGCCCAGGGCATAGAGACCATTCACCGCAAGGAAGAGAACAAGCTTCGTAAGTCCCTGGCCAGGATCGAAGAACTGATAAAACAATATGAAGTAGATACACTGGTTCTGGGGCTGCCGAAAAATATGAATAATACGCTGGGTGAGCGTGCACATTTGTCATTGCAGCTGAAAGAAAAACTGGAAAGAAGAACCGGCCTGCCTGTTATTATGTGGGATGAACGTCTGACTACAGTGGAGGCTGAGAGAACTTTGATGGAGACCGGAGTGCGCCGGGAAAATCGTAAAGAGGTTGTAGATACGGTTGCAGCTGTTTTTATTCTTCAGGGATATCTGGATAGTCTGCAGCACAAAAAAGAGGAATAGGAAGAGAACGAGGGCAGATATGGAGAAGATTACTTTTGATGCTGAGGATGGAACACAGGTAGAGTTTGGTGTGATTGAACAGACCAGAATTAATGGATTTAATTATTTGCTGGTAGTGGATATGGAAGATCAGGAAGTGGCCTACATTCTGAAAGATGTATCCGAAGAAACGGATGAAGTCGGATGCTATGAATTAGTAGAAGACGAAGAAGAGGAAGATATCGTATTTGGTGTATTTGAAACGATGTTAGGCGATGAAATTGAATTTGTAGAATAAGCATGTTATATTCATAAGGCTTTGATGGGTAGCAATTACTCATAAAAATGAACAAAAGGCAGCCAAAGGACTGCAGCAGCTGTCATAGGCCGGGCTGTTTTTGGAGCTGTCTGTTCATAGAAATTATAATAGTATTGTATGGATCGGATTGATTTTGGGGATGAATGGTTCGAAAGTTCACTTGAGTTCGGCCTGGTTGGAGTTCGCAGTGAAGCTTTTGGACAATGAAGGGACTGTAGATAAACAGGCCATGAAACATAGCGTGCGTAAATATATGGAGGAATGAATTTGAAGAAAAATAATACAGGAAGTTTGAAGATCGTGCCTTTGGGCGGTCTGGAACAGATCGGAATGAATATTACTGCCTTCGAATATGAAGACAGTATTATTGTCGTGGATTGCGGACTTTCTTTTCCGGAAGATGATATGCTGGGTATTGACCTGGTAATTCCGGATGTAACCTATTTGAAGGACAATATTGAAAAAGTAAAAGGCTTTGTGATCACTCACGGACATGAGGATCATATTGGTGCACTTCCCTATGTATTAAAGGAAGTAAACGTACCGATTTACGGAACAAAGCTGACACTTGGACTGATAGAAAATAAATTAAAGGAACACAATCTGATCAAAGGGACGAAACGCAAAGTGATCCGTCATGGACAGTCCATCAATCTGGGGTGTTTCCGAATTGAGTTTATTAAGACAAATCACAGCATCCAGGATGCAGCGGCGTTGGCTATCTATTCTCCCGCCGGCATTGTGGTGCATACAGGTGACTTTAAAGTAGATTATACACCGGTATTCGGTGATGCCATTGACTTGCAGCGGTTTGCGGAGATCGGCAAAAAAGGTGTTCTGGCATTGATGTGTGACAGTACCAATGCGGAACGTCCCGGTTTTACCATGTCTGAGAGAACTGTGGGCAAAAAATTTGATAATATATTTGCGGAACATGCAAACACCAGAATTATTATAGCCACGTTTGCATCCAATGTAGACCGCGTACAGCAGATTATTAACTCTGCTCATAAATATGGAAGAAAAGTAGCTGTGGAAGGACGCAGTATGGTGAATGTCATTGGCACTGCGTCAGAATTAGGTTATCTGAATATACCGGATCATACGCTGATCGATATTGATCAGATTAAAAATTATCCGGATAACCAGGTAACATTGATCACAACCGGCAGCCAGGGTGAGTCTATGGCGGCGTTGTCCCGTATGGCAGCCAATATTCACAGAAAGGTTTCCATTAAACCGGGAGATACGATTATATTCAGTTCTAATCCGATTCCGGGAAATGAAAAAGCAGTTTCTAAAGTAATCAATGAGTTAAGTATGAAGGGTGCAGATGTTATTTTCCAGGATGCCCATGTATCCGGTCATGCATGTCAGGAAGAGATCAAACTGATTTATTCTCTGGTGCATCCTAAATATGCGATTCCGGTCCATGGAGAATATCGCCATTTGAAAGCTCATGCGGAGATTGCAAAAAGTCTGGGAATTCCAAAAGAGAATGTGTTTATTATATCATCCGGCGATGTGCTGGAGGTTTCTGAAGAGAAAGCTCAGGTGACAGGAAAGGTACACACAGGCGGGATTCTGGTAGATGGTCTTGGCGTTGGCGATGTGGGCAACATTGTACTTCGTGATCGTCAGCATTTGGCGGAAGACGGTATTATGATCGTGGTGCTGACCCTGGAGAAACACAGCAATTATGTGCTGGCGGGACCGGATATTGTATCCCGTGGATTTGTTTATGTAAGAGAATCGGAAGATCTTATGGGAGAGGCCAGGATCGTAGTAGAAGATGCATTGGATATCTGTCTGGACAAGCATATTACGGATTGGAGTAAGATTAAAGGAATCATAAAGGACTCTCTGGGTGATTTTGTGTGGAAGCGCACGAAAAGAAGACCTATGATTTTACCGATTATCATGGAAGCATAGAAAGTGCAACAGGATGGTGATAGAATGAGTTTGATCGATACCTGTACAAATGTCCTGATTCGGGGGATTTTGCGGGGAAAAGTATATCAGGAATATAAGGCTGCACTGGAGGCACTGCAGAAGATGCCGGATGTCAAACGCCGCGTAGATGAGATGCGTCTGCTGAATTATCAGATGCAGATGAATGATGAAGAGATTGATCTGTATGATTCTATTGACCAGATTGACAGCCAGATGGAAGAATTGAGCAGGATTCCTGAGGTGGCGGTGTTTATGGAATCCGAGTTGGCTTTATGCAGGCAATTGCAGGAGATCAACGCAGTAATTCATCAGGGAATTCATCTGGATATACCGGATTTATAAGAATAAAGGGAGTATGTCATGAAAAAAGACACAAAAAAAGACACAAAGAAAAACAGAACAAGGGGGAGAAAAAAAGCTGTCCCTAAAAAAGTCAGCAGTCAGATGCGAAAGGACAGCGCAGGAGTTGCGGTTGCCGGAGGCTTTTTCAGGATTGCTCTCTATGTATGTATTGCAGTGGCAGTTATCTACATCGGAAAGAGTGCCTACAGCTTTGGTTACGCTATTTTTAATCAGCAGCCCATGGAGTATGGGGAAGGTACCGATGTTACAGTGGTGATCAAGGACGGTACTTCTGTATATAAGATCGGCAAAATCCTGGAAGATAAAGGGCTGATCGAGGATGCAAAAGTATTTGTAGTGCAGGAAAAGCTGTCAGAATATAAAGATAGTTTGAAAGCCGGTACTTACATTTTGAATACGACTATGCCGATAGAAGATCAGATGGCAATTCTGGCACAGGTGAATACGGAGGGACAGCCATCTCAGATCATAGAGGACAATGAAGCAGAACAGGGAAGCGCAGATGCCGTGTATGATAAAGTAAGTGAAGATGTAGAGGCCGGTGATGTAGAAGAAGGCGCCGATGAAGTCACAGGAGAAGTGACAGGAGAAGGCGGCGAAGAGGCACAGGAATAGCATGTATGTATGCTGGAAAGAGGTCATGCGGTGATAGTAGACGAACGTATGGTATCCTATATTAACTCTCTGGATATGGGAAATACTCCTTTTCTGGATCATCTGGAAAAGGAGGCCAGGGAGAATTATGTACCTATTATACGCAGGGAGATGCAGAGTTTTTTGAAGGTTATCCTTGCGGTAAAACAACCGAAAAAGATATTGGAAGTAGGAACGGCAGTTGGATTTTCCACACTTTTCATGAGTGAATATGGACCATCAGACTGCCGTATTACTACGATTGAGAATTATGAAAAGAGAATTCCCATTGCCAGGGCAAACTTTGCAAAGGCCGGGAAAGAGGAGCAGATCACTTTATTAGAAGGGGATGCCCGGGAAATCCTGCAAAGATTGGAAGGAAGCTACGATTTCATTTTTATGGATGCAGCGAAAGGACAGTACATTCATTTTCTGCCCGATGTACTGCGTCTGTTGGAAAAAGGCGGAATTCTGATCTCGGATAATGTGCTGCAGGACGGTGATATCATAGAATCCCGTTATATTGTAGAACGTCGGAATCGGACAATCCACCGGCGGATGCGAGATTACCTGTATGAACTGAAACATGAGGAACGATTGGAAACTGCCGTACTGCCTCTGGGAGACGGGGTGACGATCAGTACAAAGATAAAATAGTGTTAGGAACGAGTCCGCTGGATTTGTTGTGAATTTCCGGAAAGGAATCAATATGGAGATGAAACGACCTGAGTTATTAGTTCCGGCAAGCAGCCTGGAAGTATTAAAAATAGCTGTCATTTACGGCGCAGATGCTGTGTATATCGGGGGAGAGGCTTTTGGCCTGCGGGCAAAAGCAAAAAACTTTTCTTTGGAAGAGATGAAAGAGGGCATTGCCTTTGCCCATGCCCATGGCGTAAAAGTATATGTAACTGCCAATATTCTGGCACATAATCAGGATTTGCAGGGGGTTCGGGAGTATTTTGCTCAGTTGCGGGAAATAAAGCCGGATGGGCTCATTATTGCAGATCCGGGTGTCTTTATGATCGCGAAAGAAGTATGTCCGGAAATTGAACGGCATATCAGCACACAGGCAAACAATACAAATTACGATACCTATGTATTCTGGCATCAGTTGGGTGCAAAGCGAGTGGTATCAGCCAGGGAACTTTCGCTGGAAGAAATTAAGGAGATACGTGCCCATATACCGGATGAATTGGAAATTGAGACATTTATCCACGGAGCCATGTGTATTTCCTATTCCGGCAGATGTTTATTAAGCAATTATTTTACAGGAAGAGATGCGAATCAGGGGGCCTGTACGCATCCATGCCGCTGGCGTTATTCTGTTGTGGAAGAGACCAGACCGGGAGAATATATGCCGGTATATGAAAATGAGAGGGGAACCTACATTTTCAATTCTAAAGACCTGTGTATGATCGAGCATATGGATGATATTCTGACGGCGGGCATAGACAGTCTGAAAATTGAAGGCCGGATGAAAACGGCGCTGTATGTGGCCACGGTGGCGCGTACTTACCGAAAGGCCATTGATGATTATATGGAAGATCCGCAGTTGTATCATGAGCATATGTCATGGTATCAGGAACAGATATCCAATTGTACGTATCGTCAGTTTACGACTGGATTTTTCTACGGAAAACCGGATGAGGATACACAGATTTACGATGAAAATACCTATCGTAAGGATTATACCTATCTGGGATTTGCAGAAGAGATTGATGCACGGGGATATGTAAAGATCACCCAGAGAAATAAGTTTTCTGTGGGTGAAGTTATTGAGATCATGAAGCCGAATGGTGAGAACTGGCCGGTTACGGTAAAAAGAATTTTGGATGAGGATGGAAATGCGCAGGAGAGTGCACCCCATCCACAGCAGATTTTGTATATTGAATTGGACCGGATACCGGAGGTTTATGACATTTTAAGGCGCCAGGAAGAAACGGCGCAGCTTTAATAACGCATTTTTTTCAATTCTGGAGACGTAGGAGCGGCTGATTTTCAGTTTCGCTCCGATCTCTCTCTGGGTGAGTTCTTCTTCACCAAATAATCCATAACGCAATGTAATCACTTCTAGTTCTCTGGGAGTTAATACTGTCTGCAGAAGACGGGATAGTTTTTTAACGTCTTCTTTTAAGATGTAAATCTCCGTGGCATCTACGGGAGCTGCTTCGATTACGTCTAAAAGATTGATTTCATTTCCTTCTTTGTCGGTTCCGATAGGATCGTAAAGAGAAACTTCCCGGGAAATTTTTTTCTTAGAGCGAAGCATCATTAACAGTTCATTATCAATACATCTGGCGGCATAGGTGGATAGTCGGTTGGCTTTGTTTGCATCAAAGGTATGAATGGCTTTGATCAGCCCGATGGTTCCGATCGAGATCAGATCGTCCAGTTCTTCTTCTACTCCCTGATATTTTTTAACAATATGAGCCACCAGACGGAGGTTGCGTTCAATCAGAATATTTTTAGCTTCCAGGTCTCCCTTTTGGTATTGCCCCAAATAATATTTTTCCTCGTCTGCGGTAAGGGGCTTTAGAAATGTCTGCACATAAATAACCTCACAGGGATTTGTAATAGTCTATGACCAGGTGAGGAATATTGTGCTTTTCCACTGAAATCTTCAAGAAAGAAAGGAGAATGTAAATGTTTACAAATATGTTGTCTGCGGCTGTTTTAGGCGTGGAGTGTCATAGTATCCGTGTGGAGGCTGACATAAGTGACGGCCTGCCTGTTTTTAATATGGTAGGGTTTCTTTCTGCTCAGGCACGGGAGGCTCAGGATCGGGTAAAGACAGCAATGCGGAATGCAGGATATTTTCTGCCAGCGAAGCGAATCACCATCAATCTGGCTCCGGGGGATCTGAGGAAAGAAGGAACCGGGTTTGACCTGCCGATTGCCCTTGTGATTTTAGCGGCTCTGGGACAGATTCCCCATCAGAAGCTGGAACATACCATGGCGGTAGGAGAATTGAGCCTGGATGGGACCATTGGTTCTACGATGGGTGTTTTGGCAGCAGTAATGAAAGCAAAAGAGATGGGATGTACGACGTGTATGATTCCTAAAGGGAATCTGAGAGAAGGAAGTGTGGTGGAAGGAATTCAGGTCATCGGTGTGGCTGCTTTGCAGGAAGCCGTGGATTTTTTTACAGCAGGGAAAATCTATTGGAAGGTTCCGGAGGCAGAAGCAAATGCCAAAAAGGAGGAATTGGATTTTTCAGATATTCAGGGACAGGAAGGAGCAAAACGGGCGGCGGTAATCGCTGTATCCGGCTTTCATAATCTGTTGTATATCGGGCCTCCGGGTGTGGGCAAGAGCATGCTGGCAAAGCGGATCTGCGGTATTTTGCCGCCGCTTACAAAACAGGAAAGTTTAGAAATTACCAGAATATATAGTATAGTAGGCCTTCTTCCGGAAAATGGAGGACTGATGAAGCGAAGACCTTTTCGGGCGCCCCATCATACGGTTTCACCCCAGGCTCTGGCAGGCGGCGGAAGGATTCCCAGGCCGGGAGAAATTACCCTGGCACATAGAGGCGTACTGTTTCTGGATGAGTTTCCTGAATTTTCTTCCCGTGCTCTGGATACACTCCGGCAGCCTTTGGAGAATCATCAGATTTGTATTTCCAGAGTCAGCGGGAGCTATACTTTTCCTGCACACTGTATGTTGGTGTGCGCTATGAACCCATGCAGCTGTGGTAATTATCCGGATATGAATAAATGCACCTGCCGTCCGGAAGATGTGGCCCGTTATCTGAGAAAAATCAGCCGGCCGCTGCTGGATCGCATTGATGTTTGCGCTGAAGTATCCCGTATCAGTTATCAGCAGGCCAGAACCTTAAAGGGGACGAATACATCGAAACAGATGCAGCAGCAGGTGAATCAGAGCAGAAAGATACAGGAAGAACGTTTTGCAGGTACCGATCTGTCTTTTAATTCGCAGATTCCGCCGCAGCTTATAGGAAAGTATTGTCCGATGACGCCGGAAGGAGAGCAGATGCTGGAAAAAGCCTATGCAAAAATGGATTTTAGTGTAAGAGGGTATCACAGAATATTAAAAACGGCAAGAACTATTGCAGATTTGGATGGAGAAGAGAAAATTCATGCTGCGCATATAGGAGAAGCTCTCTGCTATCGAACCATTGATGAAAAGTATTGGGGATAAAGGAAGGAAAATGTATATGGAAGAAATACGCAGTGTCATTCCTCTTGATCAGGAATATCCCCTTCGATTGGGATGCTGTATGGATGCACCGGCCAATTTATATGTACGGGGCGGACTGCCCCGGGATGATATTCCTTCGGTGGCCATTGTGGGGGCTCGTATGTGCAGTGCCTATGGACAGGAACAGGCCTATCTTTTTGCCAGAGCACTGGCGCGGGCGGGTGTGCAGATAATCAGCGGAATGGCGCGAGGGGTAGACGGACAGGCCCACCGCGGAGCACTGGATGAAGGCGGAAAGACGTATGCTGTTTTGGGATGCGGAGCTGATATCTGCTATCCCCGGCAGAATTATAATATATATAGAAAGATTATGGTACAGGGCGGCATTTTAACAGAATTTGCAGCGGGAACCCCTCCGCTGCCGGGGAATTTTCCTAAAAGAAACCGTATTATCAGTGCGTTGTCAGATTTGGTTTTAGTTATTGAGGCCAGGAAAAAGAGCGGATCGCTGATCACTGCGGATTTTGCCCTGGAACAGGGAAAGAGTGTATATGCACTGCCGGGAAGGGTCGGAGATCCCTTAAGTGAGGGGTGCAATTGGCTGATCGCGCAGGGCGCAGGCGTGGCTGTGAGTCCGGAAATTTTGTTGGAAGAATTGCAGATTCCGCCTGTTTTTATAGAAGAAATTCACAAAAAAAATCACTTTAGGCTTGAAAGAAGGAAAGAAATGGTGTATAGTTGTCTCGGTTTACAGCCCAAAAGCCTGAGTTCCCTGTTGGAGCAGATTCCGCTTTCCGTGGAGGAAATAGGAGCGATTTTAATAGAGCTGGAGCTGGATGGTCTGATTAAAGAACCCATGAAAAATTATTATGTAAAGAGTAATGTATGATGTTTACCTGTCAGGAGAAATTTCTTCTGACAGGTTATGCTATAAGAACCGAATAGACGGAGGGTAGAATGGCGAAGTATCTTGTCATTGTAGAGTCACCGGCAAAGGTGAAGACAATTAAAAAGTTTTTAGGTTCCAATTATGAGGTGGCTGCATCGAACGGGCATGTCAGAGATTTGCCGAAAAGTCAGCTGGGTGTTGATGTGGAACATGATTATGAGCCAAAATATATAACGATTCGAGGAAAAGGCGATCTTCTGGCAGGATTGCGTAAGGCAGCAAAAAAGGCTGATAAAGTATATCTGGCAACTGACCCGGACCGGGAAGGAGAGGCGATTTCCTGGCACTTGTCCAAGGCGCTGAAACTGGATGAGAGTAAGATGCGCCGTATTACGTTTAATGAAATTACCAAAACAGCGGTAAAAGCATCCATTAAGCAGGCGAGAGATATTGATATGAACCTGGTAGATGCCCAGCAGGTCAGAAGAATTCTGGACCGTATGGTGGGATATCGGATCAGCCCGGTACTTTGGGCCAAGGTCAAACGTGGTTTGAGTGCAGGACGGGTACAGTCAGTAGCGCTTCGGATCATTGGAGACCGGGAAGATGAGATTAATGCCTTTATTCCGGAAGAATACTGGAGCCTGGAAGCCAGCTTTAAGGTAAAAGGAGAGAAAAAGCCGCTGACTGCAAAGTTTTATGGCGATGAAAAAGGAAAGATAACTGTCCGGTCAAGAGAAGAAATGGATCAGATCCTGGCAGAGTTGGATGGAGTGCCTTTTCAGGTAGTTGAGGTGAAAAAGGGAGAACGGACGAAAAAGTCTCCGCTGCCCTTTACTACCAGTACACTGCAGCAGGAAGCTTCTAAAACCTTAAACTTTTCTACTCAGAAGACCATGCGTCTGGCACAGCAGCTCTATGAAGGAATTGATATCAAGAGAAATGGAACGGTAGGTTTGATTACTTATCTGCGTACGGATTCTACCCGTATCTCAGAAGAGGCAGAGGAAGCGACCAGAACCTATATTACAGAAACATATGGAGAAGCCTATACTGCTAAGGGAGAAAAGAAGAAAGAGACAAAGCAGAAGATTCAGGATGCGCATGAAGCGATTCGTCCCACAGATGTCAGCAGAACACCTGCTCTTATGAAGGATTCCCTTTCCCGTGATCAGTTTCGTCTGTATCAGCTGATCTGGAAACGTTTTGTGGCCAGTCAGATGAATCCGGCAAAATACGAAACCACATCTGTCAGGATAAAAGGCGGCAGATATTATTTTACAGTGGCAGCATCGAGAGTAAAGTTTGATGGATTTATGACGGTCTATGTGCAGAGCGATGATGAGAAGACAGAGGGTAATCTGGTCATGAAGAGTCTGGATGAAAGTTCTGTGCTTGCACTGGAGCATTTGGATGAACAACGGCATTTTACCCAGCCTCCGGCACATTATACGGAAGCTTCTCTGGTAAAGGCGCTGGAAGAATTGGGAATTGGACGTCCAAGTACCTACGCTCCGACCATTACCACCATTATAAACAGGCGCTATGTTGCAAAGGAGAATAAAAATCTTTATATCACAGAATTAGGGGAAGTTGTGAACTCCATTATGAAAAGTGCCTTTCCCAGCATTGTAGATGTGAACTTTACGGCAACGATGGAAAGTCTTCTGGACAGTATTGAAGAAGGTACGATCCCATGGAAGACGGTTGTCCGCAATTTCTATCCGGATCTGGATGAAGCGGTAAAAAAGGCGCAGCAGGAGCTGGAAGAAGTTAAGATCGAAGATGAAGTGACGGATGTTATCTGTGAAGTATGCGGGAAGAATATGGTGGTGAAGTACGGACCCCATGGCCGTTTTCTCGCCTGCCCGGGATTCCCGGAATGCAGAAATACAAAACCATATCTGGAAAAAATAGGCGTACCGTGCCCGATCTGCGGAAAAGAAGTCGTCATGAAGAAAACGAAAAAGGGAAGACGTTATTTTGGATGTGAGAACAATCCGGAGTGTGAATTTATGTCCTGGCAGAAACCGTCCAGTGAAAAATGTCCGAAATGCGGAAGTTATATGGTAGAAAAAGGAAATAAACTGGTGTGCGCCGGTGAGCATTGCGGTTATGTGATGGTAAAAGCAAAGGGTGAATAAAAATTTCAAAAAAGACAGTTTTTCCGGCATATGAAAAGCTGTCTTTTTTCATTTGTATAGTATTATTGATAAAAAGTATATTATTTCGTGTTAGAAAAGAAAACAAAGTCAGTTTTATGTAAAGTCCATAAAAATAATAAAAAAATACAGAAATATCATGCAAAATAGATTGCTGTTCTGATAATTTTGTGCTAATATTTACTATATGGGGGATATAGTTTACATGTGCAAATGATGAATATATTCAGAAAGGAGGCTGGAAAAATGAGCGTACAGTTGTTGGATAAAACCAGAAAAATCAATAAGCTGTTACACAACAACAGTTCGTCCAAAGTATTATTTAATGACATTTGTGAAGTCATGACGGAAACCCTGGAGTCAAATATTCTTGTTATCAGTAAAAAAGGTAAAGTGTTAGGGGTCGGACTTTGTCCGGGAGTAGAAGAGATTACAGAACTGATCAAGGACGAGGTAGGCGGATTTATTGACAAATTGCTGAATGAGCGATTTTTAGGAGTATTATCAACCAAAGAGAATGTGAATCTTGAGACTCTGGGTTTTGAAGAGGATAATGTGATGCAGTACATGGCAATTATTAATCCTATTGATATTGCAGGCGAGCGTTTGGGGACCGTATTTATGTATCGCAGTGCGAAGCCATATGATATCGAAGATATTATAGTCAGTGAGTACGGAACCACGGTTGTCGGTCTGGAGATGATGCGCTCCGTGAATGAAGAAAATGCAGAGGAGAATCGTAAGATTCAGGTAGTGAAGTCAGCATTTAGTACATTATCTTTTTCCGAACTGGAAGCGATTATTCATATCTTTGATGAGTTAAATGGAGATGAGGGAATTCTGGTGGCAAGTAAAATTGCTGATCGTGTAGGGATTACCCGTTCTGTGATCGTAAATGCGCTTCGTAAGTTTGAAAGTGCAGGGGTGATTGAATCCCGTTCTTCCGGTATGAAAGGAACTTATATTAAAGTTCTGAATGAAGTGATTTTTGATGAACTGGATGATATTAAAAAGCGAAAAATTGCGAAAAAATAGTAATTCGATTGGTATATGCAGTAAAATGACATGAAAAGAAGCGGATTTATTTTCGCTTCTTTTTATGTGGATAAAAGTTCTTTTTTGGTTCATAATTTCATATGGATATAAAGCCTCTGGCAATTCTAAAATATATATAAAATCAACAAAAAAGTAAAAAAATGAGAAAACAAGAAAAAATAAGAGAAAATAAGAAAACAGATGAGAATAGATGAGAAAATAGGGAAAATCCACCGCTTGCAGAATAATAGGAAATTGAATAATATATGACTATCGGTTAGCACTCGAACGAAATGAGTGCTAATAAACCAAAAAAGAAAGAGTATTAAGGAGGCAATAGATATGAAGTTAGTTCCATTGGAAGACAGAGTTGTATTAAAAGAGTTAGTTGCAGAAGAAACAACGAAGTCCGGTATTGTATTACCGGGACAGGCACAGGAAAAACCACAGCAGGCAGAGGTTGTAGCAGTAGGACCTGGCACAGAAAAAGTAAAAATGCAGGTTAAAGTTGGAGATATGGTTATTTACTCCAAATATGCAGGTACTAACGTAAAATTACAGGAAGATGAGTATATTATCGTAAAACATGGCGACATTTTAGCAGTAGTAGAATAATTATAAGACTTGTGAATCAGGAGGAATGTTATTATGGCAAAAGAGATTAAATACGGAGCTGAGGCAAGAGCCGCTCTTGAAGAAGGCGTTAATAAATTAGCAAATACGGTACGCGTTACCATCGGACCAAAAGGAAGAAATGTAGTATTGGATAAATCTTTCGGTGCTCCGTTGATTACCAATGACGGTGTTACGATCGCTAAAGAAATCGAGCTGGAAGACGGTTTTGAAAACATGGGCGCACAGCTGATCCGTGAAGTAGCTTCCAAGACTAACGATGTTGCAGGTGATGGTACAACAACCGCAACCGTACTGGCTCAGGCAATGGTAAACGAAGGTATGAAAAACCTGGCAGCAGGCGCTAATCCAATCGTACTTCGTAAGGGTATGAAAAAAGCTACAGATGCAGCTGTAGAAGCTATTAAGGAAATGAGCAGCAGCATTACAGGAAAAGAGCAGATCGCGAGAGTAGCAGCTGTTTCTTCCGGTGATGAAGCGGTTGGTGCACTGGTAGCTGACGCTATGGATAAAGTTTCCAAAGACGGCGTTATCACAGTAGAAGAGTCCAAAACCATGCAGACAGAACTGGATCTGGTAGAAGGTATGCAGTTTGACAGAGGATACATTTCTCCTTATATGTCTACAGATATGGAAAAGATGGTTGCTGAACTGGAAGAGCCATATATCCTGATCACAGATAAGAAGATCACAAATATCCAGGAGATTCTTCCTGTATTAGAGCAGATTGTTAAGACAGGTGCAAGACTGCTTATCATTGCAGAAGATGTAGAAGGCGAAGCTTTAACAACCTTAATCGTTAACAAATTAAGAGGAACTTTCTCTGTTGCAGCTGTAAAAGCTCCTGCATACGGTGAGAGAAGAAAAGCTATGTTACAGGATATCGCTATCCTGACAGGCGGTCAGGTAATCTCTGATGAAGTCGGCTTAGAACTGAAAGATGTTACCATTGAACAGTTAGGACGTGCAAAATCAGTTAAGATTGAAAAAGAAAGCACAGTAATTGTTGACGGTGCCGGCGATAAAGAGGAAATCCAGACAAGAATTGCTCAGTTAAGAGCTCAGGCTGCAGAGACAAAATCTGATTTTGATAAAGAAAAATTACAGGAAAGACTTGCAAAACTGGCAGGCGGCGTAGCTGTAATCCGTGTTGGTGCTGCAACTGAAACAGAAATGAAAGAAGCAAAACTGCGTATGGAAGATGCTTTAAATGCTACACGTGCTGCTGTAGAAGAGGGTATCGTAGCAGGCGGTGGTTCTGCATATATCCACGCAACAAAGAAACTGACAGAATTGGTAGATTCTCTGGAAGGTGATGAAAAGACTGGCGCTAAGATTATTATGAAGGCGCTGGAAGCTCCATTATATCATATTGTAGCTAACGCAGGTCTGGAAGGTTCTGTCGTTATCAATAAAGTAAGAGAAGCTGAAATAGGCTATGGATTTGATGCATACAAAGAAGAGTATGTGGATATGGTAGCTGCCGGAATTCTTGATCCTGCAAAAGTTACAAGAAGTGCTTTGCAGAATGCAACCAGCGTTGCTTCTACTTTGCTTACAACAGAATCTGTTGTATCTACAATTAAAGAGCCAGCTCCGGCAATGCCAGCAGGCGGCGCACCGGGAATGATGTAATTCAGACACCAGAACCGGAGCGGTGTGGTAAATTTTCAGGGTTAACGTCGTAGACGTTAACCCTGTTTTATGTTACAATAAATAGAAATAAATAAAACAGGAGATAAGAATGAGCGATTTATATTTTGAACAGCTGGTACCGAAAAAGAAAACGGGCAGGGATATGTTTACAAAAGTGAGCTTGATTGTATTGACTGTACTGGTAGCAATAGCCGGACTGGCGATTCCAATTTGCTTTATTTTGGCTATTGCTCTTGCCTTCGCAGATTATTATGTGATTCCCTCACTGCATGTGGAATATGATTATCTCTATGTGAATGGAGAACTGGATGTTACAAAGGTAATAGCCCGGTCCAGACGCAAGAAGATGTTGAGCCTGGATGTCCGTGAGATGGAGCTTATGGCGCCTGCAGCATCGCATCGTATGGATTACTACAATCATAATTCAAAATTGCCGGTGCATGATTATTCCTCAGGGAATAAGCCGGACAAGACATATGCCATGATTATTCCTGTAAATCAGGTGCAGAGTAAAGTGCTTCTGGAATTGGAGGAAGACATGTATGACAGCATATACAAATCTGCGCCAAGAAAAGTTTTTAATGATTGACAGAGAGTTGTTATTTTGATAAACTAAACAATTATACCCGAAGGGCATACCGTAATACATACCCTGCGGGTGGGCGTGCTTCGCACGACAAGGGATACCCGGAGGGCATACCGTAATACATACCCTGCGGGCAGGCGTGCTTCGCACGACAAGGTATATGAATATAAGATGCACAACCAGAAAAGGAGAGAGGACATGGGAAAAATTATTGGAGAAGGTATTACATTCGATGATGTACTGTTGGTTCCGCAGTATTCAGAGGTGACCCCTAATATGGTAGATTTATCCACATATCTCACAAAAACAGTGAAGCTTAACATTCCAATGATGAGTGCAGGCATGGACACTGTAACGGAACATCGCATGGCAATTGCCATGGCAAGACAGGGTGGAATTGGTATTATTCACAAAAATATGTCAATTGAGCAGCAGGCTGATGAAGTAGATAAAGTAAAGCGTTCTGAAAATGGGGTTATTACAGATCCATTTTTTTTATCACCGGAGCACACACTGGAAGATGCGAATAATCTGATGGCTAAGTTCCGTATTTCTGGTGTGCCGATTACCGAAGGCAGAAAGTTAGTAGGTATTATTACAAACCGTGATCTGAAGTTTGAAGAAGATTTCAGCAAGAAGATCAAAGAATCTATGACTTCCGAAGGTCTGATCACAGCAAAAGAGGGCATTACCTTAGAAGAAGCGAAGCGTATTCTGGCGCAGGCCAGAAAGGAAAAGCTTCCGATCGTAGATGATGATTTTAACTTGAAAGGTTTAATTACCATTAAAGATATTGAAAAGCAGATTAAGTATCCATTATCAGCCAAGGATTCCCAGGGACGTTTATTATGCGGAGCCGCTGTAGGAATTACAAACAATATTATGGATCGTGTAGATGCTTTGGTTAAGTCGCATGTTGATGTAATCGTAGTAGATTCCGCTCATGGCCATTCTAAAAATATCATCAATGCAGTTCGTATGATAAAAGAAGGCTATCCGGATTTGCAGCTTATTGCCGGTAATGTGGCAACGGGAGCAGCAACAAAGGCGCTGATTGAGGCCGGTGTAGATGCGGTTAAGGTAGGTATCGGCCCTGGTTCTATCTGTACAACCCGTGTTGTTGCAGGTATTGGTGTGCCGCAGATTTCTGCAGTTATGGAATGTTATGAAGCAGCGAAGGAGTACGGTATTCCGATTATTGCGGATGGCGGTATCAAGTATTCCGGTGATATGACGAAGGCAATCGCAGCCGGCGCCAATGTCTGCATGATGGGCAGTATGTTTGCCGGATGCGATGAGAGCCCGGGAGAATTCGAATTATATCAGGGAAGAAAGTTTAAAGTATACCGTGGAATGGGATCCATTGCGGCTATGGAAAACGGAAGTAAAGACCGTTATTTCCAGACAGACGCTAAGAAACTGGTTCCGGAAGGCGTAGAGGGACGTGTTGCTTATAAAGGAAGTATAGAAGATACTATCTTCCAGTTGGTCGGCGGTATTCGATCCGGTATGGGATACTGCGGAGCAAAGGACATTGAAACGCTTAAGACGACGGGACAGTTTGTTAAAATTTCAGCAGCATCTTTGAAAGAATCTCATCCGCATGACATCCATATTACAAAAGAGGCACCTAATTATAGTGTGGATAATTAGTATTTTGATATATCTGACATTTATTTTAGAACAAGGTTATGTAGCAGAGGGTGAGAATCTTTCTCATCCTCTGTTTTTTGCTCCATGAGTATAGGGCAAACCGTTTTACAGATGAATCAGGAAGGGTGAATTATGGGGAGAAGAACCGGAAGATATATGTCCCGCAGACAGAGGCGCAGGCGGCAGCTTAGACGGAAAATTATGTTGTTCGGCTTGATTTTTTTATGCGCGGCATTCGGGATTTTATTGATAAAAAATACCTTAAAAGAAAAAGAAGCAAAAAAGGCGATGGATGATACGACCGTCTCTTTTACGGGGGCCCCACCGCTGGATGTACAGCTTTTAACTATCAATGAATATTCCCGTCCGGCTATTGCAATATCCGGAATTAAGGGAATAGTAGTGCATTATACTGCCAATCCGGGAAGTACGGCACAGGAAAACCGGAATTATTTTGAGGGACTGAAAGATTCCCACGAAACCAAAGTAAGCAGTCATTTTATCGTTGGCCTGGACGGGGAAGTGATTCAGTGTATTCCCAGCAGCGAGATCGCCTATGCGTCCAATGAAAGGAATACGGATACATTATCTATAGAATGTTGTCATCCGGATGAGAGCGGTGAGTTCCGGGAGGCTACCTATGATTCCCTGGTACAGCTGACAGGCTGGCTGTGTGAGCGGTTTGGGCTTACGTCAGAAAATGTAATTCGTCACTATGATGTTACCGGTAAAAATTGCCCTAAATATTTTGTGGAGAATGAAGTGGCCTGGGAAAAGTTTCGTGAGGATGTAGAAGAACAAATTCAGATTGTGAAAAATGAACAGAAAGAGGCAGGGGAGTCATAAAAAATTAATGAGAAAATCACCGTTGCAATCTTTTGGAATTATGTTACAATTATATTACGGAAAAATTAAGTAAGAAAGTGTAAGTACTTTTTATGCTCGGATGGGTATAAAATACAGTATTACACAGATGGAGGAAGTTATGAATTTGTATGAGGCAATCCATTTACGAAAGTCCGTCCGTAATTATGAAATGATGCCAATTGCACCTGAGATTCTTCAGGAATTGCTGGATTATTATAAAGAAACAGAAGGATTGAATGCGGGGATTCGCACAGAAATTGCGATTATGGATAATACCAAAGGGCAGAACAGGATCAAAGGGCTGTTTCCTGTAAGAGCACCCTATTATCTTGCTATTTATTCTGAAGAAAAAGATCGTGCACAGATGAATGCCGGGTATATTATGGAACAGTTAAGTTTGTTTCTGTGTACGAAAGGGATCGGAAGCTGTTTTTTAGGGGCATCGCTTCCCCCCAGAAGTATGCGGAAAACGGATGACAAGAAACTGGTAATTCTTATGGCCTTTGGAAAAGAGAAGGATAAAAAGAAAAGAAGAGCGTCAGAAGCAAACCGTATGTCATTGGAAGAACTTTGCGTGTACAAAGAAGTGCCCCGTCAGTGGATGAAACAGCTGTTGGAGGCGGCGCGTCTGGCTCCTTCCAGTATGAATAGCCAGCCATGGCGATTTGTAGTGTATGACAGTCGGATCCATATCTTTGCAAAACGGCATAATTCCGACCGCCTTGGGAAATGGGAAGAATTCAATTTTGGAATTATGTTGTCTCATCTTATGGTGGTGGCAGAAGAATTATGGCTGGATGTAGATTTGATCCGCCTGGATGATATCAGTCATAAGAAATTTTCTAATAACCAATATATTATCAGCGCTATTTTGCGCACGTGAATAAAGACGCTGTGAAGGTGAGATCCTTTACAGCGTTTTTTAGTCCCGATAGGGTATGCAAAGGATAAAAAGGAGAGAAGTAAATGAAGAAAGTAGTTATGATTGTATGCATGATAATCAGTCTGTCCCTGACGGCAGTTTCCATATGGGCACAGCCATCAGGAACAGGCTGGCAATATGAGAACGGAAGCTGGTATTATCTGGAAGAAAGTGGAGTTATGGTTACGGGCTGGCTTTACGAAAGGGATAACTGGTATTATTTAAACGGGGATGGAACCATGGCCACAGGCTGGCTAAATAAAGGAGAAAACTGGTACTATCTGAAAGAAGATGGAGCCATGGCTACAGGCTGGCTAAATGAAGGAGGAAGCTGGTATTATCTGAAAGAAGATGGAGTCATGGCCACAGGCTGGTTAAATGAAGGCGGAAACTGGTATTATCTGAGCGGAAACGGAGCTATGGCCACAGGCTGGCTGAAAGTAAATGGAAACTGGTATTATCTGAGTGGAAACGGGGCCATGGTCACAGGCTGGCTTCGTGAAAATGGAATTTGGTATTATTTAAAAGAGAATGGAGCCATGGCTACAGGCTGGCTGAATGAAGGAGGAAGCTGGTATTATCTGAAAGGAAATGGAGCCATGGCTACGGGCTGGCTTTATGAAAGCGGAAGCTGGTATTATCTGAGAGAAAACGGAGCCATGGTTACCGGCTGGTTTTGTGAAAATGGAGTTTGGTACTATTTAAGAGAGAATGGAGCCATGGCTGCGGGCTGGCTGAATGAAGGGGGAAGCTGGTATTATCTGGAAGGAAACGGAGCTATGGCCACAGGCTGGCGAAAAGTAAATGGAAACTGGTATTATCTGTATGGCGGCGGAAGCATGGCGCAGAATACCTGGGTGGATAATTGCTATGTGAATGCAGATGGTATGTGGATTTCTCCCTCTGTTCGGGTAGACCAGATGCAGGTGTCAAAGGAAACCTCACAGCTTATTATCGTAGAAGGAAGTGGGAACAGCGCAGTAGTATCTATGCATGAGAAGCAGGCAGACGGCAGTTGGAAGCAGATTTTGAGGGAGAATGGCAGAATCGGAGCAAATGGTCTGGGGAAACAGAAGGAAGGCGATAAGAAAACACCGGTGGGTGTTTATTCTCTGGATGATGTTTTTGGGATTCGGCCAAATCCGGGGACGTCTTTGCCATATTTGCAGGTGCAGAATGGAAACTATTGGGTCGGAGACAGCAGCTCCCCTTATTATAATAGTATGGTGAATATTGCACAGGTAGGACATGTATTTGATACAGGAAAGTCAGAGCACATTCTTTCCTATGGTGCAGTTTATCATTACTGTGTGGCCATTGGCTATAATAAAGGAAAAACACCGCATCGGGGCTCGGCAATTTTTCTTCACTGTTCAGGAAGAGGGGCGACGGCAGGATGTGTCAGTATCCCGGAAGCAGATATGATTCGCGTGATTCAGAATCTGCAGGAGGGCGCCAGGATCGTGATTGACAGACCAGAGAATATCATGAAATATTAAAAGAAAAGAAGGCTTTGTATGAGGGTCCGGGAGTACTTGCGCGCAGGCATCTGTATTCCCGGACCGAGTATTTTTAAAATGCATTTTTGATCGCAGCAAAGAGCTGTTCATCTTCCAGAATTTCCACAGCAGCGGCAGTCAGGATTTTTGCAGCGGTGAGCATTCCTTTATGAGCGATGGAGGATTTACCCTGAGCGGTAATCTGCCAGCTGTGCAGAATATTTCCATTGGCAAAACAGGGGATTCCAAAAGCACTGGTTGGCAGAATATGGCTGACATTTCCCACATCGGTGGAAACGGCAGGTGCTTTCTGCTGATTATAATCCGGCAGAAGATCCATTGGAGAATCTGTCAGAGAGGCTTCTGGTACAAATCGAACCGCATAATCCATTTCTTCCTGAGAGTAAGTGGTTGGATGATATTCCCGCAGACACTGTTGGATCAGCTGGTCTAATACAGAGTTATTATGGAAACTTTGGTAATGGGCTTTTTCTTCTATGGTAACCGTTGTGTCTGTCATGAGGGCAGCGCCCCGTGCAATGTTGTGGATCCGTTCCATGATGGCATGGGCGTCTTTATCCTTTGGCGCCCGGATGGCGTAGAACAGTTCCGCTTCCGCCGGGACAATATTAGGGGCAGTTCCCCCTGCATTCGTATACGCGTAATGGATGCGGGCTTCGGGAATGACATGTTCCCGCAGATAATTGACGCCCACATTCATAAGCTCACAGGCATCCAGTGCACTGCGTCCCAGATGAGGACAGGCAGCGGCATGGGCGCTGGTTCCATGGAACTGATAAGAAACGCGAAGATTAGCCAGTGCCTGATTCCAGAAACAGGTTTTCATATCTGGATGCCAGGACAGGGCGATATCTATATCATCAAAAAAATGAGCGTTGATCATCAAGGCCTTTCCGGAGCCATTTTCTTCTCCCGGACAGCCAAAGTATAGGATAGAGCCGGGAAGATGGTGTGTTTCCAAATATTCTTTGATAGCTGTAGCGGCTGCCATGGCGCCGCAGCCTAAGAGATGATGCCCGCAGCCGTGACCGTTTTTTATTGTTCCATCCTGCTGTATGAGGGGGTTTGGTTCGCTGCAGTCTGCTTCCTGTCCCAGATTGGGAAGGGCGTCAAATTCGCCCAGTATACCGATTACGGGAGCGGTTGTTCCGTATCTTGCCCTAAAAGCAGTGGGCAGGTTTTTGCAGGGAAATGCAATCTGAAATCCCATAGATTCCAATACATCCGCCTGCAGGCGGGAAGAATGGAACTCTTCAAATTTCGTTTCCGCTAAGGCCCAGATTTGATTGCTGGTATCTTTCCAACAGGTTTCGTGTTTTTGTATCAGCAGTTCAATTTCTTTTTTTCGATCAGTAATGGTATGATTCATATAGGATGATTCCTTTCTTCGCATGAGTACGATAAAATAAAAATATCCGGGCAGAGAGTAAAGCCTTTCTTGCAAAGTAAATAAAAAACCTGGAAACATATTGTTTCCAGGTTTTTAAGAGCGCGAGACGGGACTCGAACCCGCGGCCTCGACCTTGGCAAGGTCGCGCTCCACCAACTGAGCCACTCGCGCGTATCTCTTACGGACAAAATATATAATAACAAAGAATAATCTGATTGTCAATAACTTTTTTAAAAAATATGACCAAGTTCTTGTAACAAAAGCAGCAGATGTGCTATGATGAGAAAAAAGATACGGAGGACAATGATATGATCAGAAAAGCGAATATTGTAGAGGTTGAACATCTTGGCGGCAGTGGAAAAGGAACCGCGACTGTTCATCATATTGTATCTAAGGATGAATTACTGGGGCACGGCAGAATGTATGCGAAGGTGGTACTGCCTCCGGGAGCTTCCGTGGGATGGCACACGCATGTGAATGAGACTGAGCCATATTATATTTTGAAGGGACATCCTACCTTTGTGGATAACGACGGAAGCAGAACAGAAGTAGGGCCTGGTGATTGCTGTGTGATCGAAGTTGGTCACAGCCACAGCCTTGAGAATAATACGGATAGTGACGTGGAATTTATGGCGCTGATTTACAATGGAGCCGATGCGTAATTCGACACTATATTCCTAAATTCTACTTGAGAAAAAGCTCCATTAATGTTATGCTGATGGAAATGGAGATTATATAATAAAGTGGAGGCTTTGCTTATGAAAAGATTGAAAATTAAAAAAGATTCTACCTGTATGGCATGTCTGGAGTGTGTACTTGCCTGTTCCAATGCTTTTTATAAAGAGGCAGATGATACAAAGGCTTGTATCCAGATCGTAGAAAAGAAAAATGGACCAAAGCCCATGGTATGTGTACAGTGTGGTAAGTGCGCAGAGGCTTGTGAGGCACACGCGATTACGAAGAATGCAAAAGGCGTATACATGGTGAATAAGAAATTATGTACCGGATGCGGCAAGTGTGTGGAAGCATGCCCGTTTGGTGTTATGGTGAAGGCAGCAGATTCACCGACAGCCTCTAAGTGTATTGCCTGCGGTATCTGTGCAAAAAATTGTCCGATGGATGTATTAGAAGTAGTAGAAACGGAATAATACGGATTTTCGGGCAGGTGTGCTTTGCACGATAGTATATATTTTCCGGTGCGGATATTTGTTAAGAAGAGGGAAACTCTGTAAAAATTGCAGAGCTTTCCTTCTTTTCTTTTTGTCAGTATGCTATAATATAAAAAGTATATGGGCAGAGACAGAAAGGCAGGAGGTAATATTTATGAAAATATTTTTTATATGGATGATTCCGCTGATTCTTATTTTGGTACTCCTTATAGTGGTGATTTTTGCATGTTTAGGATGCTATAACAAACTGGTGCGTTTAAATGTAAGTTGTGATGAGGCTTTTGCCACCATGGATGTATATTTAAAAAAGCGTTTTGATCTGATTCCTAATCTGGTAGCTGCAGTGAAGGGATATGCAGCACACGAGACGGAAACCCTGGAGAAAGTGATCCGGGCCCGGCGGGAAAATGACGGGGATGATATTTCCGGGCAAATGCGGCAGGAAAGCCAGATTACACAGAGTCTGCATCACATTCTTGCGTTGGGGGAGAATTATCCCGATCTGAAGGCAAATGAGAACTTTATGCAGCTGGCCGCAGAACTGCAGCAGGTGGAAAAGGACATTGCCAATGCCAGAAAATATTACAATGGGGTGATCCGTCAGTATAATACGGCGATTCAGACCATTCCTTCCAATTTTTTTGCCAATATGATGGGATACGAACCTCGTCCCATGTACGAAGTAGATGCAGCTTATGAGAGACAGAATGTGAAAGTTGAATTCTAAGACAGGAGAACGAATGAAAAAAATAAGGAAAATTTTACTTTGGGTATGTCTTTTTGTGTTTATCGCAGGAGGAAGCCAGATCGTGATGGCTGACGAAACCGTCGGATATGAGATTGAAAACTACCATACGGATATTACTGTTATGGAGAATAATAGTATTTTTGTACACGAAAGATTAGATGTAAATTTTACAGAAGCGCGGCATGGAATCATCCGTTTCATACCGGAAAAATTTGTTTACCGGGGAGAAGACGATAAAGTATATGCCTATAAGACAAAGGTCACAGATATTTCTGTGGCAGATGATCGCTATACTGTGGATACAGAGGATGGATGCCGGAAAATACAGATTGGGGACGAGGATACGACGATTACCGGCCCGAAAACGTATACCATATCTTATACGATAGATATGGGTTCGGATCGAATAGAAGATTATGATATGCTGTATTATGATATGCTGGGTGCAGATATGGACTGCAAAGTAAAAAAGGTGGATTTTTCCATAAGCTTTGAAAAAGAAGCAGATATGGAAAAAATACAGTTTTATTGCGGTCAGGCGGGAAGTACCAGTGCTGATGGTGTAACCTATGAGATAAAGGACGGAAAAGTAATAGGAGGGACAACCCGGGAGCTAAAGCCGGGAGAAGCGCTGACTGTATTTTTGAAGCTGCCCGCGGATTATTTTTCCGGAGTGAGGACATATAAGCCATTTTTAATGATGGGAAGCATCATCGTACTTCTGGCGGCAACGGCAGCAGCGTGGGGCTTGTTCATGAAAACAAGAGGCCAGCGACATGTGGTGCCAACAGTGGAGTTTTATCCGCCGGAGGGCATGACCAGTGCAGAAGTCGGCTATATTATCGATGGTAGAGCGAACGAAGAGGATATTTTATCTCTGTTTATCTGGCTTGCAGATCAGGGCTATGTGCGGATTACCGGAGAAGGACAGGATATGACGTTTACCAAAGTAAAGGATCTGGAGAAAATCGTGCCGCACTACCTGAAAGTGTTTTATCGGGGTATGTTCAAAAGGCGGGTTTCTGTTACCATGCGGGAACTGACACAGGATTTTTATGACAGTTATGAGAGTGCCCGTACTTGCCTGCATGATTATTTTAGTGGGAAAAGAAGGCTTTCGGATTCCAGAGTGACTCTGGCCAGTTTCGGCCTGATCTGTCTCAGTGCCGCAGCAGAATTTCTGGCTTTATTGGGCTGTGGAGGAACGGTAGATGACCGATTGGCTCTTTATGCGCTGCTGGCCTTTGTCGTATTAACCGGAGGAGGGCTGCTGTTAAATGCTATGTGGCATCAGCATGTATTTGGCAAAAGATCTCACATGGTGGCTGTATATGTGGTTCTGACAGTGCTGTACAGCATTTTTGCAATCCTGTTTATGGTACGGAACACCTTTTTTGGCAGTCTGTTTCCGCTTATGATCTTTCTTACCGGTTATGCCGCTGTTCTGATTGCAGCCGCAACCTATAAGTTTACAGACTATAAGATTGATATGTCAGGGAAATTGCTGGGACTGAGGAACTTTATTGAGACAGCAGAACTGGATCGTCTGCAGATGCTGGTGGAGGAGAATCCGGAATACTTTTATCAGGTACTTCCTTATGCTTATGTATTTGGTCTTACCGATAAATGGATACGGCAGTTTGAATCCATAGCTGTGGAACCGCCTCTCTGGTATGGCGGTTATGATTACAGGGTACAGCCATTTGTCCTGCATCATATGGTACACGATCTGCAGAATGGATGTAAGAGTGGTATTCGTGCTATGAATGAGGAACATGCCGCGAAGATGGCTGAATCTTCCGGCGGCGGTATAGGAAGCAGTGGAGGCGGTTTTTCCGGCGGCGGTGCCGGAGGCGGAGGAACCAGCTCCTGGTAAAAGATGAAAAAAGGTCACGGTATAAGCCGTGGCCTTTTTTTGCTATACGCTGTATATGTTGTGTTTATATACTATAGAGTGGTCAGAATCCTGCCAAGGAACAGGAGGGCAACTACCCACATGATCGGATGGATGGTGTTTGCTTTTTTTGTGCAGACACGAACAATGATCCAGGACAGAATACCAAACATAATGCCGTTGGCAATGGAGTAGGTGAGCGGCATCATCAGGAAAGCAAGATATCCGCCTATTGTATCTGCCATGTCACCGCTGAAGTTCATCTTTGTAATAGAAGAAGCCATGTGCATACCTACAATGATCAATGCCGGAGCAGTAGCGAAGGATGGAATCGCCAGGAAAACCGGAGACAGGAAGAGGGCGATAATGAACAATACGCCTGTAGTCAATGCGGTTAAGCCTGTTTTGCCGCCTTCTGCAACGCCGGAACTGGATTCTACGAAACTGGTAATGGTGGAAGTACCTAATACAGCACCTACCGTTGTACCGATTGCATCGGACATTAATGCACGTCCAACATGAGGAAGTTCTCCCTTTTCGTTCAGAAGTTTTGCCTGATCCGCAACACCGATTACGGTACCGATGGTATCAAACATATCTACAAACAGGAAAGAAAATACAATGGTCAGGAACTGGAAGAGATGTCCGCCGATCCATTCAAAGTTAAATTTGAAGAAAGTAGGTGCTACAGATGGCGGGACGAAAGAGGATGCGGTCAGACTGGGAATCAAAGAATATACCCCGTTTTCCACATCTACTACATACCATCCGGTAAGCTCTGCTACAATACCTAAAAGCCAGGTGGCCAGAATACCCCAGAGGATAGAGCCTTTTACTTTATAATGGTTCATAACCGCAATGATAAGGACGCCTGCCATACAGAGCAGTACGCTTGGTTTTGCGAAGGAACCCAGAGCCACCAGGGTAGAAGCATCTGAGATCGTGATACCGGCGCCCTGCAGACCAATAAAAGCAATAAATAAGCCAATACCGGCGGTAATGCCGTATTTCAGGTTAGCAGGAATCGCATTTACGATAGATTCTCGGAATTTGAAGAAGGACAATACAATAAAGATAAGACCTTCTACAAAGATAGCTGCCAGTGCAATTTTCCAGGGATCCTCCACACCCGCCAGGTCACCTAAGCATACGGTGAAAGCAAAGTAGGCATTCAGTCCCATGCCGGCAGATAATGCAATCGGGTAGTTAGCCCAGAATGCCATGATAAAGGTAGCAATGGCGGATGCCAGTGCTGTTGCTGTGAAGACAGAACCGCTGTCCATACCGGATGCACTCAGCATAGTCGGATTGACAGCCAGAATGTACGCCATGGTCAGGAACGTGGTAATGCCGGCCATGATTTCTGTTTTCACAGTGGTGTTGTGTTCTTTCAGATGAAATAGTTTTTCCATAATAATCTCCTTTTCCCTCATTTTTTTGGAAGATCATCTGTTCTTCCGTGTAAGTGCCGCCGTCAGAAAGAAAACATAAAACTGCGGCGGCGTGCTAGTGACAAAACAACGTTTTTCCACTATAATGTAATCATATTCATGAAAAATATATTTGTCAATGAGCAATTTAAACTGTTTATATTTTTAAAAGAAAGGAATCTTGGGATGAATCAGGAAAAAATAACATTGCTGTCCCATCAGGATGAGCTGCAGCTGGATGTTTTGCTGGTACAGCCGGACGAAACGTGCCGGGGAGTGATACAGATTGTTCATGGAATGGCAGAATATAAAGAAAGATATTTACCATTTATGGAATGTATGGCAGAACACGGCTATGCGTGTGTGATCCATGATCATCGCGGGCATGGAAAGAGCGTAAAAGCAAAAGAGGATCTGGGATATTTCTATGAGGGAGGAAAGGAAGCCCTGATTGAAGATACTTTTCAGGTTACTCAGTTTTGTAAGGAGCGATATCCTATGCTGCCGCTGATTCTGTTGGGACACAGTATGGGATCTTTGATTGCCAGAAACTTTATCAGGAAATATGATGATCAGATAGACATTCTTATTGTTACCGGCGCTCCCAGCAAAAACCCGGCAGTGGATCTGGGATTAAAGCTGGTAAAAGTACTAAGAAAGCTTTATGACGATCATTATCGGAGTGATATGCTCCAGAAAATCGCATTTGGAGGTTATGCACTTAAGTTCAGAGGAGAGTCCAGTCATACTGCGTGGATCTGCTCGGATCCGCAGGTTGTTAAGGCATATGACCAGTCTGAGGAATGTGGCTTTGTTTTTACACTGGATGGTTTTGGGGCATTGTTTGGATTGCTGGAAGAGACATACAGGAAAACAGGATGGGATGTAAAAAATCCCAGGCTTCCGATTCTGTTTTTGGGAGGCGAAAAGGACCCTTGCATCGGATCTGCCAGACAGATGAGACAGTCGATGCGGTTTTTGAAAGATCAGGGATACGTACAGGTGACCGGCAAACGGTATCCTCATATGCGCCATGAGATTTTAAATGAAATCGGGAAAGAAACCGTGTATGAGAATATTCTTTCTTATATTGCAAAAAGAAACACAAAGGAGAATGGGCATGAGTGCAGCAGATAAAATATTTATTCAGATGTGTCAGGACATTATAGAGAATGGTGTGAGTACAGAGGGTGAAAAAGTACGGCCTGTCTGGGAAGATACCGGGGAATTTGCCTATACGATCAAACGTTTCGGTGTGGTAAACCGTTATAACCTGCAGGAGGAGTTTCCGGCGATCACTTTGCGGAGAACCGGGATCAAGAGTGCGTTTGATGAAATTTTATGGATCTGGCAGAAAAAGTCTAATAATATTAAAGATCTGGGTCCTCATATCTGGGACAGCTGGGCAGATGAAGACGGTTCCATCGGCAAGGCCTATGGATATCAGCTGGGTGTAAAGCATCAGTATAAGGAAGGCATGATGGATCAGGTAGACCGCGTGTTATACGATCTGAAGCATAATCCTTACAGTAGGAGAATTATGACGAATATTTATGTCCATCAGGATCTTCATGAGATGAATCTGTATCCCTGCGCGTATTCGATGACATTTAACGTAACCCAGGAAAAGGGAAAGGACAAGATGACCTTAAATGCTGTGCTGAATCAGCGCTCTCAGGATGTGCTGGCAGCCAATAACTGGAATGTATGTCAGTATGCACTGCTTCTTATGATGTTCGCTCAGGTAAACGATATGTATCCGGGGGAACTGCTCCATGTGATCGCCGATGCACATATTTATGACCGCCATATTCCTATGGTGCAGGAACTGATTAGCCGGCCGACCTTTGATGCGCCTAAGGTTTCGCTGAATCCGGAGATTAAGAATTTTTATGATTTTACGGTGGATGACGTAACGATTGAGAATTATCAGACCGGGTCGCAGATTAAAAATATACCTATTGCCGTATAAGGAGGATCTTTATGAATATTATTGTAGCTGTAGATGAGAATTGGGCGATTGGAAAGGACAATAAGCTGCTGGTGAGTATCCCGGCTGATATGAAGTTTTTCCGCAGCACTACCACAGGCAAGGTAGTGATTATGGGAAGGAAGACGTTAGAAAGCTTTCCCAACGGGATGCCGCTGAAAAACCGTACCAATGTTGTGATTACCAGAGATGAGAATTATGATGCGAAGGGCGCTCTTGTGGTACACAGTGTAGAAGAAGCGCTGGAAGCCGTAAAAGAGTATCCTACAGAAGATGTCTATGTGATCGGCGGTGACAGTGTCTATAAACAGATGCTTCCCTATTGTAATGTGGCCCATATAACAAAGATTCATTATGCTTATGAAGCAGATTCCTATTTTCCGAATCTGGAAGAGGAAGGATGGGAGATCACAGAAAGAAGTGAAGAACAGACCTATTTTGATCTGGAATATGAGTTTGTAAAATATGAGAAAAAAGCATAAAAACCGGCGGGATTTTCCCGCCGATTTTGTTCACCTTAAGTGGCATTTTTACTTCTATTTAATTACATGGATCCAGCCTTCGGGGGCTTCGATTCTGCCCATCTGGATACCTGTTAATGTGTCATACAGTTTCTTTGTAGTTGGTCCCATATCCGTCATACCGCTTGGCAGGCAGATTTCAGTATCATGATCTACGATCTTGCCGACCGGAGAGATTACAGCAGCGGTACCGCAAAGACCACATTCTGCAAAGTCTTTTACTTCATCCAGGTACACTTCTCTTTCTTCTACTTTCAGGCCCAGATATTTTTCTGCAACATAGAGAAGAGAACGCCGGGTGATAGACGGAAGGATACTGCCGGACTTAGGTGTTACAACGGTATTGTCTTTGGTAACAAAGATAAAGTTGGCACCGCCGGTTTCCTCAACTTTGGTTCTGCTCTGCGGATCCAGGTACATGTTTTCATCATAACCCTGATGGTGTGCATCTACGATAGCATGTAAACTCATGGCATAGTTCAGGCCTGCTTTAATATGCCCGGTTCCGTTTGGAGCGGCACGGTCGAAATCACTGACACGAATAGTAAGAGGTTTTACGCCGCCTTTAAAGTACGGACCTACAGGGGTGGTGAATACACGGAACTGATATTCATCTGCCGGTTTTACCCCGATGACAGGGTTGCTTCCGAATAAGAACGGACGGATATATAAGGTTGCGCCGGAGCCAAAAGGCGGAACATAGGCAGCGTTAGCTTCTACGGTTTTGGTTACCGCATCCAGGAAGCGGTCTGCCGGGAAAACAGGCATTTCCAGTCTGGAGGCAGAGTCCATAAGACGCTGTGCGTTTAAGTCAGGGCGGAAGGTGACAATATGTCCGTCTTCAGTTGTGTATGCTTTTAGTCCTTCAAAAACAGTCTGTGCATATTGGAAAACGCAGGCACATTCATTTAACAAAATCTGATCGTCGGTAGTCAGTGTGCCTTCATCCCATGCTCCGTCTTTGTAATTTGATACATAGCGGTAATCTGTTTTCATGTAACTAAAGCCCAGGTTGCCCCAATCAATCTCTTTTTTTTCCATATTAAATTCCTCCTTTTGCTGCTGTAATTTATGACATAATTAATATGTTTGCTATTATAAAACTTTTAGACGTAAGATGCAAATAAATCTTGAGAAATTGTCTGAGAAATTATATAATTCCATATAGAAGTAAAAGTACGATTGACAGACAGGAGGGAACAAATGCCGAATCAGGATTGGTACGATCTGGGAGATGAGATTGGCAATATTGTGCAGGAAGCCATTGATTCCCAGAATTTTTCAAGATTGAATCAAACCATTAACCAGACAATTGGAAGAACTATAAATACAGCTATGGATGGCGTGCGTATGGCCGGAAGGGCAATGGAGAATGTACAGGAGACATCCAGGCGCCGTTATACTGCACAGAAACAGGAGGTTCCTTTCAGCCAGCGGCGGGTGAATCCGGATGCCGACAGGGAACATTTATATTATAAGAAGACAACCGTAAACAGTATTTTGGGATATGCATTTGCTATTATCGGAGGTATCACTTCTTTTGGCCTGGCTTTGTCAATCTTTATTGTGTTGCTGGTGTCAGGTTTTGCCGGGGATATCCATGATGGACTGTTTGTGTCCGCTGTGATGTTGCTGCCGCTGCTGGCAGTCGGTCTGGTGTTTTTTGCAATAGGATGCAGGACATTGGGATGGATAAAGCGTTTTAAACGTTATTGCCGTGCTTTGGGCAAGCGCACGTATTGTGATATGAAGGAACTGGCACAGGCTGTAGGGAAATCTGAGGGTTATGTGAGAAAGGATCTGCAGAAATTGATTGAAAAAGGGATGTTTTGTCAGGGTCATATAGACCGGCAGAGCACTTGCCTGATGGTGTCGGATGAGGCATATCAACAGTATCTGGAAGCAGAAGAGCAGCTGCAGAAACGGAACCAGGAAGCGGCGGCACAGCAGGAGACGGCAAAGAACGCCGCCGAGAGTCGTGAGTATTCTCCGGAAGTACAGAAAGTACTGGAAAAGGGAAGAGGATATATACGCAGGCTGAGGGAATGTAACGATGCCATTCCCGGTGAGGTGATTTCCAATAAAATTTCCCATACAGAGCTTTTGACTGCGAAGATTTTCCAATGTGTGGAGCAGGATCCGTCTGTAGTATCTGATCTGCGCAGACTGATGGAATACTATCTGCCCACAACGATTAAGCTGCTGGAAGCCTATGAGGAATTGGATGCACAGCCTATACAGGGAGAGAATATCGCGAATTCCAAAAAAGAGATCGAGGATAGTCTGGATACGATCAATATAGCATTTGAGAAGCTTTTGGACAGTTTGTTTGAAGAAAAGGCCTGGGATGTGTCTTCGGATATCTCCGTCTTAAAGAGTATGCTGGCGCAGGAAGGCCTGACCGGAACAGATTTTAACGCACAGTAAAATGATAGAGAATCCATAGTGAGGAATTTTCGGAAAAGAGGAAGATATGAACGACGATTTTAAAGAATTTCAGGCAACTCCTACCTTAACATTAGATCCTTTGGGGGATATGCAGCCAAAACAGGAATTGGTAGTGGAAGAGCCTGTACAGCCGGAGGTAATGGATGACAGTATGCTTTCGGAAGAAGAAAAGAAAATGGTAGAAGATTTTTCTGCTCAGATTGATGTGACCAATACCAATATGATCTTGCAGTATGGCGCCGGAACTCAGAAAAAAATGGCGGATTTTTCAGAGAAAGCCCTGGAGAATGTGAAAACGCAGGATCTGGGAGAAGTGGGTGACCTGCTTGCCGGAGTGGTAACAGAATTAAAAGAGTTTGATGTGGAAGAAGAGAAAGGACTGTTCGGATTTTTCAAGCGCGGAGCCAATAAACTGACTGCCATGAAAGCAAAGTATGATAAGGCAGAGGTGAATGTGGAAAAGATCTGTAAAGTACTGGAGGATCATCAGGTACAGCTGATGAAGGATTCCGCTATGCTGGATAAGATGTATGAGATGAATCTTACATACTTTAAAGAATTATCCATGTACATTCTGGCGGGAAAGAAGAAACTGCAGCAGGTGAGAAATACGCAGCTGAAGGAAGCTATGGATAAGGCCCAGAGAAGCGGTCTGCCGGAGGATGCACAGGCAGCCAGAGATCTGGAAAGTATGTGTGAACGTTTTGAAAAGAAAGTGTATGATCTGGAACTGACCAGAACGATTGCACTTCAGACAGCGCCGCAGATCCGTCTGGTGCAGAACAATGACGCTCTTATGATCGAAAAAATCCAGTCTACACTGGTGAATACTATTCCACTTTGGAAAAGTCAGATGGTCATTGCCCTTGGAGTGGAAAATGCATCCATGGCAGCAGAGGCACAGCGTCAGGTTACCGATATGACCAATGAGCTGTTGAAGAAAAATGCAGCGAAGCTGAAAACTGCCACAGTGGAAACAGCAAAAGAAACCGAGAGAGGGATTGTGGATATGGAGACACTGCGTACCACAAACGAAACCCTTATCTCTACGCTGGATGAAGTGATGAAGATCCAGCAGGAGGGCCGTCAGAAACGGGCAGAAGCAGAAGTGGAAATTGCAAAACTGGAAGGCGATCTGAAGCAGAAATTATTGCAGATTCAGGCATAACAGTATTAGTGATAATGATAAATGAAGCAGAGTTGAGCTGCTGCAGGAGATATCCGGCAGCAGCTTTTCCTCTATGAAACGTGTGAATGATTACATTTTTATCAGTCAGGAGGAAGGAATATGTACAGAGAGCAGACGAAAGTGATTCGGATCGGGGACCGCTGTATCGGCGGCGGCAATCCTATTTTGATCCAGTCCATGACTAATACAAAAACAGAAGATGTAGAAGGAACGGTAGCGCAGATCCAGGCCCTGACGAAAGCGGGCTGTGAGATTGTGCGCTGTACTGTGCCCACCCTGGAGGCAGCCAGAGCATTAAAGAAAATCAAGAAACAAATTCACATTCCTTTAGTGGCAGACATTCATTTTGATTATAAAATGGCTATTGCGGCCATGGAAAACGGTGCAGATAAGATCCGCATCAACCCGGGCAATATTGGTGGTATGGATAAGATCAAAGCGGTTGTGGATGTGGCAAAGGAGAGGGACATCCCGATTCGTGTAGGGGTAAACAGCGGCTCGCTGGAAAAAGAACTGGTGGCCAGATATCATGGAGTTACAGCAGAAGGCTTAGTAGAAAGTGCTCTGGATAAGGTGAAGATCATAGAAGATCTGGGATATGATAATCTGGTGATCAGTATTAAATCCTCCGATGTTATGATGTGTGCCAGGGCGCATGAACTGATTGCAAAAAAGACCCGGTATCCGCTGCATGTGGGGATTACGGAAGCAGGAACCTTGTATTCCGGCAATATAAAGTCGGCAGTCGGACTGGGAATTATTTTATATCAGGGGATCGGAGATACCATCCGTGTATCCCTGACCGGCGATCCGGTGGAAGAGATTAAGTCGGCAAAACGAATTCTGAAAACATTAGGGCTTCGCAAAGGCGGCATTGAAGTAGTGTCCTGTCCTACCTGCGGAAGAACACAGATCGATCTCATCGGTTTGGCAAATCAGGTGGAGACTATGGCGGCAGAATTTCCATTGGATATCAAAGTGGCGGTCATGGGCTGTGTGGTGAATGGCCCGGGTGAGGCCAAAGAAGCAGATCTTGGGATTGCAGGAGGAAAAGGTACGGGACTTTTGATTAAGAAAGGCGAAATTATTAAGAAAGTTCCGGAAGCAGAACTGCTGCAGTGCCTGCGGGAGGAATTGGAACATTGGAAATAAAGGAATTTTTTCAGGTATTTCCTCAGCTGGAGGTGGAAAAGCAGCTGCGGGATCTGTTGGAAACGGTAGAGGTAACCAAAGTATCTATTAATCCGGCGAAGGATCATCTGCGGGTTTATATTGTCAGTACCCAATGGATTCATAAAAACTATATTTATGTGCTGGAAAAGGCAATTGCAGAGCAGTGTTTTCCGGGGATCGCGATTGCTGTAAAGGTGATTGAGAAGTTTCATCTTTCCTCTCAGTATACGCCGGAGAACTTTTTTGAATGTTATCGATCCAGTATGTATCAGGAATTGAAGGAGTACAGCGTACTTTTGCACAATGTGTTTTATACGGCAGCGGTAAGTTTTCCAAAGCCGGATACGATGCATCTGGTTTTGCAGCAGTCGGTGATCGCAAAAAGTAAACAGACAGAATTGCAGGAATATCTGGAAAAAATATTTTGTGAACGGGCGGGTCTTCCTTTTCAGTTGGAAATTGCGTACCGGGAGGCAAAAGAAAGCAAGACGAAAAAGAACAGTGAGATGCGTATGCTTCAGGAGGCCGCTGATGTGGTGCGGCAGTCTGCCCTGGGCGGAGGAAAGAAAGAAATACCACTGACAGAAGAGTCTGCGGAAAAAGAAAAGCATCCGGAAGAAAACGGAGAGAAAAAAGCCCTTAAAAAGAGAAGCGGAGAAAAGAAAAAAGAGAATACAAAGAAAAATTTTGGCGGAGATTATTATAACAGAAGCGTAAAACGTTCGGATAATCCGGACGTGCTGTATGGACGGGACTTTGATAATGAGCCGATGAAACTGGAAGAAATTACCGGTGAGATGGGTGATGTCTGTGTCCGTGGTCAGATTATGACAGTGGAGACAAGAGAAATACGAAATGAAAAAACAATTATTTCTTTTTCTATTACCGATTTTACCGATTCCATCATGATAAAAATGTTTGCCAGAAATGAGCAGGTGGAGGAAATTCTGGAAGGAATTCAACCGAAAGCGTTTATTAAGCTAAAAGGGGTTACTACCATTGACCGTTTTGACAGTGAACTGACCATTGGCTCTGTTGTAGGAATTAAAAAGATTCCCAGTTTTCTTTCCGTCAGAATGGATCACAGCCCACAGAAACGTGTGGAGCTTCACTGTCATACCAAGATGAGCGATATGGATGGCGTATCCGAAGCAACAGAATTAATCAAGAGAGCCTATCAGTGGGGACATAAGGCAATTGCCATTACAGATCACGGAGTGGTACAGGCATTTCCGGAAGCAAACCACTGTTTTGATGCCTGGGGCGGAGTCGTGCCGCCGGAGTCCGACTTTAAGGTGATTTATGGCATGGAAGCATACCTGGTGGACGATTTAAAGAATATGGTGGATAACAGCAAGGGACAAAGCTTAGAGGATCCGTTTGTTGTGTTTGATATTGAAACCACCGGATTCAGTCCGTTGAAGAATAAAATTATAGAGATTGGTGCCGTGAAGGTGGAAAAGGGACAGATTACCGAACATTTTTCGCATTTTGTAAACCCGCAGGTGCCGATTCCTTTTCGTATTGAACAGCTGACCGGTATCGGTGACCATATGGTGGCGGACGCGCCGGTGATCGCAGAAATACTGCCGCAGTTTATGGAGTTTTGCCAGGGCTGCGTTATGGTGGCTCACAATGCAGAATTTGACATGAGCTTTATTAAGAAAAACTGCGAAGAATTGGGGATAGAACGGGAATTTACCAGTGTAGATACGGTAGCTATGGCTCGTTTCCTGCTTCCTAAGCTTAATCGTTTTAAGCTGGACACGGTGGCAAAGGCGGTGGGGGTACCGCTGCAAAACCATCATCGGGCAGTGGATGATGCTGCCTGTACGGCGGATATTTTTGTAAAATTTATCCAGATATTGAAGGAAAGAGGTATCTTTCAGCTGGATCAGTTAAATGAAAAGAGCGTTGCAAATGAGGAAATGGTGAAAAAGATGCCGTCTTACCATGCGATTATTCTGGCGACGAATGATGTCGGACGTGTCAATCTGTATCATCTGGTGTCAGATTCTCATTTGATCTATTATAACAGAAGGCCCCGTGTACCAAAAAGTTTGTATTTGAAATATCAGGAAGGACTGCTTATCGGTTCTGCCTGTGAGGCGGGAGAATTATACCAGGCTATTTTACAGGGAAGACCGGAGACGGAGATTTCCCGTCTGGCAGAGTTTTATGACTATCTGGAGATCCAGCCTTTGGGCAATAACCGATTTATGCTTCGCGATGATAAATCTCCGGTGTCCTCGGAGGAAGATTTAAAGGAGATTAACCGGAAAATTGTAAAATTGGGACAGGATTTTAATAAGCCCGTGGTTGCTACCTGTGATGTGCATTTTCTGGATCCAGAGGATGAGGTATACCGACGGATCATTATGGCGGGAAAAGGTTTTGACGATGCGGACGAGCAGGCACCTCTTTATCTGCGCACTACAGAAGAAATGCTGGAGGAATTTGCTTATCTGGGCCATGAAAAAGCGGAAGAAGTGGTCATTACCAATACCAATAAAATTGCGGATATGTGTGAGAAAATTTCGCCGATCCACAAAGGAAAATGTCCGCCGATCATTGAAAATTCCGATGAAATGTTAAGAGAGATCTGTTATCAGAAGGCCCATGAAATCTACGGGGAGGAGCTGCCGAAGGCAGTAGAGGATCGTTTGGAAAGAGAATTGCATTCTATTATTTCCAATGGCTATGCAGTAATGTATATGATTGCACAGAAGCTGGTGTGGAAATCTAACAGTGACGGCTATCTGGTAGGTTCCCGGGGATCCGTAGGTTCTTCTTTCGCGGCTACCATGTCGGGAATTACGGAAGTCAATCCGTTGAGTCCCCACTATTATTGTGAGTCCTGTCATTATTCGGATTTCGATTCGGAGGAGGTGCGGGCCTATTCCGGTATGGCAGGCTGTGATATGCCGGATAAGAACTGTCCCGTATGCGGCAAATTGCTGAAAAAAGAAGGATTTGATATTCCCTTTGAGACCTTTTTGGGATTTAAAGGAGATAAAGAGCCGGATATTGACTTAAACTTCTCCGGAGATTATCAGGGCAAGGCGCACCGTTACGTGGAGGTTATCTTCGGAAATGGTCAGACTTACAAGGCCGGCACGATTGGTACACTGGCAGATAAGACGGCCTTTGGTTATGTGAAAAATTATTATGAAGAACGGGGAGAGCGGAAACGTTTCTGTGAGATCAACCGGATTGTGCAGGGATGTACCGGTGTGCGCCGGACCACAGGCCAGCATCCGGGGGGAATCATTGTACTCCCCATCGGATGGGACATTGAAGAGTTTACGCCGGTGCAGCATCCGGCGAATGATATGAACAGTGATATCGTGACGACGCATTTTGACTATCATTCCATTGACTCTAACCTGCTGAAGCTGGATATTCTGGGACACGATGATCCAACCATGATCCGTATGCTGCAGGATCTGACCGGGCTGGATCCAAGGGAGATTCCGCTGGACAGCAAAGAGGTGATGTCTTTATTTAAGAGTACGGAGGCATTGGGTGTTACACCGGAGGAAATCAGAGGAACGCCTTTGGGATGTCTGGGTATTCCGGAGTTCGGAACGGAATTTGCCATGCAGATGCTAATTGACGCAAAGCCGGTGTCTTTTTCAGATCTGGTGCGGATCGCAGGTCTGTCTCATGGAACCGATGTGTGGCTGGGCAATGCGCAGACATTGATTCAGAGCGGAACGGCGACTCTTTCCACCTGTATCTGTACCCGTGATGATATTATGATCTATCTGATCAACAAGGGACTGGAGAGCGGCCTGGCCTTTACCATTATGGAGAGCGTGCGTAAGGGAAAAGGGTTAAAACCGGACTGGATTGAAGAAATGAAAGCACATGACGTGCCGGATTGGTATATTGAATCCTGTCTGAAGATCAAGTATATGTTCCCCAAGGCACATGCAGCGGCTTATGTTATGATGGGATGGCGAATTGCCTATTGTAAGATATACTATCCGCTGGCCTATTATGCGGCGTATTTTAGTATCCGTGCCACAGCCTTTTCCTATGAACTGATGTGCCAGGGAAAGGAACGCCTGGAATTCTATATGGATGATTATAAACGAAGAATGGACAGCCTGAGCAAAAAAGAGCAGGATACGTATAAAGATATGAAGGTTGTGCAGGAAATGTACGCCAGAGGGTTTGAATTTGTACCCATTGATCTGTATACGGCCAATGCGCATACGTTCCAGATTATTGATGGGAAGTTAATGCCGGCATTGGATACCATAGAAGGTCTGGGAGCTACGGCAGCGGAGGCGGTAGTCGATGCAGCGGCAGAGGGAAAATTCCTGTCTAAAGACGATTTCCGTATGCGGACAAAGGTCAGCAAGACGGTAATTGATTTGATGGATGATCTGAAGCTGTTCGGGGATATACCGAATTCCAATCAGATGTCGTTGATGGATTTTTTGTAGACAATAAAAAAGAGGAAGATGTTCTCAAAGTCGTAAAATGACTTGAGGAACATCCTCCTTTTTGCTGTTGTTATGGTATCCATGCTCCGGAAGTATCTACATAGTAACTATCTATGTAGGTATTGGCGGCCATAGCGCCGCTTGGATACAGGTAATACCAGTGGTTGTTTTTGCTTTGCCAGCCAGTAAGCATGGCGCCGTTTGTATCCAGAAGATACCAGTATCCCTGATGGAATTGCCAGTCGGTGAGCATCGCACCGTCATCGCTTAACAGATACCAGGTGCCGCCCAGATTTAGCCAGCCAGTGGCCATAGCGCCGCTTGGATTCAGATAGTACCAGGTATTGCCCAGGAGGAGCCATTCGGTTTTCATAGCGCCGCTTGCATCCAGATAGTACCAGGTATTGCCCAAGAGGAGCCATCCGGTTTTCATAGCGCCGCTTGTATCCAGATAGTACCAGGTGCGTCCTAAAAGAAGCCATCCGGTTTTCATATAGCCGCGGCCATCGAAGTAGTACCAGGTGCCGTTTACTTCTTCCCATTGACTTGCAGGGTATGTGCCGTCAGCCCTTTGGAGCCACCATCCGGTTTTGTCTTTCGTCCAGGTGGCAGAAGCCTGATGATCGGGAATCCATTTGCCGGTAACAGGATCGTAGTAACTGGAATTGACCCATCCAGTGAGCATGACACCATTGCCGTCAAACAGGTACCAATCGTTACCGATTTTTTGGGATCCGGTCACCATATAGCCATTTTTATCAAAATAATAATTGCTGCCATTAATGATTTTAAAAGTTGAGACCGGGTAACTGCCGTCTTCTGTTTGATACCACCAGCCGCCGGCGTCTTGTCTCCATCCGGGTGTTATGTAATGTTCAATCCATTTGCCGTCTGCGTTAAAGTACTGATTTTTGTTTTCAATCTTATACCAGCCGTTGCTGAGCATAATACCCAATTTTTTATCAGGGGCAACGATGGAGTCATTCAGATAATACCAGTTATCCCCGCTTTGTACCCAGCCAATGGTCATCGCTCCGGTATCTGAGAAATAGTACCATTCTCCTTCCAGTTGCTTCCATCCTGTAAGGGCGCTGCCCAGAGGGGCCTCGGTATCGTTATCAGGATTCAGGTAATACCAGCTGTTTCCGATATACTGCCATCCGGTGAGCATAAGGCCGGAGGAGTCGCAGTAGTACCAATGACCGTTATGGTCGATCCAATCAGTCTGCATGATGCCTCTGTCATCGAAATAATACCACTCTCCGGGAGTTACTTCATACCAGTGTTTGGCTGTAGCGCCTCCATCTGTGAGATAGTAATAGTTTCCGTTTTCCTGCATCCAGGTTTTTGTAACAGGATAAGGACTATTCTGGAAGTAGAACCAGCGCTTGTCTTTGTCACTGTCTTCGATCCATCCATGTACCGTATACTGTACCCAGCCGTTCGTGGCAGTCAGTACACCGTTTTTAAGGTAATAGCCTGCCTGCTGGTAGTCGGAATAGGCAATATTGCTTAGAGCCGGTACCTGGGCGGTTACCGTATCCAGAGAAATGGTGACGGCATTACATACAGAGGCGTACCAGGTTGTAGCGTAAAGCTTACAGGGATTTCCGAAATTGCCTTCCAGCATTTGTTTTAAATTGGAATAAGCCCCGCCCATTGTTTCAGAATAAGAAAGATCTACAATATGATTAACACTTCCTGTGAGCACGGCAATGCTGGGATGCATCGCTTTCAGGTAATTGTAAGTATTGGAACCGTAAAAACCGTGATGTCCTAATTTTAATACATCCACACCGGTAGAAGCGAAACGTTTGGCAAGACGGCTCTCATCATAGCCGGTATCCATCCCGGTTGCCGGATCAATATAGCCATCCGCAAAATTGTTAATATCTCCGCTTAAAAAAGCGGTTTTTCCGTTGGCAGAAGTTACTAAAACTCCAAGGCTGTTATGGTTGGCATCAGGAACTGCATGGAGTGTATCTTCATAATTCATAATTTCAATGGTAGCGCTGCCCAGGGTAAAAGAAGGGTTACCGGCGCCTGTATCGTTAACTGATTCATAAGGGCTTACTTTCGAAAAGGCTCCCCGCAGAGAAATCGGTGTTTCAATATCCGGCCGGCTTTCCAGAAATTCTTCCAGGATGGAAGGATCTACTACATCTTCGCTGTCAGGCGCAGTGTAAGGAAGATTGTCTTTCTGCGCAGCATAAGTGTTGTCTGTATTTTCTTCATTAACAGAAAAAACAAAGGTCTGAGAAAATAGAGCTGCCTCAGGTTCGTCTGATAAAGTAATGAGCAAAGTGTAAGGATCAGAACCGGGAATTACGGTATAACCATCCGGGAGATCCTTTACGGAAACACTACAGGTGTTTTGATAATCAATCATCTTTCCGTCATCGGTTCGTTTGGGCAGGTCAGTGAACGAATAAGTCCATTGATTTTCTTCCATTGTTGTTTGGCAGGTAGAGATGACAGCGCTGGTGGAGTTATCCAAAAGCTCCAATGTCAGCGATTCCGGACGGGTCTGTCCCTGATTTTCATCGTCTTCCCAGACAATGGTACCGTCTATTTTTACTGTTGCCGGGTCTACAGGAGCATCTTTATGGAAAGTTTGAATGATTGTGGCATCCACTTCATCCGCCGCTTTTATAATATTATTATAAACCACCTGGTTATCCCAGAGTGCGGCAGGATTTGTGATATATTTGTCATCATATTTCTGGATATACACTCTGGCGGGTTTGAATTCCCGGATGATCTCATCTGCGGAACCAATATGGTCACTGTGAGCATGAGTGCCAATATAGAAAATAAAATTGTCGGAAGTTACTCCCTTGCTTTTTAAAAACCGTATTACCTGTTTTTCATATCCAATACCCTGAGAGACAATGCCATTGGTACTGCTTACAGGTCCATCCGTGTCTTCTCCGGAATCAATCATGCCGAATGCGGTGTTGCCGGAACTATCTGTACTTTCCACTAAAATGGCATCGTTATTATCATCAATGGTTATAAAATGAATCAGAGTCCGGGAAGCAGAAGCTGCCTGAATCTGTTGTGTTCCGGAAAATAAAATACCGGAGAAAAGAATGCCTGCGTATAAAAGACAGGATAAAAGTTTTTTTGTTTTATGCATACGTATACACCCCATCATATTATTTTAACATTTTTCCATAACAGTATAGCAGGATATCGAATAAAAATAAACAGGAAAATGTGTATGAACGTTTTAGTGTTTTTGCGGGCCGCATGGAATTTTGTGGGGAATACTTGTATTGTTATAGAAAAAATGCTATGATAATATGACGAGTTTTGAGGTGAAAAATGCAGAAAAAACAATATGATGACCATATTTTACAAAAACTAAAAAAGACGGAATTAGATATATTAAAAGATTTTATCTCTATATGCAGGAAATACGATCTGCCCTATTTTGCCACAGGCGGAACTGCCATCGGTGCATTGCGTCATCAGGGCTTTATTCCATGGGATGATGATATTGATGTCTGTATGCTGCGGGAGGATTATGACCGGTTTATGGAAGTTGCCCCCAGAGAAATGGGGGATCGGTATCTTTTTATGACAACAGAGACGGAAAAAAAGTATCCGCTGATGTTTGGCAAGATGGTAAAACGGAATACCCGTTTTGTGGAAGATGCCTATCAGCAGACGGAATATCCATTGGGGATTTTCATTGACATTTTTCCTTATGATAAGACACCGGAAGATGAAACCTTGCGCAGAAAATGGCAGAAGAAGACATGGAGGATTGCCAGGATTCATGTGCTGACACTCATTCCCAATCCCAAATTGCCTGAGGGAACCGGCAGGATTAAAAAAGCAATCCTGCAGAGTGCCTGCAGATGTGCACACTATTTATTAAAGCTGTGCAGGATTGATGCAAAAAAAACTGCTTCCTGGTATCTGAAATGGGCCACAAGCTGTCCGGAACCGGAATCAGATCTGTATATTGACTATTCCTATCTGACCGGAGAAAATCTGATGATTCGAAAGAAAGAAGCATTTCCCACGATGGAAGTGCCTTTTGAGGATACTACAGTTTCAGTTGTAAAGAATTATGATGCATTTCTGCGGCCGGAGTACGGGGATTATATGCAGCTGCCGCCGGAAGAAGAACGGCATAATCATTATGCGGCGTATATTGATTTTGGGGAGGAATCATCGTGAATATTTTTTATACAACGGATGAAAGGTTTGTAGGGAAAATAGCAGCCAGTATCTGTTCTGTGTTTGAGAATAACCGGGATATGGAACAGATTACGGTTTATATCATTTGCCAGGAGGTTTCTGCTGACAGCAAACAAAAGTTTGTAAGCCTGGGGGAACAGTATAACCGTTCAGTTCAGGTGATTGATTTAAAACCGTTGGATCAGTATTTTGATTTTTCTTTTGATACGAATGGCTGGGCGCCTATTGTCTTAGCGAGACTGCTTGTGGGCAAACTGCTTCCGGAATCCGTGGAAAGAGTATTGTATATGGATGGCGATACTGTCAATATTGGAAGTCTGCAGAAATTGTGGAATACAGACCTTCATGGGAAGGTTTTGGGAGCATGTATCGAGGCTACCATTGACGAAGAGAGAAAGAGAAGTCTTGATATGGAAGGCTATCCTTATATTAATGCGGGAGTATTATTGTTTGACCTGAAAAAGTGGCGAGAAGAACAGTGGGGAGAACAAATAATTGCGTATTACCGGGAACATTTTGGCAGACTTTTTGCAAATGATCAGGATGCAATAAACGGAGCATTAAAGGATGAGATTTACTATTTAGAACCGAAGTATAATTTCTATAATATTTATTGGTTTTATCCTTATAGAGTGTTAAAAAAGCTAATGGGCCAGACTTACTATTACAGCAGGGATGTGGTGGGAGAATCCATTCAGAATCCGGCTATTATCCATTATCTGGGCGAAGAACGTCCCTGGAGAAAAGGAAATACACATAAGTTTCGTTCTCATTATGAAAAGTATCACGATATGACCCCCTGGAAGGATGAGCCGCTGGAAGAGGGATGGAAATTGTACTTTATCTGCTGGAATATTTTTAATAAGGTAATGATTCCATTTCCTATGTTAAGATATCAGATTATCAATCGGCTGATTCCGGTATTTATGAAATGGAGAAAACGGCAGCTTTCAAAGAAATAGTAAGTGATGAATTCTATGAACGAAAAAAAATTATCGATACAATCTAGCATTATGTGGAACTCCATAGGAAGTATTTTCTATCTGGGATGTCAGTGGCTGATTACCGTGATCGTAGTCTGGATATCCGGACTGGAAGATGCGGGAATGCTGACGCTTGCTATGTCTGTTTCTAACATATGGTATAGTGTAGCTGTGTACGGCATGAGAAATTATCAGGTGTCGGATACACAGAATACGTTTGCCGCGGATAGTTACTTTTTAAGTCGTATAGTGACCTCCGCCATAGCTTTTGCCGGATGTGGGATCTATATCTTCATCATAGCCTATGATCCGGTGCAGAAAATCTGCATTATTTTGTATTTTATATATAAACTTTCCGAAGCCTTTTTTGATGTATATGCAGGAGTTTATCAAAAGGAATGGCGTCTGGATTATGCCGGAAAGTCTATGATGATCCGGGGCGTGTTGACCATCAGCAGTTTTGTGGTAGTGTTAAAGTGTACAGGCAGTATGGCGTTAACTTTTGTCTGTATGGCAGTTACCTGTATTCTTTCACTGCTGTGTTATGATATACCAAGAGTAAATCGACTGTGCAGCATGAGGTTTACATCAGAAAAGAAGAAAGTTTTTACGCTGCTGAAGATTTGTTTTCCGCTTTTGGTGTATACACTGTTGTCTTCCGCGATCGGAACCATTCCCCGGCTGTACCTGGAACGTATGCTGGGTGCGTATAAACTGGGAATCTATGGCTCTGTCGCTACCCCTACGCTGATCATACAGATGGGTGCCACTTATATTTTTAATCCGTTTGTTACTGTATTTGCAGAGCGGTATGCACGAAAGGAAAAAGAAAAGTTTTTATCCGTATTCTGGAAGTGCATGGGAACGGTGGGCCTTATTGCCGTGGCAGCTGTAATCGTAAGTGAACTGCTGGGACATTGGGGGCTGCAGTTATTGTATGGAGAAAGTGTTGCTGCACATGTGGAATTATTAACTCCTCTGGTAATCTGTACGATTTTGACAGCTTTTGCCTGGTTTTTGTGCGGAGTATTGACAGTAACACGGGACTTTAAAGGATTAGTATTAGGAAATCTGAGTGCCGTTATTGTGGCAGCTGTATCTTCATGGAGTTTGATACAGAGATGGGATATGCAGGGAGCAAGTGTTGCTCTCGGGCTTGCTACCATAACAGAGATTATAATTTTGTGTGCTTTTTTATATAAAAGTGTAAAAAAACAATTTTCATTATAAAAACAAGGCGTAAAAGGAAGGGATAGCTATGGGATTTTGGCATGACCACACATTTGTAATATGTGCATATAAAGAGAGTCCATATCTGGAAGAGTGTATTCATTCTTTACTGCAGCAGAGTACCGGCAGTAAGATTATTATGGTGACATCTACGCCTAATGAGTATATAGAAAGTATAGCGAAAAAACACCAGATTGCACTTTATGTTAATCGGGAGGACAAAGGAATTGCACAGGATTGGAATTTTGGATATACCTGTGCCAGTACACCTTATGTTACCATTGCACATCAGGATGATATTTACTACCCTCAATATCTGGAAGAGATCAGGAAACGTGTCAGAATGGGACAGCAGCCGCTGATCTTATTTACAGACTATCATGAGGTAAGAAATGGTAGTATTACCAAAAGAAATAAATTGCTGACGTTGAAGAGGATTATGCTGTTTCCCATGAGGATCAGAAGAATGCAGAGCAGTATCTGGATGCGCCGCCGCATTCTGTCTTTAGGAAATGCAATTAGTTGTCCCACTGTGACGTATTATAAAAATAATCTTTCCAATCCACTGTTCCGTGTAGGTATGCGTTGTTCTTTGGATTGGGAGACTTGGGAAGCACTTTCCCGAAAAAAAGGTGACTTTATGTACATCGCTAAACCTCTCATGGCACATCGTATCCATGAAGGTTCTGAGACGTCTGCCATTTTGGAAGAGAATCTGCGGGTGCAGGAGGATTACGAGATGTTTTGTAAATTCTGGCCGAAACCTATTGCAAAAATATTGGTTCGATTCTATTCTAACAGCGAAAAATCAAATGCATTAAGAGGAAAATGATATGAAGTTATTAATTATTATTCCCGCCTATAATGAGGAAGATAATATTAAACGAACGATTGAGAATATTGAACAAAATGCTCCGCAGTATGATTATGTGATTATAAATGACTGTTCTACAGACAGCACAAAGGCTATCTGTGAAGAGAATGGATTTCATGTAGTAAACCTGCCCTGTAATCTGGGAATCGGAGGAGCCGTACAGACCGGATATATATATGCTTTGGAAAATGGTTACGATCTGGCAGTGCAGGTGGATGGAGATGGACAGCATGATGCTCAGTTCTTAATGGAAATGGAGAATTATCTGACAGAGCATCAATGTAACATGGTAATTGGTTCTCGCTTTATTAATAAAGAAGGATTTCAGTCTTCCGGGCTTCGAAGGATAGGCATCCGGTATTTTACCTGGCTGATCCGTCTGCTTACCGGGAAGACGATTACCGATGCCACTTCCGGGCTGCGTATGGTAGATCGAGAGGTAATGGAATTATTTGCGAAAGATTATCCGAAGGATTATCCGGAGCCGGAAAGCGTAACCAAAGTTATTAAAAAAGGAAAGAAGGTATGTGAGATACCTGTCATTATGAAAGAGCGTCAGGGGGGCGTATCTTCCATATCTCCTGGGAAATCTGTCTATTATATGATTAAAGTGACGCTTGCCGTAATTCTGGCGGCGTTTTAGAGAGGTTAGTATATGAATGTACAAATTCAGATTAGTGTCACAGTTATTATCCTGTTGGCGGTATTTGCGTTGTTTTCTTTGATTAGAAAAGCAAAGTTACAGTTAAAATACGCACTGATGTGGCTGTTTACAGCTGCCATGCTTTTGTTTATAACATGGGTTCCCCAGGTGGTGTATGCACTGGGTTGTTTAATGGGCGTGGAATATCCTGTTAATGCTGTATTCTTTTTGGGCTTTTGTTTTGTGTTGGTCTTGATTTTTTTCCTGACAATGCTGGTATCCAATATGTCACTGCAGTTGAAGACTCTGACACAGAGAATCGGTCTGTTGGAAAAAAGAGTAAGAGAGTTGGAAAAGAAGGAAGATAAGATTGATGAGAAGGAAAGAGAAACGGATATTCATTAAGAAGTTGGTTTTGGTAGCTTTGTTTGCTATATTATTAGGCATTATTGGGGAGATTATTTTTTCTGGTATTATCTATTTGAAAGGGAATTCCGATCCGGGGAAGCAGTTACTTACGGAAAGTTTTATTGAACAAACAAATATGCCTTTTGAAAATGGCGTTTATCACTATCAGGCAGAAGGTGGAAGCACCATTACATTGACATTTGATGAGCAATATATCAATAAACTGCAGTATCGTTATGAAGCAGATGGTGATTTTTTGTGTATGATTTCCTTATATGGAAAGGATGTTTATGGTCAGGAATGTGTGAAACAGATACAAGATCTGAATTCCGGTGTATTACAGCGTTCTGTAGTAACGGTGCAGGATAAGATTCATAAGATAGAAATGCATTTTTATCCCGAGCAAAAAACGGCGATTGATCAGGTAAGACAAGGAGCGGCTTCTATAGCAACTGAACTTACGGTTACTGATTTTATGTTGGATAATAGTTTCCGTTTTAATCCGTTTCGAGCGGTACTTATTATGTCTGTTGCGGGCATATTTTTGTTTCTTTTCATTTTTAGAAATGAAGTGGGAACACGTCCCGAGATTGGAGTGTTTGTGGGCGCTTTGGCATTGGGAACTATGTGGGTGATTGCCCTTCCGCCTATGTTGATGGGATGGGATGAGCATATTCATCTGGTGAAAGCAGCGTCTCTGTTTTCCGGGAAGGATTCTATTTCAGCGGCAATCCATTATCTACATACATATCCTGAATATATGGGCTTGACATTGATACAGTCTGTAGAAGAAAAAATGGATATGATTCGCTACTTGAATGCTATAGATACTGTAGATGTATCTATTGATATTTATAATCAGAGTCTTTCTTCAGCGGGATATGTAATTAGTGCCCTGGCTGTATTTGTGGGCAGGATATTGCATTTTCCATTTTATGTAATTTTTATCTTTGGGAAATGGGTTAACGTAGTATTCTACAGTTTTATGGCATATTGGGCAGTAAAATATGCGCGTATTGGCAAAGCGGTATTTGCGGCAATTGCATTGTATCCTCTGATTATTTTCAGTACCACATTATATACGTATGATGTAGCTGTTCTGGGTTTTCTCATGGTTGCTGTATCCGTTATTTTGTCAGAGATGGCCATTCCGGATGTTAAGATATCTGTAAAAATGGAAATTGTTTTTTTTGCAAGTGTAATTTTAGGATGCCTGCCGAAAGCCACTTATGCACCAATTTTATTGTTGGGACTTTTCCTGCCCAAAACCAAATTTAGCAGTAAGAAGGAAATGTGGATTTTTAAAGGTGTTATCTGTTTACTGTTCATAGGGCTTATGAGTACGTTTGTTTTACCTACCTTGTTGGCGCCGCCATCTACAGGAGACACACGAGGTGGGGCTACCAATACAGCAGGACAGTTAGCCTTGATTTTCAGTCAGCCGTTATCCTATCTGCAAGTGTGGTGGGAGAATGTAAAGAATACTTTTGGTACTTATATGCTGGGACTTCCGCAAATGGTATCTTTAGGTTACATGGGCACTATGAAGCATTCTTATTTAGTAGGTGTTTATTTGATTTTGGTCATGGTGACGGATACCGGGTATCAGTATGAAGGGAAAAAAGTTGGATTAAAAGGTGTATACCGGGTAATTATTGCTTTTTGCATAACTATGATACTGGGAATGATCTGGAGTGCATTGTACTTATCCTTTACAGAGGTAGGTAAGCTGGAAATTGCCGGTGTCCAGGGTAGATATTATTTGCCGGTTATGGGGATGTTTCTGCTTCTTTTCCAGACAGACAGGCTTCGACTGGCGTGGAATAGAAAGAAATATTATTTGACAGTGCTTGTGGTAAGCTGTATGTTCTTGTTAATGGCTTTATGGGATATGTGCGGGAAATATTATATTTTATAAATAATAAGAAGGAAACAAAATGGTAGGATTTGTATTAGCTGGATTTTATTTGCTTCTGTATTTTATTACAGGATCAATTATAACAGCCAGAATGAAAAAAGAATATTTTTCCCTGACACTGACATGTATTGTAGGATTTTTCTTTTACTATTTGCTGTTTACCATAGTAGCACTTCCCATGAAGCTGACGCTGCAGCCGTTATCCAGGCTGACCTGTGTCTGGTCTGTCTGTCTGGTTTGCATAGTAATTCTTTCTATGATTTTAAATCTGAAAAGATGGAGCAAATGGTTGTGCTGTCACCCCTTTAAGAATCATTATGCCGTTTTCTTTGGTGTAATTCTTCTGGTTCTATTTCAGATATTGATTATTCATCACAATGCCGGTATTGGAAGTGCGCTGGACGCAGCTTATTATATAGGAGAAGTAAACAGTTCTGTGGCTACCAATACCATTAGTCAGTATGATTCTTTTACTGGATGTAAACTTGCACAATTACATCCTTCGTATATGTTAGTTACTTATCAGACACACAGTATGGTGATGTGTCAGTTGTTTGGTGTGCATCCTTTAATCGAGATGCGTACGAGTATGATGACCGTGGTAATTATCTTGTTTCATATGTGTCTATATAAAGTTATCACCGGGGTTTTCCAGAAGGTAAATATAGGTGCATGGATAGCTCTTGGGATTGTAGATATGGTTTTATGGTTAGATGATTCTCAATTTACGCCCACGGGATTTTATGTGTATCGGACTTTTGAAGGAAAAACCGTATTGGCAGTGGTTGTTATTACAGCTATGCTGTATTTCTTTATTCGTGTAGTACAGGATGTGGACAATAGTTGGAATTGGTCGTTTTTACTGTTAATCGTATTGACAAGTTTTATCTTTGCTATGAGTGGAATGTTTTTGGTACCAACGTTTTTGTCTACAGCATTGTTGGGGTTAGCCTTGTCCAGAAGGGATAGGGAAGTCTTTCTGCGAATGATAATGCTCATGATACCATGTGTTGCTCTTATTTTTTGTTACTTGTTGATATCAAAAGGTATTTGGATTGTTAGGATACCGGCATAAGAGAAGAGGGTATTATGTATTCAGTTGATTTTACAGACTCTTTTGATTGGGATTATTTACCCAGAACATGGATGGAATATTGTGGAACTCCTGCTTTCATGGCCGTATACGTAATCGTTTTATCCATTCTATGGATCCAGAAAGACCGCACATTGCGGGAGGTTTTTGTGTATCCGTTTCTGATACAGTTTTTAACCGTATTTAATATTTTTTTGTTGGATTTTTTAATTCCGAAGTTGAGTCTCACTACAAGATACTACCGTTTTTTCTGGATACTGCCAGTTTCTGTTTTGTTAGGAATATTTTGTGTATGGATGATTTCCAAAATCAGAGTTAGAGTATGTAAGGTAGTAGTGTTATTTTTGTTCATAGGAGGAATTTTGTATATTGGCTATCCCTGCAGAGCGTATAATTATGAATCAGTAGGTTGGCCCTCTATGAGCGCAAAAGAAAATGAATATAAAATCCCCAATTATATTGTAGAGTTAAGTGATATCCTGCATTCAGAGGGATTGGAGGAACCGATTGTTGTATACGGCTATACGGAGCAGCTTTTCTTGAGAGAATATGATGGACGGGTACGTTCTGTATTTGCAAGAAATGATACGCTTAGTATGCAAATATACGCAGAAGAAGAAATAGAGGAAATTATGGCTTCCGATCGGTATAAAGATAAATTATGGATGCTGGTGTTTCAGGGGTGTCATCCTGAGAAAGAGATATTAGACGAGGCCTTAGAAGTATTGAATGTGGACTATATGGTTTTAAACAATTCTGTAAATGGGAATGGGGATTATGCCATGGAGCTAGGATATGAATGTATTGGAAATGTAGAAAACAGATATGTTTTTCGGATACCGTAGAGGCCAGTCTCATTGCAGAAGACTATGAAAAATAGTAAAATGTAGAAAAACTAGTGGGAGAAGACACAGGTTATAGCTGAATGGTTAGAGAATATAGAAAGGAAAGTGTGCTATCTGGCTGTATCCCAGATCATACGAAAAGAGAAAATGGAACAATATAGAAATACAGAACGAGAGATCGATTTGCAGGATTTGTTTTGGCAGCTGCTTCGTCACTGGCGGGCCATAGCGCTGTGTGCAGTGATTTTTGCCATATTGGCAGGAGCGCTGAGTTATATGAAGGACAACAGGGCAGCGGAGGCCGGATCCCAAAATGAAAGAGAGGTTGTGGAACGTTTACGGGAAAATCTGGAACCGGAGGGAAAAAGTCGGTTGCTGGAGGCGGAAAGTTATACGGACCGTTTACGTGAGACAGAACTTTGGGTTCAGGAAAATCCATTGGCACAAATAGATCCTCATCAGGCACGGACGGTGACATTACAATATTATATTGATTCTGTCCCCACATTGGACAGTGAAGGTCAGGTGCTTCGGGACTATAATGCAGATTTGGTAAATGCTTTTGCAGCATTTGTAACCAATGAGGAGAATTGCAGTCAAATGGCGGAGTTGGTTCCTAATCTGCGTACAGAAGATATCGCTTACCTTGTAAGCGGAAGTTACGTAACGGATAATTCTTTTTGTGTGAAAATAACGGGAACAGATGAAACGATGGCAGATCGTTTCACAGAGTTTATGAAAACTGCCATTGATGGGTATTCTGAAACTTTGCGGAGCAGCATGGGAGAGCATGCGGTAGTGCTTGTGAATGAGAATAAAAGCTCAGGCATCAGTGATGAATTTGCAGAATACAGAGATCTTATGATGACACGGCTGAGTGATTCAAGAGCAAAAGTGAAGACTTTAACAGGTGAGATGTCAGAAGATGAAATGAGAATTTATCGTTATGATATGGATCCAGAGAAGGAAGATTTGACGGCAGGAACGTCGGAATATGCGGAGGCAACTCCAGGTGTCAGTGTAAAAAGTATACTTGTGGGAGCTGTGCTTGGAATTTTTGTAGTGTGTGTATGGGTGACGTTGTTTTACGTTTTTGATGGCCGAGTGAAAACTGTCAGTGAGGTAGAATCACTGCTTCCGGGAAGTTTTGTCAGTGAAGTATCAGATGCCGGTTCCGAGAAAAAGCGTCTGTTTGGATTTGTAGACAGGTGGATAGTAAACTTGCAGGGGGCGAAAAGATTAATATTGCCCGCGGAAAGACAGATGCAGATCTTAGCATCTAATATAGAACTGCTCAGTCATAAGAGAGAGATCGAGCAATTGTATGTAACAGGAACGATGTTGGATCCAACTGATGAGCAGATACAACAGCTGTCAGCGTTACTGGAACAAAAGGGGATTACGCTGCAGGTGGTAAATTCGGTACTGCAGGATGCGGCTGCATTGGAGCAGATGGTATCCAGCGGTGTAGTTTTGTTGTGGGAATATGAGGGAAAATCCTTGTATACGGAGATTGTACGTTTGCTGCAGTTATGCAGGACTCAGCAGGTAAATATACTGGGTGCAGTTGTTGTGCATGAATCATGTGCAGTAGTAGGTTAGAATATCATGAATAAAGAACACCTTGTAGAGAAATGGTGTTCTTTCTTTTGGATAGATGTTTGTGTTGTGTGGTCAGGAAAGATGATTTAGGCAGGACAAGGAGAAAAGATATGAAGCAGTATGATTATGTGATTGCAGGCGGCGGTTTGTTTGCCGGAGTGTTTGCTTATCATGCGGTGAAGCAGGGAAAGAAATGTCTGGTGGTGGAAAAACGGAAGAATCTGGGGGGCAACATATATTGTGAAGATGTGGAAGACATTCATGTTCATAAATATGGCGCGCATATATTTCATACCAGTAATCAAAGGGTGTGGGATTTTGTCAATTCTTTGGTTGCCTTCAATCGGTATACGAACTCTCCCATTGCTAATTATAAAGGTGAGATTTATAATTTGCCTTTTAATATGAATACATTCAGTAAGATGTGGGGGATTCGCACTCCTCAGGAAGCAAGGAATATCATCAATTCTCAGAGGGCAGTACTGCAGAAAGAACCTGAGAACCTGGAAGAGCAGGCCATTAGTTTGGTAGGAAAAGATATTTATGAAAAGCTGGTTAAGGGATATACAGAAAAGCAGTGGGGTAGAGACTGTAGAGAACTTCCGGCTTTTATTATTAAGCGTTTGCCGGTTCGCTATACTTACGATAATAATTACTTTAACGATCCCTATCAGGGAATTCCCATAGGGGGATATAATGTACTGATTGATGCCTTGTTCCAGGGGTGTGATGTGGATTTTAATACGGATTATAACGTCCGTCGGAAAAAATATGAGGATATGGGAGAAAAGGTTTTATATACAGGAACCTTAGATTCTTTTTATCAATATCAGTTTGGCAGACTGGAGTATCGGAGTCTGCATTTTGAAACAGAAGTATTAGAGGAAGAGAATTACCAGGGGGTTGCTGTGGTAAACTATACGGACAGAGAGACTCCTTATACCCGGATTATTGAGCACAAGCATTTTGAATATGGAACACAACCGAAGACGGTGATAACCAGAGAGTATCCGGTCGACTGGAAAGAAGGAATGGAACCCTATTATCCTGTTAATGATGATAGAAACCAAAAACTTTATCAGCAATATCAGCATCTGGCAGAAAAAGAGAAAAAGGTGTTATTTGGAGGAAGACTGGCAGAGTATCGTTATTATGATATGGATCAAGTGATTGCGTCCGCTTTGGATTTGGTTGAAAAGGAATTGGGATAAGCGTATAGGAATTTACTATCAGTGACTATTGTTGTATACTACTTGTGATTATGTTTAACATTAGAAGAGGATCCAGCTTATGAATCTTGAAGAACTTATTGAAAAAAATGCACCGAGGAATCGAACAGTCCTTTTGGTAATTGCAGATATTTTGCTGATTACATTATCCGGCTTTCTGGCACTGTATATCCGGTTTGATTTTCGTTTCGGCAATATGGACATGCAATATGTGGATTATGAAATTTACTATTTGCCGTTTAGTATTGCAGTCACTTTATTGAGTTTTGTGTTATGCAAATTGTATCGCAGTGTCTGGCATTTTGCCAGTTCTACAGAACTTCTGAATGTAATTATAGCGTGTTCAGGAAGTATTTTGGTACAGATTATCGGGATGGCTTTTCTGAAGATGCGGATGCCGGTCAGTTATTATCTGATAAAATATGTGCTGCTGATTGCCGGAGTGGGGTCTGTCCGGTTTACCTACCGGATTCTTCGTATGCTGCAGAGAGAGCGGCCTGGAACACATGTGGAATCAGGGAAACGAGTGATGCTGATAGGCGGCGGAGAAGCTGGTGCCATGATTATTAAGGAACTGCAGAACAGCCATCGTCTGAATCAGCAGGTCTGTTGTATTATTGATGATAATGTGTCGAAACATGGAAAATATATCCGTGGTATCCAGATCATGGGAGGCAGAAGAGATATCTGTCGGTTGGCTGCAGAACTGCATATTGACGAAATTATCGTTGCCATGCCGTCTGCTACACAGTTGGAAGTAAGAACAATTTTAAATATCTGTAAGGAAACAGATTGTGATTTGAAGGTGCTGCCGGGTTTATATCAGATGATCCGGGGTGAGGTGAGCGTCTCCAGATTGCGTAATGTACAGATAGAGGATTTGCTGGGAAGAGAACCTGTGCAAATGCAGATGGAAAAGATTATGGCCTATGTATCCGATAAGGTGGTTCTGGTTACCGGCGGAGGCGGTTCTATAGGAAGTGAATTGTGCCGGCAATTGGCGGCACATGCACCTAAACAATTAATTATCGTTGATATTTACGAGAATAATGCCTATGATATTCAGCAGGAATTAAAGCATGATTTTCCGGAGCTGGATCTGGTGGTGCTGATCGCATCCGTTCGAAATACCCATCGAATGGAAACCATTTTCTCCACATATCATCCCGAGATTGTCTATCATGCAGCCGCCCATAAGCATGTGCCGCTGATGGAAGACAGTCCTAATGAGGCCATCAAGAATAATGTATTTGGTACGTATAAGACGGCTATGGCTGCGGACAAGTACGGGGCAAAGCGGTTTGTGCTGATCTCTACAGATAAAGCAGTAAATCCTACCAATATTATGGGGGCATCCAAACGAATCTGCGAAATGATCGTGCAGACCATGAACAGTCATTCCCAGACAGAGTTTGTGGCAGTGCGTTTTGGTAATGTGCTGGGGAGCAATGGAAGTGTGATTCCTCTGTTTAAGAAGCAGATTGAACAGGGCGGACCGGTCACTGTGACGCATCCGGATATTATCCGGTATTTTATGACAATTCCGGAGGCTGTTTCTCTTGTCCTGCAGGCCGGAGCTTTGGCAAAAGGGGGAGAGATTTTTGTTCTCGATATGGGAGAACCGGTGAAAATCCTGGAATTGGCAGAAAATTTGATTCGTTTATCAGGATATAGACCCTATGAAGATATAGATATTGTGTTTACCGGGCTCCGCCCAGGCGAAAAGTTATATGAAGAAATGCTTATGAGCGAAGAAGGCCTGCAGGAGACGGAGAATCAGTTGATTCATATCGGAAAGCCGATTGAGATGGATGAGGAACGGTTTTTAAGGCAGTTGGAGGAGTTGGAGAAGATAGCGAATAACGACTTGCCTGAGGTGAGAAAAAAAGTACGGGAGATCGTGCCGACTTATGTGATGAAAGAAGTTTGATCTAGCCTGCGAAAGCTCTTATAAAATAAGAATATTCACAGGCTAGTTGTTGTATAATTTGATTAGTATGCAATCTGAAAAAAGTGATATGCATTAAGCAAATAAGAAAAGTAGTTGTTCTTTGATGCAGAGAGGGGCAGATGAAACCATGAATACAAATCGAGAAAATAAAAGAAATATTCCTTTTTCACCGCCTGATATCAGTGAGGCGGAGATTAATGAAGTATGCGATACACTTCGTTCTGGTTGGATCACCACAGGTCCTAAGACGAAGCTGCTGGAAAAGAAAATAGCGGAGTGGCTTGGAACGCCAAAATGTGTATGTTTAAATTCCCAGACGGCTTGTGCGGAGACAGCCCTTCGTATTTTCGGTATTAGCGAAGGCGATGAAGTAATTACAAGCGCTTATACGTACACGGCATCAGCTTCTGTTATTTGTCATGTGGGCGCAAAGATCATTATGGTGGATTGTCAGAAAGACAGTCTTGAAATGGACTATGAGGCTTTGGAAAGGGCTGTCACTGAAAAGACTAAGGCAATTATTCCTGTAGATCTCGGTGGTATCCCGTGTGACTATGATCGGATTTTTGATATTGTGGAGCGTAAAAAGAATATCTTCAGGCCGAATAGCGAGTTTCAAAAGAAGCTGGGCAGAGTGGCTGTGATTGCAGATGCCGCACATGCTTTTGGTGCAAAATGGCATGGAAAAATGATCGGAAATGTTGCAGATGTGACAAATTTCAGCTATCACGCGGTCAAAAACTTCACAACTGCCGAAGGTGGGGCTATGGTATGGAAGCATATAGATGGCGTGGATGATGAGGCTATCTATCATCAGGCACAGCTTTTGTCTCTTCATGGTCAGTCTAAAGATGCATTTGCTAAGACTCAGCTGGGTGCTTGGGAGTATGATATCGTTGGCACTTGGTACAAGTGCAATATGACTGACATTGCTGCTGCGATGGGTTTGGCACAGTTTGAACGTTATCCTGGGATGCTGGAACGGCGAAAAGAGATTATTAATAAATATGACGGAGCATTCAAACCGTTGGGGATTGAGGTGCTGAAACACTATGCGGATAACTACCATTCCAGCGGGCATCTTTATATCACTAGAGTACCCGGTGTGAGTGATCAGCAGCGTCGTGAGATTATCGTCAAGATGGCAGAAGCGGGAGTTGCATGCAATGTTCACTATAAGCCTTTGCCAATGCATACAGCGTACAAAAATCTAGGATTTGATATTAAAGACTATCCGAATAGCTTTAACCATTATGAAAATGAGATTACGCTGCCGCTTTACACGAGATTGACAGATGAAGATGTCGAGTATGTGATTGAAACATATTGCAGAATTTTGAAAGAATATATCTAAAGTGAGGTAGAGATGAAGAAATGGGATGAACTTCCAGCCGAAATGCGGACAGGGGAGGTTCGGTATTATTACGACATCCTCTGTAAAAAGGGATTTAGTTTGGCGATGAAGCGTTTGTTTGACATTGTTGTCTCTGCCATTATGTTGGTTATACTTTCCCCCGTGTTTCTTATTCTTGCAATTGCGATAAAAGTTGATTCCCCCGGTCCGGTGTTTTTCAGACAAGAGCGTGTTACAACTTATGGAAAACGCTTCAAAATCCACAAGTTTCGGACGATGGTTAATAATGCCGATAAAAAAGGTAGTCAGGTTACTGTAAAGAACGATAGCCGTATCACGAGAGTTGGCAGTATGATTCGAAAATGCCGGCTTGATGAAATTAGCCAGTTGCTTGATGTGATAATCGGAAATATGTCGTTTGTGGGGACGCGTCCAGAGACAGTGAAGTATGTAGAACAGTATGCACCAGTTATGCTGGCAACATTACTGTTACCTGCAGGCGTTACGTCTGAAGCAAGTATTCTTTACAAAGATGAAGATAAGCTGTTGGATGGAGCTGAAAATGTAGATGAAGTATATGTGAATAAGGTATTACCTGGGAAGATGTATTATAATCTGAGAAGCATTGAGAAATTTAGTTTTTGGGGAGAAATTGCTACAATGTTCAAGACGGCATTTGCAGTGCTTGGAAAAGAATATCAAGCAGATGACGAAGGTGAGAAGAAGTTTACCGAGCAGTTAAGGGGAAGAAAAAATGAAGTTTAGTGTATTGATGTCAATTTATATAAAAGAACAACCAGAATATGTAAAAACATGTTTTGATAGTTTGTTACATCAGACAGTTAAAGCGGATGAGTGGGTAGTTGTTGAAGATGGTCCCCTGACTACAGAAATGTATGAATTGCTTGATGAGTATCAAAAGATGTATCCAGGTTTAATAAGAAGACTACCATTAGAAAAAAATCAGGGACTTGGAAAAGCTTTACGTGCAGGTGTTGTGTACTGCAAAAATGAACTTATTGCAAGAATGGATACGGATGATATTGCAAGAAAAGATCGATTTGAAAAGCAAATAAAGGAGTTTGAACAAAATCCCAAATTAGATATATGTGGAAGCCATATTATCGAATTTGAAGGCAAAATTGAAAATGAAATTGCTAGAAGAAATGTTCCGCTGGAACATTCGGAAATAGCGCGATATCAAAAACAGAGGAGTGCTTTCAATCACATGACTGTCATGTACAAAAAAAGTGCAGTGATAAATGCAGGAAACTATGAGCATTGCCCATTGATGGAAGATGATATGTTGTGGATTCGAATGTTAATTACAGGTGCCATATGTAAAAATATTGATGATTATTTAGTATATGCAAGAACTGGACAAGCTATGATAGAACGAAGAGGTGGATTTGCATATTTAAAGAAATATATTAGTGCTAGAAATAAGATATTAGATACAGGCTATATTAGCAGATGGGATTATACAAAAACAGTTTTGGTGCAATGTGTTGTAGCGTTAATTCCTAAAAAAATGCGTTTATTCATATTTAAGACCCTGTTGAGGTGATATAGAGTAAGAAGAAAAGTAGTAATAAATTTCGCTGATAAAGTAACAGATGTAAGGAGAAGAAAGCATTAGCCATGAAAATAGGAATTTTAACTTATTACAATGTTCACAATCATGGTGCATTATTACAAGCGTATGGTATGCAAAGAACATTACAGAAAATGGGTAATGAGGTAGATTTTTTAACTTTTGAAAGAAATTATGAGAATATGGAGCCAGGGAGCGAAAAAAAATATAAAATCGGAATATCTAGTATACCACTATATTTAAAGTATATGAAGGATAATGGGCTGGGAACGTTTGTGTATAATGGAAAAAAGAGTTTGGCCTTGAATAAATTCAGAAAAAAACTTTTAGCTATAGGGGAAGAGTACTTTAAGTGCCATAGAGATGCTGTGTGCATAGGTAGTGATGAGGTTTTTTCAATAGAGATAGGATATAACCCGTTTTTTTATGGATTAGATGTCGATGCTCCATGTATTTTTAGCTATGCAGGAAGTTTTGGACCAACTACCTTATACGATGTTGAACAGAGCAATCATAAAGAAAACATCGCGGATGGGTTGAGACAAATGAAATCAGTGTCTGTAAGAGATAATAATTCAAAAAAGATTGTAGAGAGTCTTACTGACAAAGAAGCAGTACTAGTTTGTGATCCTGTGATTCTATATGGATATGAAGAAGAAATCAGGGCTATAAAAAAGAAAAAGAAACCAAGCACTAAATATATTTTACTGTATTCATATGATAAAAATTCTAATAGTTTTGAAGAAATTAGAGCCCTGAGAGAGTATGCAAAAAGACATGGACTAAAGATATATTCTGTAGGCTATTATCATAAATGGTGCGATATGAATATAAATGTATCTCCGTTAGACTTATTCTATTATTTTTGTAATGCAGAATTAGTTGTCACAGATACATTTCATGGTACAGTACTTTCTTTAATTACAAATGCAGAATTTGTATCTTTGGTAAGAAATAATGGTAATAAGCTAGCATTTTTGTTAGAACAATATTGCCTTGAAAATCGAATAATTAAAGATTATTCGGAATTGTTGGGAAGGGAAATGCCTAAAATAAATTATGTTGATGTTAATAAGATTATAGAGATAGAAAGAAAAAAATCAAGAGAATATTTAAAAAACACTTTGGAGAATATCAATGATAAACGGTAGTGATATACATTGCACAGGATGTGGTGCGTGTGTTCAGATTTGCCCCCAAACATGTATTAAGATGGATGAGGATTCAAACGGTTTTTTGAGACCAGTAATAAATCATGAATTTTGTGTGAAATGTGATCTGTGTTCCGATACATGTCCTATATATGATGGAAACAAAAAGAATGAAATAAAGGAAGCATATGTTGTCCAGTCAACGAACATACAAAATTGTAAGGAGGCTACCAGTGGAGGAATGTTCGGTGCATTGGCAGAATATGTGCTGTCTAGAGGCGGCGTTGTATACGGTGCGATTATGGACAAGGATTTAATTGTAAAACATAGTCGAGAGACCACTTTTAACGGAATTAGTGATTTAAGAGGATCTAAATACGTTCAAAGTAATACATTAAATAGTTTTATAGATGCACGAAAGGATTTGCAAGATGGTAAGATTGTATTATATACGGGAACACCATGCCAAATTGCAGGATTAAAAAAATACTTAAAACACCCCTTTGAAAATTTGATCACAGCAGATATTATTTGCCATGGAGTGCCATCGCAGGCATATTTCAACAAGTATATACAGTATCTTGAAAACTCATTGCATAGAAATATTATTGATATTAATTTTAGAGACAAACGAGTGGATGGATGGTCATTAGCAGGAAGCATTAAAACAAAAGATGCTCTATCTGAAAAAATGTTAAAAATGCATTATTTCAATCATTATTACTATTATTATTTTTTAGAAGGTAGCATTTATAGGGAAAGTTGTTATTCGTGCAAATATGCCAAGATTGACAGGGAAGGAGATTTTACATTAGGAGATTTTTGGGGAATTGAAGGACTGAAAGTGAAAATGAATAAGAGTTTAGGATGTTCGCTGGTTCTTCTAAATACTTCAAAGGCAAAACAAATATTTGAAATGTTGGCAATAAAATCAAATCGAGTTGATATGGAAGATGCTATAAGGCATAATGACCAATTAAAAGAACCATCAAGGATGCCAGAATCTCGAAAAAAGAGACTTGCTGAATATAGAGAGTATTCCGCTGATAATATTAACAAGATATTTGAAAAGTCAAATCGAAAGCGTATTTTTGTTGGAAAAATAAAGTACGCAGTTCCCTATCCATTAAGATGTATATTGGTAAAAATAAAATATAAAGTAAGCAGGTAGTGTACGATGAGACAAGATGTGATTAGCGTAATAGTGCCGGTATATAATGTTGAAAAGTATTTAAGGCGATGTGTGGATTCGATATTAAATCAAACTTATTCAAATCTAGAAATTTTACTAATTGATGATGGATCAACAGATGCGAGCGGAGTGATTTGTGATGAATATAGTAAATCTGATCCTAGAATAAAAGTTTTTCATAAAGAAAATGGTGGAGTGAGTTCAGCGAGAAACTATGGAATAGAACGTGCTACGGGAACATATTTGGGATTTATAGATAGTGATGATTGGATTGATTGTCATATGTATGAAACTCTTTTGAATAATATGCTGCAATATAATGCAGATGTATCAGATATAGATTCCATAACGACAACAGAGGAAATTGTGTATAGAAATTCAAAAGAGATTATATCTGTAAAAAAAGGAAAGGAAATTCTTCTTGATTATTTTTTGACAGATAGATATTCTGTTTGTCGAAAGTTATATGCGAGAGAAGTAATTGGTGATATTCGATTTCCATTAGGGAAAATTAATGAAGATATTGCTACTAATTTTCAATTTTTGCAAAATGCAAAATGCGAAGTAAAAAGTAATCAGAAGATGTATTATTATTATAGCAATCCCAACAGCATTACAGGCAATACATTTCGTCTTCGAGATTTTGATTTAATAGATGCTTGTGAAAATTTAGTGGATATTTCGAAATATGATGATGATTTATGTGAACTTGCTAAAGTCAAGTTAGGAATTTCATATTATTCTTTGTTAGGAAGATACATTATGTATAACAGTGAAGATATTGAAAACCTAAGACCCCAAATAGCATTAATATATTCAAAATTGAAAAAGTCATATAAAAGAATTTTATTTTCACATATCAGATTCAAAAAGAAAATTATGATTACCATGGTTGTTATTCTGGGCCCCTGGAAAATGAAAAAATTAGTTCATATATTTGAAGATTGATGATAAAACGCAATTTCTTAGTACTGAGAGGGAAGTAAATTATCATAATTAAATGGTCGTATGTAAATATTATAGGAAGGAAATAATGCGGTACTATCGAAATACCGTATTTATGAAAAGATGAAAGTTATTTTATTAGGACATCTGCATGGCTTTGGCGGCGCCGAAAAGTCTCTGATTTTACTTGCAAATCAACTGGTATTGCGTGAACATAAAGTTACCTTGGTAACATTGACAGCAAATAATTGTGTTTATCCGTTGGATAGTCGTGTGAAAAAAGTGTTTTTTCCGGACAAGGGAAAGAATAAGGGGACAAAGATTTTAAACCGGATAAGAAGCCTGAATTCTTTTTTCCAAAATAATGAATGCGATCTTGTGATTAGTTTTTGGTTTCAGATAGGATTAATTAGTATGATCCTTTCAAAATTTTATGGATATAAGACTATTTATTCAGAGCGCGGTGATCCGGCAGATAGAGAGTATAGTGGTATTCTAGGGTTAATTCGAAATTTAACGATTTCGGGTTTTGATGGGTTTGTTTTTCAAACAAAAGGTGCAAGAGATTTTTTTAAGAAAAATGTCAGAGAAAAATCAGTCGTTATTCATAATGCAATTTCAATCGATGATAAAATCTTTCTAAATGTGCCTGAAAAAAAGAGATATATAGTGGGAGTAGGGCGATTACACAGACAGAAGAATTTTGCATTATTGATTAGAGCATTTTACTTAGTCCATATGGAATATCCAGAATATAAATTAATCATTTATGGTGAAGGGGCTATGAGAGAAAGTCTAACGAAATTAATAGCTGAATTAGATTTAACCAGCAACGTAGAATTGTATGGTAACACGCAAGAACCATTAAATAAACTTCTTGAAGCGGATATGTTTGTCTTATCTTCGGATTTTGAAGGAATGCCAAATGCATTGATGGAAGCAATGGCGTTAGGGCTTCCGTGTGTATCCACCGATTGCACTCCGGGCGGAGCAGCTGAATTGATTACGGACCATGTAAATGGTATCTTAGTTGAAAGAAATAATGAAAAGGCATTAGCGGCGGCCATGCAGGAGTATATTAATAATCCACAAAAGGCTAATGATTACGGGAAAATGGCTTCAGAAATTAAAAAAACACATTCTTTAGATTACATATATAATAAATGGGACATGTATATTAGAAAGGTATGCCAATGATATTAACAATAGGTAAAGACAAAACAAGAAAGCATACATATATCTTTTTGATAGCTTTGTATTTATTTGCGTTAGCTTGTTTATATTCAGATGAACACATCCGTTTATATTATGCTATTGTATGTACAGAGTTTATATGGGCCTTTTTAAAGGTGATCATTTCAAAATATAGGATAAATTTAGTTGCGAATTCATCATTTATATGGTGGGTTTTATGTGTGTTTCTAATGTATTTATCTGTGGGAATACTAAGAACAACATATGCTCTGTTTTCAGTTTATTATATAGCGATGCATTTGATGAATACACTGACGATAGTGTTTTTTTTGATAGATTTATCATTGGAGGATATAGAAGAAATATTGTGTAAAGGCAGTGCTTGGGGCAGTGTTTTTTCGATGGTATTTGTTGTTGTCAATGAATTTGATATCATCAGACATGGATCAGAAAGAATTGGAGTAAGTGCATCTGGAAATGTTGATGTTTTCGGAATGTATTTGGGGATTATGTCGATTTTTTGCTTATTCAAAATAATAGTAAGACAAAATAGAGGGTATATGCCTGTATATGCGCTGCAAGTTGGATTTATGCTTCTTACAGGGTCAAAGCAGGCGTTATTGTATATCATAATCTCCTATCTTATGTTTATAAAATATAAATATAAAAGGAATCTCTCTAAATATTTCTTGCCTTTTTTGGTGATTGTAGGATTAGGAATAGCTATCTTCACTGTTCCGGTACTATATGAACTGGTTGGTCATCGAATTTTGATTATGCTTGTTTCTTTTGGAATCAACATTAACGGAATAGAATCATCCTATTCTACGGATAAAAGAATAGCTATGATAACAATTGCATTACAACTTTTCAAAGACCATCCGCTATTTGGCGGGGGATGGGGATATTTTACTCATTTTTCCGGATTCGGAGTATATTCGCATACGACATATACAGAGATTTTGGTTACTTATGGCTTGTTTGGATTCGTTTTGTATTACTTCTACTTTTACAAAAGACTAATTGTGTGTGCATTAAAACAGAAAAGAAGTGAGATGGAACAATTAGTATTTGTGTTACTTTGTTCAATAGTTGTTGCAGATATTGCTCGCATAACCTTTTCGCAGACATCGCTAAATTATGTTATTGCTTTTATATCATGGAAGGTATTGAGAGATACAAAAAAAAGCAGATGTTTGAGCTGAAAATAAAATAGAGTTGTTAAGCTGGTTGGAGGTGGAAATGTGAGGCAGCTATTAAAAAAAATAGCAAAGATTATTCTTAAAGGAAAAAACTATTTAAAATTTATCAAGATTAAAGATAGAAGTACGAGAAATGTTTTGCTGAATGCGAACCAAGGAGTTCGCCTGCAGGTTGGAGAGAACTCTAAATTACTTCTTGGTAAGCCTTGTTTTTATACCGATGGATTGTGTAATATTTCAGTTCGAAACAATGCGATTTTATCTATAGGGGGTGGAACGTATTTTAATCAAAATTGTATAGTGGTGGCAAGAGAAAAAATATTGATTGGTTCTAATTGTATGTTTGGACCCAATGTATATATATGTGACCATGATCATTTTTTCAATGTAGAAAAAATATACAGAGAAAAATATAAGACCGCCCCGGTAGAAATTGGTGATGGTTCTTGGATCGGAACGGGAGTGGTAATATTAAAAGGTACAAAAATCGGGAAGAATTGTGTAGTTGGTGCAGGATGTGTTGTGACTGGAAATGTCCCAGATAACACAATTTTAGTGCAAAAAAGAAGTAATACTTTCATAGAAAGAAGATAAGAAATAAAAAATGGGAAATAAATCTCTTGCAAAAAACTCTATTTATAATGTTATATATAAAGGATTAAATGTTGTTTTTCCCCTAGCAACATCTATGTATGTCAGCAGAGTGCTTCTGTCTGGTGGCATCGGGCAAGTTGCTTCGGCTAAGAATTTAGTTACGTATTTTACATTGTTAGCTGCATTGGGCTTGCCAACGTATGGGACAAAAAAAATTGCTGAAAATAAGGACTGTAAAGAAAAATTAGAAAGGGTATTTTCTGAATTATTTTTAATAAATCTTATTTCAACATTTATTTGTGCTATTGCCTATTATAGTATCGTGATTAGTGTCGGAAAATATAGACAAGATCTGTTTTTATATATAATAGTTGGACTGCAAGTAGTTCTTAATATATTTAATATTGATTGGGTCTATCAAGGCATAGAAGAATATAAATATATTATGGTGAGAAGTTTTGCCATAAAAATAATATCCTTTGTATTTATTGTTATATTTGTTCGAAATCAAGATGATTATTTGTTTTATGCATTTGCAAGCGTTTTAGGAGTAGCGTTAAATTATGTATTAAATGTATTCCATTTAAGAAAAATACTTAAATTTAGATTGAGAGGATTGAATTTACAGCAACACATGAAGGTATTGATTGTTTTGTTTAGTTCTTCAATTGCTGTAGAGATCTATACCTTGTCAGATATTACCATGCTTACTATGATGACGGACAAAATTCATGTGGGGTATTATTCAAATGCGATTAATGGTATAAAGACAATAAAAGATATGATAGTAGCTGTATGTGCTGTTTTTTTGCCGAGATTAAGCTATTATTATTCCCAAAAAATCGAGGATCAATTTAAAGCATTGGCTGAAAAAGGAGTAAAAATATTGTTATTCTTTTCTCTTCCCGCGGCGACAGGCTGTTTTTTGTTAGCAGATAAAATTGTTGTGATATTATTTGGTGCTGATTTTGCAAATGCAATATTGACTGTAAGGATTCTCACGGTATCGATTGTAACAATCGGGATTAGTAACTTTATTGGATATCAAATTTTAGTAGTTGTTGGAAAAGAAAAAATAATGTTGATAATATCAAGCTTTGGTACAATTTTTAATATTTTTTTGAATTATTTTTTGATTAGAAATTATGCACATAATGGTGCTGCGATTGCTTCGGCTACAACGGAGATTATAGTATGTATTATGTATTTGATTGCGTATAACGATATCATAGGACTTCGCTGGTTTTTTAAATACTTTATAAAGGTAGCCGCTGCATCATTATGTATGGCTGCTTTTGTGAGTATAACTTTAATGATTCATTTTCCAACATTAATAAGTCTTGTGTCTTCCGTAATCATGGGTGTGGTGACATATATATTCATGTCAGTGATATTAAAGAATGAAATGTCAATTCTTGTCCTAAATAAAATACATAAATCTAATGAAAGGTAATAGTTAAGGTGAGGAATGAAGGATATAATTTTGACAGACAGCTTAGAAATATAGACTTTATTAAGGTAATTTTAATGTTGCTGGTTGTTGTAGGACATGCAACATATTTATGGACACCGGACGGATGGTTTAATCAGCCGCCCAAACAGGATTCACAGGGATTATCGTGGATAGCGGAATGGGTAGGAAGTTTCCATATCTATGCTTTCGCATTGGTTTCAGGATATTTATTTGCTTATGTCAAGTATGAGAAAAATGGATATTCAAAATTTATTCCTTTTTTAAAAAATAAATTCAAACGATTATTGTTACCCTATATCATAGGCTGCTTAGCCTGGGTAATACCGTGGTATATTTATTTTTACGAAGAAAGCTCGATGTCAAATATTCTGAGAAAGTTTGTGCTCGGACAGAGCCCACAGCAATTATGGTTTCTGGCAATGCTTTTTAATGTATTTTTAATAGCATTTGTTTTTTCAAATATTAAGTCGGGAAAAATCGGGTTAGGAATTGCATTTGCTTTGTATGGATTGGGAATTGTTGGAAGCAGGTTTTGTGGTAATTATTTTCAAATCTGGACAGCATGCCAATATTATTTGCTATTTTATATTGGAGTACTGCTTAGAAAAAAACGACAAAAGTTATTTTTAAAAATTCCATCATTAGTTCTTCTTACATTCGAAATTGTCTTATTTGCTTTATATGAATTCATAAGAGTAAAATCAGGTGTAGCCTTTAAAATGACTACGTCGCTTCTGCTTGTTTGTTTGCATGTATATGGGGCGATGTGTGCATTTATATTGTACATCAGCAAATAATATATTGTGTAATTAATACATTGAACGGTGTGATATCTCCATATATTTTAGCCTGTTTATGTTTTTTAGCTGCAATAACGTTATCAGTCATGATAGCAAAAATTATTGATTCTAATAAATATACTAGGTATGTATTTGGACTGAAGTAATTTATTAAGTGTGAGTGTTGACACGATTAAACGTGGACTCTTTGAATTCGATGATATCTTACATAACACAATTCGATGTGTAATCAGGTTGGAGGAAAGCTATTTAATCCACGGTAACTTAAAATAGCATAGTCTAACCTATAGAAAAAATAAAGAATGATTATGATAAATATAATAGTGGGAGAAGAAATATGTTACTAATGAATACGTCATTAATTAATAAAACAATCTTAGTAACCGGAGCTTCTGGGTTTATCGGTTCCCATCTTGTGATGAAGTTACTTCGCACTCAATCACCGGTGAATATTATCGGTGTGGATAATATGAACGATTACTATGATGTATCCATCAAGGAATATCGTCTTACGGAGATCGAAAAGCTGGCAGCAGAATATCCGGAATCATCCTACACGTTTGTTAAAGGTTCCATTGCGGATAAATCCTTGATTGATGGTATTTTTGCTGAGTATAAACCAGATATTATAGTCAATCTTGCAGCCCAGGCTGGAGTTCGATATTCAATTACCAATCCAGATGCCTATATTGAATCCAACTTGATAGGTTTTTATAATATTCTTGAAGCCTGTCGTCATTCCTATGATAATGGTGAAAAAGGTGTCGAACATTTGGTTTATGCATCATCATCATCTGTTTATGGTTCAAATAAAAAAGTGCCTTATTCTACAGATGACAAAGTAGATAATCCGGTATCCTTATATGCTGCAACAAAGAAATCAAATGAGCTGATGGCACATGCTTACAGTAAATTGTATAATATTCCAT
>JBMNRU010000008.1:0-110033 GCA_050944855.1 Lachnospiraceae bacterium
CGCTTTCATTTCCTCAATCACCCTTGCGATCCGGTTTGCCAGACGGGTAAAATCTTCTCTGGAAATATATTCCTCATTTACCTGAATTCTCTCCCGATAAGAAAAAAGTGTGGGAGAAATATACCGGCCCACCCGGTATCCGCTCTCCATTAATACTGTGGAAATATAAGCCAGCACACTGCCCTTTCCATTGGTTCCCGCAATGTGAATGAACTTCAGCTCATCCTGCGGTGTTCCCAGACGTCTGCATAATTCTCTGATATGATCCAGCCCCAGCTCTATCGCGCCATTCTTTCCCGCGTGAGCCACATACTCTTTTGCTTCCTGATAATTCATCTCTGTCATTTGTTCTCCTTTTGTGCCGCGATCTGCTCTGCCAGATCATTCAGATACACCCAGCGGTCCATCTTTTCTTCCAGCTTTGCCTCAGTTTCTTCCTTTTCTGCCATCAACTCATTCAGCTTCCCGGAATTGGTGGCATTGGCAAGCATATCTGCATCCAGTTTTTCCAGTCTTTCTTCCAACACTGCAATCTCATCATCTATGGTTTCAAATTCTCTTTGTTCGTTATAGCTGAATTTTAGCTTTACCGGGCGGTTCTGCTTCCACCCTTTAGAAGAATCCGGCTTGTCCGCCGTTTTCTTCTTCACCGGTGCCGCCTCTTTCAGGCTGTCTCTTCCTTCCCTTCTTCTGGCCTCCAGATAATCCGTATAGCCGCCTTCATACTGTCTGATATGGCCGGCTCCGTCAAACTCCAAGATGCGGTCCGCCACATTATCCAGAAAATAACGGTCATGAGACACCGTGACTACAATTCCCACAAAGGAATTCAAATAATCTTCCAAAATAGTAAGCGTAGGAATATCCAGATTATTTCCCGCTTCATCCAGAATGAGCACATTACTGTTCTGGCAAAGAATTCCCAGCAGATACAATCTTCTTTTTTCACCTCCGGACAACTTTCCGATGGATGCGTACTGCATATCCGGCGTAAACAAAAATCGCTCCAGCATCTGAGAAGCGCTGATCTGACCTTCCCGGGTGGTAATATACTCTCCGATATCCTTTACATAATCGATCACCCGCTGGCGTTCGTCCATATGCTGTTCTTCCTGGGCAAAATATCCTATACGGATCGTCTCTCCCACATCAATACTGCCGGCATCCGCCTCCTCCAGGCCTGCCAGCATCTTAACAAAAGTAGATTTTCCACAGCCGTTGGGACCGATCACTCCCACCTTCTGATTCTTCAGGAAAATATAACTGAAATCCTCCAGAATCTTTTTATCCCCGAAGCTTTTACTGATATGCTGAAGTTCTATCGTCTTTTTTCCCATCCTGGTTTCGATGGAATCCAGTTCCACCGTCTGATCCTGCACAGGCGCTGTTCCATTTTTCAAGGCCTCCAGACGTTCCAGCCTGGCCTTTTGTTTTGTTGTTCTGGCACGGCATCCCCGCTTTGCCCATTCCAGTTCCATACGCAGAATACTCTGGCGCTTCCGCTCAGAAGCCAGTTCCATCTCTTCCCGCTCTGCTTTCATCTCCAAAAACTTGGAATAATTGGCCTCATAGCTGTAAATCTTCCCGTGACTGATCTCCAGGATCTTATTGGTCACCTGATCCAGGAAATAGCGATCGTGGGTAACCATCAGGATGGTTCCCCGAAATTCTCTCAGGTACCCTTCCAGCCACATAATCATGCCCTCATCCAGATGGTTGGTCGGCTCGTCCAATAAAAGCACGTCAAAATCAGAGGCCAGCACTTTGGCAAGCGCCACCTTTCTCCTCTGTCCGCCGGATAAATGCTCCAGCAAAGCTTCATACTCCTCAATGCCCAGCTGACTTAAGTGGCTCTGCACCTTCCACGGTGCTTCACTGTCCTCAATATAAGAAAGTACGGTAGCGCCCTTGGCAAAGACAGGGTTCTGGGGAAGATAAGCAATCTTTAGATTATTCTGCCGGATAACCTGACCGTCATCCGGATCTTCCAGGTCTGCGACCATTTTCAGAAGTGTCGTCTTTCCTGTGCCGTTGATTCCTACGATACCGATTTTATCCCCTTCCTGCACGCCAAAAGAGGCATCGTCAAAAATTATCTTTTCTCCAAAAATTTTATGAATGTGTTCAATATTAATAATGTTCATACAAAATATACTCCATATACGATTCATTCACTGCTGCCGGTGTTTCCCCGCAGAATGTGCATATCTTTACTTATCATAAAGGATTTTCCACATAGCGTCAAGCAACGGAAGACGCCGTTTCTTCCTCTGTTTTTGTCCGTTTTACATTCCTACAATGTGTAGGAATGTAAATTCAAAATTGCGGATAGTTTGTGGTATATTCATAAAAATAAGTCTTTGTTATAATAGCCTCAACAAGACAAACGTCGACATTGGGAGGTTAAGCAAATGATTATTATCGGCGAAAAAATCAACGGTTCCATTCCTGTCGTAGCAAAAGCCATCGCTGAGAGAGATTCCGAATTTATCAAAGAACGGGCACGAATCCAGGCCGCTGCAAATGCTACCTACATTGACTGCTGTGCTTCTGTAGAAGAGGCTGTGGAAGTGGAAACGTTAAAATGGATGATTGACTGTATTCAGGAAGTAACCGATCTTCCTATCGCAGTAGACAGCCCAAGTGCCAAAGTACTGGCTGAAGTATTTCCTTACTGCAAAAGACCGGGGCTTATAAACTCTGTATCTATGGAAGGTAATAAAATCGATACGATCTTTCCACTGATCGCAGACACCAAATGGGAAGTGATCGCACTGCTCTGCGACGACACCGGTATCCCCAAATGTGCAGCCGACCGCTTAAGAGTATTTGACAACATTATGGCGAAAGCAAAAGAATACGGCATCAAACCAAGCCGGATCCATATCGACCCGCTGGTAGAGATGCTTTGTACATCAGAAGAAGGAATTGCCATGAACGTGGAAGTAATCAGCACTGTCCGTGCGCAGTATCCGGATATTCATATCACTGCCGCTGTCAGCAACATTTCGTTCAACCTGCCGGTTCGTAAACTGATCAATATGGGCTTCACCGTTCTGGCCATGAATGCCGGTCTGGACAGCGCCATTCTGGATCCGACCAATCGTGATATGATGGGACTGATTTACGCCACAGAAGCATTATTAGGGCTGGATGATTTCTGTATGGAATATATCGGAGCCTACCGGGAAGGACTCATCGGGCCGCTTCCGAAAAACTAATACAGGCATTACCAAGAATAAACACATAAAATTTTATGGACAATATGAAGGAGGATATCATTATGTCAGAAAAAATTCAGGCAGTAGCTGCTGCAGTTACAGCGGGAAAAGCAAAATTAATCGGAGGACTGGTACAGGACGCTTTAGATGCGGGATGCGATCCTGTTGAAATCTTAAATACCGGTATGATCGACGCTATGGGCGTGGTAGGTGATCGCTTCAAAAACAACGAAATCTTCGTTCCTGAAATGTTGGTTGCTGCACGCGCTATGAAAAAAGGCGTTGATATATTAAAACCGCATTTAGCAACCGGTTCTGCAGGCGCCTTAGGAAAATACGTTCTCGGTACTGTTGCCGGCGACCTGCATGACATCGGCAAAAACCTGGTTGGTATGATGATCGAAAGTGCCGGATTCGAAGTGATTGATCTGGGTGTTGATGTTCCAAAGGAAAAATTCCTGGATGTTGTAAGAGAAAACCCGGATGTTAAGATTGTAGGATGTTCTGCACTGTTAACAACAACTATGCCATCCTTAAAGGAAACCGTAGAAGCTTTAAATGCTGCTGAATTCAGAAGCCGGATTAAAGTTATGGTAGGCGGTGCTCCTATCACTCAGGAATTTGCTGATGAAATCGGTGCTGACGCTTATACTCCGGATGCAGCATCCGCAGCACAGGTTGCAAAAGAATTCGTTTCTTAATTTTTAATTATATCTATGATTCCACATTCTCTTTTTATAATAGCGAAGGAACTCCTATTCCTTCGCTATTTTTCAATATGGCTTCTCTTTTATTTTGTAAAAAAATTTGTTACACTAAATGAGAGAACGGATTTCATTTTACGAGGTACTGTTATGAAATTATTTACCATAACTTTTGTAAAAGAACAATTATCCATACAGATTCCCGAAGGCACGACACTTCTGGATGCACAGATTCAGGCCGGACTGCTCCCGGATGCCCCCTGCGGCGGTCGGGGAACCTGCGGCAAATGTACCGTCCATATTTTATCCGGACAGGTAACCGGCAGGCAGAAAGCATGCCGTGTACTCATACACAGCGATATGACCGTACTTACCTCTGCCAGCTTTCGGCATCACATTCTGGCAAAGGGTTCTTCCAGAGAAATTCCGGTTTCACCTATGATACGCAGTTTGAATGTCACCGTTGCCAAGTGCCCGCCCGGGGAAAGTACTTCGGACTGGGAACGGCTCAAAGAAGGAATTCGGCTGGTCGCACCCGATATAACAGAGGAACTCTCCCCTAATCTTTCCATTGCCGCAAATCTGTATGAATGTTTAAAATCCAATGCTTATCAGGTGAATGTCCTGCTGTGCGGCCATGAACTTCTCTCACTGCGTTCTGCAGACGCGGACTACTATCTGGCTGCTTTTGATATCGGAACCACTACCATTGTCGGTTATCTGCTGCATGGAAAAACCGGAGAAGAACTGGCTGTCGCCAGCCTGCTAAATCCGCAGACTCAATATGGCGCTGATGTCATTATGCGCTCAAATTATGCACTGGAGCATGGCACCGGCGATTTAAGTGCCTCTGTCCGCGGTGCGTTAAACCAATTATTATGTAAACTATGCAGTGAAGTACATATTTCACCCACTGCTATTCTACAGGCAGCCCTGGTGGGAAACACCTGCATGCATCATCTGTTCCTTAATATTTCCCCCGGAGCTTTAGTACACGCACCCTATAATCCTACACTGTCAGAGGCACTGCTGATCAACGCTTCTGACTGTGATATCCATATTCACCCGGAGGGGCGGATTCTGGTCCTTCCCGTCATCGCAGGATTCGTAGGCGCAGATACCATCGGCTGTCTGCTTGCCGCTGATTTTGATAAAAGAGAGCCCATCACTCTGATGATCGATATCGGTACAAACGGGGAATTGGTCATCGGCAACAAAGACCGCATGATTACCTGCTCCACCGCAGCAGGCCCCGCCCTGGAAGGTGCCAAGATCACCTGCGGTATGCGTGGTGCCGGTGGTGCTGTCGATCATGTATATTTAAACAAGAATGAGATTCTATATACTACCATTGAAAATAAAAAACCGGCCGGTATCTGCGGCTCCGGTCTCATAGATCTGACCGCTCTGCTGCTTACTGCAGGTATAATTGATAAAAGCGGACGTATTCTTTCAAAAGAAGAGGTGAGCACCCCCGCCGCACAGGCAAACGCTCACCGCATTACCTGTATCGATAACATGCCGGCTTTCGTACTGGAAACTGCCGAAAAGACACAGGATCAGACCCCTTTGTATCTGACACAGAAAGATATCCGGGAAATACAGCTCGCCAAAGGAGCAATAGCGACCGGTATCCAACTCATGTGTCAGCATCTGGAGATTACTCCGGATCAGATTGAAGAAGTTCTCATCGCCGGAGCCTTCGGCAATTACATGTCACCCGAAAGTGCCTGCGCCATCGGCCTGATCCCTTCTGTATTACAGGAACGTATCACACCCATCGGCAACGCTGCCGGAGAAGGTGCCAAAATTGCCGTTTTAAACCAACAGGAATTTGAACGCACCAAAACGCTGGCAAGACGGATTGAATTTCTGGAATTGGCTACCGATCCTGCTTTTCAGGACTGTTTCGTGGACAATCTGGAATTTCCGGAGCAGTAGAAAGAAGGAAACGCTATGATAGATTACGAGGAGCTGCAAAAAGAAGGCAAAGAGGCAGGATTTACCCATGTGGCCGTTCTGCAGGTATCCACCATTGAACTCCTGCCGGAGGTTCGGGATATGTGCGCCCAATGCGGACAATACGGAAAACGCTGGACTTGTCCTCCTGCATGCGGTACTCTAAAAGAGTATAAAGAACAGCTCAGCAAATGGACACGGGGTATCCTGGTACAAACTGTAGGGATGCTGGAAGATGTGCTGGATGGGGAAGGTATGATAGAAACCCAGAGAAAGCACAAAGAAACCTTCCGCAAATTTACAGAGTATCTGTATGACACGTATGGAAAAGTGATGCCCATCGGCACCGGAACATGCGAACTCTGCAAACAATGTACTTATCCGGATGCGCCCTGCCGTTTTCCGGATAAAGCTATCTCTTCTATGGAGGCTTTGGGTATGGTAGTCAGTCAGGTCTGCAAAGCCAATCACCTGCCCTACTACTACGGAGAATGTACCATTGCCTATACCGGCTGTTATTTATTAGAATAGTAAGGAAATAAATCATGAATATATCTTTATTAGAAGAAATCAAAGATTCTGTAAAAGACGGCTTTCCAAAATCTACAGAACAATTAGTACAGCAGGCTTTGCAGGAACAAATAGATGCACAGACCATTTTGGACAAAGCATTGATCCCAGCTATCCGGGAAGCAGGAGAAGCATACCATAATAATGAAATCTTTATCGCACGTATTCTCGCCTGCTCCCGCTCCTTAAGAAGCGGTCTGACAATCTTGCGCCCCTATCTGCAGGAGGAGGACAGCGATGGACTGGGAACCATTATTCTGGGGACAGTACAGGGTGATCTCCATGATGTGGGAAAAAACCTGGTCCGCATTATGTTTGAGGGCGTAGGGTTCCACACCATTGATCTGGGCGTAGACGTATCAGAAAAAAAGTTTCTGAAGGCCTTTCGGGAACACCCGGAAACGAAAATTATCTGCCTTTCTTCCCTGCTTACCACAACAATGCTGGAAATGGAGCCGATCATCCGCGCCCTGCGGAAAGCGGATAAAAAGCATCGTCTCCTCATTATGGTGGGCGGCGCTCCTCTTTCCCAGGAGTTTGCCGACGAAATAGGCGCTGATTATTATACGGCTACTGCGTGGGAAGCTGCCAGCCTTGCACAAAAACTGGTCACCGCAGAAAAAGAACAAAAACACACTTAGAAAGGGATTTTTATGAAGCTCAGCCCGCAACTTATCTATGAAAAACTAAAGGAACAATTCCCCGTCACCAGCAAAGGAGAACTTTCCAACTATGGTATTTTAGACCGGCCATTGCTTTATACCGCCGACCAGACACCGGAATCCGGACGCACTTATCTGATCCCCTCCCATCTGGCTGACACCGTGAAAAACACATCTCCTGCCTCTGTACTTTACATTTTTGTATACGAGCAGGAATTACCGGTTCAAACTACCTATATGGACGGACTTTATATTGCAAATACCCAGTCTTTTGGCAGCGTATTTAACTGTCTGCAGGACATTTTCTCCTATTACAATAACTGGGAACAGGAACTGCTGAATATTGCCATGCAGAGAGGGTCTATGTACAGTATGCTCCTTGCCAGCTACGATATTTTCAAAAATCCTATTTTTATCCAGGGTATGGACTTTTCCATTGTCGCCTCTGTGGGAAATGAGGAGCTTCCGGAGGATTATCCCAATATTTACAATGGCAGCAATTCCATTGATTACATTAATGCTTTCAAGCAGGATGCTTTATACAATTCTGTACGGGAAAAAGACGGGCCGTTTATCTTCCCGTCACACATCACCGGCAGCCGCTCGTTAAATATCAATATCAAACGTTATGAAAAAACAACGCACCGCCTGAAGGTCATCGAGAATACCACTCCCCTTTCCGAAGGGATGGAAGTGCTGATCACCTTACTGGCCGGGTTTATTGATTACGCCCTGCAGCATAATGCCATGCATCGTACCGGCAAGAATCGTTCTCTGCACTCTATCTTCCTCAGTATCTTATCTGATAAGACTGCAGATTATATGAATATCAGCCAGCAGCTGTCGGCACAGAGCTGGCATACCGGACACAAATATATGTGCGTGGTCCTGCAGATTACCTATCTGGATCAGAACAATCTGACCATCAATGCAATCTGCAACTACATAGAAAATGTATTTCCGGCTTCCTGTGCTTTTCAGTTTAAGGAAGACATTGTCATCTTCTTCAATATGACCAAACTGGATATGACAGAAGATGAAGTGTCCAACAAACTGATTTATTTCATCCGTGACAGCTTTCTAAAGGCCGGTTACAGCCGGATCATGAAGGGACACCTGAATCTGCGCAGACAGTATGTACAGGCATGTCTGGCTCTGGAAGTAGGAAACCAGGAAAGTCCCTATTCCTGGTCTCATTCCTTTAACGACATCGCCCTGCCTTACATCCTGCTGCAGGCCTGCAAACGGCTTCCCGGCTATATGATCTGCCATGAAAAGCTTCTGACCCTAAGGGAAATGGATGAAACCCAAAATACCGAATATATGAAGACTCTGCGCGTATACCTGGACAACCATTTAAATGCCGTCCAGGCATCCAAGGAATTATTCATCCACCGCAGTACCTTCCTATACCGTCTGGAAAAAATAAAAAACATTCTGGAAATTGACCTGAATGACAACGATGACCTGCTCTATCTGATGCTGTCATTCCGGTTTATTGATAAAGAAAGCGAAAAAGGAGGAGACTTCCCCAGCTAGGGAAAGCTCCTCCTCTTTTTCGATAGTTAACACTTTATCGTTCGATATACGAAAGCCCTGCTCCTCCCTTGCAAATACAGGACGCTTCCCTATGTATTTGCAAGGGAGGAAGCAGGAACTTTGCTATACCGGGAGATAATGGCTGATTAAAAGCACGAGCCGCCGGAGCCGCCCCGCCTGTGCCATGACAAAAACATGGGAAAAGCGAGTTAGAAGATCCGACGTCTAGTAAGCACTTAGGCTCAAAGGCTTTCCTGCGAGACTTAGTGCGTCTTGACGTCTAGCTGAGAAGGAGCGACCTGTTTTTCGGCATGGCACAGGCGGGACATTTCTGTAGCACGAATTGCAGTATGCCCTATGAGTATATGTTATCCGAAGATTGCAAAATATCCCAATACGAAAGCGCCCAATACGATACGGTACCATCCGAATACTTTGAAATCATTTTTCTTAATATATCCCATCAAAAACTTAATGGCCAGAATCGATACAACGAAAGCAGTTACCATTCCTATGAGAAGAATCATAACTTCTTCTCCGGTAAAAGCAAAACCAAACTTAACAATCTTTAACAGACTGGCTCCGAACATAACCGGAATGGCCAGAAAGAATGTATACTCCGCTGCTATGGTTCTGGAGGCTCCCAGCAAAATGCCGCCAATGATGGTAGCACCGGAACGGGAGGTTCCCGGTATCAGGGCAAGCACCTGAAAAATACCGATAAAAAGCGCCATCTTCCAACTGATATCTTCCAGAGAATTCACTGTGGGAATCCGTTTTTTATTATAATTTTCAATGACAATAAACAAAATACCATAGAGGATAAGCATCAGAGAGACTACGATATAATTGTTGAACTTTTCCTCTAAAAGATCATTAAATGGAAGACCAATAACAATGGCTGGAAGACAGGATACCAGGATCTTAAACCAGAGGATCATCTTATCTGTCTTCATATACCGCCGGAGCAGATCCCGTTCTCTGGCCCGATTCTGAAACGGCCAGATCTTGTTCCAATACAGTACCACGACTGCCATGATAGCCCCCAACTGAATCACCACCATGAACATCTCCCAGAATTCCTTTGTTACATTTAGTTTTACAAACTCCTCCACCAGGATCAGATGTCCCGTACTGCTAATCGGTAGCCATTCGGTAATCCCCTCTACAATACCCAGAAATATTACTTTCAACAATTCCAAAAAATCCATATTCCTATTCCTTCCTAAGATGCCGGACGACACTCCCCGAACCGGCGCCCCCTTTTGCTGTGTGATTGATTATTTTACCACTATATATATTACAAAACCGAATTTTTTATATCTTTAAAAGTGTAGCATACTCCCCCTCCTTTTTCAATCGCATTCCCCTTTAGATTCTCTAAAGATTTTCTTAACTATTCAGCCATGCGTCAAATCACAAATCAGATGCATTGTGCTTGCATATAAGCAGCTGTTTCTGTGATTTGACATATGGCGTTTAGCCAGAAGCCTCAGACAGAAGCTGCTTTCGCAGCGAATAGCCTGCGCGGCAGGCGGTCTGTGGCCTGATGGCTGAATAGTTACATTTTCTTAAAGTTTTTCACAATTAAGTGTTGACATTTTTCAGCTTACCATGTATTATATTTCTTGTGCTGATAAGCGCACAACAATAGAAGAGCGCAGGAGTGGCGGAATTGGCAGACGCGCAGGCTTCAGGTGCCTGTGGTAGCAATATCGTGTGGGTTCAAGTCCCATCTCCTGCATCTGACGGTACAAAGGATAATCTTTGTACCGTTTTTCTTGTGCACAGTCAAAAATCGAGGCTGCCATATTCTGCAGAAATACATCCACAGTATGGCAGCCCGATGATCTGAAATCATTATTTTCTCTTATTCTTTTCCTGATAAATCTGCCGGATTTCCCGGGACATCTCGCTGTTAATATCATCCATATCCAAAAGTTCATCGTAGGCGTTCATGGAAGAACGGTTACGGTTCCTTCTGGGCGGTTCTTCCCAGTCATCCTCTCCTTCCTCTTCATAATACTCCTCCGGCTCTTCCTCTTCACCCTGCATAGATTCACGAAGGAGCTGGAATACACTTTTTTCCACCGGCTTTTTCTTCTTTTTTCTCTTCTTCTTTTTTCCCGCTGCTGTTCTTTCTTCGAATTCCTCTTTTTCCTCTTTCTCTGTACCGGTCGTAAGACATTGCAGTACAATACCCGCCGCAGAAGCCACAAGCCCGCCGATCAGCATCGGTTTGGCCATATCCTTATCTAACAGCAAAAAGAGCAGCTTAGAGGCACCGAAACCGCCGCATATACCCGTAATCGCAATGACTAACGGACGTTCAAAGCGAAGCACCATACGTCCCACAATCACTCCGACGATCACAAAAATCACCTTTACCGGGACGATCGGATCCGGAATCAATAAAGCAAGTACTCCGTAGGTCAGCCCCACACACGCCACAAAAAGCGCAATCCAGTAAACATAAACCGATAAAATAGCCAGCAACAATCCTGCCACAAGTGCAGTAATCACGGCACCCGTTTTATTGTCCATAAAAAAACTGCCCGCCGCCAGCACTATCGCACCGCTAATCAAGAATACCAGCATGGCCGACCAGAATTTTCTCAATTTGTAGCCAAACAGGCAGTTCAGCAGGCAAAAAACTATGCCCACCAGTATAAAAATCATCATATACCCTTCCAAGGTATCCTGCAGATTTGTAAACCGTCCTAATATATCCTGTAAATAATTTTTATCTCCCATTTTTAACTCCCTTATTCGTCTCCCGCTCTTATGAGGCGCTCTTTCCGTTACTGTTCCCTCCTCATCATTCACGTTAATGTTGCCATATATAAGAAGAGGTGTCAAGAAATATTCACTCAGAGGCCTTGCATTTTCTTTTGTCCGGTACTATATTGATGCTAAGTAATGGAAAGGAGTTCTCTATTATGTCAACTGTTTTACAACGTTTTTTACAATATGTCTCGATCCACACCACCTCGGATCCGGAAAGCAGCGAAACCCCCAGCACGCCGGGACAGTGGGATCTGGCAAAGCTTCTGAAAAAGCAGCTGGAGGAAATGGGTGCTTCGGATGTCTGTTTGGATCCGCACTGCATTGTATATGCCTCCATTCCGGCAACGACAACGCACGAGCTGCCCGCTCTGGGCTTTCTGGCACACATGGATACCTCCGACAATGCTTCCGGGAAACAAGTATCCCCTCGCATTGTATCTCACTATGACGGAAATGATATCCCGCTGGATAAAAATGGAAAACATCTCTTATCTCCCTCTGTTTTTCCCGCGCTTTCCCAGTATATTGGCCAGGATTTGGTCGTAACTGACGGCACCACCCTTCTGGGTGCAGATGACAAAGCCGGAATCGCCGAAATTATGACAATGGCAGAATACCTGCTTTCTCATCCGGAGATTCCTCACGGCCCCATCAAGATTGCCTTTACACCGGATGAAGAAGGCGCCGATGGAATTTCCTGTTTCGATACTGCCCACTTCGGAGCAGATTTTGCCTATACTGTGGATGGCGGAGAATTGGGAGAAATTGAATACGAAAACTTTAACGCCGCCTCCTTAACTGTCACCTGCAAAGGAAGGGATATTCACCCGGGCCTCGCAAAAGACACCATGATCAATGCCCTGCACCTGGCCATGGAATTCCACCAGATGCTGCCTGCCTGGGAAACACCGGGACACACCTGTGGTTATGAAGGCTTTTATCATCTTCTGGACATGAAGGGCAATGTGGATGAGGCTGTTCTTTCCTATATTATAAGGGATCACGATACAGATAAATTCCAGCAGAGAAAACAGTATGTCAGGGAAATTGCTGATTATATGAATCACAAATACCAGGCACAGAGAATTACGCTGAATCTCACCGATTCCTATTATAATATGAAAGAAAAAATCCTTCCCCATATGCATCTCATTGACAATGCAAAACGAGCCATGACAGAAGTGGGTATGACACCCGTCATTCTCCCCATCCGGGGCGGAACCGACGGCGCCAGATTATCCTATATGGGACTGCCCTGCCCAAATCTCTGTACCGGCGGACACAACTGCCACGGAATCTATGAATTCATCCCTGTGCAGTCCCTGGAACAGGTGAGTCGGCTGTTAATTAAAATCGCAGAGCTATATGGACAGGCCTGATCTTGCATCGGACTTCCAGGCACCAATAACAAAAGCAGAGTTTCCCGTCGAAGCTCTGCTTTTATCATTCACTTTCTTTTCACCAAATCATTGGGTTCAAAAACTACATTCTCATATTTTTCACAATCCAGCAGCACACTGTTCCAGTCAGAATGAAACACACCGGTCTGTTTAATAAGAATGTCATATATAACATCATACTCTTTGCCGTCTTCTCCCACCTCAGTGATGGTAGAGTACGGAAGCGTCTTATGATAGGAAATACGATACCCTTTGTAATCATATTCATAATTACAGCGGATACGGCAGCCATACATTTCTACAAACTCACAAATGTCTTCCAGATCGTGAAGAATAGGATCATTTGACTCATCATAAAGATTTTCCGGAGTTGTCTTCGTATAATCCGATCGAAACTGAATCGGAATTCCATATTTTCGGAATCGATTCATAAAAGACTCTAAACGCTCAAAGGGATAATCTGCAAACAATACGCAATTAATACGGACTGGCACCTTGATCTTCCTGAAAATCTCATCACTGCCTTCTTCCACGAAAGGTTCCAGATGACGGGACACGTTCACACAGGTCAGTTTATCCGCATTTTTGTTCAGAAAATCAACGACCTGCTCCTCACTGTACTCGTGCATCACAGGCAATGTAGTGTTAATGAAAATGCGGTGGGTAGCAGGCACCGCATCCAGCATACGCTGCAGGCACGCAAGATCCGCCAGCGGTTCTCCGCCGGTAAAAACAATATCACAATCCGGCGTAATACCATCAATATATTGGATACTCTCACATATTTTTTCTGCGCTGAACCCTTCGCTATTGGCATATTCTGCTTTGTTAATACAGAAAGGACAATGGTTGCAGCAATCATAAGGGACAAAAATTGTTACTGTTGCACCGCCTTCGCGGGTGATATAGGGATTACTCATTTACTACTCTCTTCCAGCCTCGTCTTACAAACAAGGCAACCTTTTATTTAAAAACTAAATCATACTAATTATTACTTTATCACCATTCACGATGCCAGTCAATATGTTCAGTAATATGAAAAATTTACATGAAAAATCGTTAAAATTATCCAATACTTCCCGCAAAAAACAACGCCCCATCAGACATAACCGACAGGGCGTTTGTTACTTTCTTGTTCGGACTGCGGATCAGCCTTCCAGCATAGGCACTTCCTGTCCTCTCATAAGGATTTTCGGACCGCCGGTCTTCTCAATATATTCTTTTGTGATAATTACCTGTCCAATGGCATCATCTTTGGGAATCTCATACATGATATCCAGCATATACTCTTCCAGGATCGCACGCAGAGCTCGGGCTCCGGTATGTCTCTCCATGGCCATTTTGGCAATCGCGCGAAGGGCGCCTTCCTCGAAATCCAGCCGCACCTCATCCAATGCAAGAAGCTTCATATACTGTTTTAAGATCGCATTTCTGGGTTCTCTTAAGATCTGCACCAGCATATCTTCGGTTAATCCGTTCAGAGTAAAGATAACGGGAAGACGTCCCAAAAACTCCGGAATCATGCCAAAACTCTTTAAGTCGTCCACGGTCACTTTAGAGAGCAGCGTATCATCGTGATCATATTTATCCTTCAAATCTGCCCGGAATCCAATGGACGCCTGCTTATTCAAGCGTTCCTTAATAATATTCTCCAGATCCGGAAATGCGCCGCCGCAAATAAATAAAATATTACTGGTATCCACAGTTGCCAACGGAACCATGGCATTCTTGCTGTTGGCACCTACCGGCACCTCCACCTCACTGCCTTCCAGCAGTTTTAACATACCCTGCTGTACTGATTCGCCGCTTACATCTCTCTGATTCGTGTTCTTTTTCTTCGCCAGCTTATCAATCTCATCTACAAAAATAATACCGTGCTGTGCTTTTTCCACATCGTTGTCTGCCGCTGCCAGAAGCTTGGATACTACACTTTCAATATCATCTCCGATATAACCGGCTTCTGTCAGAGAAGTGGCATCTGTGATCGCCAGCGGCACATCCAGAAGCTTCGCCAGTGTTTTCACCAGATAAGTCTTACCACTTCCGGTTGGGCCTATCATCAGCATATTAGATTTTTCTATCTCGATATTATCGGAATTATCCGCAAACACTCTCTTATAATGATTATAGACCGCCACAGACATCACTTTCTTGGCATGTTCCTGACCGATCACATAATCATCCAAACTGGCCTTAATCTTATGGGGAGCCGGAATGTCCTTGATGTTAAATACCTTTTTCACATCCTGCTCTTTTTTCTTCGGCTTTTTCAATTTCTGCTTCTTCGGAATATTATCCTGCAGAGCATTAAGATCAATCATGCTGATATTAGGCATATTGGTCATAGGAGGCATATTTTTCATAAGCTCCTGATAATCAACGGGAGAGTTGTTGATGGTATCAAAACTTCTCTGCATACACTCCGTACAGATACTGATATTGCCGGGCAGATGTATCATGGGACCGGCCTTACTCTCCGGGCGCCGGCACATCATACATACACTCTCATATTCGTCTTCTTCCGGTTCCTGCTCCTCCGGTTTTCGCGCTTCTGTCTCCTCAGAAACGACAGATGGACTATCCTTCTTCGTTTCTTCTCTGAAATCTATTTCATCTGCCATAATTTTCTTCATTCCTTCCTAATGTACAATCATATAAAAATCGCATTTATCATGGTACATATTATGCCATAGTTCTTCTATGCACACAAGTGAACTTTTTCTAAACAATATAGATTGTCTCGTTAAAAAGTGCTGAATTTATCGGCATCCCAGCACACAGCATAATACACTAAAGAGAATTTTACACCACTTTTTACACCACTTCACATTTTTACTCATCTGCGAGTAAAAGCCCATCCGGCAGCAGTCGAATGGGCTCTCATTAAAATAGATTTGCAATTTTTTGTATTTCTTCTGCTTTGGTATCCGGTAATACATGGGAATATAGATCCATTGTCATAGCAAGCGTGGAATGGCCTAGAATGGCTTTTAATACTTGTGGGGGCATACCGTTCTCAATACACCGAGTAGCAAATGTATGCCGGAATGAATGTGGATGTACATGCTCAAATTCTATTCCTGTATCACGTATAGCATCCTCGGCTTTTTGCACCATCTTGCTAAACCAAGTATTCGAAATAAACGTACCGTTTTTATTTGTAAATACCAAATTCTCTAGGCCCTCTCTGGTTTTCCAATGGTTTCCCATCAGTAGCCTATATTCTGCCTGTTCTTTCTTCACGCGTTTTAATATCCCATATACATTATCAAGCATTGGAATATCTCGTTTGCTAGATGCAGTTTTAGGTGTCCCTTTAAACACTGATCCTGGTAATTCTGTCAAAGTGCCAGTAATATGTATTACCCGTTCCGTAAAATCAATATCAGACCATTCAAGACCTCGTAACTCACCGCTCCTCATTCCAGTAGATAAAGCCACTTCCATCATATCTTTACCCATTCCATCGGCGAATTGGAGCAATAGCTTCTGCTCTTCCACAGTCAAGACCCTGCGTTTTTTGTGTGGGCCACTCTTTGGTAGTGTAGTAAGCGCAACCGGATTCTTTTTAATGATCTGATTTTTATAGGCTTGCTGAAACAATCCATACAGTACCACCGAAGTAAGCGAAATAATCTCTTTACCAAATTTTTTGTTCATCTCGTTATAAATTCTCTGTATATGCTCCGGCCTAATATCTTTTAACTTCTTTTTCCCAATAGCTTTCTTCACATGCTGTTCATACGCTGATATATACCGTTCAGCAGTAATTTCCTTTACACTAGGCTTTTTATACTCTTTCATCCACGTCTTGAACCAATTATCCACGGTTATATTCTGCTCACGCTCATAAATCCCGTGACGTAATTCATACTTCATATCTTCGATACGGATTTTAAGTTTTTCCAGATCATCGTCATATAACGTATATCGCTCACCCTCGTACTGAAAACGCCCCATATACCGACCATCAGCGCGTTTCGTAATACCTTTTGGCAGATTCTTCTGTGCCATTTACATCATTCCCTTCATCCTGCTGCACGGTTCCGGCAATCCAGGTATTTGTGCTTCGGTTTGCTCCAGGGCTGTCGCATAACCGTGATAGAAGTCTTGTAACTGCAATATGTTCAGATACTTCTCAAAAGAAGTATGCAACTCTTTGTAGGCCTGTTCTGTTTCCGCCGTTGCTTCCGGCATGAATTCCGCTGCTTTCTCATAAAGTTCCTGCATCCTTTTCTCAATGGCCTCCTGTCCTGCCGCCTTCTGTATGCAAATAACAGACTGCTGAGGCTCTTTGTCCTGCTGCCAATATTCCTCAACGGATACCACAGTCACGCACTTAATTCCCCTAACTGTATGTACTTTTACCCGATCCCCCGGATAGATAAGCCCGGTCAAATTATGGGGTACACGCCAGGCATACACCGGGCCACCCGAACTGTGAACCGCCTTTATTGCCTGCTTTCCTCCGTACCTGGCAGGAACTTCCGTCATTTTATATTTAACAGCCAATAAATAGCTACTATACCCATCTATCAGGTGGTTTCTACTGTCCAGTATAATATCTGACGGCAGCAGTCCTGTTTCCCTGAAATACTGTTCTTTCTTCTGCATCTTTTCCACACTTGGTGGATTCTCTGCATAACATCTCAAGATTTTTATATCGCTTGTCTTCATTCTGTAGACCCCTTCTTTCTTCTGGCGCGCTCCGCCCGCTTTCCGTAAATAAACCCTAGAAGAAACATATTCCGTGCGGTTTCTCTGGTGGTAGTTCCTGGGGATGCTGCTGCAATTTCATCCATCTGGTTACGTACTGTTTCATTCATCAACAGATCTATATTCTGCTGGCCAATCAGCCATATGGTGTCATTTTCATCATACCTCATCCATTAACATCCTCGATTCTTTACAAAGCTTGTCCTCATACCATTGAATAGTACCTTTCACTGGCTTCACTGCCGGTTGTAAGATATAGGACTTGATTGGCTGCTGCAGCACCCCTGTTTTTGGGACACAGAATGTATTTGTTACTGTATTCATGCTGTCACCCCTTCCATTTCAATTTTTTACTTCCCAACAAATAGCCCATGAAATAGATATATGTTTCCGCGGTACTCCATTCTTTATACTTGAATTTCCCTTTAGCTGCTGCCTGGTTCATGGCTTTTAAAAGTGGTTCACTCAATGGAACTGACGATCTTTCCATAGCCTTTTCAATAATCGGCATATACTCTTGCACCGTCTTTTCTGCCAGTGCTTCATCAGCTTTTTTCAGAAAATAATGATGTGCGTCTAGAATTTCCGCGTATACCGCAAATCCGTACTTGTTGTAAATGCTGTTCATAGTCCTGTTATCCAGGTGTCTCTTTTCGCTCTCTATCAGTGCAACAAACCTTTTCACTTCATTTTCTTTCAGGTCATTGTAATAAAGCGTATCTTGATTGCTCCATATTGCAAGTCGGTACTCTGATACCGGAATCTTTTCACAATACAGAACGTGCATTTTCATAGCCGCTGGCAGTTCGTCAAATGTGCATCTTTTTAAAACCATTTTCTTTTAAATCCTCTCTTTACTCCAGGCAGCAGGCGTGTTATACTACCTGCATACCGCCAATTTGCTTAATTGTCGGGTTACTTGCCCCTGTCAGTGCAGCAACACTGGCAAGGGCTTATTTTTATGCTACTGTTTGTACCTGAGACTTCCCAAAGAACCGGGCTTTATATGTAGCACCATCTCCACGGCTTCCCCAGATCAAATCACAACCAAATAATGCTTTGGAACCGTGGATCACTTCATAGCCTAACTGTTTCCAGCCGTTCCAGGTGTTTGTCTCTTCGCTGATTCCGGCAGCAGTCTTAGCCTTTTCAATACGCCTTTCGTTGACTTCCTCAGCCTTTGCCGAGAGCCATGCTCTGTGTAAGCACTCAGCAAAAGGAAGGCTTTTATACTTCCGGTAGTTATTCCATGCTCGTAACATGATGGTTCTTAGATTGAATTTCTTCATGCGCGATCCTCCTTGTCTTTTTTAGATTGATTTAAGGCTTTTATGTGTTTAGCCTATAATTTCTACCTTAAAGCAGCTTAAATTGAAATTTACCCCGTTTCACGCTTATTATTACTTGCGTGAAAAACATTTCTAGCATGCTCTGCCTGCCGTTCCCTTTGCTCTTCTGACCAATTCTTTCCCGGATTAATCCGAATCCAGCTAACCGGAATATGAGCGTACAGGCTGCCATCTTTGTTCTCTGCAACAATCTCACATTCATCCGGGTGACTCTCAGCCAGTTTCTTGATTCTGGTCTTGTACCTGCCTTGTGAGAATGTAACTGTTGCTCTCCCTTGATCCCTTAAGAACTCAATGACATTTTCATCCGCAGAGAATCCATCTGGCAGCAGGATATTTTTTACATTTACTCCGACTGCATCAGCAATCCTCTCTAATGCTTCCTCTGACGCCTGGCCATTATCCAGGATCCATTCAAGTGACCGCCGACAAAGCCCTGTTCTGGTACAAATTTCAGGTTTTTTAAGGTTCTGCGATTCCATGATGTTTAATAGTTCCTTTTTGTTTAATCTCATTTTTATCTCCTTTCCGGTTTACAAAGCGGTTGGTGGTATTGAGCCGTAGCTGAGCCGGTCCAACTCTTCTGTGGAGCCCTGTATTTCTTTTGCTTCCTTCGCTTTGCTTTATCTTTATCTTGATTATATTATACTGCGTACGTAGTTTATTGTCTATTGACTCTTTTCACAAATTACTACGTACATTTTTGTGCATTAATACTATGTACACAGTCATTGAACTATGCTATAATTTAAGTGTAAGGTGGAGAAGAATTAACTTGTTTTTTCTGCCCTTTATAAAATAAAAAGGGAGGACTTAGACAGATAATGCCAAATGAAAAGAAAACTCAATATGATATTGAATACGCCAAAAAGAAGCTTAAGCGCATCCCTCTGGATGTTCAAAAAGAAAAATATGAGGAAATCAAGACTGCTGCAGATACAGCAGGGGAAACCGTCAACGGCTATATTAAAAAAGCTATTGATGAGCGAATGGAACGTGATACCAATGCTGGAGAAACTTATAGTGAAGAAGATTGAACAATTAGCCGAGCTGAAAATTCAGCCGGGCGATTTCTTCCAGAAAATACTTATAAAGACAGTAGCATTAGGGACTAGCCAAAAGCCCTTATGTCCTGCTGCCAGCTCACATAGCGTTCAATACAAGGTTCCTGAACTGGGGTTTTCTGGAGTAATTCCGAGCCAATCTCGCTTGCCCTCTGTGCATTTCCTGCCGTGTACTCAGCCCGGATAGGTTTATTTTCCGCTTGCGTCCTGCTGCCAGATGTGCTATATTGAGAATAGAAAAAGGGAAAGCCAGAAACACACGGCCTACCCTCAAAAGTAATTGACTGTTACTTACTAACAGCCGTCACTATTGGCAGTAGTGGCGGCTATTTCTTTCCCTTGAATATCTCATAAACGAGACTTACAAGAGCGACAATGAATATACCTATCTGGATCAAATCCGAATATGTAACATACATTGGCATCGCCCTCCTTTCTTTCGTCTGGAGGGTTAGCCCCTCCGAACGTGGAGGGTAGGCCGCCTTTATGTGCTCTGACTTTCCGTGCAATCAGTATAGCACATGTTACAATGTTCCACAATCAGATCATTTAGCAAAATTACATTCGTCGTTTTGGATATTATGTCAAAACGCTTGCTGTTTCTCTATTACTTTCCACCACACCGTTTTTAACCATAACAATTCATAACAATTCTACTCTAAAGCACCTAAAAATTATTTTTATTTGTTTATATTCCATACAGGGCAGACATCTGGATACTTCACCATCCCCCCGGGGTTCTAAAACGAAAATTTGAAATTTTCTACATACCGACGCCCCACCATGATGTATAATTTATTCCCAGAACAGCTTTTAAAACATTGGCAGCAGTTGACCCTCAAGACATTTCTTCTCCCGCCAGCTTCAACGCAACATACTCTGTTGCACTTGTCCAGGTTCTTTTAAAAGCTTCCGCCCCTGTATACTGCATACCTCTGGAACGGATCACCTCATCTTCCAGGAATGGCAGCAGCTGTTTTGACCGGGATGGCTTCCGTAGTTCCCTCAAAGCTTTTCGCTCTATTGTCCGCACATTCTCTATGGTGCATCCAAAATCTTCACCAACTTCCCGCAGCGTCTTGTTCTCCTGGAATCTTGCCCGGATCACTTCTGGCTGTCTTCCCGGCAGACCATCCACTATTGGCCATATCGCAGCTTTTAACTGCTCATGCTCTACCCTTTCCAACATATCATCATAACCGACATCTGATCCTGGAACCAACTCATACAAAGTCCCGTCCTCATCCTCACCAATAGGTACGTCTAGGCTTTGTATACGGCATTTCTCAGCGGCTTTCACCACTGACTTAAGAGTAACCCGGCTAATACCCAAACATCGGCAGAATTCTTCCTCTGTGGGCTTACGATTATACATAGATAACCATCTGGCCTGCATCTTCTGATATTTCCAGATCAACGTCAACATACCTTCTGGTATGCGTACTATGCCATTATTCCGAAGATACCGGCTTATCTTCTGCCGGATATAATAACCAGCATAGGTCATAAACAGGGCTCCACCCTCTGGATCATAATGGTCTACACTGTCACACAGTCCTAAATAAGCCTCCTGCTGCAGATCATCTTCCTCCGCATACTTTGTATATCGAAACACTATCTTACAGATATAACCCTTGTTCTGCTGCCAGAGCTGGGCCATGTTATCAGCTATATTATCTCCAGACTGAATCCGTAACACTAATTGCTCATTGGTCATTGACACTAGCAAACACCCCTTTTATAATTTTCTTATCAGCTATCAGAAAGGGCTTGTCTGCAATGCAGCAAGTTCTTTTTTGTTGTGAAAATTTAATATTCCCCGTTGTTCGCCCGTTGTTCACCTCTGCTGCCGTCCTCTTTTTAGGGTGTCCGAAATGTCCGAATACACTATTATTTACCCATCTTTCAGACTATGTCGTCGGCATATAAAAGATTCTTTCTTTCCGCTTGTAGGCATCCAACATTTCATACAGAACGCCTCTCGCCCGTTCTTCCGTGCTATATTGGCCCAATATGCAAGATTTTTCCGTATTGGCTAATCTATTAAATATAACGAATTCACAATAATATTCGGATACCCATACATTTCCAAAGTCATATACTGCGCCTTTATTCTGAGTGTAAACTTTCACGCCTTTCCCTCCTGTCTTCTATATCCATATCCATTACTGCTGCAAGAATGATCTCTTTAGTCAGTACATCCTCTCGATACTTTTCCATCAAAGCTTCTGCGTCTTGGTTTATTTGATTCCACTGCATGTCATCCAAGGGGAGCTTTTCCGCCCATTTTTTATAGAATTTCCATACGCCTGTAAATATTTCATACTTCCTCTTTAATACTTCATGATCCATTAAAACGGAATCTCCATTTGTTCTGCCTGCTCATATGTTTCCACTTCCATAAAGCCATCTTCCTGCTCTTCCCATCCATAGGGCATATAAAACGCAGAACAGTCGTCACTAATTCGTTTTGATGCTTCGTCGTAAAACAAAGGGATTGCTCTATTTCCCACTGCCAGCCTTCCGGTTAATCGGTTTTTAGAGATCGACAGCACTCTATTGCAAGTTTTATTCTCTAAATCGCGTTTATACGTCATAACAATATCAACCTTGTTCGTGATATCTGCACTTCCGCTAACCTCATCGGTATCATCATTGCTGAATCTATTCTTTCTTGGATGGACTACTAGGATGATAGCCACCTGCTGCCGCTTTGCCATTTTCACAAGCCCATCGACAAATTTACTTTGAGCCCGGTATAAATCCACACTCATTCCCACATCAAGAGCCGTCATGAGATTATCCAACAGCACCAACTCTATACCATATTGCTGTATGGATTTTTCAATGATCTGCAGCAGATCTTTCATCTCATCATCATCTGCTGCTTTATTATCAAAAAGATAGGCTCTGCCTCGATACCATTCCGAAATTCGTTCGCTTTTTCCCTTCGGTATGTAATAACTGACGCTTCCATCTTCCTGGGCTTGCTCTATAACATTCGCTTTCCCTGCAAGTTGGAAATCTATCCAGCGTTTAAAGAAATAGTCCTGAAGTTCTCCAGAATAAGCAAAGACCCGTTTGCCTTCATTTAGGGCATTGGCCAGGATTTGAGAAGCCAAAGTGCTTTTCCCATCACCACGTTTACCAGTTATAATAGCGCTCTGCCCCAGATACAGGCCGCCGGAAAGCACTTTATCTATACTCCTAATACCTGTAGAAATTCGAGGTAAAGAGAACAGGTCCACCGCCTCCACATCCGCCAATTCTTTAACCTGGCGAACAGGAACAGCTTCCGCGTTTTCTACAGCTAGCCGGACGGCTTCTGCTCCGTACTTCATCAGTATTTCATTTGCATCTTTACAATCTCTGTAATCCTGCTTCCGAACTGCTTTCACAGTTCCCCGGAAGCGTCTTGACATTTCTTCCAACAAAGTAATCTGGCCATTTTCGTTATCACCGAACACGATTAACGTATTGTACTGCAGCAGCCAGTCCCAGCAATAGGGGATCCAGGTAAAGCCATTTTTCCCCGTAGGCACCGACACAGCGTTATTCACTCCTGCTGCCTTTACAGAAAGGCTGTCAATTTGTCCTTCTGTAAGTACTAAGGTTGTATTATCTCGATCACACTGATACATTCCAAACAGGATAGGCTTGCAACTTTTCTCACACCATTCTTTGTTATTATCGCGTGTCTTATCAAAATCCGTTTTTCTATACTTCACAAATTGCATCCGCCCTGTTTCATCCAGAAAAGGAAAGACCAGCACATTAGGTACATCTTTTCTCACTGTGATCTGGTATTCTTCCGTAACGGCAGCAGGAATCCCTCTACTTTCCAGATAAGTCACAGCTTCTGCCTTTGGCTTAATAGGTTCCATTTTCTTAAACTTACGAAATTTCTGCTTACTGCTGGTTTGATAATAAGCATCCGCCCCATTACCCAGGCTGAACCACTCAAAATCCTTTGATAGAGAAATCATATTACCGGACACGGAACAGGATGAACGCAGACACTTATGCTGGCCTGTGCGCAGGTTAATGGCAAAAGAATACTTGTCCTTACTTTTTCCCCCTCTGCAATATGGGCAATATAGAAATTGCAGTTCATCACCTTTTTGCTTGGTCTGAATTCCGCATCCCCGGGCGAAGTCCCATGCATCTACTTCTTTAAATTCATAATATCCCATTTCTTACCATGTCCTTTCCGCTTGCGAATAATCAACAGACTCAACCATTTCCTCCGGTTCCTTTTGGGGAATCACAGCAGCAGGACACTCATTCAAATAACTATCAAATTTCGTTCCGAAAAGTGTTGCAGGACGCAAGTACCTCTCCCACTCGGTTCCTTTCCATGCCGCTGACTTGCGATCAATGACTTTTTTAAAATCCTCCAACGTGAAACCTTCCTTGAATCTCGCATTAATATGTTTTTGGGTTTCTTTCCCATTTGCTTTAAAATTCTTTCCAGTCTTTTGATTTAGGTAGTTAATGATCTCTTCATACGGATATATAGTCGGGCTCTGCTCGACATTATATTTATTCTTATCTATACTATCCTTACCTAACCTAACCTGGGTATCCACTTTGGATACATCATGTATACACTTTGTATCCAAAGTGGAAATATTAATACTTTTTGCAGTATAGATATTATCCATCAGGCTCAGCTGCTGCCGTTCGATTTTAAACTGTGTTTCCTTGTATCTGTCCCTTTGTACATGGTTGTTTTGGTTCCAATGCGTGATAACAACAACACCGCTTTGGAACGGGATAATATAGCCTTTTGTTATTAATAGCTTCAGATCATCATCGGAACAATTTGCTGATCTCGTTATTTTTTTTGGTGATGATACAAAACCATCATCGTCTGCCCTCATCCCTAAATGAAAATATAGGGCTTGTGATGTGGTAGGCATTTCCATAAAACGGTCTGTATCTACCACATCAAGACTAAACATTCTTCTGTTTGCCATCTGCTGCACCGCCTATTCTGTCATTGCGTCTAACGCTTCATCAATAACCTTCTTATCGTATAAGCATCTGCGTCCAATTTTTCGTTCTGCACCGATAGATTTCGCAAATTCAATTCCGCGATTACGCCCCAGACTTAAATACACACATACTCCCGTCGCATCCAACAGCCTTCTATCTGCCTGTACTGTAGTTTTTCGTTCTCTCATTTCTAAAAACTCCTTTCATTTTTATCTAGCTTTATTATATGTTTAATGATATAATATAATCAAATATCATATATTAATAAATTAAATTTATTTTTATTGTTAGGAGTTATATAAATATGGTTGATTATAATTTCAAAATAATGCAGAACAATATCAAAAAGGCAATAGACAATTCTGGAATGACCCAGAAAGTTCTTGGTGAGAAAATAGGAATGGAACAATCTTCCATTTCAAAAATTTTAAGCGAAAACAATGATGGAAAAAATTGTTTTACTGTAGAACAACTCATAAAACTTGCTTCAGTCTTTAAATGTTCTATAGACGATCTAGTAGGTTTTCAACCAAAAGAAAAAAACGAGACAACTCTGGGGGATATAGTACAACACATTTTTGATATAGATAACAGCATTGCGGTAGAGATAATAGAATTTGATTCGACAGAATATATATTTGATGTGCCATTTGAACTCGGAGAAAGAAGCGTAGGCATATTTATAAAAAATCCACAAATAATAGAATTTTTAAAAGAATGGAAAGACATGAAAAAAATAAATACAAATTCCATGTTAAGAAACAAACTTTTAGAAATATGGAAACAAGACTCCATTAAATATATGCGTATGCGAAAAGAGAAATGGAACTTCAAAACTGAACTAGAGCAAGGCGAATATTTAGCAAAATTAGTCTTAAAAGCCAAAAAAGCAGGCGACATTGACGTATTTAAAGTACTACGAGAAGATGATAAACAAATTCTTGAAAACTACATTCAGAAAGTTCTTACTCATCCACAACTAACTACTCTTCCGAAAGACTCCGTCTTATTTCTTCACGGAGAATACTGCAAATAATATTTTAAATAAAACTAGTGTCAAAACCTAAAATAAGCCGGGGACATTCCCGGCTTAAAACATTTAAACCATATAAAAGCCCCTACCACACCGACAGGGGCTTTCTGACTGCTACTATATTTGCTGCACCGTTTCACACAGTCCTCGTTTTAAGGGTATATTTGTACACCACTTTTACACCACTTTTAGATAATTCGACATAACAGAAGATAACAAGAACATCCCCGGAAACCGCACAAAATAGGCCACTATAGACATTGATAAAATCATTCCGTCATAAGTGAACTTTTTCTAAATTCAAAGTATTTTCTAAAGGATCTTCACTCATTTAAGAAAGCGAATCCGCCACATATTGAAAATAGTTCTGATTTAAAATTCCTGCAGAATACTGTGTCAATGCCCTCACATATGCCTTCATTTCTTCCACATATTCCTCATCCGCCCCCTCATCGGTGCGATACTGTACCTTTCCTGTAGATTGGTTATAGATAACGGTATCCGTAATAAAACTCCTGTCAGAGAAAATAACAAGGGACTCACTGTCAGAAAGCATATCCCTTCCCGGAAACAGCCTGGAATCATAGGCAAATCCAAATAAATTATACAAAGTTGGGATAATATCCAATGCACTGCAGGTCTTCCCCACCTCTATGGTCTCCATCTGAGAATTCCACAGAATCAGACAGTTTTTATATAAATCCAGAGAATCTTCCAGTTTCTGCCCGGTGTACTCTTCTATCACGCCGGTTTCCAGACCATAGGGATAATGATCTGCACTGATTACGATCACGGTACGATCCAGTTTTCCTGCCTTTTCCAACTCTTCTACCAGATACGCCATGGCCCGCTCCAGCTCATAGTTGCAGGCAATATAGGCCTTCATGGATTCCGCACATTCCAGATCTTCCACCACAGCCTTGTTGGCCGCAGACATGGCATTTCCCTTAAAATTATACTCCATATGCCCGGACACTGTCATATAATAAACATGAAAACGGGGTTCCTGGATATATTCCGGGAGCGTCGCCTCTATCATCTCATAGTCAGAAGACGGCCAATTTGCAGAACTTTCTATGGAAAAAAGCTGACTTTCCCATTTCTTTTCCGATAAAGAACCCGACTTGGATGCCTTAAAATCATATCCCAGATTGGTATGCGTAAGATACCGGTCGTAATAAGACAGACTATTATTATGATAAGCAAAACTTTTTGCTCCCTCTGCCGCAAAATAGGCGGGAAGAGAATAAGGCTGCGCATTCTCCTTCGTCCGTTTCATGCTGAATTGTCCATCCGGGATCTGTCCTGTTAAATTCACATATTCCCCATCGCTGGTACTGGTCTGCCACAGGGGAACATAGTAATCCTTCACTACGACCCCACTGTTCATCATCTGATACAGAGTCGGCGTCAATTCCTCACTGACCGCATAAGGAGCAAAACCTTCCGCTGTCAGATAGATCAGATTATATCCCTCAAACATACCGGTATACTCATTTTTATTAGTAGGCGTCACAGATTCCATAAAAGATGCCAGTTCTGCAATGTCTTTACCCTGATCAGAAAGCGCCTGCATATCTATATCCAGCACATGCGGCGAAACATCATAATCCGGAATCTCTTCCGTCACTGCTGGCTCCTCTGTCGTCTCTGCTTCTTTCTGTTCTGTTTCCTCAGCCCTTACAAGAACCGCAGTTTTCTGTTCCGGCAGTAAATTCCCCAGCATCTGTCGCCCGGTAAGAGAGAGCACACCGTGACGCTTTACGATCGTTTCCGGGGCATACATACCCTGGTACTCTTCATAAAAACCATTCTCCCGAAAATATCCTCCCGCCAGGCTTATGACTGATGCAGCAACGCCTATCATAAAATACCCTGCTATTTCTTTATACGTTCGGACATCATAGGGATACAGAGTCAGCTTCTTTTTCCGAAGCAGATATGCCCCTGCCATCATGGGAACCGCCATAGCCAGCAGATAACCGGAACACTGAAAAACAGCATTTAACGTTTCTTTCCAGAAACTGGTCAATGCCGCCCCGCCTATATTCACTACAGCGCTAAAAAGCAATGCCTTCTTAAAAATATGAAAATACACCAGCTGACTGCTAAAAAGCAGATACTGCACTCCCTGTATGATCCAAAATAAAACCAAATTACCGTTTACTTTTCTTTCTGAAACCGGACTGTCCTCTTCCACTTGCTGTCTGCAGCGAAACAAACCTATACATCCCGTTTCTACCGCTGCCAAAACAAGAACTGCCGGTACCAAAAGCAGCAGACTCATCCCGGTCAGAGCAAAACTTCCCAGATGATAAATCATTTCCATGTAAAATAAGGAAGCTGCCGTATAAATTAACATTTTACGCATAACTAACTCCTAACTATCCGTATTCTCCCTTCTAATACTATCGCATTTTGTCGTAATCTGTCTATGGCACGGTAAAGATATTTACAAAAAAGCGCATCACTGTCTCCAGTGACACGCTCTTTTATCGCAATCATGCGTCCTGTTTCTCCTATTATAAAAGCTACTTGGATCTATCGCCAGCTGCCGTCGCTTCCCAGATTGTAGTAAGTTCCTCCAATATATTGAATTCCTGTAAGCATAGCACCGGAATCCGCAAGATAGTACCACTTTCCGCCGATCATCTGCCAGCCGGTCAGCATCGCTCCCGAACCGTCCAGATAATACCAGATACCTCCGATTTTCTGCCAGCCAGTCAGCATCGCTCCCGAACTGTCCAGATAATACCAGATACCTCCGATTTTCTGCCAACCGGTCAGCATCGCTCCCGATCTATCCAGATAATACCAGATACCTCCGATTTTCTGCCAGCCGGTCTGCATTACTCCCGATCTATCCAGATAATACCAGATACCTCCGATTTTCTGCCAACCGGTCTGCATCGCTCCCGATCTATCCAGATAATACCAGATACCTCCGATTTTCTGCCAACCGGTCTGCATCGCTCCCGAACTGTCCAGATAATACCAAATACCTCCAACCTGTACCCAGCCGGTCTGCATCGCTCCCGAACTGCCAAAATAATACCAGGTACTGCCGGACGCGTACCAGCCGGTCAGCATCCATCCGGAAGAATCAAACGCATACTTTGTGCCGTTTATAGAATAAATACCATTTCTGGGATAAGATCCATCTGTCTTAGCAAACCACCATCTTCCGTTTGATAAAATCCATTGTCCGGTTATCCCAGCGGTACCGGATGCACTGCTGCCGCCTCCGATATTGCTGCCTGCACTCTGGCAGGTCACGGTTCTTACCATGGAAACAGAAACCGTACCGAGCTTAAACTGATAAGAAATGTCTGCAGTTCCGCCTTTCACACCGGTCATCCGTCCGCTGGAACTGTTTACGGTAATGACAGATGGATTGGAAGATTTCCAGGTACCGCCCGAAGGAAGGGCTCCGCCGGATAAAATGATCTTTGCTTCCGCCGTACCTCCTTGCGTCACAGAACCCGGGCAGTCAAGCTGTAATCCATAACATCCGGAAAGATTTGCAGGAGCACTGACTCCGCCCAACGGCGGTGAAACCAGTCCGTTTGCCGTCTGACCGGTTCTCTGCATATCCCAGTATGTATTTTGCGTTGTACCTGTTTTCTCCGTATCCAGATAAGCAAAGATACCGCCTGTAACAGCATGGTCCCCAAGACCGGTTACTTTTCCGCAGGCATAGCTATTTGTGATAGAAGCTTCCCACAGATAGGCAACCAGCCCGCCGGCTTCATTGGCATTTACTGCCGCAGATGTGTAACAGTTTTTTATAACACCAGGATAATTCAAAACTCCTGCCAGACCTCCCGCACGGCTGGAATATTTACCTGTCTTTGAAGTAATGGTTCCGCCCTTCACACAAATATGATCCAGCGTGCCGAAAACCTCAGAAAAAATCCCAGTATAACCATCGGATGCCGTAAGAGTCGGATTGGAAAAAAACAGGTTCTTTATCGTAGCTCCCTTCTGTACACTATTGATAAATGCTGCTTCCGTACTCTGTGCAACCTTCAGATTTTTAATGGTCTTATTATTTCCGTCTAAAATCCCCTTAAATTCTTTGATCGGGGTGAAAGCCTCGTTGCTCATGTCGATATCATTCATCAGCTTATAATACATACCGGAAGAAGAAGCAGACAACGCATATAAATTTTGTGCATTGTAAATCTCGTAAGGTCTGTCCTTCGTGCCATCGCCCTTTATTGTTTCCGGAAATGTGACATCAAAGGTAATGGATTTGTCCGCGTTTACCACAAGATTATCAATTACGATGCCGCTGTTGCTTCCATCTGTATAATATATGGTTTTATTATCATAACCGGGCGTCTCTTCTCCCAGAGGTTTTCCAAGAGAGGTAAAGCCCTCCGGATTATCCGGAGAAAGTGTGGCATAACTGAGCTTCCCATCTCCGGCATTGGCTTTGGATTCATCCGGACGAAATGCATAGATAAAATCCGGAGGTCCCTGGGAATTGCCGGTTTCAGCGGTCACATTAGATGTGGGATCCTCAAAAATACGATAAACGAGAAGGCCTTCGTTTTTCTGTCCGATATACTCCATACCTTCATAATCCGATCCGCCGCAGTCCTTTTCGATCTCCCGTTTTTCTACGACAAAATATTCATTGGGATGATTTTCCGCCTTCAGGATAATGGCATATTTCTCACTGGGATCTTTGTACTGCGCGGTCTTAAGTGTAATTCCCTTTTGAGAAGAAGTATATACCGGAAGAGGATCTCCATATCCCAGATATTCTCTCTGATAATAGGCTGTAATATTCGCCGCATTGCCCTGATCCATAATATCCCACGGGCCTAAAGCGACAGTACTGGAATCTGCATAATGATAAAGATCCGGAAGTGACATGGTATGAAGGAACTCATGTCTGACCGTAGCCGTAAGCGACCCGTCAGATCCCAATACACCAGTATAATCTGTACCACGGTTAAGCAGATCATAGGTATTGACCCGGATCCCGTCAATCGACAGGTTCACATCTGAACTAAGACTGGACTTATGTGCCCAGAGAAGGTCCCCGTGGCTGATCTTTTCTGTACTGGGATTTCGTGAGGAAACAATAATGGAAAGCCCGTCCACATATCCGTCCCGGTCGCCATCAAGGGTAAGGCCGGCAGCTTCGATCTGCTCCTTCGCCCCTGTCACGGCCTCCGAGATCAGCTCATTTTCCCGAATTTTGCGTTCTCCCTCATTCGTATATCCTTCCGGCATCGTTCCATCCCGGTTCATTTTAAAATACTCTGCGCTTTTAGACAGCTGCACAGAACAATAAGCGCCGTCTGCGTTTTCTTCCTGCGGAAAATAGAAAGTATTGATATCAACGGCACCGTACGAAATCCGTCCAATATACTCTTTGAGGGAATGATAACCCTGGTTATATACCTTCTCCGCATTTTGTACTCTTTCAGGCGTAATATATTCATTCTCACCTGCAAAACGTACGAATATGACGATATGATCTATCGTTCCCTTAAAAGAACCCGCGTATGTCTGCATCCCATCCTCATCTGTATTGTGATCAAATTCCGTGTCTGCCGGCGACATACGCAAAATCTCTTCCGGAACCTCCTGCCCAGCCGCAGCAACCGGAAGACAGTACAAAAGCATTGACAGGAGGAGTATCCATGCTCCGAAAAATAAGAATTTTGATTGGTATCTCTTCATATAGCGTCCTCCATTTTTGACTCTTTCCACTATTTTAATATCCACCAAGGTCATTGTCTTTTTGTGGTTCTCTTCCTTCACCAACCATGAACACACCTCCTCGGATCCTTTGTATGCTTATTAACTCATCTCTCCGGCTTTTCTATCGCTTGATAACCCTGTGATATACTGTCATCTTATCATGGAACATCGTCATAATCAATTTTAATCCCTTCAATTCCGTAGAAATGACGACAATGAAATTCAAATTATGATTGACAAGGAAGATTATCATACAAAAAAAGGACCTTAAAGATGTTACTCTTTAAGATCCTCAATTCGTTCATTTTATTTTTCATGGATGAATACCGTATCATGTCGATTTTGATTAAGCCTCTCCTTTGTACCTTCTCTTTAAGAAAAATATCAGAACAAGAGATACGAGCATCATTCCAAAATGGAAAGCGAGATGCTGCTCATCTCCGGTATTCACTGCTGGTCCGTCCGGTTTATTTGAAGATGAATCTCTCTCAATTGCAGGTGAATCTGCCTCAATTCTAGGTGAATCTATCCCACTTAGAGGCGGATCCATCTTATGAGATTTCTTGACTACAATGGCAATTTCCTGAGTCTCTTCTGTATAGACCCCATCCGATCCTTTGGGAAAAGCCGGAATGTATTTTTCACCATCAATGTTGAATTCTATGCCATCCAGGTCGACTTTCTCTCCAACAAATCCGGTAAGAACTTTCTCTTCTATGATATTGCCGTCTTCATCGACCACTTTAATCACGACCTGACCAACTTTATCATATACATACGTCACAATCTGAACAATTTCACCAAAGATTCCGTTTTCTTCTCCATCAATGCGTACTAAACGATATCCGGAAATGGTAAGCTCCTCTGTCTGATAAGGACCATTCACTAAACCATTGTACATCTGATCAAAATGAATCAGGTTACCCTCCTTATCCACGTAGCGGGCGATAACCGTTGTAGCGAGGATTTCTTCCTCAATGACCGGCTTGTAAATCATCACAATCACTTTAGTCCGTTCTTCAATCTCGCCTTCTGATTCCACCGGATCTTGAGCTCTGGCCATGCGGCGCGTCGTCCGGGATAGAGCAGGATAATAATAAGGTCCTTCCATACGTTCAAAAACATAGCCGGAAATTCCATATCGAATTGCCTGGTATGGATCACCGATCAAACCATCAAAGATTTCGTCCTGGCGCAAAGTGATGCCCTGTTCCGTTTCATATTTGACAATAACGGTCCCGCCAGAAGGTTCTGTCGTTTCCTTTTCCACATACACATACTTTACTTTCTTGACCTCGGTTTCATAGGTGGAATCGGTTTCACCCTGAATTTCTTTCAGCTCATAACCATGAATTTTTAAGGATGAGGTCCTATACTGAGTGCCAAGCAGACCCATATAGGTAAGATCACTATAAAGCATGTTTCCATCCTCATCAACATATTCGGCAATGACTGTGCCATAATCATTCAAATCCGGTTCCGGGGGCGTGGGCTTTTCTTCTTCCGCTTTCTTCTTATAGATATACGTAACAAGCAAAGGTTCTCGCTTAAATGAACCGCTTTCCTCTCCTTCGGCCTTCACAAATTCATAACCGGAGAAGCCAAGCTGTGAGGTCTTATAAGAAGTACCCGGCAAACCTTTATAAACAATATCTTCACAGAGCAGGTTGCCATCTGCGTCCTCATAACGAGCTGTTACGGTATTGGGAATCAGAAGCTCATACACAAAGGTCACGTGAGTGTCTTCTTCTATGTATACCCCCTTGGTTTCTCCTTCCGTCCGAATGAGTTGATAACCATGGTATACCGGCGCCTCGACTTCATAATCTGTGCCGACTTTTCCATATTGAAAGCGATCTTCTTCGATTTTAGTTCCAGATTCTTCAATCATATGTATGTAAAGATCTCCCACATTAATCTTTTCATAAATGTAGTTGATCGTCTGATCTTGAAGCTGGAACTTACCTTTTTCATTTCCTTCTGTTCTGACTAATTCATAGCTGTAAATTTCTAAGGGTTTTGTTTCGTACTCTTCATCTATGAACTCTGTATAGAGAGCTGGATCATGAATTTCATTACCGTCCAGGTCTAAATAATTGACATGGACATTACCCACACGACCATACATATACTTGACAACATGAACTTCTTCACCGAAGAAACCTTCTTCCCGACCCTCTACGATTTCTACAAACCGATAGCCATCAATTTCTTTCTTTTCGGTACGATATGGCTGTCCCACAACGCCGGAATAAATTTCTGCCGGAGCAATCGTCAGACCATCACGATCAACATATCGGGCAAGTATATTGCTGGCCAAGGGAACATAAATCATATTGACAATCTGGAGTCCTTGCTTGATTTCACCCTGTTCTGCACCTTCAGCATGATCAAACTGATATCTGCTGATCTCTTTTCGAAGTGCGGTGTACGAATCACCAATCTCACCTTCAAACAACGCATCCGCGCTGATCGTGTATCCTTGATCGTCCAAATAGCGAACAATAACGGTTCCGCCTGTCGCCGGTGCTTCTTCTTCAGCTTTAGTATAGATATACCGAACTGAAATCGGCTCTTTGGTAAAGGTTCCCGTTGTATTTCCGTTAACTTCCTTTAATTTGTATCCGGGAATCGTAAGCTGCGAGGTAGCATATGGCTCACCAACATGGCCCTTATACGTAATGTCTGCTGCCAACTTTGCACCTGCTTCATCCCGGTAGGAAACCTGAACCGTTCCTTCTTCCAAAACGACATCTTTCTTGTAAATGAAGGTAACCACTTTTAGGTTCTTCGTATAAACACCGGTGACTTCTCCTTCTACCCGAACAAAATCATAATCATCGATGACCAGCTGATTAAGCTGATAAGTTGCTCCCTCTTCTCCCTGGTAAACAATATCGTCACAAAGCTTATTTCCTGCTTCGTCCACATAACGGGCTGTTACCGTATAGGGCATCAGACATTCATAAACATAGGTGACCGTCTGATCCTCAACCTTATATGTGCCCCTTTCATTTCCTTCTGTGCGAACTAATTTATAGCCGTACAGACTGAGAGGCTGCATAACATAATTTTCATCTACAAATTCTGTATAGAGAGCCGGATCATGAATTTCATTACCATCCAGATCCTGATACCGGACATGCACATTACCGATCCGGCCGTACATGTACTTGACAACATGAACTTCTTCACTGAAGACGCCTTCTTCCTTGCCTTCCGTGATTTGAACAAAACGGTAGCCATCAATTTCTTTCTTTTCGGTACGATACGGCTGCCCGATTCCGCCTGTATAGACTTCTGCCGGAGCAATCGTCAGATCATCACGGTCAACATATCGGGCCAGTACATTGCTGGCCAAGGGAACATAGATCATGTTGACAACCTGGACTCCCTGTTTGATTTCGCCCTGTTCCGCTCCCTCTGCATGGTCAAATTCGTATTTAGGGAATTCTTTTCTTTCGGCAGTATACGAATCTCCGATCTTTCCGTCAAAAAGAACATCGGCACCAAGCGTCCGCCCCTGATCATCCAGATAGTGAACGATAACAGTTCCGCCTTTTTCTTCTTCAATCTTACCGTAAATATACTGAACCGTGATTGGATTCTTTGTATACGTACCCGTCGGGTTTCCGGTAACCCGCTTATATTCATATCCGGGAATCGGAAGCCGTGAAGTTGTATAGGCTTCGCCAACATATCCCTTATACGTAATGTCTTCCGCGATTTTCACTCCTGTTTCATCCAAATAAGATACCTGCACCATCCCCTCTTCCAAGACCGGCGGAATTTCCTCCGGCTTATAGGTAAAGGTCACTAGTCTAGGCTTTTTCACATAGACGCCAGTCAGTGATCCATCGACGCTGACAAATTCATAGTCATCAATCTGCAGCTGAGTCAATTGATAGGACGAACCCGCTTCCCCTTGATAAATAATATCTTCACACAGCTTGTTTCCCGATTCATCTACATAACGCGCTGTCACTGTATAAGGAAGCAGACATTTATAAATATAGCTAAGCTCTTTGGTTCCGCTATTTGGCAAATCACCGCTTTCCGCAACGCCTTCTCTTCTTAAATACTGGTATCCATACACTTCTTCCTTCTGGAATGAATACTTATCACCAATAAATCCGGTAACCGACTTATCCGGCAAAACCTGATCATTTTCTTCGTCTATATAATGGGCAATAACTTTTCCGCCCGGTCTTAACGCCTCAATAACATCATCGGGATCCATATACTGATCCCAGATTTTTAAATCATAAACCTTACCGCCAGGGCTTGCCTCACTACCTGTTGCTACATCATCAAAGAAGAAGCCCAGACGCGTCCTTCCACCGAGCACAGCCGGAACACCCTGGTTGGATGAATCCGTAATACTCATGTCTTTAATAGCAACGCCATTATTAACAATATAAGCTTCAAATTCTTTGGTAGTTTTATTTCTTCTGACGATCATATCAACAACCTGGTTAGGCTGCGTTACACTGGCTCCATTGACACCGTAATTATAGAAGTTCAAATGTCCACCATTGTAAAAATAAAATCCGGTGTCCGATGCTGAATTTTTATAATCGATGATTTTTCTCCATCCGCCCAGAGTATTTTCAAAGGAAATTTTTAAACCGATGGTATATTCTTCGCCAATATCCTTATCAATATCCAAAAGAAAACCACCACCTCGGGCTGTATTAGAATGCCACTGCCAGTAGGTTCCGTTTGTTGTATCTAAACCAAAGGATGTCGAACTGTTACTTCTATTATCACTATTTGAAGAACTCCACGGAGTGAGGGTCGAATGTCCTTGAATATCCGTCAACCCTAAGTCTGCATCAAAAGAATATTCTACATAAGGCGTATCATCTATTACCGCCGCAGGTGCAATTGCTGCAACCATAGGAAACAACATACTTTCTTCTTCGTAAGCAGCTTCCGTCTCTACAGGAATTTCAACTGTTTTCTCGGATTCTTCTGAAATGCTGCTTTCTTCCATCCCTTCACTTATTTCAGGAACTAATTCTTCCGTTTCGGAAATGCCTGCATCCTCTTCAGAACTGGATGAGTTTTCTAACCCCGCAGTAATCTGTTCTAATTCGGAACTTTCCGAAACCTCAGCTGTTTCGGCAGATTCTATCACAGGAGTATTCCTCTCTGCCAAAACTGATATTTCAGCAACCGGATTTATCAGATTAATAAGACATAAACTTAAAGCCAATAAGCACTTCCGCGATGATTTTAATTTCATAATCCGCCCCCTACCCATATCTCAAAAATTCTCAATAAACAATCTATCTAACACTTTTTAATTTGTACATTCATAAATAAAATTCATTCATTTGCACTCAAAGCGTTATTTTTAGATATAAATATACATTTTTATTTTAGTGCGAAATGGAACGCGTGTCAATGTAAAGAAACAACTATGAACTTTTATCATTTCCGATAGACCCGGTATCTTCTTCAGGGAAAACATTTAATATTGTAACAAAAGACGGATAGGAAGAGGACCTCGAAGATGTTATTCTCCAAGGCCCTCGTTTTGGTTAATCTCTATGGCAAGCCCTGATATAATTTTTCAAGGCACTATAATTTGATATTTAATTTTGCCTGTTGGCTGTTAAATGGTTTTACCCCTTAATAAGTTTAATCAAAATCCAATCGTCCGACCGCATTCGTCGCTACTCCCTCATAAATCACAAGTACACAATCCGGTTTGATTTCATCGATTAACTCGTAAATATTTGGTTTCTCTCCAACATAATAATCATAGTTTCTAACATCGACAAGATATGTTGTTTTATTTTGCAGTGCCAAAAACGGAGAAACTGCACAACCAAAAGAATCACGAATCACTAAGACCTTCCTATCGTTATCGGCATGCTTGTTACTGAAAATTTGCAAACGAAAATCTCCGCCGCTATAGGTGGCATATGGATTCTTATTATACCAATCTTTTTTATCGATATGTTCCTTAAAGAGCAGCGTTTGAGTAAAATCACCTGTGCGTTTTTCGTTTTTGAACGGTTGCTCTTCAACAAATGATGTTTTAAACTTTGGTGTTATCAATGTAAAATCATCCGCACCAAGCTCTGTAAAATAAGCACCTGTCTTTTTCCCCTGAGAGCCTAAAAACCATTTTTCAAAATGCTGTAAATTGTAGTTGGATATATCCGTATAGTAGGAATTATAGCTCATCCCATATCGTGATTGCAAATCCTCTAAAATTTTGCCGGTAGCCCAAAAGCCGATTTCAGCCTTCCAATGATGATCTGTATCATAGAATGTATCTGCCTCATCGATTTTCTCCTCATTCAGCTTTTCCTGAATAATTAAGGTAGGGATTTGGGAGGCGGAAAGAGCTGCATAAAAGCGATCACAATTTGACGCAACATTGTTTTCAACACCTGGCGGAAAATCTGTACTATATCCTTTTTTAGGGCATGCCACATAAAGATATGGTATGCCTGATTTTTTTGTGTATTGATATAGTTCGTTAATCTTTTCCGTTGATTCTTCTATTTCTTCATCCATTACATATTTATCAGTATACGCAAGCTGCCCGTTTGACAGACGCACAACCGTATTCTTATCCTTCTTTACAGTTGTTGTACCGCCACAACGAAGGTAGAGCGAATATATATTCATCAGCTCATCGTGATATGTCAGTTTTTTACCGCCAAATACATCTTCGAGGCTATCTCTCATTTCCACAAAGCTATATCTTTCGGTAATACAATGGTAAAAAGTTGCTGCCGTTGATCGTACCATATCGTAATTACACATTCCAAATCCTATAATCAACATATAGGCAAAAAATACTATAATGCCTTTATTAAAATGCTTTTTCATTTTTGCCACCTCAGAAATTAAAATAGATAAACGGATTGTAAGAACTGCCCACCAGATTTGCCAAAGAAAGCATGAACAAACCAATCAGCAATAGTATCACAATAATATCCGTGAGTTTGTTGGTTTTTATTTTCTTTTTCAGATAAGGAATAATAGGTGTTGAGAACAAAATTCCAAGCGGCAAAAGGAATTGTATCGATTTTAGCTCATTAAAGAACAAGCCATCTGTTACAGAAGTACTTGAAGCACCAAACATACTTCCAACATAGCTAAGTGCCGCACCTATGGAATCGGATCTGAAGAACACCCACCCTAACATTACAAATAGGATTGTGTATATCCATCGCAGGAATTTGCAATTATCTTTACGGTTAAGTCCTGTCAGCTTTTCTAAAGTCAGCAGGACAAAATACATAAATCCCCATAAAATAAATGTCCAGTTTGCTCCGTGCCAAACACCTGTTAGCATCCAAACAATAAATAAGTTTCTGACTAATCTTGCTTTATTAACTCGGCTTCCTCCTAACGGAATATAGATATAGTCTCGAAACCACGAACCTAACGAAATATGCCAACGTCGCCAAAACTCTGTAATTGATGTAGAAATGTAAGGATAATTGAAGTTTTCTAAGAAATGAAAACCAAACATAGCACCTAAGCCAATTGCCATATCGCTGTATCCACTGAAATCATAGAAAATTTGTAATGTATAACAGATTGCGCCTAACCACGCAAGTGCCACAGAAACTCCTTGACCGTCTCCAACCTTGTCAAACACAGTGTCTGCAACTAACGCAAATGCATTCGCCAGCAACACTTTTTTTGACATACCAATTGTAAAACGAACGAATCCATTGGAAAAATCTTCTAATGTTTCTTTTCTGTTTTTAATCTCATCCGCAATCGTTTGATATCTAACAATTGGTCCGGCAATGAGTTGTGGAAAAAACGAGATATATAATCCCACATTCAAAATATTCTTCTGTACCCCCCCCCATGCCATAATATACATCAAATACATAGGACATGGCTTGGAAAGTAAAGAACGAAATACCAATTGGTAATGCAATATTTGGAATATGTAATGAACTATTAAACAATGTGTTGATATTATTTAGTGTAAAAACTAAATACTTGAATACAAACAATATACTAAGGTTAAATAGGACGGTGAACAAAAGGACAACCTTTTTCCCTCGGGTAAGCTTGTCTACTAATAGTCCGAAAATATAGTTTGCTACAATAGACAACCCCATTATCAAAACAAAATTTGGCTCACCCCATGCATAAAAAAACAAGCTTGCTATAAGCAAAAACACATTTTGCAGCTTTCGTGAACGTCTAAGAAGTATATAATAAATTCCCAAAACCAAGGGTAAAAACATAAAAAGAAAAACTGTTGATGAAAAAACCATAGTCGGTAAATTCCTCTCTTTATCTCACTTGCCTGCAACGCAGGCTGGTAAACTGAAGAATACAAATAGATATCACACATTTGTCATAATCATAATGAACCATTCCCCTTTGGGGGGAAAGACCCTGCAAGACTTCTCTTGCAGGGTCAATTTTTCTATTGTGGTTTTGCTATTGGGTATCGCCCTAAATCAATTCATTTTTATTTTTCATTGATAGCTGCCTGTGCTGCTGCCAGTCTTGCAATCGGCACACGGAATGGAGAACAAGATACATAATCCAGACCAATTTTATGGCAGAATTCTACGGAAGACGGATCTCCACCGTGCTCACCGCAAATACCAACATGCAGATGTTCATTTACTGGTTTACCAAGTTTGATAGCCATTTCCATCAGTTTGCCGACACCATCCTGATCCAGTTTTGCAAACGGGTCATTTTCAAAGATCTTGGTATCGTAGTATGCATCCAGGAATTTGCCTGCATCATCACGGGAGAAACCAAATGTCATCTGTGTCAGGTCATTGGTACCGAAGCAGAAGAAGTCTGCATTTGCAGCGATCTCATCTGCTGTCAGACAAGCTCTCGGAATCTCGATCATGGTACCCACTTCGTATTCTAAGTTCACGCCTGCAGCTGCGATTTCTGCATCTGCTGTCTCAACAACTACTTTCTTTACATATTTTAATTCTTTTACATCGCCAACTAACGGGATCATGATCTCAGGGTTCACGCTCCAGTCAGCATGTGCCTTCTGTACATTGATTGCTGCACGGATCACTGCTTTTGTCTGCATCTTAGCAATTTCCGGATAAGTAACTGCCAGACGGCATCCACGATGACCCATCATTGGGTTAAATTCATGCAGAGCATCGATCAATGTCTTGATCTCTTCTACAGACTTGCCCTGTGCATCAGCCAGTTTCTGGATATCTTCCTCTTCTGTCGGAACGAACTCATGCAGAGGCGGATCCAGGAAACGAATGGTAACAGGATTGCCTTCCAGCGCTTCATAAAGAGCTTCGAAGTCGCCCTGCTGATATGGAAGGATCTTATCAAGAGCTGCTTCTCTTTTTTCTACTGCATCTGCACAGATCATTTCACGGAATGCAGCAATTCTGTCTTCTTCAAAGAACATATGCTCTGTACGACAAAGACCGATACCTTCTGCACCCAGCTCGCGTGCTTTCTTAGCATCTGCCGGAGTATCTGCATTGGTACGGACTTTCAGTCTTCTGAACTTGTCTGCCCAATCCATGATTCTTCCGAATTCACCGGCGATCTTAGCATCAACGGTAGGAATCAGTCCGTCATAAATATTACCGGTTGTACCATCGATAGAAATGGCATCTCCTTCGTGGAATTCTTTGCCTGCTAATGTAAATTTCTTATTTTCTTCGTCCATAGCGATATCGCCGCAGCCGGATACGCAGCAAGTACCCATACCACGAGCTACTACAGCAGCGTGAGAGGTCATACCACCGCGAACGGTCAGGATACCCTGTGCGGATTTCATACCTGTAATATCTTCCGGAGATGTCTCCAGACGAACCAGAACTACCTTTTCTCCTCTTGCAGCCCATTCTACAGCATCTTCAGCTGTAAATACGATTTTACCGCAGGCAGCACCAGGAGATGCCCCAAGACCTCGACCCATCGGTGTAGCAGCCTTTAATGCAGCTGCGTCAAACTGCGGATGAAGCAGTGTATCCAGATTACGGGGATCGATCATAGCAACCGCTTCTTCTTCTGTTCTCATGCCTTCGTCAACAAGGTCACAGGCAATTTTCAGAGCTGCCTGAGCAGTTCTCTTACCATTACGTGTCTGCAGCATATACAGTTTTCTATCCTGAATAGTAAATTCCATATCCTGCATATCTCTATAGTGATTTTCCAGAGTGGAGCATACTTTTGTAAACTGCTCGAATACTTCCGGCATAACTTCAGCTAACTGAGCGATCGGCTGTGGCGTACGAACACCGGCAACTACATCTTCGCCCTGTGCGTTAAGCAGGAATTCACCCATCAGTTTCTTCTCGCCTGTAGCCGGATCACGGGTAAAGGCAACACCGGTACCGGATTCATCTGACCAGTTACCGAATGCCATTTCCTGTACGTTAACTGCTGTACCCCAGGAATATGGGATATCGTTGTCACGACGGTAAACATTGGCACGTGGATTGTCCCAGGAACGGAATACGGCTTTGATCGCACCCATCAGCTGTTCCTTCGGATCTTCCGGGAAATCAGCACCGATTTTCTCTTTATACTCTGCTTTAAACTGATTAGCCAGTTCTTTCAGATCTTCCGCTGTAAGATCAACGTCCTGTGTAACGCCTCTCTCCGCTTTCATTTTATCAATTAACTCTTCGAAGTATTTTTTACCAACTTCCATAACTACATCGGAATACATCTGGATAAATCTTCTGTAGCAATCACGAGCCCATCTTTCATTTCCGGTTTTCTTAGCAACTACTTCTACTACTTCTTCGTTCAGACCCAGATTCAGAATGGTATCCATCATACCAGGCATAGATGCTCTTGCACCGGAACGTACAGAAACAAGAAGAGGATTTTCAAGGTCACCGAATTTTTTACCGGTAACTTCTTCCATCTTAACGATGGCTTCCATGATCTGTTCCATGATCTCATCATTGATTTTTCTTCCGTCTTCATAATACTGTGTACAGGCCTCTGTTGTAATTGTAAAGCCCTGCGGCACAGGAAGACCCAGGTTTGTCATTTCAGCAAGGTTCGCACCCTTACCACCAAGAAGATTTCTCATGGTAGCGTTACCTTCAGTAAACATATAAACCCATTTTGCCATTTAAATTTCCTCCTAAATGTAGATTTATTTTTATATTTTATTGAGCCAGCGTGTCCGTCCGAAAATCAAGTCTATGTCGGACTTCCACACAGTTTATTCTATCATAAGATAGGGGATAGTCAAGTATTCGATATGGTTTTTTATGCCATTTTTTATCCTATATTTTCCTATATTAGTACAATATTATCATTTCTGATCCTTTGCATAGAAAAAGGGATATACAGTATACGCTGCATATCCCTGAGAAAAATACGCCCTTCGGCACAATTAATATTTTAATACCAGATGCTTTGGCAGACCATCGACTGTGATCGGAAATACATCACCCTGAGTCAGTGGTTTTACATAGGAAATGAATTCTTCTGTTACATAGGTATGGTCTTCATTTACCCATTCTTCCGGAACTACTTTTTCCGCATTTGCAATGTCATGTACATCGTAAATATCTGTATCACTGATATATGGATCATCGGAATCACGTTTGATCAGGATCATCTGACCAGACTTACCTTCATCGGAAGCCTTAATAGCGGCTCCTCCAACCATAAACGCTTCATCCACATCGGTACGGGATGCCAGATGGGAAGCACATCTTTGCAGAGTAGAGAATTCTACACTTCTGGTCTTGATGCCCAGTTCTCCAGAAAGGAAGGTAGCCAGATAAGAAGCGGTACCCTGCAGCTGTTTATGTCCAAAAGCGTCTACATAATCTGCACCGCCGGAAAGTTCACATACATAACGTCCGTCAGCCAGTTTGATGCCCTCTGACACAACAACTACTACCGATGGTTTCTGTGTCAGCAGTTCCTTCACCTTTTCAAGGAAAATATCCCTGTCAAATGCAAATTCCGGAAGATAAATCAGATCCGGACCAGAACATTCCTCCATCCTGGACAAGGCTGCTGCACCTGTCAGCCATCCTGCATTACGTCCCATGACTTCAATTACAGTAATCATTGGTTTCTGTTTTGTAGCCAGAGCTTCCGCATCACGGATGATCTCTTTGGTAGAAGCTGCAATATATTTTGCCGCACTGCCGAATCCCGGTGTATGATCTGTGATCGCCAGGTCGTTATCAATAGTTTTCGGTACGCCTAAGAATTTCTGTGTATATCCTTTTGCAACGGCATAATCGGACAATTTTTTAATGGTATCCATGGAATCATTTCCGCCAATGTAAATAAACAATTCAATGTCCAATTTTTCGATAATTTCAAAAATTTTTTCATAAATTTCCGGCTTGTCACTCATTTCCGGCAATTTATAACGGCAAGATCCCAGAAAAGCGGCAGGTGTTCTTTTTAATAATTCAATATCCAGATCGGACTTAATCTGTGTCGATAAATCCACATACTTTTCTTCTAATAAGCCCTGGATACCGTGTACCATACCATAAACTTTATGATATCCTCTTTCTACAGCTGTTTTGTACACGCCGGCTAAACTGGAATTAATAACAGACGTTGGGCCGCCGGACTGTCCAACTATAACATTCCTTTTCGTCATAATTATTTCCTCCTGAACAATTCTATCAACTGTTATTCTTATACACACGCAGAGTATTATAACAAACATGTAAATTATTTTCAATATTTTCTTTCTATATATATGCAAGAATCTGCCTGTACGAATCTTTCTACATAAATATTTATCATTTTCTGCATCCTGTATCATAGCAAATCGTTAATTGACATCCATTTTAAACTGACTTATACTAAAACTGTTCAATGGTTATATTGGATACGCAAAGGAGTGAAATCCATGATTTGGTTGATCTGTTATCTGATAACCTTTTTCGCCTGTGTTCTCGGCACGCTCTGCGGCATGGGCGGCGGAATTATCATTAAACCTGTATTAGATGCTGCGGGCGTTATGTCCGTGGCAACCATCACTTTCTTGTCCGGCTGTACAGTAATTACCATGTCCTGCTGGAGTGTGGGAAAGAGTTTCCTGAAAAAGGATGCTGAACTGGAGCTGCACAGCACCAGTATCCTGGCAGTGAGCGCCGCCATAGGAGGCCTGCTGGGAAAACAGCTGTACACTATGACAGCAGCTCTTTTTGCCAATCAAAATACTGCCGGAGGCGTACAGGCAGCGTTGTTATTAGTCGCAACCTTTGCTACTCTCATCTATACGATACGCAAAGACAAGATCCCTTCCCGGCAGATCTCCTCAACTCCTTTAACTTTGGTGATCGGACTGGCGCTGGGAATGTTAGGAGCCTTTCTGGGAATCGGAGGCGGACCGTTTAACGTGGCGATCCTGTGCTACTTTTTTTCTATGCCCACAAAAAAAGCTACGCAAAACAGTCTGTTCATCGTATTGTTCAGCCAATTGGCCAGTGTTATGAAGACCATATTGTCTGATGGTATTCCGGTATTTGACAGTACGGTCCTGCTGGGAATGATGCTTCTGGGCATTGCGGGCAGTGAAGTGGGACGCCGCATTAATAAAAAAATTGATAACCATCAGGCAACACTCTGTTTAGAGGGCATCATGGTGTTTGTTATAATGATTAATATATTTAACATGGTCAAATTCTTTAAATAATTGGGAGGAATTCGTATGTTACGAGAAAAAGCTTCATATTATTACGGCACAATGGGAAAAAGCTGTGCCGAAGGGATCCTGCTGGCAGCTAACGACGTCTATGATCTAAAATTAACGGAAAGTGAAATTCAGCTTTTTGCCGGATTCCGTACCGGTATGGGCTGCGGCAGTACCTGCGGAGGTTTGGCTGGCGCTATCGGTGTTTTAAGCCGTATGTATGGTCAGCGGGAAGACTTTAACGCTCTGTGCGGTCAGTTTGTTTCTTCCTTTGAAGCGAAACTGGACTGTCAGACTACAGACTGCAAAACCCTGGCTGCAAGGTACAAAACGGAAACATCCCGCTGTGTTGCCGCTGTAGAATTAACTGCAGAGGCACTGGAAGAATTCATCAACAAGCTGGAGGGGAAAACCGCTGCACCTGCAGGCGAAAGCTGTACCTTATCACCTGATGATATCAAACGCGTCAAAGGGCTGGGATTTTTGCAGCACAAAGGCACCAACAAATTTAACGGACGTATCATTACCCGTAACGGACGCATCACCGATGAAGAATGTTCTGTTATCTCCGAAGCTTCCAAACTCTATGGAGATGGTCACATCATGATGACTACCCGTATGACCCTTGAAGTTTCCGGTATCGATTACAACGACATCGATGCTTTCCGGGCTTATGTAGCCAAAGCAGGACTGGAAACCGGCGGAACCGGCAGCAAAGTACGGCCTGTCGTTTCCTGTAAAGGTACCACCTGCCAATACGGCCTGTGCGATACCTATGCTCTGAGCGAAGAAATCCACAACCGTTTCTTCAAGGGCTATGCTTCCGTTTCCCTGCCTCATAAATTTAAAATTGCAGTAGGCGGCTGCCCTAACAACTGTGTAAAGCCTAACCTGAATGATCTGGGTATCATCGGCGCCAGGATCCTGGAATACGATATGGACAAATGCCGGGGCTGCAAAGTCTGTCAGTTAGAAAAGGCCTGTCCGATCCACGCTGCTAAACTCATTGACGGCAAACTGGTCATTGATCCGCAGCTGTGCAACAACTGCGGCCGCTGTGTAGGCAAGTGTCCTTTCCACTGCAACGACAACGGCACCTACGGCTGGAAAATATATATAGGCGGTCGCTGGGGCAAAAAAGTCGCCCATGGTCAGATGTTAGACAAAATCTTCACTGACAAACAGGAAGTTCTGGACACTGTGGAAAAGGCTATCCTGCTGTTCCGTTCCGAAGGTATTCCAGGAGAACGTTTTGCCGATACCATCAACCGCATTGGTTTTGAAAAGGTACAGGAAATGCTGCTTAGCGATGAACTGCTGGAGAAAAAAGCAGAAATTCTGGGTCTGACTGTAGTCGGCGGCGCAACCTGCTGATATTGGACACTTCCTGTAAAAGAATAAAGTACATAAAAAGTATCCCTCAAGTTTCATCACTTGAGGGATACTTTTTTGCTTATTTCCGAATGTTCACTCGCATACATGCCGGATCTGTTATTTAAAACTAGAATGTAAACTTATCTGCAAAATAGGCATCCAGTTCTTCTATTTTAATTCTCACCTGTTCCATAGAATCACGGTCACGTACGGTTACCGCACCATCTGTCTCAGACTCGAAGTCATATGTGATACAGAATGGAGTACCGATCTCATCCTGACGACGATAACGTTTACCGATATTGCCTCTGTCATCGAATTCACAGTTATACTTCTTGCACAGCTGCTCGTAAATCTTCATGGCACCGTCACTTAATTTCTTAGACAGCGGAAGCACGCCGATCTTAACCGGAGCCAGTGCAGGATGGAAATGCAGTACAGTACGTACATCATTCTTTTCTGCATCCAAAACTTCCTCATCGTATGCGCTGCAAAGGAATGCCAGAACGACACGGTCAGCACCCAGAGAAGGTTCTACTACATACGGAACGTATTTTACTTTTTTCTCATCATCAAAATAAGACATATCCTGTCCGGATACATTCTGATGCTGTGTCAGGTCGTAATCGGTTCTGTCGGCAATACCCCAAAGCTCGCCCCATCCGAATGGGAATAAGAACTCAATATCTGTAGTTGCTTTACTATAGAAGCTCAGTTCTTCCTTTTCATGATCACGATAACGAACTTCATCCTCTTTTAAGCCCAGAGAATGCAGCCAGTTGATACAGAAGGATTTCCAGTAAGCAAACCATTCCAGGTCTGTATCCGGCTCACAGAAGAATTCCAGTTCCATCTGCTCAAACTCACGGGTACGGAATGTAAAGTTACCCGGTGTGATCTCATTACGGAAAGATTTACCGATCTGGCCGATACCAAACGGAATCTTCTTTCTGGAGGTTCTCTGTACATTTTTAAAGTTTACAAAAATACCCTGAGCAGTTTCCGGTCTTAAGTATACTGTATTTTTTGCATCTTCTGTTACACCCTGGAATGTCTTGAACATCAGGTTGAACTGACGTATATCTGTAAAGTTATGTGCTCCACAGCTGGGACATGGAACCTGATGCTCTTCTACGAAAGCCTTCATCTGTTCCTGAGACCATGCATCTACGGTACCTTCCAGTGCAATATCATGCTCTTCACAATAATCTTCGATCAGTTTATCGGCACGGAAACGCTCATGGCACTCCTTACAGTCCATCAGCGGATCAGAGAAACCGCCCAGATGTCCGGAAGCCACCCATGTCTGTGGATTCATCAAAATAGCACAGTCAACACCTACGTTGTATGGGCTTTCAATTACGAACTTCTGCCACCATGCCTTTTTTACATTATTCTTTAATTCCACACCGAGATTACCATAATCCCATGTGTTTGCCAGACCGCCATAGATATCAGAACCCGGATACACAAAACCTCTGTTTTTGGCCAGCGCAACGATCTTTTCCATTGTCTTTTCCATAGTATATTCTCCTCATCTTTCTAAAAGGTGTTCTTCTTTTTCGCGCAGAAAGTCAGTAGCGCGCACTATAATTTGATATTATACCCGTTAAAACCGGGAATGTAAAGTAGTAACCCGCATTTTTGCGATGCGATAACGATTCAGCCGGGAGACAAATTACAAAAATAGACGTGTTATGCTCGCATATAAACGGCTATTTTTATAATTTGGCATACGGCGAAGCGCGTAAGCCACAGGCAACCTGTGGCTTACCGGCTGAAGCGTTGCCTTTGCGAATGGCGCGAGCTGGACTGTTACATATGAGTGATTCAGCCCACCAGCTGTTCCAAAATTTCCAGACTTTTCAGTTTCCGGTCGATCCACCGTCCCATGCACCGCTTCATCACCTGCCCCAGCTGATCCAGCACATCCTCCGTCACCTGAAACGTAAACAGCTTTTCCAGCGGAGAGGCCACGATATACTGCATGGTATATATCAGGGAATCACTGACCGGCATCCCATCCAGAGCCTCCTGACTACACCGGGGACACAGCATGCCGCCCTTTGCAATACTAAATACAGAAATATTTTCTTTTTTGCCGCAGCACACACATTCAAACATCTGCGGATACTCTCCGTTTAATACCATGGTTTTCAACTCAAATATGTATCGGACCAGACGATTATCCAGTTTTTTGTGCAGCAGCGCTTTCAGCGTCAGAAAAAGCAGATTCAGCATCTGTCTCTCATCCACATTTTCTCTTCCATAGTAATCCGCCAGTTCCAGAAAATAAAATCCATAGTAAATCCCCGGCTGCTCCAGGGCCAGTTCGGTAAAATACTGTTTTACCGACGCCTGTACCAGCTGATAAGCACTGCGCCCTTCATACACCATGAAGCTGCCGAAAACAAAAGGATTGGACACGGCCAGCAGCGGACTGTTCTGCCGTCTGGCGCCCCTGGCAAATGCCGTTATTTTACCCTTTTCCTTGGTAAGCAAGACCAGTCTTTTATCGTAATCGCCCACCGGCATGGCTGACAGTATCATTCCGGTAACTGTAATGCTTTCACTCATGTTTTAAATCTCTTTCTTATCATATCCAAAGTTTTTCATAAGGAAGTCACTGTCTCTCCAGTCCTTTTTCACCTTCACCCAAAGCTTTAGATTCACTTTCTGATCCAGCATTTTCTCAATATCGATACGAGCACCGCTGCCGATCCGCTTCAGCATAGAACCCTGTTTTCCAATGATAATTCCCTTATGAGAATCCCTCTCACAGATAATGGTAGCCTCAATATCTACCATACGGCCGCCCGGCCGTTCCTTCATACTGTCGATCGCAACTGCAATTCCATGGGGAATTTCCTCCTCCAGCGTGCGCAGTGCTTTTTCACGGATCAGCTCCGCCACGATCTGACGCATCGGCTGATCCGTCACGGTGTCCTCATCGTAAAACTGAGGGCCATAAGGCAGATACTGAAACAGACAGCGGCGCAATTCATCCAGATTCTGCCCACGCAGAGCGGAAACCGGAACAATCTCATCAAAATCCATCATTTTCCGGTAAGTATCGATCACCGCCGGCACCTCTGTTTTCGGTACCGTATCCACTTTATTAATGACCAGGATCACCGGTATCTTGCATTTTGCCAGCTGCTGCAGAATATGCCGGTCCCCCGCACCAATATAGGTGCTGGGTTCTACCAGCCACATAACTGCATCTACATCATCTAATGTACGCTGGGCCACTGTTACCATATATTCTCCCAGTTTATTTTTTGCCTTATGAATCCCCGGCGTATCCAGAAATACAATCTGGCCTTCCTCACAGGTGTACACCGTCTGGATACGGTTTCTTGTCGTCTGCGGTTTATTCGAGGTGATCGCAATTTTCTGACCGATCAGATGATTCATAAGCGTAGACTTTCCCACGTTCGGGCGTCCGATAATAGCCACAAATCCTGACTTATAATCTTCTCTCATAGTCCCTCTCTATTTATAACAAATATTTCACTTCGTTAAACAATTCTTTTGCTTCTTCGATTTTACTTTCTCCGCCAATGACACAGAGATTTTCTTCCTTCAACACTGCATCCACAATATCCGCCAGCTTTCTGATATCTTCCTGCTGTGCGTCCAGGATCTGCAGCCGTTCCTGCTGCATCTCTTTTTCTGTAATGTGGCTGTAATATGCAGACAGGGACAAGGCACCCTTTGCGGCCGGATTCATGGGCACATCCAGTTCACTGATCGTACCGATAATATATTTGGTCATCTCCCGCTCGTCCGCGGTAAACTGCCGGATATAGTCCGGTGTCCCCTCAAACACATCCAGTGTTCTGGACAAATGAGGATCCCGATAGGATACCAGATACGTGTCACCACATCTGCGGAAACCGCTCATACAGCCATAAGCGCCGCCCTTCACTCGAATATTCGTCCACAAATATTCATAGCTTAAAATCGTTTTCAGGATCCGCAGGGCGCCCGTATATTCATAACCCTCTTTTACAAAGTTCCCCGCACGGGCCACATACTGTACCTGACCGGAGGTTTTAAAGCCTTCGTTTTTCCGGACAAACCGGTATTCCATATGTCCCGGCTGTACGTCTTGTGTATGCAGAATCTCTGAAAAGCTTTCCAGCTCTTTCGCCAGATATCCATACCCTTCCTCATCTGCGGTAAAATCCACCATCAGATTTTCCGGGCGGAAAATATAGAACATCAGCTCTTTTAACTTTGCAAATAAATCCTCTTTTCTCTCCTCAAAGTGACATTCCAGGTCATCAATCCGTTTATAAAATGCAATTCCGCCGGTCTGTTCCTGAAAATATCCGCTGGGAGAGAAATAAGACAGCGCGCGAAGATATGCGGAAGAATGTCCGGCTCTTCCCAGAGATATCTGAAGCCTGGACTTCATCTGAGCCACAATCTCATACAGACGCTTTTCGTCATCCAGCTTAGATGTGGTAAGAATCTCCTTTATCATATCAAATACAAACGGTACCTTTGAATACAGCATTTTGCTGCGTACCCCAAAGGCCATCTTACATTTTTCTCTGTTATGGGCATCGTTAAAGACCTGCAGACCGCAGCTGATACCGCCGGAATTGGCATTTATGGTATGAAACAGCTGTCCGTAAGTATAATGCTCCGTATCCACATAAGCCAGTACAGATTTTAAGATACCCATATACGGCACCAGTTCATCCGGCACCTGTTCCGTATCAAAAAGCAGCGTCAGGTATCCGATCCCGTTGGTGTAAATATTATGGTACAGGACATTTGTATCTCCCACTTTCCGTTTTTCATTGTAAAAAGTTACAGACTCACGGCTGATATCTTCTCTTCGAAGCATGGGGATTTTTTCTAAATTCTCCGGATCCTCTTCTGCCTCCTGGTATGCAGTCAGGGCATGGGTTCTGCGCACCATCTCTTCTAACTCCGTCTGACTTAAGGAAGCCTTATATGCAGCCAGTTTCTCTTCCAAAGCCTTTTCCCGCTCTGCCGCCAGTCCCCGTTTTGGATTGATGATAACCACAGAAGCATGGGTATTGTGAAGCAAATACTTTTTGATCAGTTCTTCAAAATATCCCTCTTTTGCTTTCTTTTTCAAATTTTCAAATACCTGCAGCAATTTTAAATGCACAAATGGCTTCGTATCGTCATACAGCCAGCTGCTCAGAACATCAATTCCGTACATCAGCCCCTTTGGATAAGAACCAAAGTCTGCTTCCCTAAACCGGAATTCCAGATAATTGATGCCCGCTGCCAGAGAATCCCGATCCAGTCCGTTTTCTGCCAGCGAAGATAAGGTTTCTTCTATAACGGTCAGGAAGCGCCCCTTATCTTTTTCGTTGGAATTTTTCGCTACAACCGAGAAAAACGGCTGACAAAGCCCATCCTCGTAAGACCCTATAATATCTTTTCCGATTTTTGCATCCAAAAGCGCCTGCTTAAGGGGTGCTCCCGGCGCAGAAAGCAGAGTATAATCCAGTACATCAAAGGCCACACACAGCTCTGGATCCAGATTGTCTGCTATGACCACATTCCAGGACAGATAACTGTTATCTTCCTGCGGCTCACTCTCAGAAATCGGATAATCCATCACAATTTCTTTTCTTTTTGTAAATGGCTCCTGTTTTTGAATTGCAGAATCCACTGCAATCGCATCATATAAAGATAAATATTTTTCATCCATCCACTTCAAACGTTCTTCCATATCCATCTTGCCATACAGATAGATATAGCTGTTAGCCGGATGATAATATCTGCTGTGGAAATCCAAAAACTGAGAATACTTCAATTCCGGGATGACATCCGGATCACCGCCGGATTCATTGGCATAGGTATTATCCGGAAACAGCGAATTCAAAATAGCCCGGTCCAGCACGTCCTCCGGAGAAGAAAATGCGCCTTTCATTTCATTATATACAACGCCATTATACGTAATAGGATCTTCCACATTCTCTAAATGATAGGTCCAGCCCTCCTGACGGAAAATCTCTTCTTTTTCATAAATATTAGGGAAAAATACAGCATCCAGGTATACATGCATCAGATTCTTAAAATCCTGTTCATTACAGCTGGCCACCGGATAGATTGTCTTGTCCGGATACGTCATCGCATTCAAAAAGGTGTTGAGAGATCCCTTCACCAATTCCACAAACGGATCCTTCAGCGGAAATTCCCTGGAACCGCACAGGACACTGTGTTCCAGAATATGTGCCACACCGGTGCTGTTTGCAGGCGGTGTACGAAAACCGATCTGAAACACCTTATTTTCATCCTCATTACTCACCAGCATTACCCGCGCCCCGCTCTTCTTATGGCGGAGCAAATACCCTGTCGACTGAATGTCCGGTAAATCTTCCTGCATAATAAGTTCATATTGGGGTAAATTCTTAAACTCCATAAAGCCTCCTAAAACATTAAAAATAAAAAACAGATATAAATCCGTTGGGTCAAACTAAAATCATCTAATAGAGTATTATAACATTAAAACGAAATACTTACACCCATTTTCTCAGAAATTCTGGTAAATCTGGTATGGTTAAATTTTATAAAACTGGCTATTTTCGCCATTCCAATTTGGTAGTATATTACCATCAACAAGTAAAACTTAAGGAGGGGTACCAATGAAAGATAATACAAAGAAACTAGTTATGACGGCCCTGTTCGCTGCCCTTGCCTGCGTGGCAACGATGATTATTAAAATACCAACACCGGGAACCGGCGGTTATATTCATCCGGGTGACGCTATTGTAATCTTATCCGGTATTGTCTTAGGCCCCGCCTATGGTCTCTTGGCAGCAGGCATCGGCTCTGCCATGGCAGATCTGCTGGGAGGATATTTTATCTATGTCCCGATTACCTTCGCCATTAAAGGCCTGATTGCCCTATGCAGTGCATATGCTTACCGTGCTGCCGCACATAAAAGCCGCGCCTTTGCCATTGCCATCTGCGGCATCCTGGATATGATCCTGGTTGTCGGCGGATACTGCATCTGTGAAATCTTTTTATACGGAGTTCCGGCCGCTCTGGCCAGCGTACCGGCCAATCTGATCCAGGGAGCAGGCGGACTGATCCTTACTTTCGTCCTGTATCCGGTTCTCACCGCTATTCCCGAAGTAAAACAGATGGTCTCCTCTCATATTTAAAAAGCAAGACCCATCGGTGATTCCGATGGGTCTTTTCACAGCCTCTTATATTTCAAAATGATGCATTTTCAGATCTTCTAACGCTTCTATTAAAAACTTCTGCGCCAGGCTTTTATCTTTAATCTTTTTCACCGCATCCACAAAATCAAACCAGGCGGCCCGGTCTACTTCATAGTTGATCTGACTCAGATCTTCCTCATCAATCTGACACACATAGGCACACATCAGGGTTTGGGAAGACGCAAAATACTGACTGCTCATATACTGATACGCAATTACTTCTCTTCCCAGTTCTTCCCGTATCTCTCTTGCCAGCGCATGTTCTAAATTCTCTCCTTTGTTTACATAACCGGCAACCAGAATATTATCCTTCTTTCCATACTGCTGGATAAGCAGCACTTTATCCTGAGCAGGATTCAATATAATCGCAATAATTGCCGTATTAAATACAGGAAAGCGAAACTTCTGGCAGGTCTCACAGTAAGGCACCAAATTCCCCTCCCGGTCCGGCTTTTCCACTAATTTTGTGCCGCACTCGGCACAATACTTCATATCCATTCTTTTACCCTTTCGCAAAATCGATCTGTACTTCTACCGGACAGTGGTCAGAACCCATAACTTCCGTATGAATCGCTGCGCCCTGCAGCCGTTCCTTTAAACGTTCAGAGACACAAAAATAGTCAATTCTCCATCCTGCGTTCTTTTCTCTGGCCTTAAAACGATAAGACCACCAGGAATAAATCCCCTCCGCATCCGGATAAAAATAGCGGAAGGTATCAACAAAACCTGCATTCAGAAGTTCTGTAAACTTGCCCCGTTCCTCATCGGTAAATCCTGCATTACGCCGATTCGTCTTAGGGTTCTTCAGATCTATTTCTGTGTGCGCTACATTCATATCTCCGCAGACTACTACAGGTTTTTTCTCATCCAAAGACTTTAAATATGCACGGAAGTCATCTTCCCACTGCATACGGTAAGGCAGACGCGCCAGTTCATTCTGCGAATTGGGGGTATACACCGTTACCATATAAAAGTCTTCATATTCCAATGTAATGACACGGCCTTCCTGATCGTGTTCTTCTATTCCTATCCCATAAAACACGGAAAGAGGAGTATGTCTGGTAAAAATAGCCGTGCCGGAATATCCCTTTTTCACAGCATAATTCCAGTACTGTTCATATCCCTCCAGCTGCAGATCGATCTGCCCCTCCTGCAGCTTTGTTTCCTGCAGACAGAAAAAATCAGCATCCAGCTTGCTGAATATATCTTCAAAACCTTTCTGCACACAGGCGCGCAGTCCATTGACATTCCAAGAAATAAATTTCATCTTTCTTTCCGTCCTTTCTATCTCATACTATTCCCGATTATCTTTTCCTCATTCTATCAGATTTTTGTAATTCCAACAACCAAAATACCGATTGTTCCATCACACAACAGGCTCCGGACAACCGGAGCCTGTCAAAAAACAAATTATAAATATTCTTTTATCTGGCTGTAAGCCTGATACAATTCCTCATAAGAGATCCGGCAATTTGCCGGGCTTGTGGATGGAAGCGTGATCACCGGAATCCCGGTCTTAGGATAACAATACTTTTGATACAGTGCTGCCGCCTTTCCTCCTGTGGCAAATATGGCACGGATCCGGGCTTTGCCCAGCACTTCCTCCATATCATTGGCTACCGGATTGCGAATACTGCTGTCATCCGCGCCACGGATCTCACAGCTTTTCAGCACATCCCACACAGCAATATGATTACGCAGAGCAAACGCTTTCTTCTCTTTTATGGTCTGCGGCATTTCTTCCCGGCATACATCTGCCAATACTTTCCAAAAACGATTCCGGGGATGTCCATAGTAAAATCCCTGTTCTCTGGATTTCGGCGATGGCATGGTGCCCAACAGCAGCACTCTGGAATTCCTGTCAAATACCGGTCTGAAATCATGTGTTACCGTTTCCCGTTCATTCACTGCCATTCCTCTTTTCCCTATTTATTTACAAACCGCTTCCTGATACTGAAAAACCTGCTGATACAAATCCTTATATTCCTGATAAATAAAAGTATCCCGAAGAGAGCCCATTCTCTCCTGTATCGCGCCATAATACCAGCCCTGGTATTCTTTTGGACGCCGAAATCGCTCCCATAATTTTTCTCCCACAACCTGATAATCCCGAGACAGACTTCTTAAATTAGACAGTTTATCTGCACAGATTACCATCATGGCATCTCTGGGAATTTCCTGGGATTCCAAAAGACAAATCGTATGCTTTTTTCGTTCCTCCCAGGTTCCTCTCTTATCTTCTGTACACCAGGCCACAAGTTCCGCCACAAAATTGCCGAATTCCCGGGCGATCACGTCCAGTGTGGTGCCGGTATCTTCCACTGTATCGTGGAGCCATCCTGCACAAATGACCTCCGGTCTGCATCCGGCCTGTTCCAGAATCTCAGCCACTTCGCAGGGATGTACAATATAGGGGGTATCCTTTCCTTTCCTCTTCTGACCATCATGTGCCTGATAAGCAAATTTCCTGGCTTTTTCTACCATAGACATTTCAGTCATGGTCCATCCTCCCGCAGAACAAAGTATTTTCTATAATAATTCCATTAATCGATCAATATCTTCTTCTTTTGTTGCCCAACTGGTGGCAAATCGGATAACCGTATGATCTTCATCAAACTTTTCCCAATAGCTGTACACTACCTGATCCGCCAACTTCTTCAGTTTTTCATTTTCCATAATAACAAACTGCTGATTGGTGAGCGAATCCAAAAAGAAAGAATAGCCTTTCTCTTTTAATCTCTGTTTTAATATCTGGGCCATCCGGACAGCATGTCCCGCGATCTTAAGATACAAATGATCTGTAAATAACGTATCAAACTGTATCCCCAGCAGACGTCCTTTGGCAAGAAGCGCACCGTGCTGCTTCATACGGGTCATAAAATACTTTGGATTATGAGCTCCTGTGAAAACAACCGCTTCTCCGCAGAGTGCTCCCACCTTTGTTCCGCCGATATAAAATGCATCACAGCACTGCGCGATCACCGGAAGGGTCACATCTGTCCCTTCTGCCACCAGACCGTATCCCATACGGGCTCCATCCAGATATAAAGGGATCTGATAAGATCTGCAGACAGCAGAAAGCTCCTCTAATTCCCTTTTTGTATATAAAGTTCCATATTCTGTGGGATGAGAAATATATACCATTCCCGGAAATACCATGTGTTCATGATTCTCATCCGCCCAGAAATTTTCCAAACAATCCTTCAGAGTATCCGGCAAAATTTTTCCCTGATAAGGAGATACCTCCAGTACTTTATGTCCGGCATACTCCACTGCACCGGCCTCATGTACACTGATATGTCCGGTGGCGGCCGCCACAACGCCTTCATAAGGCTGCAGCATCGCATCGATCACCACTGCATTTGTCTGGGTTCCTCCCATCAAAAAGAAAATTTCTGCATCCGGGCACTCACAGGCCGCACGGATCTTCTCTTTTGCCGACTCACAGTACGGATCACTTCCATAACCCGGAAGCTGCTCCATATTCGTCTCTATCAGACGCTGCAGCACCCTCTCATGGGCTCCTTCTGAATAATCATTTGAAAATGATAACATAACCGTATCCCTTCTCACTCTTTATTTTTCTTATAAATAATCTGCAAACCTTTTAAAAGAAGATCATCATCCAAAATAATCTTTCTCTTACAATGAGGGACAATCACCTTTGCCAGTCCTCCGGTGGCAATGACCGTTACTTTCTGTCCCAGATCCTCTTCGATCCGCTGAATCATGCCATCCATACAGGCTGCATTCCCATGTACGATACCGCTTTTCATACATTCTATGGTGTTTTTGCCGATCAGCCGCTTCGGCGCTTCCAGAGTAATATGCGGAAGCTGAGAAGTTCTCTCTGCCAACGCATTCAAAGAAATGCCGATACCGGGAAGGATCATACCTCCCATATACTGCTTTTTCTCATTGATCACACTAATGGTGGTTGCAGTTCCCATATCGATCACCATCAGCGGAACCGGATATTCATTTAATGCGGCCACCGCATCTACTACCTGGTCACTGCCCAGCTGCCCCGGATTGTCAATGAGGATATTCAGGCCGGTTTTCAGACCCGGGCCTACGATATGAACCTCTCCATGGATAATCTTTTCCGCCGCATCCCTTACCACATTGGTAATGGGGGGCACCACAGATGAGATAATCCCGCCTTTCACCTCATGAGACTGAATCCCGTAGATTTCCAATACACTTTTGAAACTAATGGCATATTCCAATTCACTTTTTTTCTTATCCGTTGCCATACGTTCCACAAAACGGATCTTCTCCTGATCAAAACAGCCAATTACTATATGCGTGTTTCCTATGTCAATCGCTAATATCATGCGCGTTCTCCTACTTTTTTCCTATACAGCACATCCGGTTTTAAAAACTTCAGCAGTGCTTTTCCAATGGCTGTAACCAGAATCGCTGCTGCAATGGCTTCCGGAATTCCTGACGCTGTTACGGTTCCCATAACCAGACCCCATACCGCGGTAACAGCTACCTCTTTTGCCTGGGCATACTCCTGTGCAAACAAAAGATAAATACTTCCCATAACGGTAACTGTATTCGTCATAGAGCCCAAAAATCCTGTAATAGGGAGAGCGATCAGCGAATTCATCTTCACCTTTTTGAATAAAATCCAAAGCCATCCGGCTACTACACCTATTAAAATCCGGCATCCTATGGAAACCCATAACGCTTTCCCTACACCAGCCAGTCCCGTTGTACTTAAAAACGGGGAGAAAGCAAAGGACAAAAGAGTAGGAGCCATCGTATTGCTGATCATAGAACAGATCCCAAATACCGCTCCCAGAAGTCCTCCTGCCATAGGGCCTAATAAAATCGCTCCGATAATAACTGGAATATGTACCGTTGTCGCCTTAATAATCGGAAGCTGAATCATACCCAGCGGCGTATTCGCCAGCAGAATCACGATTGCTCCCATCAGTGCCACACTTACCATCCAGCGTGTGTCTTTTACCATTTTTTCCATCTTCAATTTTCCTCCTTGTTATTATTCTCCGAAGAGATACAATACAATTACATTGTTTTTATACCATATTATGCCTCATTCTGTCCATACAAAAACTTGTGAAATACCAAATTGCATCTTCCAAAATACATACGTGTTCCATTGCACAAAAAACGGCGGGGAAATCTCCCCGCCAAAGAAAGAGGATACCCCTCTTCTGCAAAATGCCAATCAACCGATAATGGCATCTAAAATCTTTCCTGCTGCTGCTTCTTTTGTCATAAGCTCCAGACTTTCGATACTGTCTGCTTTGATCAGTGTCACCACGTTTGTATCCAGGGCAAATCCTGCACCGGCAACCTTCACGTTATTGGCCACCACCATATCCAGATGCTTCTTCTCCAGCTTAGCCCTGGAGTTTTCGATCATATGCTCGGTTTCCATAGAAAAACCGCATAAAAACTGCCCTGGCTTTTTATGTTCTCCCAGATATTTCAGGATATCATCGGTCCTTTCCAGATCCAGGCTCAATTCTCCATCCTTTTTCTTTACTTTCTGATCACTCACATGAGATGGTCGATAATCAGCCACCGCTGCTGCTTTTATAATAATATCCTGCTTTTCTGCTTCAGAGGTTACCGCATCAAACATATCCTTTGCGCTGGTAACCGGCACTACTTTCACAAACGGCGGAGGCAAAATACTGACCGGACCGCTGACCAGTGTTACCTCAGCACCTCTTAACATTGCCATTTTAGCCAGCGCATACCCCATTTTGCCGCTGGAATGATTGGTCAGGTAACGAACCGGATCGACCGCCTCCTGTGTAGGGCCTGCAGTGACCAGCACACGCTTGCCCGCCATATCCTTCACAAACGCAATCTCTTTTAAAATGTAAGGGATCAGATCTGCAGGCTCCGGCATCTTGCCGTTTCCCACAGTCCCGCACGCCAGCCTGCCGCAGGCCGGCTTCACAACTTCATACCCGTAATGCTCCAGCTTTTTCAAATTATCCTGCACAACAGGATTCTCATACATATGCGTATTCATAGCCGGAACCAGAATCTTCTTACAGGTACAGGCCATAACCGTAGTCGTCAGCATGTCATCTGCAATACCGCCTGCCAGCTTGCCGATCACATTTGCCGATGCGGGCGCGATCATAACTACATCTGCCTTTTCCGCCAGTGCAATATGCTGTACATGGAACTGAAAATTCCGGTCAAAAGTATCTACGACACACTTGTTTCCGGTTAATGTCTCAAATGTAATAGGAGTAATAAAATTTACCGCATTGCGGGTCATGATCACATGAACCTCTGCGTGCTGCTTTACCAGCATACTCGCTAACGTAGCTGCCTTATAAGCCGCAATACCGCCGGTGACTCCCAATAATACACATTTTCCTTTTAACATAACGATTCCGGCTCCTTTAGTCTACCCAGGTAACAAAATTTTCTTTTCTGGGCTTTGCTTTTGGGTATTCACAATCCCGATATCCCAGGATACAGTTGCCCACGCCTCTTAAACGTTCATCAATGCCCCAATCACGCATCAGGGCTTTTCCTTCTTCGGAATCAAATACTTCTGTCGCCCGGTTGATCCAGCAGGAATCCACACCCAATGCATGCGCCGCATTCATAAGATTCCCCATGACCAGACTGCCATCCTGCAGCCAGGTAGGCCGCTCAGGATCTGCAAATACCATGACAACGGTAGGTGCGCCATAAAATGGATCCGTATCGGTACCCATCACCTGCGCATTCAGTTTCGATAACTTTGCTATCAGCTCAGGATTCTGCGTCACCACCATAGAAGCCGCCTGACAGTTTTTTCCATTTGCCGCATACATACCAGCCTCCAGAATCTGCTCCAGCACTTCTTTACTCACCAGTTCCTTCGTATATTTACGAATACTTCTTCTTTCTTTTAAAACCTTTAAAACTTCCTGCATATATCATTACCTCCTGTTTCACATCTATCAAATTCTGTATCCAGTATAGCATTTTTACTCATAAAAATGGTAGAAAAACAAATTTATTTTCTTATTTCCTTCAGCATCTCCATCAATTCCATATCTTCTGCTTTAATCCGGATATTCGTACAATAACTTTTTTCATCCGGTGTGGTAACCGTAATCTCCATCAGCGTTCCTTCTTTTAAGGCATCCTGAGAAACAGCCTTTAAAAACAAAGGAAACTTCGGATGGTTCTCCTGAAACTTATCGATACATGCTTTCACTTTCTGTACTTTCCCAATCTGATTAAAATCCATATGATTCCAACTCCTTCTTTTCTGTCTCTGGTCTGATAAATTTTAGAATTGCACTGCTGACTTTTTGGGCATACTGCTCCGGAGACTCTTTCATCCCTTCTGCTATCCATCGGTGAAGCAGCAAGATGAAACCTCCTGTGGAATAAGAAGCAAAAAAGCCTGCTTCCTGTCCGTTTCTAAGCTCTCCGCAGCCGATCCGGTTCTTTACAATATCTTCTGATACACGACTGATTTCATAATAAAGCATTTCACGCAGACCGCACCGGCTCATAAGCATCAAAAGTTCTTTGTATTGATACCAGTAACCAAAATAATCGTTCGCAATCCGGGATAAGTCATAATATTCCAGCGCAGGACAGGTGCTGCGGTAGTCCTGACACAACCGATCAAAATAGCAATGTATCACATCTTCCTTGCTTTCATATAATCGGTAAAATGTCCTTCTGGCTACATCCGCCCTTTTTACAATCTCCGAAACCGTAATCTGCGCAAACTCCTTTTCCTGCAGCAGCGCAAACATGGCCGTCTCTATCATCTTTGCCGACTGTTCTCTCTGTCTTTTATGTCCATCCATACATACCCTTCGTATATGGCACAAAAAACAGCTTTTGTAGCACTTTTATGCCATATCTTGCTTTTTCTTTTCACACAGTATACTATAAAAAAAGAAAAGGCACAAGTGTGCCAGTTCTATAATCCCATTATTAAGGAGATGATCCCTTTATGTATCAAACAGTTGTCATATATGAATCCAAATATGGTGCAACCGGACGTTATGCCCAGTGGATTGCCGAGGAACTTACCTGTCCGCTCTTTAAAAGAAAAGAGTTTCATCCCCGGGACTTTGCAAAATATGAAGTGATCCTGTATGGAGGCGGCCTCTATGCCGGCGGTATGAGCGGTATCAAATGGATCGCCCAAAACTGGAAGCTTCTCTCTGATAAAAAAGTAATCCTGTTCACCTGTGGAATCGCAGACCCGGAAGATCCGGATAACGTTTCTCACATCAGAGAAGCTATGGCAAAAACACTCTCACCGGAAATACTCCGCCAGGTTCAAATCTTTCATCTGCGGGGCAGCATGGATTATTCCCGCCTGCATTTCATCCACAGATCCATGATGGCCATGCTCCGGCATATGCTATTAAAAAAAGAACCAAATACCCTGCGGGACGAAGACAGACAGCTGCTGAAAACTTACGGAAAACATATAGATTTCACGGATTGTAAAAGTATTCAGCCTCTAATCCAGTCTGTCATCTCGCTCTCCCGACCCGAATAAAAGCCTTATCACGCAAAGATCATCGGAGTCCCTACTTCGATCAAATTACCGTCCAGATCATAAAATCGAATAATCTTCTGTCCCCAGCTATGGGTCATAAGCCTATTCACATATTGAATCGAGGGATATAGCTTTTCAAGTTTTTCAATAAATGCTTCTATATCACGTTCTTCAAAATATAATTCACAGGAATTACTTTCTGCAATGATGTCTTTTTTAAGAAAGTCCTTCCAGATCTTTTCCTGCTGGAGCACAAGACCTTCCGTCAAAATCATATTACCGTCATTGTCCAATACCATTTCCAGGCCAAATAAATCGTGATAAAACTGTTTGGATTTTTCTATATCTTTTACAACAATTAAAGTATTTTTTAATCTCATGATTTTTATCTCCAAACAACTCACATTTTCCTAATCTTATAAATTATACAAACAGCTCCGGTTCTTTCCGCTGCTTGCACTTTCCCTGCAGCATCATTTTGGCTGCCATCTGCATAATGCCGGATACACTTCTGGCCTGCTTCGGACAGTTGCGTACACAACGCATACAGGAAATACAAAGACTTGTATCGGTCAGGGAAGGATTCTCTTTGGATATGGCCCCCGCCGGACAATTTTCTGCACAGATGCCGCATTTGACACAGGATGCGGATGCCTTTGGTTTTAAAGGAACATTTTTATATTCACAAAACTGAGGATTGCCCTTTACCTCCAGCTTTGGCATCTCTTTCCAGGACTGCAGGGCATCTATCTTTTTCATAATCTGCTGTGCAAATTCTTTTATTTTTTTCACATCCGCCTCATCCGGACGACCCGCTGCAATGGACGGTACGATAGAATGTTCACAGACTGCAGCAACGGCTGCCACCACCAGAAATCCCCGTACTTCCATCAGTTTTTTTAATTCCAGGAGCGCATCATCGTATGCCCGGTTTCCATAGGCAGCTACTAAAATAACCGGTGTATTCTCACCTTTCAAATGTGTCAAACGCTCAACTGCCGTTCTCGGCACGCGCCCGCTGTATACCGGAATTCCAAATACTACTACATCATTGGCAGTAAAATGATACTTCACATCCTGTTTCAGGGTTAAATCGATCTGCTGCCCATTTCTGCCTATTTCCTGGGCCAATATCTCCAGCACCTTCTTCGTTGTCCCGGTAGGACTAAAATACATCTGGTGCAATTGTTGTATCTTCATAATCCTTATCCTCCATCTCTCATTCACCCATTCTGTATATAGAATACCATTTTTCCGGCAGATAAGGAATACTTTTTTTATATAATACGATTGCCGTCATCCTTCCCTTCTGAAAATGCCATGGCATTATCCAGTGTCACCTGACTGATCGCCTTCAATGCTTCCTCGGTAAAAAATCCCTGATGTGATGTAATGACCACATTTGGAAAAGACAACAGTCTTGCGGTTGTGGAATGTTCCATGATCTCACGGGAGCGATCCTCATATACATTTTTTGTCTCCTCCTCATATACGTCCAGACCCACTCCATGGAATTTTTTTGCCCGGATGCCCTCAATGAGATCCTCTGTTTTTATCAGACCGCCACGGGAAGTATTAACCAAAACCACACCGGTCTTCATTTTCATAATCGTATCATAATGGATCAGATGGTACGTATGATCTGTTAAGGGACAGTGCAGAGAGATCAGATCACTACGATTCAATAATTCGTCAAAAGTCACATATTCCACAAAATCCAGATCCTGATTCTGGTATACGTCATAGGCAAGCACCTGCATACCAAATCCCCTGCAGATCCTGGCCATGGCCGCGCCAATCTTACCGGTGCCCACAATTCCCGCCGTCTTTCCGTAAAAATTGATTCCCATCAGGCCATTGAGACTAAAATCATTTTCCCTTACCTTTACATAAGCCTTGTGCATACGCCGGGCAGAGATCAAAGCCAGTGCCATCGCGTATTCGGCCACTGCCTCCGGCGAATATCCCGGCACACGTCTCACCTGAATACCGCAGGCCTTTGCCTGATCCAAATCTACGTTATTAAACCCGGCACAACGCATCAATACCAAATGCACGCCGTATTCGGCCAGTTTTTTCATGGTTTCCGTCCCCACGTCAGAATTCACAAACGCACATACCGCATCATAATCCTTGGCAAGAATCGCGGTCTTTGGCGCCAGGTCTGTTTTCAGATATTCAATCTGAATCTGAGGATACTTCTCTCTTTGTTTTTCGAAAGATTTCTTATCGTATGGTTTTGTGTCATAAAACAAAATTTTCATAGCAATGCCTCCTGCTGTTCTTACAAACTCAAATCATGCTGTTCTTATTTATCATCCCTGAATTTTAAAAACCTATTCTCAAATTTGGGAATAGCATTTTTGACGTTTTTCCATTATAATATTGTCATTAATATCATTATTTTTTATATATTATCCTCTATCGACAAAATTTCATAAAAAGGAAGAAATGTATGGAATCCATTTTTGTACATCTGCTGGGAACACCTCATGTAGAACAAGACGGTGTACCCATTGCTTTTCCATATAAAAAAATGGAAGCACTTTTTTACTATTTATGCGTCAAAAAAACCGCTACCCGACAGGAAATCGTGCAGATGCTCTGGCCGGATACCAATGAAACGTCGGGCCGCAAGAGCCTTCGGGAAGCTCTTTATCAAATAAAAAAAGTATTTGGTCCGGACTGTCTGGAAATTCATGATCGGACACATCTGGCATTTCATCCGGATTTTCCTCTCCGGGTGGACTGGGATGCCGTTACGCCAGATAACGTGTTGGAATATGGAGATACCGGAATTCTGTCACATTTTCACGTGAAAAATGCGTACGAATTTGAAGAATGGACTACGCAGCTGCAGGAAGAATATAATCGCATGTATATCCAGGCCGTACAGCAGAGGCTTTATCAGGCAGACGCACAGAAAGATGCGGAACAGATCAAGCACTACAGCAAAATTCTGTTCAAAAAAGATCCTTATAATGAAGATTTATATTATGAAGCCATGGATATCTGTGCCGTAAACGGACATTATAATCTGGCGCTTTGTTTCTATAATGAAATGAAAAACACGTTCCAACAGGAACTAGGAATCTCGCCTTCATCAGAAACATCTGCCTTATACGACCGAATCCTCCATGTAAAAGAAAATCTGAACGTGCAGGAACAAAGTCATTATTTTTACGGACGAACTGCAGAAATATACCAGGTCAGTGAATCTATCTCTGATTTTTCTCTGCTTCCTGCTTCCCCGTGTCTCATGTTCTCCGGAGAATCCGGATGCGGAAAATCACAGCTTTTAGAACAAAGCATGCACGCAGCAGCGGGATTTTCATCTGTCTCTTTATTTACCTCCTGTTCACCGAAGGAAAAAATCTCCGGCAAAGGCCCCTGGCTTCCCATTTTCCAACAGTTAAAACAACAGGGAATCTCCCTTGCTTTTCACGAATCAGAACTGGAGGAACTTTCCTACTGGCAGCTGAGGAATTCTTTAACTCATGCTTTTGAAGCTTTAACAGCCCGGACTCCGGTCGTTCTGTTTATCGACGATATCCACTGGATGGAACTATCCAGCCTTTTGCTTCTTAACCGCCTTATCTGTACGTTTGGAGTGCATAAAATACGGCTTATCTGTACCTGTCTGACAGAATATGAAACAGAAGTAGAAGAAGGACTGGGACCGATGCTCCAAAAAAACTGGCTGGAGATCATTCCGCTTACAAATTTTTCTATGCAGGAAACAGAGGAAATCCTTTCCACTTTGTTGCCTAATCTGAATTTTGATCCGGAACGGCGTCAGAGTATATACACTTTAACGGAAGGAAATATACGTTTTTTACTGGGAATCATAAAAATCATCCAAAATTTTTCTATATAAATATATTTTTTTATAATTTTTGACGTTTCATTGACACTTCATGACGTATGATTAAAAGAAAAAAAGGATGAGGTGTTACAATTATGAAACCAGTTATTATTACAGGTGAAACCCTGACACTGCAGGAGTTTGTTGACGTAGCAAGACACGGACGTGAAGTTGTCCTGGCTGACGAAGCAAAAGAAAAAGTTCTTGCAAGCCGTAAAGTTGTTGACGATTTAGTAGAAGAACATCGTGTTGTTTACGGAATCACTACCGGCTTTGGTAAATTCAGTAGCGTTACGATCGGACAGGATGATTGTAAATTATTACAGAGAAACTTAATCATTACTCATTCTGTAGGTAACGGCGATCCGTTCTCTAAAGAAGAAGCCAGAGGTATCATGCTTCTCCGTGTAAACAACCTGGCTAAAGGTTTCTCCGGTGCTAGATTAGAAACTGTTCAGACATTAATCGATATGCTGAACAAAGGCGTTACTCCACAGATCCCACAGAAAGGTTCTCTGGGTGCAAGTGGTGACTTAGCTCCTCTGGCTCATATGGTTCTTCCAATGATCGGCCTTGGAGAAGCTGAATACGAAGGCAAAGTATTACCAGGCGCTGAAGCTATGGAAAAAGCAGGAATCCCTGTTATCGAATTAGTTGCAAAAGAAGGTCTGGCTCTGATCAATGGTACACAGGCTATGACATCTTGCGGTTCCCTGGCTCTGTACGATGCTCTGCAGTTAATGAAAGTATTAGATATCGCTGTTGCTTTAAACTTCGAAGCACACAGAGGTGTTATTGATGCTATGGATGACCGTCTTAACGCTGTTCGTCCTCATCAGGGACAGAAAGATACTTCCCGTATCGTTCGTCAGCTGTTAGAGGGAAGCAAAAACGTAACACGTCAGGGTGAACTTCGTGTACAGGATGCATACGTTCTTCGTTGCTGTCCACAGATTCACGGTGCAAGTAAAGATGCTCTGAACTACGTTAAAGGTCGTGTTGAAATCGAATTAAATGCTGTAACAGATAACCCAATTATCTTCAAAGAAACAATGGAAGGTATTTCCGGTGGTAACTTCCACGGACAGCCAATGGCTCTGCCATTTGACTTCTTAGGAATCGCAGCAGCTGAAATGGGTAACGTATCTGAACGTCGTGTTGAACGTGCTATCAACTCTGATTTAAGTGGATTACCAGCATTCCTGGCTACAAACGGTGGTGTTGATTCTGGTTTCATGATCGTACAGTACTCTGCAGCAGCTCATGTATCTGAAAACAAAGTTCTGGCTCATCCAGCATCTGTTGACAGTATCCCATCTTCCATGAACCAGGAAGACCATGTATCTATGGGTACTATCGCAGCTAGAAAAGCAAGAGATATCGTTGCTAACTCCAGACGTGTTATCACATCTGAACTTATGTGTATCTGCCAGGCTATCGACATGGCAGGCAACAAAGATAAGATGGGTAAAGGTACCGCAGCAGCTTACAACAGAATCCGTGAAGAAGTTGCTACACTGAACGGTGACCGTCCATTATACGGCGATCTGAACGCAATCGAAGCTATGATTAAAGATGGCTCTTTAGTAGAACGCGTAGAAACAGCTGTAGGCGCAATCGAATTCTAATGATTGTTTGATAACTGAAAAGAGGTATCATACATCCGTATGATACCTCCTTTTTTGTCTGAAAACGAATCCGTTAAAATTCGAAAATTTATATTTTCTTTTCACAGATATCCTGCAGACAGCACTTGTCACAATGCGGTTTTGTTCTGGCAGTACAGACATCCCGTCCGTGATACACGAGACGATGACAAAAATCACTTCCCTCTTCCGGCGGAATGATCTTCCATAGTTCCATCTCTACCTTTTTCGGTTCTTTTATTCCATCAACCAGACCCATTCGGTTTACCAGGCGGATACAGTGTGTGTCTGTCACAATAGCAGGCTTTCCAAATACATCTCCCATGATTAAATTGGCACTTTTTCTTCCTACCCCCGGCAATTTTAGCAACGCCTGAAAATCATCCGGCACCTTTCCCTGATAAGTGTCCCGCAAAATTTTCATGCAGGCACTGATATCCCTGGCTTTGCTGCGCCCCAAACCGCAGGGTCTTACGATTTCTTCGATATCCTCCGGTGATGCCTCTGCCAGAGCATTTACATCCGGATATCTGGCATATAAATCCTCTACTACCACGTTCACACGGGCATCGGTACACTGTGCAGCCAGACGCACACTCACCAACAGCTTCCAGGCTTCATTATAATCCAGAGTACAGCCGGCATCAGGGTATTCCTGTTTCAAACGGTCTATTATTTCTAATGCCAGTTCTTTTTTATTCATGCTCAATCGCTCCTCTTATCCTTCGTTTTACAGGCGAAAATGATTCTTTTCTAAAGCGCTTCTACCAGACTCCCTCAAACCAGTTATCCAGAATTTTTTTATCCTTTTCTACCACATAACCGCTTCCGCCCCTGCCTTTTACATCTTCTGTCATGGTGACAAGCAAAATGGGGCTTGCGGTCTTTTCTGTTGTGAAAACAGCAAACCATCCTAATTCTGTTCCGGAGGTATCATCCTGTGAAGCTTTGATCTCTGCAGTTCCCGTTTTCCCGGCCAGAACCATGTCTCCTCTGTGGGCCGCGTATCCGGTTCCATTTTCATCATTTACTACTTTTTTGAGTCCTTCCAGAACCTGCCGGGCGGTATCCGCGGAAAATGCATTTTTTATCCAGTATTCCGTCTCCACGCCGTCCTGACAAAGCAGATATGGCTGAATCATATTTCCCTCATTGCAAAATGCAGAATACAGGCATGCCATATGCAGTGGATTTACCAGCATCTGTCCCTGTCCGTAACCACTGTCTGCCAGCTGGATCTCCGTCTCCAGCCCTTCTGCATTGGTATACTGAGACTCTGTCATTTTAATGGGAAACGGCACTTCTTCCCCAAATCCCAGCTGCGACAAAGAAGTCTCCAGATTCTCTGCACCGATCCGCAAAGCTGCTTTTGCAAAATATATGTTATCCGAATAAAGGAGTGCATTTTCCAGAGTAGCCGGTGCGGCTTCATGAAGGGTAGTTACAAAATAAGATCCCCAGGAAGAATCTTTCTGCCAGCTTAATCCCTCACTTCCATAATCCTCTGACGGATCAATCGCGCCGGTTTCCAGTCCGATTCCCGCAATCACAGGTTTCAGCGAAGATCCGGGACACCAGGTCTGACGAAAACGATTCAGCAACGGTGTATTTTCATCTCCATTAAGAGCATCCCATTTTTCTGTTGACATGCCCAGGATAAAATCATTCGTATCGTAAGACGGAGTGCTGACCAGCGCCAATACTTCTCCCGTTTCAGGATGCATTGCCACCGAACAGCTCTTATCCTCTTTAAACTCTTCATATAAAGCATTCTGCAGCTCGGCATCTATGGTTAACTGTATCGTCTCTCCATTTTGTACCGGTGTATTCACCAGTTCTGCCTTTTCATTGCCCTCTGCATCTTCCGTATAGATTCTGCAGCCATCTTGTCCTTTCAGCTCTTTTTCATAAAGACTTTCCATACCGCTTCGCCCAATGACACTGTTAGCAGTATAGCCTTCCCCTGCATGTTCTTCTAAATCCTCTGCGGTAACATTCTGCACATAGCCCACCAGATGGGCTGCTGCCTCTTTAAAAGGATACACCCTCACTTCCGTATTGGTAATCATAACACCCGGAATAGCAAGAAGCTGATCCTGACGTTCCTTTTCTTTCATCACATCTTCATCCGGTTCCAGCGCCAGCAGATCCCGCTCATCTACTTTGGCAATGGTTTTTACGGGAACAAAGGTATCCTCTTTTACCCAGGAGGCTGTCAGTTTCTTCTCAATGGCTTCCGGCTCCATGTCCAATAATTCCGCCATAGTCTGAACTGCACTTGTCCGATCCTCCAGTTTTCCCGGCACGATCCCTACCGAAGAAGCAGTTCCTTTTCCGGCAAGCAAACGACCGTTCCTGTCCACTATCTCACCGCGTTCTGCCTCTGTTCTGGAAACCCGCACTTTATCTGCGCGTTCCAGGCCGGGAAGAATAAGAGAATCATTCCAGACCAGCTCGTAACCTTTCTCTCCCTTCAGAAAAAGTGCTTTGCTTTCAAAGTTCATAGAACCGGCAGCTGTGTCAAAGGTTGTCTGATAAGTTACAGTATGCCGCTTCTCATTGTATTCGGTAATTTCTATTTTCATATTCTGCATCTCTATCCCTTCATAGATAGCAGAATTCCGCTCTGTAAATTCTTCCTGACTGATATTGCCGGAAGATTCCACATCCAGCATGGCATACATTTCTTCATATTCCTGATGAGAAACATGATCCATATAGGTAAGAAGCAGTTCTTCAGGACTCTCCCAGCTGTTTTTCCGAATCAGAAAAAATACCCCTCCCACTATGACGACAAAGGCCAGTATGCCGGCACAAACGGTAGCAATCATTTTTTTCTTATTTCCCTTATTTTCCAACCTCATGCTCCTCCTCTATTTTTATATCCACATTTTAATAAATATTATATCAGCCGTATTTCTGTGTCAAGAACGGGCTTTCGCCTTTTCTTTCACTTTTAAACCTTTTAAATACATTTTCTGCTCTGGCGTAATCCGATAACTTTCCACCGCTTTCTGGATTGCTTTATTATGTGTCCACACATCCAGCCTTTGCTCTTGTAGATAGGGCAGTACCGCATCGTACTGCTTTGCAAGAGCCGTCGCAAAATACCAGGCAATCATCATTTTAACATAATATTCCTCTGAGCGAACGGCAGCAATCAGTTCCGGATATTCTGGCGAAAAATGCTCGTCCAGATAAAACTTCATCAGCATCCCGATAGCAAACCGCACCGTATACGTATCCCCGGATGCAATCCATTCCTTTATCTTTCCCATAAAAACCGGCAAATGCTTTTTGAAGACTTTGGGGGCCATCATATCACAGGTCGCCCAGTTGTCCACATAGGGCAAAAAGATATCCAGTTCCCGGATACAGGTATCATAATCTTTTATACTCTCTATCAAAAATCCATGCAGATTATTTTCCTCATAATAGGTATGCGGCAATTCCTTCAAAAATTCTTCTGCTTCCTCACTTCCTGCCAGTTCCTTTGCCAGCTTTCGAAGCTGAGGCGTCCGCACGCCAATCACGGTTTTAGGATCCACAGTCGGTATTAATTTGCTTTGAAAAGCTTGATACGGTAAATCCTGCAGATCAAATAAACGTTTTTTAATAGTATGCATCACACAACCTCTTTTTCTTCAAATGGGAAGTGAAATGCTGTCAGCCCTAATTCATCCCGCATTTCAATAAATTCCTTCTGCACCGCCTCTGTCATCGGCACACCTTTGTCTTTTCTGTACATCCAAACCTCATATTCCTTTTCACCCGCTGTATAAATGCGTTCCTGACCGGGCGCTTTCTGAGAACCCCGAAGATCCCTTAGGATGTCTCCGCAGGTCTTTTTAAATGCTTCCGCTCCCATAAATGCCTCCGTATCAATGGCCATAAAAAAGTGTCCCAAATGATACGGACGGATCTTGCCATCTTCATCCTTTCCATCCAGTGCCCGAAGAAACAGACCGGACTGCAGCGCTGCGGACAATATTTCCACTACCGTAGCATATCCATAGCCTTTATACCCCGCAAACAGTTCTCCGATACCGCCCAGCGGCGCCAAAGCAGCTTTCTGACTGCGGATATCTTTTAGTATCTGTGCACTGTCTGTAAGGTCAGAACCATCTCTTCCGATCACCATACCGGCTGGGGTATCATGACCGATACGGGCATAATATTCAATCTTGCCATTCTGAATAATTGATGTAGCACAGTCCAGCATAAACGGAAACGGCTCATCTGTAGGCATACCAAAGGTCAAGGGATTGGTTCCCAACATATTTTCCACTCCGAATGTGGGCGCAATAGAAGGCCTTGCATTTGTGCCGGTAATACCGATCATATTCTCTTTGACCGCCATAGATGCCCAGTATCCGGCAATTCCATAATGAGAAGAATTGCGGACTGCCACCATACCCATTCCATACGTATGTGCTTTTTCTATACACAGATCCATCGCCTTTTTACTGGCAACCATACCCATTCCGTCATTTGCATCCAACACTGCTGTGGTTGGCGTTTCACGCAAAATATCAATCTTCGTCACGGGATTTAGGATACCCGCTTTGATACGATCCACATAAATAGGTTTAAAACGGTTGCATCCATGACTTTCAATGCCCCGCCTGTCGCTTTCCAGCAATACATCCGCACATAATCTTGCCTCATCCTCCGGCACTCCCAGCTTTGCCAGCACCGCTGTCATAAAATCATCCACCAATTTCCATGGTACATAAGGTCTGTTATCATGTTCCATCTCTAAAATCCTCCTTTTTCGTTCTGGCTTCCAGGCGCTGCATTTCTTCCCCGATCCAGAAAACCAAAATATGAATAACCAGTATCATAACCACAGTAATGTCTGTGAAACTATCTAAAAAATTTCCCAAATACCATCGATTCCATTTTATATAATCATCTATTAGCACACTGGCCGGAAAGATCAGCACCACCAGAGAGGAACACACAAATGCTGTTCCGGCTCTTTTCCATAGTTTATTCTGTCTGGTTCTTTTTTGAACGGCATTTCCCACCAAATAAACAATGACAATCCAAAGGATCACACATAAAAGGGCAATAGGAAAAAATAAAAACAAAATAAGCGGACAGATAAAGAATAAAATATCCCCTATGACAAGACTTCCAAAATAAATCCAGAAAGGAATCAAGGCTTTCCCCGCATTTTTCTTATACATTTTTAATTTCCCCTTTTTCTCATACTCCGTCCCATAGGAAGCTTTGCTATCATCATAATACACAAGAAGTTTAAATGCAATTCCTTTCCTGCAGAGCCAAAAATGCAGCTCCTGTTATCTGTAATATCATTTTCAAACAACAGTAAGCTGCATTTTAGCTTTCAGCTCTCATGCTCTATGAGCTTTTCCTTTATTTTTCATTTACCGCGATCCAGATTTCACATGTATAATTGGGATCATCCACTTTCTCTGACGGGTACACCTCCAACTCAATTCCCTGACCGTATTCGTACCGGTCATTTTGCGGAAAGAACTCAGTCACAATCTTCCGGTAAGTTTCCACAAAAGCATCCGGCATCCTTCCTTTACAGGTAAAAACTGCATAAGTATATGCCGGAATTTCCACAATCTCCAAATCCTCATGCAAGACCGGCCTTCCATCATATTCTACGCCAATGCCATAGGGAAAATGATTATCATTCATATCGCCCGAAAAACAAATTCCCAATAATCCTTTCAGCTTCGGTTCCGTCGGAAAGTAACCAATTATGTCCTCGGTTGTACCCAAAGCCTGACACTCAGCCCAAAAAGCTGAGATATCTGCTGTTGCCTCTGCACTTGCCGGTTTGCCTACCGTTTTTCGTTTACAGATCACCTGAAAGGCATTCAGTTTTTCTATTCTGTAATCCATCATACTGCCTCCTGTTAAAATAAGTTTTACAGACAGTCTGGAAAAAGACTTGATGTTTTTGCCATGTCTGGCTTCCGTAGGGGTAACGCCATGAAAACGCACAAAAGCCCTTGTAAAACTCTCCGGTGTTTCATAGCCGTACTTCAAAGCGATATCAATGACCTTTTCGTCAGTATGAATCAACTCTTCCGCTGCCAAAGACAGCCGTCGCATCCGCACATATCGCCCAATGTAAAACCGCATAAAATCCCAAACACCCTTTGAATCCCCGATATCCAGTTCATACACTTTTCCTCCTGTTCTGTGATCCCATTGTATCAGGAGAACCTCCGGTCTTCCTGACATTTTCTGCGATTGCATGTCAGGTATTGCTTTTGAATTTCTCTTTATTTGCAGCATAACTTTCTTTCAAATTATAATAAGCAACCTGATAGATTTTTCCGTCCAATACAGTTGCTGCAAAATTTACAACAACTGACTCTCTCACTAGATCTCCTTCAAAAATCTTATTGTTCTTTACCCAAACCAATTACATATTAATATCACCGCCGTTGAATTTTACTTGACAATTATTTAATGACAATCCAACTTCCATCACGCTTTGAACCAATTCTTTCTATAACTTTTTTCTTCTGCAAAGAGATAAATGCTCGCTCTATGGTTCTTTTTGTCACGCCTATCTTTGCAGCCAACTCGTCAGAAGTATATTCCGAATCTTCTATCAGCAAAGAAACCACTTTCTTTTCAGTTTTATTCAAACCGACATTCAAACCGACATTCAAACCGACATTTTCATTTTTTGACTTATCCAAAACTGCTTCATCAAACGGAATTGTGCATCGGATATAGTTATCTTCTATTTCAAAAACTTCTTCTCCATACTTTTTAACAATTGTTGGTATTCCATGTCCTGTATGCTCAGTTAATCCCATGCTAAGAAAAATTCGCATAAGTGTTATATTTCTTGGTTTACTGATTCCTTCAAAGAATTGTTCTTTGGTCATACCACTCGGCAACCCACCGTGTGATAAAATTTCCAAACGATTATCAAACATTGAAATCTGTGGTTCGGTAATCGTCCAATCATTATGAACTAAAGCATTCAAAACTGCTTCATTGACACAATCATAATCAAATAAATAAGTATCTTTTCTTGGTCTAACTGTTGTATCAGAAATACAGATATTTTCTGATTGAAGCCTATTTCTAATTTTATCATAAGAAGTAATAATACATCTGTATCCATAATCACTTCTTTCTGAAATTGCTGCCTTATCCTTTCCCCTAAACTTCACAAATATCAAAGGAATATTATTTCTATCTCCTAAAAGTTCTGCTAAAAGATTATACTCCCCTTTTTGATTCCTTAAATTTAAGTTTGCTTCAAAAGTTTTATCATCTAAATGATAATCTTTCTCGCTGTAATAAATTTTCAATTCTTTAAATGTTAGATCCTGCTGGCTTGCTCTCTTTTTCAACATGTATTCCGAATCAATGAATTTACTTTCATATCGAATTCGAATCTGTTCTGGTGTCATTTCTCGGCAAGTTGTTCCGACTCTAATCGTACAACCAACAGATGAAAAACCATATTTCTTCTGACAATAAATATGCTTAATTCCTCTTGATACATTAACAACAATCAATGTTTTTCCATCTTCAAATCGAATTTCTGAACTTACTTCATCTTGTGGATTTGGTTCAATTTGTGTAGTTATAATATCAGATATTTTCTTAAATGTTTCATCAATTTTATCAACACCAACAATGGTTCCATCATCTTTAACACCAATGACAATCGTACCACCGGAAGTATTCAAGAACGAAACAACCTCTTTACATATTACATCAGTATATTTTTCTTTCAGTTCCAATGTTTCTGATTCAACATACTTTGACATTTCATATCACCTCAATTTGTGTCATACACAGTATACCGACAAATATCACTTATATACCGACATTCAAACCGATATTTTTTATTTGCATAATTTTTGATTTATTGTAATTCTCATGCTCGATAATGCCACATTTTGTTTTTACCTGCGCAATGTACAGATTAGGCTCTTTCAACACATATTCTTTAATCTCCACATAAGTCACCTTTGCTCTCCGCACTGGTCATATCCAGTTCCAATTCCACCTCAACATAATCATCTGCTTTTTATTGGGACAACAAACACACCGTCTCCACATTCCCCGTTTATAGATAGCCTTATCCTTTAACGCCCCATGCACTCCCATAAGCCCCTAAAACTGAACTTTTTTCAGGAAGTTCAGCAGTTTACCGCCCATAGAATCCCATAAAGTACGGTGGCACGGTGGCAAATGGGTGGCAAATGCCACCATATCAGGAACCAGCACCACCGCCACAAAGCAGATCCGCAATTTTATCTTCCCCCAGTTCCCGGATCGCCTGTACCGCATCATCAAGCGTCACCATGCCCGGAAAATACAAGTCTGTATCTGGCACTTCATCCAATATATCCACGATCCGCTGCATATTATCAGCGCTGTTCAGTTCAGATTCAGGAATATACATCCGCATTACTTCACCCCTTCAATAAACCTTTTCCAGATCCAGATAACCCATATCATAAACATCTTTCTTTGCAGAAACACATTTATTGATCATGTCAATTATTTCTTCTTCCGTGTGTCCACTCATGGGAACAGTCGGGAAAGAATCATCAAAGGCTTTTTCATATAAATCTAACGCCTGTAGAAGTTTTTCACCCATTTAGTTCACTTCCTGTTTTTGAAAAATTCAGCCCATTCAGGATTTTCTTTGTCAAAAATCTGCACCTGTTCAGCGGTCAGGTTATGCGGATAATCGGAGAAAAGGTTAAATTCCTGCTCTTTGTCAAAACTGAATACCCATTCGCCCACAGCATCCGGCGTATCTTTCCACCAGACAGCATCAGATCCATTATTTTTGTACCAGTTATTTGACACTTTCAGCAGCCCCCTGTTTCTATCCTCTGATAACTCATATAAGCCCCATATAGCCTATTTTAGCCTATCATTGGATATAACACAAGGGAAACGGAAAACACCGCCTATTTGACGGTGTTTTCAATCCTGCTGCCATTATGCTGATTTTTCAAACGAATCCGCAAGCTGTTCAATCTGGTGCAGGTACTCAATTCCAACACGGATCGCCGCCCCTATTGACGGATGCAGTTCAGCCGCTTCCTGTGTCTGGTCTGCCATGGCCAAAATGTTCTTTGCGTCAGCCGCCATTACTGAAATAGTTGTTAAAATAGTGTCTGCTTTTCTTTCCTGTCCGCTCATGCCCTGTTACCTGTTCCTTTCTTCCTGATCACTGTCCTGAACCGCTCTGTATGCTCCTGCGGCCTGTATTCCTCAACTGCTGCCACCATAACCACCGTAACGCCCTTTTGGGTGTGTGCCAGCACCGCATCCCCGGCAGATACCCGGTCAATGAGGTTCTCCGGCAGTTCCCATGTGTACAGCTTGCCGCCCTCTCTATGGCTTGCCCTTATAATCTGCCTTTTTCCATATCTGGCAGGAACCAGCCGGATGCCCTGCTGCCTTGCCAAAAGATAACTTGTATAGCCGTCTATCAGATTGTTTTCACCGTCAAGGATAATATGGGATTGCAGATCCCCTTTCTCTGCAAAATACCGGGCCTTGCTCTGCATCTTATCCGCTCCGGGTGGATGCTCTGCAAAGCAGGGGAAAATCTTAATGTCATCCGTGGGAATGGTGAACGCTTCCCCGGATCCCTTCATGGACTGCTGCCATGTCTTACCTGAATATTCTGGAATCATTGTCTACCTCTCTTTACACGGGGCAGCAGGCGTGTTATACTTCCTGCATACCCCAATTTGACGATTGCCGGGTTACTTGCCCCTATCAGAGTTAGCGGCTCTGGTAAGGGCATTTTCTGTTATGCTATTGTGAATCTCCTGCTGCTTGTCGGTCTGCAATACTGGCTGTAGATTTCCGGCAGCGCCGCTTTCAATGCCTTGCCATCCAGCCTGCTACTTACGATCTCTTTCCAGCGGATCAGGAAGTTCTTTGTTTTCAGTTCGTCAAGGCCCTTTTCTTCAAGGTCTGCTTTCAGTTCGCCTTTGATAGCGTCAGCCTGTTCCTGAAGCTGTGCAATCTGTTCTTCCAGTGCGGATAATTTCTTTACCCTGTTCTCAATCATTCTCTCTGTCATGGTTTTAATCTCCTTTCGATTTCAAGAGCTTCCAGCCCCGAAAGCATCTTCCTGACTATTGGTATCGCTCCATTGCTCACTCACAGGTATATGGCTTTCGGTATCGGGTGCTTTCGGCTTTCCCGGCTGTTCTGTATCTCTTGTTTATGATATAAGTATAGCACTAACTCTAGTACGTGTCTATTGACTTTTTCACTAAAGTTAGTACGTATATTTCACACTATCTTTGTGCATATTGGCACTAGCTTTAGTACGTGCTAAATGCTATAATAATAGCGTAACATGGAGAAGGTGGATTTAAATTCTACCGCCCACTGGATCACTGAAAGAAAGAGGGTAAATAGATGGGTAGCATTAATTTTAAAAAACTGGAAGCATTATTATCAACCAACGGAAAAACCTTTTACAGTCTGCGTAAAGATAAGATTGTCGGTACTGAAACTATAAAAAAATTACAGCAAGGCTATGGGATCATAGATACACGTACCATAGCAAATCTTTGTGAATATCTTAACTGTCAGCCTGGGGATTTAATGGAGTATGTGCCGGACACCCACAAGCAAAGCTGACCGGCCAGCCCATAAAGCACCACACCAAAGACTGCTGCCATCATATCCCCAGCGTGGCAGCAGTCTTTTCTTTGCGCCCTGCCGCCCCATATGAGCGACAAAACTATTCTTAGGGTTTCTTATAGGGCAGCAGAATTAAAGCGGCTATATGGGGCTTATGGCGTGTCCTGCTACCAGCCCCGCCGTTCTCCGGCCACATATCTGTATTTTTCTGTATTTATGTCAGCATTTATCAGTATCGAAGTACTGCAATAAAAAAGGCAGAGAAGCCGCCGCTTTCCAGTAAATACGGCGTTCTTCCCCACCTTGCGAACGTTCGCTTTTAGCGTTCGCTTCCTGAACGTTCGCTTTTTGAATATTCCCTTAAACAAATACCCACCCTTTGAAATGTTTTCTTCACTGTATGCGCATTCGTTTCTTCCGCTGTTATTTCCTCTGCTTCCGCTACCCATACGGCCAAAGCAAGATCGTTTTCCTCATTGTCATAATCATGATCAATAATGACGATCAAGTACCGGCCAAAGTTCTGACGCAGTACATATATCATACCTTCTACTACAGGCGCATCAACAAGTTCTGCCCCTATGATCACACATTCCCTGAACAGCAGATCAAATGTAGGGCTGTCAATTACAGTAGCCCATATTACGGCGTTTTCCTTCGCCCTGAAATACCGCCTACCAGCATGGGCAACAAAACCTTTCTCAATCACTTTTTTATCTCCCTTCTATGTCACCAGCTACAAAGCTACAGAAAAACCCTATTTCTTATTATTTTTATATAATATAGATATACTGATAGAGAAAATAATATAAAAATATAATAATATTAAAGGAATTATACATATCTGTAGCTTCTGTAGCTGATTGCATTTTTTATTGATTTTACAGTATCTTTTCAGGCTACACATAAGCTGTAAAAAGCTACAGAAGCTACTTCTTTCTGTACCGCCTGACCTGCTGACTCCCTATGCGTGTAGGGTAGGTTTCCACTCCAAACATACCAGCTACAGATTTACCAAACATGATTTTTGTTTCAGGAGCAATCCCGGATTCATTACAATATACCTTGTAAGCCGCATAAACATCTGTTACCGTTTCCCGGAAAAGATAACCTTCGTCACGCTCTGAAAAGAATGCCTTAATGGGATCATTCATAAGGTCGTATTCTTGGGCGGCCTGTTCCGTTGCTTCTGATCTTGTAAAGCCCTTATTCTCTATAATGCGTTTCAGCCCTTCAATTCCCAGCTTGATCAAATATTCCATGCATTCACTTTGAAGCAGCTTCTTTTTTATCTCTGGATCATAGTCCGGCAGATCACTGGTAAAGTGCGCATTGAAAGGAATAATGACCAGACGGCGCAACACCGCCCCGGTCTTATCCTTCATCCGTGGTATGTCATTAGCAGAAAACAGCAGCTTGATATATGGATTGAACTCAAACGGATCTTGACCTTTCCTTTCTGCCTTGATCCTGTTTCCCGCAACAATCTTTTTGAACATGGCCACCTGTGTACCCTGCATGAAATCATCCCCTATATCGTCACCAATGTTTGCCAGCTTTCCAAACATCATTGAAGTGGTGAAGCGATCCCCCAGTTCTTTGGGATCCAATGCTGATATGTTATCCTCACCCAAAACAGCCTTGACCAGATCAAGGAAGGTACTTTTTCCGTTGTCCTTATCTCCTGTCAGCATAAATGACCTTTTATATGCGTTCGATCTATAGAAGCAGTAACCGATGCATTCTTCAAGCAGGGAACGGATTGCTGGATCGTCACACGCCAGCCTGTTCAGCGTATGGTCAGCCAGTTCACTGAACGCTTCTGAATTGTAATCCCACGGTATTTTGTTGGTCATTACTATGTTCGGTGAAAAGTCCCGCATGGTGTCCGTTACCACGTCATATATACCGTTCCTAAACGCTATGTAACGGGCATCGGCCGGCTGTTTTTCCTCTGCGTTGTCATTAAGACAGTCCATTACTTCCGCTTTCTGATTTTTCCTGATAGCTGGCATATATGACCGCATTATTTTAAAAATAGCAGCAGTGTCAGAAATATAAATTCCTTCCCGGTAAATGTGTAGCTTTCCGCTGAGTTTTATAATATGGTCTATATTCCTGATATAATCAGCAAACTTGTTGAATAGAAATGTGGAACCATTAAAGAACACGGGCTTTTTGAAAGCGTCATCCCGTAAAATAGTTTCTATTTCCTGATCTGACAAGGGATCCTTCAGGACATAATTGTTGATAATGCGGATCGTTTCCCGTGTTTCCTCTACACTGTAGTCGTTGCTCTGCAAGGTCAGTATGTAGTTGAAAAGTTCCTGATTCCGTCCATCCCCGGCTTCCATGTTCAGGAAGTCCATCTTGCACCTGACAGGCAATAACCACTTCGGAACTTCCTGATATTCCCCGCCCGGTTCAATATCCCATTCACAGAAACGTTCTTCACCGTCAGTTTTTAGCACTTCATAGGACGCAACATAACCCACCTTTATATCAGCGGTCAGCCCTATGGCAAGGCGTGTATGTGTCTTGCACTGGTGAAGCTGCGTGTTTCTGAAAATGAAATGTTTTCCCCGGCTGGTACAGATTACCCGGCAATTCAGCTGAAAGGCTTCTACAATGTCCATCAGGATTTCAGACTGTTCAGGATCGTCAATGTCTATGAACATGGTATTTTTTGCAAGGATCCCGGCATACTCCGGGAGTGACTGCACCTGTTCCAGCGTCTTGAAGTCCGTCCTGTCCTTGAACTTTTCGGCTGCCTGTTTGTTTTTGGTTTTTATGTAGCCTTTATATAAATCATTCATTTTTTTTTGCGCCACCTTCTTTCAATGTTTCCTTTTCCTTCCACAGCCGCCGCACCGCTGCTTAATTGTTTTCCAAAATTTCAGTTACATCTACATCAAGGGCATTAGCAATTTTGCCGACTGTTCCGGGCCTTGCTTCCTGAATCCCTTTTGTGATTCTGATAATAGTAATTTGTGACACACCGCATTTTTGAGAAAGTTCTTTAGCTGAAAACGCTTTTTTTGCCATAGCCAGATCCAGCTTCTTTTTGTTGAGTTTCATTATGTCTTACCTCCATTCAGATAATTTAGTTACCGCTTTCACTTGCAATTATAGGTAATTAAATTATCGTTGTCAACATATTTTTGAAAATTACCTTGAATTTAATTATCGTTTTTGTTATGATAGAAAAAGAAAGGGGCAATTATATGGACAACTGCAATATTGAAATCGGCAAAAGAATCAAACGGTTTAGAAAGGGGAAAATGACGCAAAAAGAACTAGGTGACAAAATTGGAAAAGCAGAAAGTTCAATTCGCAAATATGAAAAGGGAAGCGTCACAGTTCCGTTGGGAGTATTACAAAATATTGCCATCGCTTTAGACATTCCACCCTCTGAACTTATGAAGGGCGGCCCCTTTTGGGAAATTGATCAGCAAATTGATACAGAAGCGTTATCAGAAGAGGTTAAAAAGCTCTCTGCTATGCGCTCATATTTAGAAGAACTCGGATATGTTGTAGAAGAAACCAGCGAAACAACATATCTACTGACACAGGGGGAATATTCAGCATCGTTCACTGATAAAGAATACACAGATTTACAAAGAGCCTTAAAAGATGCCGCCCGAGAAGTGACAACAGAAATTGTTGAAAAGACGTTTTATAAAAAAGTTCTGAACATTCATAAATAGACATTTTCTTTTCCTTCCACAGCCGCCGCACGGCCAGAATGGAAAGGAATGGTGTAAATTATGACAGGTGGAACAAGAAAACGTGGTGCAACATGGTCTTATTATTTTGATCTCGGCACAGTAGCCGGGAAACGCCAGAAGAAGGAAAAAGGCGGTTTCAAAACCAAAAAGGAAGCGGAAGCGGCACTTGCCAAAGCAATCAATGAATACAATAATGCGGGTCAGCTGTTTGAACCTTCCAATGTCACGGTATCGGACTATCTGGATCAGTGGTATGATCTGTACTGCAAGCCAAACCTGAAATACAATACACAGGTGGGCTATCTGCGGATCATGGAAGGGCATTTAAAGCCCCGGTTCGGCCAGTACCGCCTAAAGGCCATCACTGCTGCCACATTGCAGGAATACGCCAACAAGCTGAAAATGGACGGACTGGCCAAACATTCCATAACCGGAATCCTGTCCGTGTTTGGTGCGGCGCTGGACTATGCCGTTGAACCCTTGCATTATCTCCCGGCTAACCCCATGCGCTATGTGAAATATCCCAAAGTGGAAAAGAAGCCCCGTGAAAGGATCATCCTGACACTGGAAGAATGGCAGCAGATCATTGACAAGTTCCCAGCTGGATCCCGTTATCATATCCCACTGATGATCGGATTTTATACGGGCCTGCGGATCAGTGAAGCCTTTGCCCTGACATGGGATGACATAGACCTTGAAAACAGAACCCTGACCGTCAATAAGCAGATTGTAAAGCGGAACTTCGGGGCTGATGTCCGCAAGGCCGTGGAAAAGACCGGGAAAAAGGAAATGCGTTCCTCATGGTACTTCACCACTACCAAAACGGTATCTTCCATGCGCACCGTGAAGTTTGGCGATACTCTTTATCAGGCATTAAAGCAGGAGCGCACCGCCCAGCTGAAAAACGAACTGAAATACAGTGAATATTATACGATCCACGTCCTGAAAAAAGAGGTTGACGAAAAAGGGAATGATATGCAGCGCATTGTTCCTATCCAGAAGTGCGTTGAATCGGCCTTGCCCCGTGTCCGTATGGTCTGCATAGCGGAAAACGGCGAATACACTTCCACAGATTCCTTCAAATATTGTGCCAGGGTGATCCACAAGGAACTGCTGCTTGCTTTTGATTATCATTCCCTGCGGCACACCCACGCCACGATCCTGATTGAATCCGGCGCTGACGTGAAGGACGTACAAGCCCGGCTGGGCCACTCCAACATCCAGACCACCTTACAGACCTATGTGCATGACACGGAAGTCATGGCGGCACGTTCCGTTGACCTCTTTGAACAGGTAGCAGGCCGGAAAACCTCATAGAACACCAAAAGAGGGCTGACAGCAAAAGTTCATAGCTGTTCAGCCCTTTTTTAACGTTTTGGGTGATTTTTCAGAATTGCGGTGGCAAATCGGTGGCAAACCACCCGTTTTCATACCCTCTAAACTCCTGAAAATCCTCATTTTATGCGGCTTAAAGCCACTATGGTTTCCACATTCTTTGTCATGGGAAACATATCCACGCCCACCATTTTCTTCACTTCATACCCGTTTTTCTGAAATACTTTCAAATCCCTAGCCAATGTGGACGGCTCACAGGATACATAGACTACTTTTTTCGGCGCCAGCTTTACTATGGCGTGGATAAATGCATTATCGCTTCCGGCACGGGGAGGGTCCATAAACACTACATCGGCCTTTTCCCCCTGGGCTGCCATATCCACCATAAATTGTCCTGCATCGCCCTGGAAAAACCGTACATTTTTTATCTGATTGCGTCTGGCATTGGAAATGGCGTCCCTGACTGCATCCGGATTCAACTCAATACTGATAACTTCCCTGGCTTTTTTACTGGCGATCAAACCGATGGTTCCAATACCGCAATAGGCATCGATCACCCGTTCTTTTCCCGTCAACCCGGCAAAGGAGATTGCCTTTTCATATAAAACTTCCGTCTGCACCGGATTTACCTGATAAAAGGACTGCGGGGAAATACGAAACACGCATCCACACAGAGTATCTTCAATATAACCCTTTCCATACAGGACAATATCTCTCGAACCCAGTACCATACTGGTTTTTTTATCGTTTACATTCAGCACTACTGTGGTAATCTCGGGATGAAGTTTACGCAGTGCCTTCACAAAATTATTTTTGGACGGCAGGATAGGGGAAGCCAGCACCAATACCACCATAATCTCACCGCTTGCATATCCGGTACGGACCAGTACGTGCCGCAAAAGTCCATATCTGCTGTCCTCATCATAGGTTTTTATCTTAAAGGAGCGAAGCAGCCCCCGGATGTCCCGAATAATGGCATCTGCCTTTTCATTTTCAATCAGACAGACATCTATGGGCACAATGTCGTGGGTGCCCTCCCGATACGTTCCTGAGACAATCTCGCCCTTTCGATTTCTTCCGAACACTGCATGTACCTTATTTCGATAGTGATAGGGATTTTCCATTCCTATCACTTCCGGAACTTTGCCAAATGGCTTCAGCAAATGATTTAATTCCTTCTGTTTTTGTTTAAGCTGCTGTTCATAGGGAACGGCTGTATATTGACAGCCGCCGCATTTTTTACTGTAAGGACAGCCCGCATTTTCATTTGGTAATTTCATACGTCCTCCTGCCTTATTTATCCCTGCATACCTGGAATATATAGAATTTCAGATAATAGGATTCGCTGGCATCCCAGAGAATGGGATGATCCGGCGCCTGCGTTCTGTATTCCACCTGGCGCAGGCGGCGGTGCACATTTTTTGCGGCCTGTCCGATGGTCTGAGTAAATAATTCATAAGACATGAAATGAGAACAGGAACAGGTTGCCAGATAACCGCCGTCTTTTAACAGCTTCATGGCCCGCAGATTGATCTCCCGATAGCCTTTTACCGCATTTTTAATGGAGTTTCTGGATTTGGTAAAGGCCGGAGGATCCAAAATGATCACATCAAATAATTCGCCTTTTTTCTCCAGTTCAGGCAGAAGTTCAAACACATCTGCACATAAAAATTCTACTTTGTCTTCCAGGCCATTCAATTTTGCATTTTCTCTGGCCTGATTGATTCCCAGTTCAGAGGCATCTACGCCCAATACACTTTTTGCCCCTGCAATTCCCGCATTTAAGGCAAAGGATCCGGTATGGGTAAAGCAGTCCAATACCTTTGCATCTTTACAAAGCTTCTGAATCGCCCTGCGGTTATACTTTTGATCCAGGAAAAATCCCGTTTTCTGTCCATCTTTTACATCTACCTGATAGCGGACGCCATTTTCTGTAATTTCTACCAGAGTATCAAAAGGCTCGCCGATAAAACCCTTGGTGCGTTCCATGCCCTCCTGCTCGCGCACTTTGGCATCGCTTCGCTCATACACACCCCGGATCTGTATCCCGTCTGTTTCCATTACTTCTTTTAAAATGTCTATAATCTGCTCTTTCATCCGGTCGATTCCCAGTGCCAAAGACTGCACCACCAGCACATCGGAGAACTTATCTACCACCAGTCCCGGCAGAAAATCGGCTTCCCCGAAAATGACACGGCAGCAACTGGTATCCACTGTTTTCTTACGATAGTTCCAGGCATCTTCCACGCGCATACGCAAAAATGCCTCGTCAATCTCCTGATCCACATTTCTGGTCATCATACGAATACGAATCTTCGAATTCTGATTGATAAAGCCTCTTCCCAGAGGATAGCCGTCAAAATCATGCACCAGCACAATGTCTCCATTCTCAAATCTGCCCATAATCGTAGCGATCTCATTATCATAAATCCAGGGGCCTCCCGCCTTTAAGTCACGTCCCCCTCCTTTTTTCAGGGTAACCACAGCAAAACGCATCCATTTTCCTCCTCTATTCTTCGCAAACACCGGGTATCTTTCCAGATCCGCTTTTTTATGCTAACCGTTTTCCGGTCATTTTCTCCACTACAAGCTTATATACTCTTGTTGCCGGCATCACTTTTGTTCCGAATTTAAAGTCTTCCTGATGATATTGCTTCATCAAAATACAGAGCGCCTCATATTTTTTCTCATCCGGTATCATTTCTATATGTCCCTGACCGATCACACTCTCATAGCGCATAGTACATTCCATTTCTTCCGTATCCATGTACAGTTCATGAGAACAGTCCATCTCAAAGCAAACCCGGTTATCTTTCTCCATCAGGTCATATTTTTTACCTTTTAAAGCCCCATGAAAGTACAGAACCACTTTCCCGTCTTCTATCTCCATTCCGAAATTTGCGGGATAAATATAGGGATACTCCTCGTCATGCAATGCCAGCCGGCACACATCACACTTTTCTATAATTTTTACCATCTCATTAAAATCTGTAATCTCTCTGTCGCGTCTACGCATATTCATTCTTCCTCCTTTTATAAAAATGGGTATTCTCTTTTGCAGTCAAAACATTTACAAAAATAGGTTCGATTTTTCTTACTGTTACAATAGCGGATGATCCCTCCGCAAATACATCGCTGCCGCACTCCCGCCAGCAGCCGTTTATAAGATTCTTCTTGACTAAAGTTCCAAATCCGTCCATCTTCCGGCATCTGACAAAAAGATTTCCTGTCACCTATGGTATGCATATAATACAAAGCCTTGCCGGATTTGTCTCCCGGCATTTTAGCAAGCTGCGGTCTGGTGAAAAAGTCTTCTTTTAAAATATAACCGGGTATGTAGATCATTCCTGCTTCATAATCAAAGTACAGACGGGTATACACGTCACTGGCATGATCAAATTCCATGCGCATCAGCTTCTGCAGAAACTTTTCATTGGTAAGCGCAGAAAATTCGTCCGGATATTGACACTTTACATATTCTGTATAATCATAAAAATTTTGAATCTTCTCATCCGTGCGGGTAAAATGGGGATACACAAAAAAATCCCAGCGTTCTATATTGCGCACGATCTGCGCACAATCATCCCGGCTTCTGGGAAGCGATCCGCTGACTCCGCGAAAATCTCCCAGTCTGTCTTTTAATACAGAAGATTTCACTTCCATGGTAAAGATTCCCTGCTTTTCCATATCCTGACGCAGACGCGGGCTGATAACTCCCGTACCATTTCCCGCCGCAATTTCCGCACAAATCTGTTCTATACAACTGTCCAAAACCGCTTGCGCTATTTCCTGGCGATACAGCAAGCCATCAAATGGCGCATGACTCAAAAACGCATCCCGGCGAAAATCATCGTAGGATAAATAACGCACCCTTGTACGGGCCTTTAGAAAACAGGCAAACGCATACTCCGCTTTTTTGCCCTGTACGGTGTCACGCAGTGTTTCTTCTCTTTTTCTTCCCGTTTGCCAGGTATTTGCCGTATGCTCCACCAGCCTGTCAATTTGTGCGTGATCCAGCACCTCATCCGGCGGTATTTCCCAGATCCCTGCTCCATTTACTACTTCTGCCATAGTTTCTCCATCTTAAAATTCATTTGCCAGCGGCACCCAATGGGCATCCGCCATATCCTCCGTAAATTCCGTATGATTCAGGTACAGCTCCTGATCCAAATCCCGTACAAATCCCCATTTAATTTTCTTATCCTTCGCATAACGGGCAAAGGCCTGGAACTTATTGGCCGTCTGCATATCTATATTTTTGCTTTTCCCCTGGTTCTCTCCGCCCTTGGTTTCTATGATCCAGACCGTTCCATCCTTTTTCATTGCAATATAATCCGGATAAAACAGCCACTGTTTCTGCAGGTGATCCACATAAACAATAGAAAAATACTGCTGTCCTGCATCCCCGTTTTTATAGACCCAGTCCAGATCTGTCATCGTCTCACAATATTTCTCAAATAATTGTTCGCAGATACTGCGTACTCTGCTGGTAGCATAACCGGAAGTATAGCCTTCATAAGCATTGGCATGATAGACGGTTTCCTGTTTTACATCCTGATCGTACTTGTAGTACTCCTGCTGGGGAATCTGGAAAAGTGAGACTTTGGGATTGATCAGTGACTCCTGGCGAGCCATCTGTGCAGTCACTTCACAAAATTCTCTTTTCAAAAGTGCCACGTTATTGATCACAAAGGCATAAAACTCTCCCGTATCCAGTGCCAGCAGCTTATATTTCTCAGAACCGCCCCTCCGAAACAGACGTTCCAGAACGGTTTTTACTTTCGTATTCTGCATACCAACTGCAGATTTTATTTCATCTACACTGTGAAGAAGCAAGAGTCCGTGGGTATGCGTATTAACCTTGCTTTGAATCGTATAATAGGCTTCACTGTCAAGGAGCGCATCACTGCGGACAAACTCTCCATGGAGCACTTTATTCAGAATATTCTCACCCATGGCATATCCTGCATCCTGCAGCAGCATACGATTCTGATCCCTGGACCGCCCCAACTTGTACTTATTCACCAGATAGCTGTAAATCCGGGTCAAGACTTCTCTTTCCCCCAGACCATCCTGATCCAGATCCCGGTTTTCTTTTTCCAATACAAATTCATGGCATTTTTTCTTTAGAACAAGTCTGCGCACCTGGTACGCGGAATCTACTTCCGCCAGCAATCCCATCTTATACTGTTCGTCAAGAGTATATACATAGCAGTAATCCAGCACTTCCACACCATAGTGCTTTGCCTGCGGCATACGACGGATACGGCCAATGGTCTGGATCTGAAAAGACTCTGTACCGCCTTCCCGAAGCTTCACCAAAATCTTCGCACGGGGACAGTCCCAGCCGGTACTGATGGCCTGCTTCATCAACAGAAAAGCAGGCTTTCCGTCAGGATCCGTAAGATTATCCGGCAAATCTTCCTTTTCTCCGGACATCCACTTGCTGACCATGCCATTTTCATAAGAATAACCCAACAGCAATAATCTTTGTTCTACGGCCTCCACGGTCTCCGGCTGTCCATTTGGAAACTGAATCAATACCAGCGGATTGATCTTCTCCCCTCTGGCCTGATATTCCGCTGCGATTGCCTTTCGCTTTCCGTCTGCCAGTTCCAGCAGACACTCATAATCCAGACTGATTTCCATATTATCTTCCAGTCCTTCATTAATACTAATAGCCTTTGTGATCAGGCCGGCATGAATAACATCCAATTCATCAATCTCATATACGATATCCTGTTTCTTAGGGATAGCAGTGGCAGATGCCCGGATCGTACATCTGGCGGCAAACGCATCCATAATTGCCTTCGCTTTGTTAGTTTTATTGGAATGTTCCTCATCTATAATAAGTATAAACTCTGTTCCTGCCTGACGGGCATCTGCGATCCGGTCAAAAAGATTTTTCTTTTCACTGTCCATCAAAGCAGTATTTCCTCTTTTTGTCACCAGCTCCCAGTTTATAAAAGTGGTGCTTCCCTGGGCAAATCCCCGCTGCAGCGCCTGGGGCAGATCCTGAGTATCCCGTAATGGAAGCAGCTTCTCCATTTTCTTCCTGCTCTGTTCTTCCAGATTTCCCCGCCCTGGGCACAGCCAGATAAAAGCAGTATTTTCATTTACCAAATCTAAATATTCATCTATAAAATCAATCAAAATAATGGTTTTTCCTGCTCCTGTGGGAGCCTTTACCACGATCGTATGTTTCTTTTTCGCTGTTTTTGCAGTATCCAGTAAAAATTTCACACAATCTTCCTGAAACGCAAACAATCCATTGCTTAATCCTTCTACCATGCTTCTCCCACCTCCTTCAATTCCGGAGCAAAATAACAGTCCGGGATCTGCCTCTGCCTTCTTGCGGCAAACAGCCGTTCCTGTCCGGCTGTTAAAAGTACCTCCCGGGACAGATAGATTGTTCCGTCCGCAGACTGCTGCCAATTTGCCTCCAGCGCATCGGCCTCCTCATCGGTCTGTACCATTACACAGGCAGCATGCTTTAACGTATTTCCCTGCTCCAGCTGGATCATCTCTTTTACATGGGAAAGAAGTTCCTCGCCCATCCTTCCCTCATAGGACTTGTCTACCCAGTCGGTACGATAATATTTCAGGTTGGCGGCAAGCCCCTTCCTTGTTTTTTTCGCATGTACACCATACACACGCAGAAAATCCTGCCGTATTTCCGTACGGAATTTAGAAAACTGCGCTTGATTCTGCGCCTTGACCTGATCGATCTGCGCTAATAACCCATCTGCTCTCTTTAAATCCTGCAGACCCATCCTGTGTTCAAAAAGCAGTTCCTCTTCCTGATTTTCATAGACATAAGAAAGTATCGTTTCCCTGCACCGTTTATACGTAATCTCCTCACAGATTTTATTCTGATTATTGGTACATAAAATAAAAGAACGGTGTCCCCCATCCTCCGCATTCAGTTCCAGCACTGCCTGCGCGGTAGTTCCGCTCCCCGCAAAAAAATCCAAAATAATACCATCCTTCTTATAATGACTTTTCAGCAGACGTTTGATCAGCGCCGTAGGTTTGGAATAATCAAAGTCATCCTTCATGTCAAAGACCGCCAGATCCTTTTTTGCATTATCATTGGAATATTCATTGGCCGCCAGCGCCAGAGAACTCATGGGCTTTGTCCTCTTCCGGTATACAATATGATATTCCCCTGCACGATCTTTTTCGATCTTCGCATTCAAATAAGTCTTTGTATAAATACGGGCCGATCCGTCACTTTTTCTCTTAATGACAATAAAACCATTTTTATATCCAAAATCAAACAGCTTTCGATTCCATCTCCAGGCCCAGTCCGCACGGCGGTGCTGTCCCGACTGGCGGCGCTCCCACGCCGCTTTATCAGAGCCGGGATAAAAGATCTCCCCTTCTACCTCCAGCGGATAATCCAGACTGGCGCTGTAGGAAAGACTGTCATAATCCAGCGTCTGATTCAGCTTATAACGCCCCCGCTCCTTTACCCATTCATCTTCATGACAAAAAGCCGGATCTCTGTGCTCTTCCATAACAAAAACATCCTGAATCCCCTTGGTATAAACCAGCACATAATCATGATTTTTGGAAAAAGAACCTGTGGTCTTGCCGCTTTTTTTCGTAATGCGGGGCAGCATAATCACAAAGTTTCTCTCTCCAAAAATATCGTCCAGCAGTAATTTCAGATTTGCCTGCTCATTATCATCAATGGATACAAATAACAGACCGTCATCGGACAGCAGTTCAAAGGCAATCCGCATACGTCTCTCCATAAAAGACAGCCATTTGGAATGTTTGAACTTATCTTCTGTATCTACAAATTCATCCTCATAGACAAAATCATTTTTACCGGTATTATAGGGAGGATCAATATAAATCACCGAAATCCGTCCTTTATGTGTCCGCCTCAGTAAATGAAGGCTGTGAAGGTTATCGCCTTCCAACAGGAAATTATAATTTTCGCCCGGTGCTGCAGCAATTTCACGCTCGGTAACTTCCGTAAATACAGGAACCTGCGTCCGCATCTGCAGATCCACAGCTTCTTCATGCTCTTCCCATATCAGGCCATAGCGTCTGCCGTTAAGATGTTCCATTTTGTCTCCTCCCATTGCCTTTTTGTAGCATATACTTATCATACCATTTTATGACTCTGAGATAAAGAAATTTTAATTCTATCGCATAGTTATGTGATATAATGCTGATACAGCATATGCTTAAGGTTATCCTATACCTTGTGGGTATAGACATTCATAGAAAAGAGGTTTTTGCGATGTGGGAAAATGTGATCATAATATTTGCAGTGGTGCTGGCGATTTTATATCTGGGGGCAATTATGCCCCGCATATTCCACCGGCCGGACCACAGCCGGCTGCAGGGCTGGTATTATGCCCATCGGGGACTTCATAATAATAAAAGCGAAGCACCGGAAAATTCGATGGCAGCATTTGAAAAAGCCATAGAGGCCGGATATGGAATTGAATTGGATGTACAGCTGACAAAAGACCAGATACCCGTGGTCTTTCACGATGAGACATTAAAAAGAGTCTGCGGAGTAAAGGGAAATGTCCGGGATTATACATATGAAGAATTACAGCAATTTACCCTTTTCTCTTCTCAGGAACATATTCCGCTGTTTGAAGATTTTTTAAAACGGGTAGATGGGCAGGTTCCTCTGATCATTGAAATAAAAATTCATGAAAAGGCGTCGAAAGTTTGTGCAGTGACAGATAAACTGATTCAAGAATACAAAGGCGTATATTGCATCGAATCTTTTCATCCTCTCGCTGTCACATGGTACAAAAAGCACCGGCCGGAAGTAATCCGGGGGCAACTGTCCTCCAGTTTTAACACGCCGGAAAAAAGGGAAACTTTCGGTATGTTTATAATGCACTATCTGCTGACAAATTTTATCAGCAGACCAGACTTCATTGCTTACGATCATCACCATAAGGGCAACATATCCCGATTTCTTTGCCGGCACTTATATAAAGTTCTCAGTGTGGCCTGGACCATCCGGTCTCAGAAAGAACTGGATGCGGCAAAAGCAGATTTTGACTTGTTTATTTTCGAAGGTTTTATTCCTGAATAGAAAAATTTTATTTTTCAAAAAACGCTGCTGCTATAGCACCAGGCCCGGCGTGCGTTCCAATGACACATCCTACAGTAGCGATCGGAAGCTTCTGCATATGTCCCTGCCAGATCTCTTCGCTGTCTGCAATATATTTGTTTAAAAGCTTATCCGACAGACCGCTGTATGCCAGACAAACCGGCTTTTGAAAGTTAATTCCGCCTCCCTTTTGTGTCAGTTCGCGAAGCAGATTATTGCCCTGTTTTGAGCCTCTGGCCTTACCTACAACAGAAACCATGCCTTCCTGTATCGTGATGACAGGTTTAATGGATAACAGATTTCCGGCAAAGGCTGCTGCTGCAGAGATACGGCCGCCCTTTTTGAGATACTCCAGCGTGTCTAATAAAGCAAGCAGCCGGATCTGCTTTTTTTCTTCGTTAAGCCGTTCCACGATCTTTTCCGCGGATAATCCCTGTTCTTTCAGTTCCAGCCCGCGCAGAATCAGGATTCTTTCCCCAATACATACATTTTCGCTGTCTACCACAAAGACTTTTCCTTCATAGTCTGCGGCTGCGATCACCGCACTTTGATAAGTGCCGGACAATTTGCCTGAAAGGGTAATCACCACGGCAATATCCCCGGCTTTTGTCACCTTTTCGTAAACATCTTCAAATTCACCCGGAGATATCTGACTGGTGGTAGGAAGAACATCGCTCTCAATCAGCTTTTCGTAAAATTCCTGATGAGACAAGTCTATGGCATCTGCATATTCCTGTGTGCCAAATAATACTTTTAGCGGAAGATGAATAAGTCCCAGTTCTTTTGCCTCTGTCGGCAGAATATCAGATGCAGAATCAATAATAAATTTTATAGCCATAATACGTTCCTTTCTGGATTATTTTTATGAAATCTTTTCTATGCTATCCCGGAGATTGCCGGATATCCGTTCTAATGCGCGGTAAAAAACACTGCGCTCTTCTTCGGTTAACCCGTCACTTCCGAAACCTACCCACTGCTCAATCAATCGGTCCATTTTCTCTGCCAGTTCTAAACCGGCAGCGGTAAGATGCAGCTGGGAACGATATCTTTTTTCTTCCGATTCCAGATATCCTTTTTCCCGAAGCACTGCCAGTGTCCTGGAAATGGCCGCTTTATCCTCTCCGCATAGTTGACATAACTGTGCGGCAGTTAGACCTTCTGCATGATAATGTAAGAAAAAAATACACATAACATGCGTTCCCTTCAGCCCGAATTCCGTCATTTCCGTAGATTTAATCCGCTGTATATATTTATAACAAATCGTAATACCCGTAACAAATGCCTGAAATCTTTGCAGCATAAGTTCTTTCCTCCTTTCACAGACCTATAAAAGCAAGCTTCGGTCCTTTTTTGAATTTTGAATTCTCTTTATTATATCGGCAAGATGTTGATAAGTCAACAAGTTTCTTTATAAAGATAAAACTTAGATACAAACATAAAAATGGGATTGAAAAAATGAAGAAATGGAGTAGAATAAGAAAAGAATAAATTTGGGGGAAGAAATCATGCAGGAAATCATAATACGTGCGGGATGCTTTATTGCGATCATTGTTCTGGGATATGTGCTTCGAAGAATCGGATTCTTTCAGGATCAGGATTTTAAAGTATTGTCGAAAATCACATTAAAAATCACTTTGCCGGCGGCCATCATAACGAGCTTTGCGGATAAAGTAATTGATCCTGCCCTATTGTCCATCGCCCTGCTGGGCTTAATCGGAGGCCTGGTCTATATGGGACTCGGATATCTTCTGTATCTGCACCGGGACCGGGAAGAACAGGCTTTTGCCATTTTAAATATATCCGGTTATAACATCGGCAATTTTACCCTTCCCTTCGTCCAGAGTTTTTTAGGACCCATGGGAGTCATTACAACGGGACTGTTTGATATCGGCAACTCTTTTGTCTGCCTTGGCGGTGCATACGGCGTTGCCTCTATTGTAAAATCAAAGGAACGTTTTTCCATTCTGAAAATTTTTAAAGCGCTCGTTCATTCGGTTGCTTTTGATTGCTACATTCTTATGATTATTCTGAATCTGACACATATTGCCATACCGGGACCCATCGTCTCCCTGGCAGAAATCATCGGAAATGCCAACGCTTTCGTAGCTATGTTAATGCTGGGCGTAGGATTCCGATTAGCCGGTGACTGGCAGCAAATGGGTAAGATTCTAAAAATTATCAGTGTGCGTTATGGCATCGCACTCCTTTTTGCCCTGCTGTTCTTTTTCCTGCTGCCATTCCCGTTAGAAGTGCGGCAGGCATTGGCAGTTCTGGCATTCGGCCCGATCGCATCCGCAGTACCTGCCTTTACAGAAGAGATGAAAAGTGATGTGGGATTATCCAGTGCCATCAATTCCATCTCCATCGTATGCAGTATCCTTTGTATCGTGATTATTTTGCTGCTGGTTTTATAAAATACAAAATATAGTAAAAAAACATCTTCCGGAGAAAGGCAAAACGCTTTTCTCCGGAAGATGTTTTTAATTCTTCAATTTTTTCAAAAGCTGAACCAAAAATTCCCAAGTACGTTTTGTGGAGGAAATACTCAGCTTTTCATCGGGACTGTGAAAATACCAGCAATTAGGGCCAACGGAAATAGCATCCAATTCCGGTTTCTTTTCCATAAAAAATCCACATTCCAGGCCTGCATGCAGGATCAATTCACGAGGCTCTTTTCCAAAGACCTGATAAAATGCCTCCTCTGATGCCGCACGCAATTTGGATTCCGGATGATATTCCCAGGTCGGATAAGCAGTAAACGGCTCATAAGAAGCTCCAACCGTATTGGCTAATATCTCCAATACCTCCATGATGTGGGCCCGTATGCTGTCCTTTGCACAGCGGATTTCATAAATAATCGTATATCCGTCTTCTTCCAGACGAATTTCTCCCATATTATCAGAACTTGCAACCAGCCCTTCCACTTCATTGCTCATCTCCCAGATTCCATCCGGAGAAAGCATCATAGTCTGAACAAGCTTATGAGGCGTATAGCCGTCGCTGTATTCTTCCGTTTCTGTCATAACCAGTGAAAAGTCTGAAGCCACAGCCTGATATTCACGGCGAAATACCTGTTCCAAATGCTGCACAACAGCGGCAGCTTTTGGAGCACACTCTGCCGGAAGTGCTATCACACATACGGCGTCTCTGGCGATTGCCGTACGCAGCATACCGCCTAAGAGATAACAGATCAAATAGTCTGTTTCTTTTTCTAATGCACGTAAGACACGTGTCATCAACAGATTGGCATTGCCATGCCCTCTGTGGATATCTTCTCCGGAATGTCCTCCCCGAAGCCCAGAAACAGCTATTTTATAACAGTTCCAGCCCTGTGGAATCTTTTCTTTTTCCGTGTGAAGATGCAGCTTGACACCCGTACCGCCGCAGCTTCCCAGAAGGATTTCTTCCTCACATCCGTGATCCAGGTTGATCAAATAATCCGCGCCGATCCAGGAAGCATCATATTCAAGTGCACCGGTAAAGTTATTTTCTTCATCGGTAGTAAATACTGCTTCTAATGCAGGATGATCCAGATCATCCGCTTCCAGCACTGCCATGGCATAGGCTACTCCGATACCATTGTCCGCACCCAGAGTCGTTTCGCCGCCTGTTGTGATCATGTCTCCGTCAACTACCCACTTGATGGGATCCTTCGTAAAATCATGGGAAGAACCGATTGCTTTTTCACAAACCATATCGATGTGAGCCTGCAGCATAACGACCGGGGCATTTTCATAACCTGGAGCAGCCGGTTTTTTTATCTGTACATTATAACGTACATCCTGTTTTGCTTCCAGACCTTTCTGGGCTGCCCACCGCACAAGAAAATTGCTGATTTCTTCCTCGTGACCGCTGGAACGCGGAATCTGACTGATCAGATAAAAATTCTTTAACACACGATCCTGTAATAAATCTTCTACTTCTTTCTTCATAGAACCCCATCCTTTACTGTTTTGATTGTAAATCATTCTTTTGCTTACCGGTCACCTGTTTTATATCTATGCTCTTTCTTTTAAAACGGCCCTAAGTTAATCGCACAGGCAATGATCATCATAACAAATTCCAACACCAGAAATACAACAAACAACGGTGCAAAGAATTTATACCATTTATGTAATGCAATACCTCCGATCGCACAGTCAATCGCTGCCTGTGTCGGCCAGAACATATTAGAGAATCCATCACCAAACTGGAAAGCTACTACGGCTATCTGTCTGTTAATATTTAAGGTATCTGCCAGAGGCACCATGATCGGCATAGAAGTAACAGCCTGTCCGCTGCCGGATGGAACGAAGAAATTAATCAGATTCTGAATCACGATCATCGCACAGGCAGCACCTGTCTTTGAGAAATGGCTCAGACCTGCAGACAGATAATAAACAACACTGTCAACAACACAGCCTTCCTGAAGAACGACCAGAATGGCACGTGCAATACCAATGAGCAAAGATGCCAATAAAATATCCTTAAAAATTTCTGCCACTGTCCGGCAAATTTCACTGGGACCCATGCCGTTGATGAAGCCGACAATAAACATACAGATAATGAAAATAGCGGAGATTTCATTAAAATACCAGCCATAGGTAAGCGCTCCCCACACAAACAGAACAATACTTCCGAGAAAAACAAGCAGAGAAGCGGCAGCTTTCTTTGTCATTGGCGTGTTCATCAATTCATCACGGTTTGATGTGGAAATATGTGAAAAATCATCTCCATAGACATAGCTTTTCTTTGGATCTTTTCTTACCTTCAACGCATAACGCATACAGAAAATGGCAAACGCACCAACGAATACCACGTAACATGCGATACGGAATCCAAGTCCGGAAAACAATGGAAGTCCGGCAATGGACTGTGCGATAGCCGTCGTATAAGGATTTACAAATGCGGCTGCATAACCGGTGGCAACAGATCCCATAACAATTACCACACCTAACAGGCCGTCATATCCTAAGGAAATGAAAATACCCATAACTACAGGGATAAACCCATAAGCTTCTTCGTACATGCCGAAAGACGCTCCCATCAGGGAAAACACAAATATCAAAATAGGGATGATAAAAATATCTTTTCCTTTTACCAGACGGATCAGGGAAGCAACACCGGCATTTAACGCACCTACATGGATTAATAATACCATATATCCATAGGAAATCATACCAAAAAAGATAATATCCGAGGCATCCATCAGACCACTCAAAATAGACTGGAACATCTTAAACGGACCTACCGGATTTTGCGCTACCGCATGATAACTTCCTGCAAGCACGATATCCCTTCCGGTCGCCTCATCAAAGACACGGTCGTACTCGCCTGCCGGAATCAGCCATGTCATAATTGTGGCAACGAGCAAAATAGCACCGATCACCAGAAAACTATGAGGCATCTCCCATTTGATTTTTTTCTTTGTTGTTGTTTGCTCCATAAAATTCCACCTTTCTTTTTCTTTTCTCCTCTCAAGTTACAGCGTTCCTTTGTTTCCCCAACGAACGCCGTTATTTATCAGCACAGACAGCCTTCGTCTCTTCCGGAGACTTTTTCATCAGCGCGTCTGTCACTAATCCGACAATAATAATAACGAATCCCGCCATTTCCAGTGCACTTGGATATTCTTTTAAGAAAAGAGCTACCCACAAAGGCCCCAGGATCATTTCCCAGATGGCAAGAATAGATGCTTTCTGCGCGGTAGTACGCTGCACTCCTATATTATAGAAACCATAGCCCAGACCAACCTGTACCACACCCAGAATCAGCATGATCAGCCACTCCTGACCACCTAACTGCAGGATATCGCTAAACTGCGGCGGCAAAAACAGAAAGATAAAAAATCCCGTACATAGGTTAGCCAAAGCAGTCAGTCCCATGGGATTATCGCCGCCGGCTTTTTGCGAGCTGGCAGTCATCATGGCAAAAGCAATACCTTCTGTAAAAGCAACGATATTTCCAATCATATTTCCGCCGCCAAAACCGGAGAGCATAAAACAGATAACACCGGAAAAGGTAAGCAGCACCGGGAAAAACCTCTTCATAGAAAATTTTCTTGTTATGATGGCATTGACCAGAAAGATCCATATCATTGCTGTATACTGCATACCTACCGCAATAGCAGCTGAAGTATTTTTAAGAGCAAAGATAAGAGTCATACCCAATGCAAAGTGTGATACAAAATATACCAGCATCCAGGGACTGAAATTTAATTTTTTAAATCGGATAAACGGACACAGCGCGATACCTGCAATGAGTGCACGAAAACCGCAGAGAAATATGGGATCCAATTGAATAAACTTCACCAAAGGTGCATTCAGGCTCCAGAATACAGCGGCCATAAATACCATCCAGTTTCCGGATAGTCTAAATTTTCTATTAGAATCTGATGTATTCATAACTTCTCCTATAAACGCATATAATAATATAAACATGTTTATATTATTATATGCGTTTACTGTTTTACTGTCAATATATTGATGGAAAATTTTTTGCAGATTTTCGAAAAAGTAAAATTTTATTAAGTATTTTTCTGCTTATTGACGCAAGAAAGGAATTCAAGATATAATGATGCTATTGTATTTGCAAAAAACACGTTTAGGAGACGACTCATGAGACAAGATCTAAATATCAAACAAAAACGAGTCATGGTATATTTCATCACGGCAACCAGGGATCTGATTCAAAAAGATGGGATTGAGAACCTGACAGTCCGTAAAATAGCTGCAGCAGCAGGTTATAACAGTGCTACTCTCTACAATTATTTTGAAGATATGGAAGAGCTGGTGGTATTTGCCTCCATCGGACATTTAAAACGATACAGTGCGGACTTAGAAGCTAATTTAGCCTCCTGCAGCACCGCCTATGAAGTTTACAGAAAAATATATGAAACCTTCAGCAGACATTGTCTATCCGAACCGGAAATATTTTATAACCTGTTTCACGGAAAATATAAGAGAAAATTAAAAAAAGTCATCCATATTTATTACGATCTCTTTCCGGAAGAACTGGGACATCACAGCGAAAACGTTTTAAAAATGCTCACCAGCGGCGATATTATGGAACGTGATGCCGCTATCATGCCGTCCCTTATAAAAGAGGGATTTGTAAAGTCTGAAAATGCAGAACAGACAATCAATCTGATCGTTCGTACATTCCAGTCTTATCTATACGATGCCTGGATGGAATTTGACGAATATACCATTGACGAACAAGTAAAAATGGTAATGGAAAGCTTTGATTATATCATGGAAAAAGCCAGAAAATAAACAACAATGCCGCCGCGGCTATCGCCGCAGCGGCATTTTACGATAAAAAAATTTCTATTCTTCCTCTTCTTTTATTTTCTTAAAATATTCCTGTATCGTTTTCTCATATCCATTCTCCGTAGGTTCATAGAACCGGCTTCCCAGAAGTTCGTCCGGCAGATACTGCTGTTTTACATAGTGGTTCGGATAATCATGGGCATACTGATATCCAATGCCATGTCCCATCTTCTTTGCCCCGCCATAATGAGAATCCTGCAAATGGGCAGGAACCGTTGTCTTGGTTGTTTTCACAGCCTCCATAGCCGCAAAAATAGCATTGCACGCTGCATTACTCTTCGGTGCACAGGCCACATAAGATGCTGCCTGGGATAAAATAATCTGTGCCTCCGGCATACCCACCCGTTCCACGGCCTGTGCCGCGGCTACTGCTACCATGATCGCGTGAGGATCTGCATTTCCCACATCTTCTGATGCACAGATCATGATCCGCCGGGCAATAAACTTAATATCCTCCCCCGCATACAGCATTTTCGCCAGATAGAACACTGCTGCATCCGGATCCGAACCCCGCATACTTTTAATAAACGCAGAAATGGTATCATAATGATTATCGCCCGTTTTATCGTAGCGCACCACTCGTTTCTGAATACACTGAGAAGCCGTATCCAGATCTATATGAATCTTTCCATCCGCACTTCTCTGTGTAGTCAAAGCTCCCAGCTCAATAGCATTTAAAGCCGCTCTGGCATCACCTCCGGAAATGTCCGCCAAAAATTCCAGAGCATCCTCATGCAGATCGATCTCATAACTCCCAAGACCCTTTTTCTCATCTGTCACAGCCCGTATGAGAAGCTTCTTAATATCTTCCTTTTCCAGCGGATGCAGTTCAAATACAATGGACCGGGAGAGCAACGCACCGTTTACTTCGAAATAAGGATTTTCTGTTGTAGCGCCGATGAGGATCAAGGTTCCATCTTCTACAAAAGGAAGAAGATAATCCTGCTGCCCTTTATTAAAACGATGGATTTCATCTACAAACAATATGGTCTTCTTACCATACATTCCCAGATGATCCTGTGCCTCCTTTACCACTGCTTCCATGTCCTTCTTACCTGCTACTGTAGCATTCATCTGAGTAAACTGTGCACTGGTGGTATTGGCGATTACTTTTGCCAGGGTGGTCTTACCGGTTCCCGGCGGCCCATAAAAAATAACACTGCCCAACTTATCCGCCTGAATGGCACGATACAACAATTTATCCTTCCCGATGATATGCTCCTGTCCAACCACTTCATCCAGGGTAACCGGCCGCATCCTGGAAGCCAACGGAGATTCCTTTTCCAATGTTGTTTCTTTCATATAATCAAATAAATCCATGATTTCTCCTCATCTTTTGGTTTCTCATTCCCAGAGGAACTGATCTACCGTTACAAACTCATATCCCTGTTCCTGCAGAATATCTATAATTTTAAATGCAGCTTCCAGAGAAGAAGCATATTCATCATGCATCAGAATAATATCTCCGTCTTCCACATTTTTCACTACTCTGTTTACCACACAATCCACATCAGAGGTAGTCCAGTCCAGCGAATCCACATTCCACAGCACAGGAAGCATCGTCACAATACAGTCAAGATCCTTTTTCCATCTTCCAAAAGGCGGACGAAGATAAGCTGTATAAACTCCTGTCGCTTCATAAATCGCATTGCCCGCCTTCGTCACCTGGATACAGGCCTCCTGATCTGACAATAGATCCAGCTGTACATGATCGTATGTATGATTTCCGATAAGATGCCCTTCTTCATACATCCGCTTTACAATCTCCGGATTTTCCTCTACCAGTTTTCCAATCAGAAAAAAGCTAGCTTTCACATCCCGCTCTTTCAATCCGTCCAATAACTGCGGTGTATATACTGAATGCGGCCCATCATCAAAGGTCAAAGCAACCCTGGGACACTCTCCAATGCTTTGCATTGTCTCATGAGACGCAGGAACTAACATTCCCAGGCCAAATATCATAAAAAACAAAGAAAAAGCCAATAAACACCCATACAGCTTATGCATATCCATACCGCCCGGTTTCCTTATCTAAAGGATATAACCATTTCTTTGTCCTCTATGCATAATTTTACCATATCATCCCCGCCATCTTTCGTCAAGAAATCCATCCCTGCAGTTTCATGACATAGATAAATACAAACAGGGTAAAAATACTTGCCACTGATGTGATAGCAACAATTTCTCCTGCCAGCTTGCCGTTCGCCCCCATAGCATAGGACATCGGAACGGAAGATATGGCAGTGGGCGAAGCAAACAGAGCCAAAAGTGCTACCAGCTCCACATAACGATAGCCCAGCAGAACTCCCGCACTAATAGCGATCACGGGAACGATGACTAACCTTCCTAACACCGCCGCAGTCAAAAGCTTTCTATGTCGTTTTACGCTCTTAAAAGACAGCACACCGCCAAGACAGATCAAAGCGATCGGTGTGGCCATGTCCCCAAATTCCGCCAGAGAATCTACCAGAAGATCCGGTATCGGAATTCTGAAAAAAGCAAAGAAAATACCGCTTACACCGCCAATCACCAATGGATTTTTTATAATGCCCAGCAGAATATGTCCAAACTTCACCTTACCGCCCAGCATAGTCTCCAAAGCCACTACAGCCAGAATGTTATAAATGGGCACCACCAATGCGGCAAGCGCAGCCACCACACCGGTATCCTGTCCCTGGCACAGATTATTCGCCAGCACAAAGCCAAACAGTACAAAATTACTTCGGTAAATTCCCTGAAGTATGACGACTGCATCCTTTTTTTCCTTAATAAAATGGGGAACTCCTATGTAAAGGCTCACATAGACAGCAAATAACAAAAGCAAAACCAGGCCTGACAGCTTAGGATTCAACGAGTGCGTCAGATCCGACCGATAAATCTGCATAAAGAGATTCACCGGAAGAATCAGTTTAAACACCAATTGATTCAGCTCATCCATGACCGTTTCACTAAGCAGGTTCACTCTGCGAATTCCATACCCGATCAGCATATAAAAAAACAGCGGAAAAACCACCTGAAAAGACATCCATAAATGATTCATTCTATCCCTTCTCCCTCATTCTTCTGATAAAAATATCATACAAAAAGACAGAGACAAATACAAGCTTCTATTTTACTCCGTCCTGCAGTATATCATCTCGTAAAAAAAATACAAAATCGCCGGTCGTAATAACCAGCGATCAAAATCTTTTAACTTCTGTTGCTATGCCAAACAGTAATAGCTTTTCCTGCTTTTCCCGGGAATTCTTTCTTGTCTCTGTTTTCTATTTATGATAGGATGAAAAAAAAATCAGGAGACTTATATGACACTTCAAAACATGCGCTATATTATCGAAATTGCAAACTACAGATCCTTTTCTGAGGCTGCGAAATCCCTTTATCTGACACAGTCCACTCTGTCTGCCGCTGTGCGCGAAACAGAAACAGAACTTGGCATCATCCTGTTTAACCGTACCAACCGGGGTGTCTCCCTAACTCACGATGGAGAGGATTTCCTTAAGTATGCCAAAGAAATCGTAGAACAGGCAGACTACCTGTCCAGACGTTATCAGCGTCGGGATTTTCTTCCAACTCATTTTTCGGTCTCTACACAACGTCTCCCTTTTGCCGTCAGAGCCTTTAACGAATTATTGAATACTTTCCAGCTTCCCCGATATGATATTGCACTTCGAGAATCTCCTACCCGCATGGTTTTCCACGATGTCAGCATTGGAAAAAGTGAACTGGGTGTAGCTGCATTTCACGATACCCATTTCCACTTAATCCAAAAATCACTGAAACTCCATAATCTTTCTTTTGTAGAGATAGAACAACTGAATATTTATGTCTTTCTCCGAAAATCTCATCCTCTGGCAAAACATGCTTCCCTGTCTCTGGACGATCTAAAAGACTATGCTTTTATCACCTATGACCAGGAAAGTTCTCCCAGCCAATACACAGAAGAAATTCTTTTTTATGAACTGCTGGATAAAAATATCCATGTCAATGACCGTTGTACCAAAATCGCACTGATTCGGGGAAATAACTGTTTCAGCGTCGGCCCCGACCTTCCCAATAGCAATGCTGACAGCTTTCATTCCGGCTTGGGAGAAATCGTCGCCATTCCTTTGAAGGAACAGCTAGAAGCGCTTCATGTGGGCTATCTGTACAAAAACGGACAATCTATCACGCCTATGGGAAAGCAATATCTGCACTTACTGAAAAGGGAAATTCAACGACTTAAAATTCACGACTGACAAACCAGACTTTATACTTCTTTTTCAAAAACACAGACTTTTCTCCCAGCCTCTTTTACATACACCATACGGATTTTCACCCTGTATATATGCTGCAGATTCTCTTCTGTAAGGATTTCCTCTGTCTTTCCTACCAGAAGTTCTCCTCTTCTGTTTAAAATTGCCGATTTGTCTCCAAGCATCATCGCATGATCCGGCATGTGTGTGGTCATAATCACCGCATAGCCTCTCTGTGCAAGTTCTCTGATCTTACGCACCATACGCAGCTGATTTCCAAAATCCAGATGATTCGTGGGTTCATCAAACATAATAATCTTTGGCTGCTGTACAATTGCTCTTGCGATCAGCGCCTGCTGACGCTCCCCACCGCTGATCTGCGTATAGGACTGATCGGCAAACTTCTGAATTCCCAAATCTTCCATCACCTGATCGGCAATAGCATAATCTTTTGCCGAGGGCTTCTGAAACAAATTCAGATGAGGCGCCCTCCCCATCACTACAAAATCTTTCACGGTATAGGCATAAGCAGGGGTATGATTTTGCGGTACATATCCCAGATTCCGTGCCACCGCTCTCAGGCTCATTTCCTGAATAGGTACTCCTCCCAGACGAATCTCTCCCGCCGTAGGTCTTATTATATTAGCCAGACAGTTTAATAAGGTAGACTTCCCTGCTCCGTTTGGACCCAAGATTGTCAGAACTTCTCCACTGTTTATATGCAGGTTCACATCGTGAAAAATAGGGCGTGAGGATTTCTGATAGGAAAATGCTAAATTCTCGGCTTCTAAAATCATGATAATCTCATCCTCTGTTTTGCTAAAATAATGATATAGAATGGCGCTCCAATCAATCCGGTAAGAATACTCAGCGGAAGCTCCATCGCAGTCAAAACCCGGGCCAATGTATCAATAAACAGCATAAATACAGCACCTAAAAGCATACTCACCGGTATTGACTTTGTATTATCCGGGCCGGTTATCATTCTTCCCAAATGTGGAATGACAAGACCTACCCAGCCAATGGTTCCACAGATACATACAGAAGACGCAGTTAATAACGTAGCGCAAAAAATAATAACTCCCCGGACAGCTCCAATGGGAACTCCTAACGCCCTGGCCTCCTGATCACCCAGCGACAAGATATTAATCCGCCATCTCAATAATATAATCACGGTAACCCCTGCCAGAATAACCGGCCCAATATACAGCAGATCTTTTGCCAGCACTTTGGTGAGACTTCCCATCTGCCAGTAAGTGATAGACGCAAGCTGTGTCTCCGGATCTGCCAGATATTTAATAATGCCCATCACAGAATCCATAATTCCTCTGACAATAACACCAGACAGTACCAACATCGTAATTGAAGTATTGCGAAGCATTTTAGGAATCAATACGGTAAGTCCAACTGTAACTATCCCCATGATAAAAGCCAGAACCTGCACTCCCACCGATCCCAGACTGAATAAAATAGCAATTGCAGCACCTACACAGGCTCCCGAAGAGACGCCAAGCAGATCCGGGGAGACCAGAGGGTTTTTAAAAACCCCCTGATAAGCAGAGCCGGATAAGGCCAGTGCACCCCCTACCAATACTGCCCCAATCACCCGGGGAAGCCGTAAAGTATATACCACACTTTCTGCCATTTCTTCCCAAGTACGCTCCAGAGAAAATATCCGGGAACTCAGTATCTTGACCACGTCTGTAACAGGTACCATATAACGCCCGATACAAAGAGCGGCCAGAATCGCTCCAATCAGAAGCACAGTAAGACCCAGAAGCAAAATTCTGTATTCTCTTTTAGTCCGCTTCGATTCACTCACTTGCACAGATATTTCCTTTGCTTTGTTCATCCTTTTGTACTTCCTTACTCATTCATTTCTGTATGCAAAATAAAATCCAATTGTTCTTCTGTCAGCTCATATCCCAAATAATCTGCACAAAATTTTTTCACTTCACTTCTAATATCAATATCAGAAAAGATTTCCGGTTGTGTCAGAGATGCGGTCCACAGCATATAAAGCGGCTTTTCAAACGCATTTGGAGGCGCCCATCGATATAAACCGCAGGGTACTTTGTATACCCGGTGATTCTTCACTGCACTGACACTGCTCCAATCCTGTCCTTCCAGCGTATTATTATAGAAATCGTCTGGTGTCACTTCATCAAAATTACTGATAAAAATAACCTCAGGATCATAAGTCAGCACCTCTTCCATCGTAGGCGCACTGACCTCTGCTGGCAGTGTAATGTTCTGTCCCCCTTCTAATTCTGTAATACCAGGATTCATACCCGCTGCATAAATTGTCATTTCCGGTACTTTCTGAAAATGCAGAACTCTGGGCTTTTCCTCATCTGACAAAGCTGCGATCTCTTCCGATTTCGACTCAAAATATTTTTCTGTCTCTTCATACCATGTCAGAATTTCGTCCGCCCGATCCTTGCAACCAAGTGCATCGCCTAAAATACTAAGCAAGTTCTTTAGCCCTTCCATATCCTTAGCAGAAGACAACAAAACTACCGGTATACCCATTGCACGAAGCTGTTCTGCCTGATCCGTCTCTGTATCCCAGTTCAGCACCAGATCCACACCTGCTGCAGCGGCAGCTTCCACATTTATGCTATAATCATCTCCTGCAATTGTCGTATCCACATCCTCCAATTCCGGTGCCAGATCTTTTAAAATAGAAATTTCCCAACCGGAATAAGCACTGGGCGGTATGGTATAGATATTCTCCGCATTTCCCTGCAGGGCATATACCATATGCGGCAGAACCATAGCTCCAATTGCAATCTTCTTTGGATGAGCCGGTACTTCTACCTCTGTGCCGGTAGCATCAACTACGATTCTTGTTTCTTCTTCACCAGCCTGATTCTGCTCTTCTTCCTTACCTTCCTCTTCTGCTGCAGCATCTGCCTCTTCTGTCTCCGGTTTTACTTCTTTCGTTTCTCCGGTTCCACATCCGGCCAGCAGGCCGGCAGTCATCACTATGCTGAGTAATAATGCCAACATCTTTGTCTTCATTTTATTTTCTCCTTTTTCATTTTTTCTATGGCAAACTCTTTGCCCGCAAATTCATTGCTGCCATAAGCAATTATTCTTTTCAGCTGCCCATCTAACCAGGCTCCACCTTTTTTTCCAAATAATTCATAATCAACAGGGGGTTCTCTATTCCCCGACATGAACACCGGATCAGGAAGACAGATCCAATTTTTTTCTATTTTGTCTGCCTCTACAGCCCTTTTAAACACTGCATCACCTATAACCAGCTCTGCCCTCTGCAATAATTGCTCCAGTTCTTCCGGATTACTAAAACAGATAAGCTCTTCCTTGTCCTCTTCACTTTCATAAACCTCTTGATACCATTGTTTCATGGCCTGCAATGGGGTATAAACTGCCTGACAAATGTTCTGATATTCTCTTTCCTCCTGCAGATAACAAGCAATACCCTTAGTCACTACAGGATCCCCTATCAAAACAACCCTTCGCAAATCTGACGCAGCAAATTCCTGTTGGGGAAATTTCCGCTTCTCCACTTTCTTTTTTCTCATCTTTCTCTGTATCTCTTTTTGCCAGGAATTCACCGCTTGTTCTCCTATGGGAAGCATCGTCAAATAAGGAATATCCAATTCCTCCTGCATCCACTTTGCCAGTGTAAATCCTTCTGCTGATACCACCCAGTTCATAGAAACACGTCCCCACTCAGAAAATCCGTCTGTCTCTTCTGGAAACAGGCACTGATATCCCTCTCTTTCCAGATGTTCTACTGTATATTTCCATTGATTCCGACCAACGCAATATAGAGAGTGTGCCCCCAGAATCCCTATTAATTTCGGTACTGCAGGTTCTTTCCTGATTCGCTGTTTCCCCAGCGTTAAATAAGCACCTGCAATTCCCTGCACTGCACTGTGAAACCCGTCAGACTTTAAAAACACACTGGAAATCCCCCGCTCCTGCAGTTCTTCACTGACCCTTTCATAATCAAAAGACAACAGGTGAGGAACCGCCGTACCCAACAAACAGCAAAGTTTTCCGTCAGCAGTCTCTTTTGCATCTGCTGCAATTCCTTCTAACACAATCTGCTCACACCCCATGGCCGCTTCCATATCATGGAATCTGGATTTACGCAGTCTATAGGCTTGTTTCCCATCAGCCCTTCCTATCATACAGCCGGTACATCCTCCTGGAGTGATCAAAAAATTATATGTATCCCAACTCTGCAGACATTCTGCAATCCCTGCAAAATCTGGCGGCACAGGCGGCAGTATAAGACTGTCCCCTTCTATCTTCCGTCCGGTTTCCGGTATAGAAAGCAGAATCTGCGACAAAGATTCTGCCGGTTTCTGATAACGGGACACCATAGGGCCACGATATAAGACCTTCACGGGCACCCTGTCCGGATTGTTTAGAGAACTCAGCAGTTCCTCCAACTCCATTCGGGTAATAACTTCCATACAGGAGACATATACAATCACCCCTCCTATTCCCGTCTTTTTCAGTACCTTTTCTAATTCTTTTTTTAGCCTTCTGCCGCCGGTTCCAAGAGCATACTCTGTGGGCGTCATACAGCAATAACAAAATTGATGTAGCTTTCCAAGATCTGCCGCCTGCAGATACAATGCCCGAACACAGGAAAGAGATCCCACGGCAACTAGCATCAAATCCGTCCGCTGAAAAATTCGTTTAGGAAGTGACATCGTACAGCTGTTCTCATCCTGAAATATAACCGATTCTACACGACATCTTTTTTTCGCCTGTCTTCCTGTTTTCATCTTTCTGTCCTTCCTTGCAGATTCTGTCTCCACTGTTCCAGTTCCTCTTCTGTACACGCATAAATACCGTTTTCTTCTCCCTGATTCTTAAGTCCTTCCCAGCTTAAAATTCTCTCTGCAAGCTTTTGAATCTCACCTGCTGGCTGACTTAGCGGACTCTGTTCTACAAATAGAACTCTCTGGTAATCACTTCGCCGAATCTCATCACTCTCTTTCAGCCTGCAAAGAATTTTCGTCCGCGTCATTTGAGCGAAACTTTCTGCCACCTGCAGATCCCAATCTCCTCTGCAACGATTCCAGATAAATCCTCCCATCAGATTTTTTTCATGCCCAAAATAATAGGACACTGCACTCAAAATATTGTTTGCTGCAAAAACGGACATAAAATCTGAAGAACTGACAATAAAAACCGCGTCCACAAAATGTTTTCTCATGGGTACCGAGAAGCCGCCGCAAACCACATCTCCCAACACATCATAAAGGATTACATCCCAGTCCTCTTTCAGAACACCAAGCCTGTCCAACTCAGCTTCCATCGCCGTGATTCCCATACCGGCACATCCCCTGCCAGCCCGCGGTCCTCCTGCCTCCACACACCAGACACCCGGTACGGTACCGGGAAACACATAATCTTCCCTTGTTCCTCCGTCTCCTAATACTTCCAATTGCTGCAGCACAGTAGGAATCCGCGCCTTAGTCAGACAACGTGTAGAATCAGCCTTTGGATCACAGCCGATATGAAGTACTTTCTTCCCCATCTGAGCCAACGCTGCTGAAACATTGGAAGCTACTGTAGACTTTGCAACACTCATCTGAATCACACACAGGCAAAACGGATGTGACAGCTCCGGTTTCCCGTGTGTTTTCTATGTAACCGGTTGCCCGGAAGAAGTCGTCGTAATCTTCTTTCGAACAGCCTTTGAT
>JBMNRU010000009.1:0-93888 GCA_050944855.1 Lachnospiraceae bacterium
AAGCACCTTTCCACCACACTCTTTTATTTGAACCGAAGGTTATCTTATCCGGCGTCAGCGGTAAATTCCTCTCTGACCATTCAGGAATTAGCTCCGGGTGAACGCTTGCTAAACTGTTGCTCATAGTATAACCACCCCTTCCTCTGTGATTATCCTCATTATATTGAGAAAAACAGAATTGGTGTAGTTTGCGATGTAGTCCGAAAACTATGAGAAATGAAAGAAGCTCCTGAGAAGATGTAGCTTCTCAGGAGCTGTGTGAAACTCAAAATTATGCGATTTTTTAGTCTCTGCACCGTTTTTAGCACCGATTGGTGTAAATTTGGTGTAAAGAGGTAAATTTATTCGGTTTGGAAACTCCCGAAACCCGCATAAACACTGGTTTTTTTCGAATTTTACTTGTCGAGGGGCTTCATTGTGGGGAACAGCAGTACGTCTCTAATGGCTGCAGAATCTGTAAGCAGCATTACCATTCTGTCGATACCGTATCCGATACCGCCTGTAGGAGGCATACCGATCTCCAGGGCGTTTAAGAAGTCTTCATCTGTAGTATTGGCTTCTTCATCTCCCTGTGCCAGCTGTTCTTCCTGTGCTTTGAAACGCTCTCTCTGATCGATAGGATCATTCAGCTCGGAATAAGCATTCGCCATCTCCCAGCCATTCATGAAGAATTCAAAACGTTCTACATAATCCGGATTGTCCGGCTTTCTCTTTGTCAAAGGAGAAATTTCAACCGGATGATCCATCACAAAGGTAGGCTGAATCAAGTGCTCTTCTACATATTGTTCAAAGAATAAATTCAGGATATCACCTTTCTTATGTCTCTCTTCGTATTCCACATGGTGCTCTTTTGCAGCTGCTCTGGCTTCTTCCAGAGTATGGATTTCATTAAAATCTACACCTGCATATTTCTTAACGGCATCTAACATGGTGATTCTCTCAAAGGGGTTGCCCAGATCCATCTCAATACCGTTGTATACAATTTTCGTGGTACCCAGCACTTCCTGTGCCACATGACGATACATGTTCTCTGTCAGATCCATCATGCCGTGATAGTCTGTATATGCCTGATAGAGTTCCATCAGAGTAAATTCCGGATTATGTCTGGTATCCAGACCTTCATTACGGAATACACGTCCGATCTCATAAACTCTTTCCATACCGCCTACGATTAATCTTTTCAGGTACAATTCCAAAGAAATGCGCAGCTTAAAATCCTCATCCAGTGCATTGAAATGTGTTTCAAAAGGACGAGCTGCCGCACCGCCGGCATTGGATACCAGCATGGGGGTTTCTACTTCCAGAAATCCCTGTGCATTCAGGAAGTTACGGATACTTGCAATAATCTTGGATCGTTTGATAAAAGTATCCTTTACTTCTGCATTCATAATCAGGTCCACATATCGCTGACGGTAACGCAGATCTGTGTTGGTCAGGCCATGGAATTTTTCCGGAAGAATTTGCAGACTTTTAGAAAGCAGTGTGACTTCTGCAGCGTGAATTGAAATTTCGCCGGTTTTGGTCTTAAACACTTCACCCTTGATACCTATAATATCACCGATATCCATTTTCTTAAAATCCTTGTAAGATTCCTCTCCAATGCTGTCTCTTGCCACATAGGACTGGATATTGCCCTGTAAATCCTGAACATTACAGAAGGAAGCTTTTCCCATTACTCGTTTGGACATAACACGCCCTGCAATGGTAACAGACTTGCCTTCCAACTCATCGAAGTTGTCCTTTACTTCCATGCTGTGATGTGTTACATCGTATTTGGTAATCTGAAACGGATCCTTATCGTTTGCCTGTAAATCAGCTAATTTCTCACGACGGACCTTCAGTAACTGATTAATATCCTGTTCCTGGTTCTGTCCTTTAGTCTGCTGTGCCACTTCTAATCCTCCCTTTATACGTTTCTCTGTATCTCCAGTACCTTATACTGCATATCTCCGGCAGGCATCTCCACATTAACAATATCTCCGGTTTTTGCTCCGATCAGTGCTTTTCCTACCGGAGATTCATTGGAAATCTTGCCCTGAAGGCTGTTTGCCTCCGTAGAACCTACAATCTTAAATTCTATCTCTTCTTCAAATTCAAAATCATATACTTTAACTTTACAGCCTATGCTGATTTTATCTAATTCAACCTCGTCCTCTACTACAACTTCCGCATTTTTTAAGATCTTCTCAATCTCTTCGATCCTTGCTTCAATATCTCTCTGCTCATCTTTTGCAGCATCATACTCCGCATTTTCAGATAAGTCGCCCTGTTCTCTGGCCTCTCTGATTTTGCCGGCCACTTCTTTTCTTTTTACTACCTTCAAATCATGCAGCTCTTCCTCTAACTGTTTCAGACCTGCATATGTCAGTATGTTCTTTTTATCTGCCATACTTTTTCTACACCCTTTCTTACCTGATAAAACCTTATGCCTCATCTGGATACGGTTCAAATCCGCTCCTTATACTGTCTCATAACAATCTCAGTATTATAGCTGAATTACCACAAAAAGTCAAGATTGTCAACTCTTAAATTCTTATGAACAAAAGCCGCATTTAATGCAGACGTTCCACCAGTTCTTTTAATTCATCCATGGTTTCTACCTGATTCACTTCACTGCGAAGCTTTGCAGCGCCCCGATAGCCTGCGGTATACCATGTTACATGCTTCCGCATCTCCCGCATACCCGTGTATTCGCCTTTATATGCCACCTGCATCTCTGCGTGGCGCAGAACCATCTGACGCAGTTCTTCTACTGTCGGTTTCTCTTCCAGCGTGCCAGTTTCAAAATAGGTCAGAATCTGCCGAAACAGCCACGGATTTCCCCGGACACCTCTGCCTATCATGATTCCGTCACACCCGGTTTCTTCCAGCAGTGCTTTCGCCTTCTGCGGTGAATTGATATCTCCGTTTCCTATCACCGGAATCTGCACTGCTTCCTTTACCTGACGGATAATATCCCAGTCTGCTTCTCCGGCATAATACTGCTGCCGTGTCCTTCCATGCACAGCGATGGCAGCTGCTCCCGCATCTTCCGCGATTTTCGCGATCTCTACTGCATTTATGCTATCTTCTGTAAAGCCTTTCCGTATCTTAACGGTAACTGGCTTCTGAATCGCTTTCGCTGTTTTCTTTATAATCTCATAAACCCGCTTCGGGTCTTTCATAAGCGCAGATCCTTCCCCATTATTGACCACCTTCGGAACCGGACAACCCATATTAATATCTAATATGTCAAACGGTCTGTCCTCGATCTGCTTTGCAATCTCGCTGATAATATCCGGATCAGAGCCAAACAGCTGCAAGGATACCGGACGCTCCCTGGGATCGGTCTCCATCAGCTGCTGTGTATTCTTATTGCGATACAAAATAGCTTTGGCACTAACCATTTCCGTGCTCAACAGTCCTGCTCCCATTTCTTTACAAAGTAAACGAAATGGCAGGTCTGTTACTCCTGCCATGGGTGCCAGTATTAAATTATTCTCTAATGTCACGTTTCCTATTCTTAACTGCATCGCTATTCCTCAATCTCTTCTCCCATGAAAAATACCTTAAAATACAATTCCAGAGATTCCAGCAGTTCTCCCTTTGTCCGGCGAATCTCTTTAATCTTCAATGCACTTCCAATATCGTCAAACATGGCATCCGCATCCTGCGCCTCCACGCGAAATTCCAGCGATCCCTCTTCTGTAAACTCCAGGATCAATACACCGCCCACATCCTGTGTAAACAGGACACACATGATCTGTAATTCATCTTTGATCTGCTGAGGCAACGAAGAAAAATCTTCATTAAAATAATACTTTTCTTCGTATGCACTTGCTCCGCATAACACTACCTTATCCGCATACATCTGTCTCACCTGCCAATTTTTAAAGTTATACTCATTTTCCGCTGTTTATGTGTATCCATACACACCACGAACAGAAACCTCTCCCGCAAAAATTGCTTCCTTTCGTCCGTCTTCTCTTTCCACCAATAATTCTCCATGTGCATTAATCCCATGAGAAACTGCCGTATATTCATTTTGAGGTTCTAATACACGGACGGTCCGGTCTTTATTGATCAGCAGCCGGTTATATTCCTCAAGCAGTCCGGTCAGATCCTCTGTTTTGCAGAAAATTTCATAATTTTTCTCAAAACATGCTAAAACACTGGCAATCAAGGGCGCCCGTTTGAAAGGATGTCCGCTTTCTATGACTAAAGATGTGGCATCCTGCAGTTCCTCCGGAAATTCTGTCTGATTCACATTAATACCCACACCGATCACCACGTAATCAATACAGGTCATCTGCGTACTCATCTCTGTTAATATTCCGCACAGCTTCTTTCCCGACACGATCACGTCGTTGGGCCATTTAATCTGCACCGGAAGTTCCGTGACTTCTCTGATTGCCTGCGCCACGGACAATCCCATAACGATAGTAAGCATAGAAGCCTTCTCCGGCAGAAATGCAGGACGCAGCAGCAGACTCATCATAATATTGCTGCCTTCCTCCGTCTTCCACTGACGGCCTCTTCTGCCCTTGCCCTGCGTCTGTCTGTCTGTGACGGTCACCAGCCCCTGGGCGCTGCCGGCTTCTGCTTCCTTTTTTGCCCAATTATTCGTAGAATCTACTTCTTTTGTATACCGGACCGGATGTCCGAGCCAACCAGTCTGCAGACGGCTCTCAATCTCCCCGGTACTTAATACATCCGGAGATTCCACCATATGATACCCTTTATTCTGCACTGCTTCAATCAAATATCCCTGTTCCTTTAGCTGCTTAATGGCTTTCCATACAGCTGTCCGGGATACACCAAGCTGTACACACAGATCCTGCCCGGAAACATAACCTTCCGTCTCTCTTAATATCTTTAAAATCTTACTCTTCATTCTATTCCAGTACCGGTGCTCCCAGTGTGGCAGCTATAATCGCTTTAATAGTGTGCATACGATTCTCCGCTTCATCAAATACCTTAGACTGCGGGGATTCAAACACTTCGTCTGTTACTTCCATCTCTGTTAAGCCGAAACGCTCTCCCATTTCTTTTCCGATCTTCGTTTTCAGATCATGGAAGGACGGCAGACAGTGCAGGAAAATTGCCTGCTGACCGGCATTTTCCATTACTTCTCTGGTGACTTTATACGGAGTCAGCATTTTAATACGCTCTTCCCAGACATAATCCGGCTCACCCATGGATACCCAGACATCTGTATAGATGACGTCTGCATCCTTAGTACCTGCCTTTACATCCTCTGTCAATGTAATGGACGCACCGCTTTCGGCTGCATATTTCTGACACTTTTCAACCAGTTCCTGTGCAGGAAAATATTTCGCAGCAGTACAAGCCACAAAATGCATCCCCATCTTCGCACAGGCGATCATCAGAGAATTGCCCATATTATTGCGGGCATCCCCCATATAAACCAGTTTGATCCCTTTTAGTTTTCCAAAATGTTCCCGGATCGTCAGCATATCTGCCAGCATCTGCGTCGGATGAAACTCATCCGTCAATCCATTCCAAACCGGTACGCCGGCATACTTTGCCAGTTCTTCTACTACTTCCTGGCCAAATCCGCGATATTCAATACCTTCAAACATTCTTCCCAGTACCCTTGCCGTATCCGCTGTACTCTCCTTTTTCCCAATCTGAGAGCTGGAGGGATCCAGGTAAGTCGTGCCAATACCAAGATCATGGGCCGCCACTTCAAAAGAGCACCTGGTTCTGGTACTGGTTTTTTCAAAAATCAAAGCTATATTTTTTCCTCTGTGCACATCCACAGGGATTCCCTTTTTCTTCTTATCCTTCAGATCTGCAGCCAGATCCAGCAAATATAAAATCTCTTCCGGTGTAAAATCCATTAATGTGAGAAAGTTACGTCCTTTTAAATCCATCCAATCATCCTCCTGTATCCTTTTCATCTATCTCCGGCACTTCTGACAGAACACCTGTGATCAGCTGTACAAAAGCCGGTACTTCCCTTCGGTGCAGTCTGTCTTTCCGGTTTATAATCTCTTCCTTCAACTGTTGCAGTGTATAAATATGATATTTTTTTATATGACACATCTTAGCGGTAGCTTCCATAACTGCCAGATATAACTCCCGATATGTCCAGGCAGGAGAAAGCTTCAGTTCTGTGGCAACCAGCGGCAGCAGCTCTTCTATCAGGGCCCGTACCGGTGACTGCCCCTTTCCATAACTTTGATAATTCTCCTGCAGATCATAGATCACTTCTTCTTCCACATCTATCAACTGCCTTAAATAATAGCACTCTTCTTCTGATTCATCAATATAATAAATCACGCCGGACAGCCCATAAATCACCCGCATGGCATCGTAATATCCAATGGTCATATTCCGGCGGCTCTTTTTCCCGTCGAAATCGATAAGATTGCCCAGACTCACTCGAGGAGCAATGGTGATAATCTCCGTATCATCGGGTACTTTCACTCTCTTTTCATGGCCGATACCGAAAATCCGTATCACAATAATGTCTTTATAGCCTCGTTCTACCAGGGGACTTAACGGCACATTATTTACCGTTCCCCCATCAATAAAGGTCGCTCCCCGTATCTTTTCATTTTTAAACAGCGGAAACAGATAAGCACTGGCCAGAAGAGAATCCACCATCATATCCGGCTCTACCGTCTTCATGTCAATCTCCAGTTCCTTCATCCGGTCCACATAAAAGGTAAGCACATAAAATTCCATGGGAGACTGCAAAATAGCTTCCGGATCCACATATTTTTCCAGCATCTGACGCAAAGGCGTCACGTCCATGCCACCGTCGGACACATGAGAAAATACTTCCCTCAAAAACTCTTTCCACGGCACATCCCTGCTAAACAGCCCCCGCATCATCTCATCATCCACATCCATGATCTGAGAATAGGAAATATTCTCCCATATCTTTTCTGCAGTTTCATAATCGCCCATACACATGAGGGCACCATTGATCGCACCTACACTCGTTCCGGCCACACCGGCGATCTTCACTCCGGCCTCCAGCAAAGCCTTCCAGGCACCGATCTGATAAGCTCCTTTGGCACCGCCGCCTTCCAGAACAATCCCATATTCACGATTCAGATCTATAATTGGCTTCAACTCCCACCTCCATAAAAAACGATAAGAAGCACGCATGGCGCGCTTCCCGCTAACATAAGATAAATAGCTGCCGTATTTTTCATACGACAGCTTTTGTATTGCCAAACATATAGAAAAGGGTCAAACCTCCTTTTCTTATACTACTGGTTTTTCATAATCTCCGCCAGAGATGTTGCCAGTCCTGCAATTCCCTGAATTTCAGATGGAATAATAATCTTCGTCGCCTGTCCGTCCGCTACTTCTCTCAGTGCTTCCAGACTCTTGATCGTCAGTACACTCTCATCCGCTCCGGCATCCTTCAAAAGCCGGATACCATCTGCCTGTGCCTGCTGTACCTTCAGGATCGCTTCCGCTTCACCTTCTGCTTCCCGGATCATCTTTTCTTTTTGCGCTTCTGCACGAAGGATAGCAGCCTGTTTTTCTGCCTCTGCGTCCAGAATCGCAGATGCTTTCTTACCTTCTGCAACCAGGATCGTAGACTTTTTCTCACCTTCTGCGATAAGGATGGATTCTCGGCGCTCACGTTCTGCCTTCATCTGTTTTTCCATGGCTTCCTGGATCGCTGCCGGAGGCATAATATTCTTTAATTCCACACGGTTTACTTTAATGCCCCATGGATCTGTTGCAATATCCAGTGCAGCGCGCATCTTCGTATTAATGATCTCACGGGATGTCAGTGTTTCATCCAGTTCCATATCACCGATGATATTACGAAGTGTAGTAGCGGTCAGATTCTCAATCGCCATAATCGGATTCTCCACACCGTATGCAAACAGACGCGGGTCTGTGATCTGGAAAAATACAACCGTATCAATCCGCATCGTTACATTATCCTTTGTAATAACCGGCTGCGGCGGGAAATCCACCACCTGTTCTTTTAAATTTACTTTCTTCGCAATTCTATCAATGAAAGGAAACTTAAAATGAATACCTGTTCCCCATGTTGCACGGTACATACCTAATCGTTCAATAATTAAAGCATGGGCCTGCGGTACGATCTTAACGCAGGAAGCCAATATCACTAATACAAGGATTAGAAAAATAATTGCAAATATCATACTACTTCTCCTTTTCTACAATAACTTTCACTCCGGTTACTTGCTTGACGACAACGATTGTATCTTTCTCTATAATCTCATCATCATTCTCAGCCCTTGCCATCCATTCCAGTCCGTTCATCATAACCTGACCCGTTTCCTGAATGTTATTGATGGTCTCCGTGACCCTTACTCTCTGACCGGGAAGACTGTCCACATTGGTTTTCACCACTCTGCTGTTCAGCAGTCTGTCTGCAACTGGTTTCGTAAAGACCAGAAGCACGATCGATATTACAATAAAGACTGCAATCTGAAGCCACAGCGAACCGCCTAAAAGTGCCACTATAAACGCTCCCAGCGCTCCCGCTGCAAACCATATAGTAGTAAGTCCCAGCGTAAGTATTTCTACGATCAGAAAAACTGCCATAATAATCAGCCAGACAAAAGGTCCTATTACTAAACCAAACAGCATCTTATCCCCCTTCTTCATTCTCAGAAAGATTATTTCGCAATATATAAAATAACATATCACTGTATCGTAAATATCATACCAAATTTTCTAAAAAATCTCAACTTGTTTTCTTGTGTTCAGAAATAAATACGGGAAAACCGCGGACTATCGTTCATTCTTAAAAACCGCCCCCGCCTGTGCCCTGCCATAAAACAGGACGCTCCTTCTCAGCTAGCCGTCAAGACGCACTTAGGCTCGAAGGCTCTCCTGAGAGGCTTATGTGTATCTTGGCTCATAGTTGAAGGGAAGCGTTTTGCATTTGCAGGGAAGGAGCGAGGGACTTCATATAGCGAATGATAAAAAAACAGCCGGAAGCCCTTCGCTCCCGACTGTTTTGATTCTAATAAAAATGTTGATTTCCAATCTGAATTCCTTTTCCGCCTCCACAGTTAAAGAACAGCTTATCACCTATGGTGTTCGCTCCGGCAAATACATCTCTTGCCGCTTCGTAACATGCCTCGCTGGCTCCTCTTGCCAGAACTCTGGATAACTTTCCGCTGGCGGCAGGAGAAAACTGTCCGCTCTGATAAATGACTCCCTCTAAGGTATCCGGGAAACGGTCGCTGCGCACACGGTTCAAAATGACCGCACCTACGGCTATTTTGCCTTCATAGCACTCACCGCCTGCCTCACATTCGATAATGGACGCCATCAGATCCAGATCTGCCTGGCTGTAGGAAACAGCTTCAGCGGATGCATAAGCTTCCTCTGCCTCCTGTGCACCGTTGTATTCACCTTCCGGCTCACCAAAAGTTTCTTCATACAAAACCCTTGCATCCTCACCGAACGCCAGCAGATCGCTGCGGATATAACCTTCTACTTCGTCGGATACAACCTGTGTCCAGTCACCGGCTTCTCCCACTACGGTTACTACACAGCCTCTCGGCAGGGAACCGACTCTCTCACTGTCGATCGTAGCTTCACATCTTATATTTGCGCGGGTATTCACATCAGCTGCCGCTTTATCTTCCCATGTACTTTCTGCAAAAACAGGAACTGCCATCAAAAAAGAAATAACTGCTGCAGCTCCCAGTCCGCTCAGATTACGAATGGTTCTTACTTTCATTACAAACCTCCCTTGTAACAACATTCCCTGTGACAACCTTTTGCCACATTTGTTACGTATTTATTAAATAATTATTACAAAGGCATTGTAACAATATTGCGTTCATTTGTCAAATATTAATTTTTTAACAAGTATTCTTTCAGCTTCTGGGCCACAACAGAGTTCCTCTTTGTTTTATCCTCCACCAGGCAAATACTTCGGCTTTTGGGTGGAGTTGTCAGTGGAATTTCCTCGATAACGCCCGCCTTCAACGATTCCTCTGCCAAAAAATCTGATATAAAACCGATTCCCATTCCGCTTTTTACCAAAGGCAGAACCTGATCGGCAGTAGCGACTTCAATATCCGGCTCTTTATGAATTCCAAGTGACAGCAGATAGTTTTGATAAAATTTGTAGGTGTAAGAATTTGCGTTGATGGAAATATACGGATACGAAAAAACATCACCTGTTTTGCCATCCATATATCCTTTCTTACAATATAGTTTCTCCGTGAAATCACATATTTTATACACCTTATAAGCACTGTCTGCCTTATCGTGCAGGGTGACAACCCCGAAATCAGCGGTTCCATTTTTTACTGCTTCCATAGCCATTGGAGAATTAAAATTGGCAAGGCGTATTTTTACATTCGGATAATCCTGCTTGAATTTTCCAAGAGCCGGAATCAGCACTCCGTACAAACCGATCTCTGTTGCAGAAATGGAAATCATACCTCCGTCTAAATTCCGCTCCGACACAATTTCAAGTTCAGCCTTGCTTAAATTCTCAAAAGCAATCTCAGCGTGCCTAAACAATATTTCCCCTTCAGGTGTTAATGTGACTCCTTTGTTTGAACGAACAAAAAGTGTGCAGCCGAGCTGGGCTTCTAAATTACTGATGGTCTTTGTTATGTTGGGCTGACCCTTAAGCAAGGCTTCGGCGGCTCGTGAAAAACTTCCGTATCTGGCTACATAATAAAAAATTCGGTAATAATCGTATGTAATATCCATGTTTTTATATTCCTTTAAGTAATAGTATTTATTGCTAATATATATTTTCCATATAATTATAGGCGTAATATAATACAAAAGATCAAAAAAGTCAATGGAATGTGAGCCAGATATATGCTCGGATTCTTGTTGATAATAGAAAATAATAAGACTTTGGAGGTGCCCCATGAATAAGGATTTAACAGTCGGAAATCCGGGAAAGGTACTTTGGCTTTTCTGTATGCCGTTGTTCGGCAGTATTATTTTTCAGCAGCTATATAATATTGCCGATAGCTTTGTAGCCGGTAAATTTATCAGCGAAAATGCTTTGGCTGCTGTGGGAAACAGTTATGAAATAACGCTTATCTTTATCGCATTTGCTTTTGGCTGCAACATAGGCTGTTCGGTTGTTGTTTCGGAATTTTTCGGCGCAAAGCGTTACGGAGATGTAAAAACAACGGTCTATACTGCTTTTATTGCAAGCGGAGTCATATGTCTTGTTTTAATGGCAATCGGCGTATTCGGATGCGATCTGCTGTTACACCTTATCCATACGCCTGCTGAAGCATTTGACGATTCTGCACTGTACCTGGATATTTACATATTGGGTCTGCCGTTTGTGTTCTTCTATAATGTCAGTACCGGTATATTCTCCGCGCTGGGAGACTCCAAAACGCCCTTTACATTTTTAGCAGCGTCTTCTCTTTCAAACATTGCGGCAGATATCTGGTTTGTAAAAGGTTTCGGTATGGGCGTGGATGGTGTTGCGTGGGCAACATTTATGTGTCAGGGCATAAGCTGTGTATTAGCGGTGGCTTTCGTGCTGAAAAGACTTACGAAAATCAAAACAACAGATACGCACAAAATCTTCGATAAGAACATACTCATAAAAATTTCCAGAATTGCTATACCGAGTATATTGCAGCAGAGCTTCATTTCTATTGGCAATATCATCATACAGGGCATGATTAACGGCTTCGGCACCGCAATTATGGCAGGATATTCTGCTTCGGTAAAACTGAATAATCTTGTCATAACCTCATTTACTACCATAGGAAACGGTATATCCAACTATACCGCCCAAAACATTGGTGCAAACAAACCAGAACGAGTGAAACAAGGCTTTTGGGCGGGACTGAAAATGGTATGGATCCTATGTATTCCGCTTGTTCTCCTGTATTTTCTGGGCGGAAAGTATCTGATACCGTTTTTCATAAATAATCCGTCAGCTGAGACCATGTCATCAGGACTTATGTTTTTAAGGATCCTGTCTCCCTTCTATTTCATAATATCGGCAAAGTTAATGACAGACGGCATACTCAGAGGCGCCGAACTGATGGGGAAGTTTATGATAGCTACCTTTACCGACTTAGTACTCCGCGTAGTATTAGCGATTGTCTTATCGGGCACAGCGCTGCAGTCCACAGGCATCTGGTGTGCATGGCCGATCGGGTGGACAGTTGCAGCCATAATTTCCACTGTATTTTATGCAACCACCAATTGGGAACCTCGCAGACTACCCTCTTCTTTGCCTTGCCGCTTCATACATTAAAATTCCTCCTGCCATAGCCGCATTCAACGATTCCAGCTGTCCTTTCATAGGAATCTGGATCAGACAGTCTGCGCAGGCAGATAATTCCGGTGTCAGGCCATTCCCTTCATTGCCGATCAAAAAAGCAGTGCCCTTTCGATAATTTTCTTTATCATAACTGCATTTTCCCTGCAGATGAGCTGCATAAGTGCGAATCCCGACCGCTTTTAGCTGAGGCAGGATTTCCTGTATAGAATCTACGTATAAGAAAGGAACCCTGTAAATGGAGCCCATGGTAGAACGGATGGTTTTCGGATTATAGATATCCACACTGGTGCGGCTCAAAATCACGCCGGAAATCCCCGCGCCTTCCCCGGTCCGCATAATCGTACCCAGATTGCCCGGATCCTGCAGGTCTTCCAAAATCATAAAAAAAGGATTTTCTTCCTTCTTTAACAACATATCCAGATCATATTGCTTCTGCCGCAAAACACATAGAACACCCTGAGGAGTTACGGTATCCGATATTGCTTTCATCACCTTATCATCCACCAATTCTATGAACACCCCCGCCTCTTTGGTCAGTCCGGCTTCCCAAAGTCGGGGCAAAATCTTTTCCTTTGTTTTATCTGCCACGTAAATCCGCTCAATCTGGTCAAGCGGAGCTTCTACGGCCATACGCATCCCTTCTGCAACAAACAGTCCCTGTTCCTTCCTGGCTTTTGCCTTTTTCACAAGCTGCATCACATTTTTTATCTGTTGATTGCTGATACTGGTAATCATAAATCCCCTCATCTTCCACTCTTTAACTGACTCAGTTTCTGATTTTCCCCAATAAGAATAACTTCCATCCCTTCGTCCAGCCGCATCTTGGGGTCTGGATTTATGATAACCTTCTTATCTTCCTTGATTCCCACAACATTTACCTGATGAATTTCACGCACTTTCAGTTCCAATATACTTTTTCCAATCCACCCCTGGGGAACCAGCATCTCCGCCATACTGTAATCTGCCGTCAGCTCATAAAAATCTTCAAAGCGGCCGGACACCAAATTTTTTGCCAGGCGCATCCCCGTTTCTGCCTCCGGAAAGATCACTTCATCCGCACCGATTTTCTTTAAAATCTCTCCGTGAAGATGATTCATCGCTTTCGTCAGTACATACGGAACCCCCTGCTCTTTGGCATAAATAGTGGTAATAATACTCGCTTCCATATTATCTGCAATTCCAATAATTACTACATCTGCATTGCCGATGCCTACTTTTTTTAAGGCTTCCGGGTCTGTCACATCTGCTTCTGCAGCATAAGAAACCAGATCTGCCACATCCTGTATTTTCTCCGCATTATTATCTACAGCAATGACTTCTGCCCCCAGTTCTGAAAGAGCAAGGGCTACTGATTTTCCAAATTTCCCCATTCCGATAACGGCATATGACTTTTTTTTCATAACTCCTCCTTGTTATGTTAACCAATCAATACTTTTTTCACTGGCAAACGCACTTTTACACTTTCCGCACTAGATTTGACTGTCAGCGCGGTTGCCAATGTAACCGGTCCAATACGGCCGATATACATTGTAACAATAATAATCAATTTACCGGCAGTAGAAAGCCTGGGAGTCAGCCCGCGGGAAAGGCCCACTGTTCCTACTGCAGACGCAGTCTCATACAAAACATCAAGAAATGGAGCATCTGTCACTGCCGTCAGGGCAACGGCAGAACAAAACAGCACCGAAAGACCCACTACTACTACTACCAGCGCTGTCCGGATATTATCCGACGGTATCCTTCTTGCAAAAACTTCTGTATCCTGCTTCCCTTTTAAGAACGAAGAACAGGTAAAAAGCAAAATAAAAATGGTCGTAGTCTTCATACCCCCTGCAGTGCCCATGGGCGAGCCTCCCACAAACATCAGCAACATGCTGATCATAGCGCCGCTTTCTGTCATCTCCTCCTGCGGAATGGTAAAAAATCCTGCTGTTCTGCAGGTCACAGATTGAAAGAGAGAGGTTACGCATATCTTTCCAAAGCCAAAATCTTTCATACTTCCCTGCAGAAAATATTCCGGCAAGGCGATAAAAACTGCACCTCCCAGGATCAGTACTGCGGTACTGACCAGAACAATTTTGGTATGTAAAGACATTCCCAATAAAATGTGCCAAAAAGGTTGTTCTCTTTTCCAGAATTTCCGGGCTGCGGATTTTAGCTCCCACCAAACCAAATATCCCAGACCTCCCATGATAATGAGAAACATGGTCGTTATATTTACAATAGGATTCATGGCATAATCTGCCAGACTGTTTTCCCCTATAATATCCATCCCCGCATTACAAAACGCAGAAACTGCATGAAATACGGAAACCGCAAGTCCCTTTACAAAACCAAACCGGGGAATAAATACAAAACAATGCAAAACGGCGCCGATTCCTTCTACGATAAGAGTACCTTTTACGATCCGGGTAATGATCCCTGCCAGACCACTCATAGAATCCAGATTATAAGTATCCCGGATCAATTTCCTGTTTCCAACGGAAAGTCTTCTCCCCATAATAAGCAGGACCAGAGTCATACAGGTAACTACACCGAATCCGCCCAATTGTATCAGCAATAAAATGACTGCTTTTCCAAACACAGACCAGTTCGCAGCTGTACTGACCGTCACAAGGCCCGTCACACATACAGAAGTGCATGCAGTAAAAAGAGCATCCCAAAAAGAAGTTGTCACGCCCTGGGCAGAAGACACCGGCAGCCAAAGTAAAAATGCCCCGGCCAGAATGACACCGGCAAACCCAAGAGCAATAATCTGCGCTGTCTTCAGATGCAAATTTGTTTTCTCATTTTCTTGAATCATATCGCTCCTCTATCATGTACCAGCAAAGATGCCGCAGCCTGTCACGGCCCGGCACCCTGTGTGAATTCTTAATTTTTTCTGTAATTATGCGATAACGCATGACTGATCTGAATTGAATATTCTGGTATGTTCTTTTTCATAGCCAAAGCCTCATTGATATCAAAATCTACATATTCACCATTCTTATAACCAATCACTCTCTGACTCTTGCCCTCCAGCAGTACATCTACGGCCTTTGCGCCCATGATAGATGCATACACACGATCCTTACAGGTAGGTCTTCCACCCCTCTGCATATGGCCTAAAATAGTCGCACGGGTTTCGATGCCTGTAGCTGCCTCCAGACGTTTCGCCATAGCCTCCGAATGTCCGATTCCTTCCGCATTGATAATAATGTGATGCTTTTTCCCTTTTTTACGGCTCTCGATAATATTATTAATCAGCTTCTGTTCATCGTAATCATAGGTCTCCGGAAGCAAAATATCCTCCGCACCGTTGGCAATACCGCACCATAATGCAATGTATCCGGCATTTCTTCCCATAACCTCAATAATACTGCATCTCTCATGAGAAGTAGAAGTATCACGAACTTTATCTATGGCCTCCATTGCCGTATTTACCGCTGTATCAAATCCGATGGTATATTCTGTACAGGCAATATCCAGATCAATCGTCCCCGGCACGCCTACTGTATTAATTCCCAGCTTTGCCAGCTTTTGCGCGCCTGCAAAGGATCCGTCGCCTCCGATAACTACCAACGCATCAATACCATGCTTTTTACAGATATCCGCTGCCTGCCGCTGGCCTTCTTCTGTACGCATCCGGGTACATCTTGCTGTATATAAAATAGTACCGCCGCGTTCAATCGTGTCCGATACATCCACCGCTGTCATATCCCTGATCTCTTCATTCAAAAGACCCTGATAGCCTTTCAGAATGCCCTTTACCTTACAGCCTCTTTCCAGAGCACGCCGCACTACCGCTCTGATTGCAGCATTCATTCCGGGAGCATCACCGCCGCTAGTCAGAACACCAATTGTGTTAATCTTATTTGCTGCCATGTTATCCCTCCATCGCATCACACATAAAAAAATTTTTCATTCTCTATATCGACCTAATTCTAATTCATTTTTATCAGTTTTTCAATACTCTTTTCCACGACTTTTACATTGTCTTCCCCATAGTTTTCCCTCAGTTTAACTAATAATTCTCCGTTTACACAAACATTTCTGCTGGATGGAAGAGGTTTCACTGCTTTTGGTGAACGAATATAGATCACAACTCGATCCGAACCGTCGGAATCCTTTAAGGCTTCATACAATCCCTGCTCTGCTTCCAAGAACTCCTCCTTAGAAGCAAACTGTATCCACAATTCTTTTGGAATATTGTCAAAGGACTGTATCTTCTCGCAGATCAGCTTGCTGGCTTTATCTTCTTCTACGGATACCCTTCCCTGGACAAATACTTTCGCATCCTCAACCATAAGCGCAGCATTTTTTTCATAATCCCGCGGAAACACTACCACTTCCACCGTTCCCACCAAATCTTCTATTGTGAGAAATGCCATCGTCTGATTATTTTTTGTGTACTTGGTGATTTTATTTGTAATCATACCGCCAACAATCTCTCTGGCTCCATCCTTCACCTTTGGATAACCGGTATCTTCATCCGGCAAGAAATCTGTGGTCACTGCTGAAATATTTTTTCTCCAGCAAATTTCATATTCTTCCAGCGGATGACCGCTGACATAGACACCCAATACTTCTTTTTCAAACGCCAGAAGCAGCTCTTTATCGTATTCTCCCACATCCGGCATTTTCACTTCATAGGCTTGCTTTTCTTCTTCTGATACCAGATCGAACAGACTCATCTGCCCGGTCATAGCTGTTTTTTTCTCCTGATTTACCGCATCCAGAATCTGCACATAAATCATCATTTTCTGTTTTCTGCTTCCCGGCAGACTATCCAGCGCACCGGATTTAATAAAGCTTTCAATGGTTCTTTTATTAATTTCTTTACCTGTGAGACGCTCCACAAAATCCCGCAGAGTTTTATAAGGTCCGCGGATATTCCGTTCCTGTACAATGGCATCAATCACCGGCCTTCCAATACTCTTAATGGCAGACAAACCATATCGGATACTTGTTCCGTCCACAGCAAATCCACCCTCTCCATGATTAATATCCGGAGGCAGAATAGAGATTCCCATCTGACGGCAATTTAAAATATACTCGGATACCTTCGGCGGATTATCAATCACAGAGGTCATCAGCGCCGCCATAAACTCCATCGGATAATAGTATTTTAAAAATGCAGTCTGATACGACACTACTGCATAAGCAGCGGCATGAGACTTGTTAAACGCATATTTAGCAAAATCTATCATATCATCAAAGATTTTATTTGCTACCTTCTCGTCAATACCTTTATGTACACAGCCCGGTACCTGTTCCTCTTCATTGCCGTATACAAAATTCTGACGTTCTTTTTCCATTACAGAGGCTTTCTTTTTCGACATGGCACGGCGCACCAGATCACTCCGCCCCAGCGTATACCCACCCAGATCCCGTACGATCTGCATAACCTGCTCCTGATATACAATACAGCCATACGTAGGCTCCAGGATAGGTTCCAGCTGCGGACAGTCATACGTAATACAATCCGGATTATTCTTACCGCGAATATATTGGGGAATAAAATCCATGGGACCCGGCCGGTATAAAGAAATGCCCGCAATGATGTCTTCCAGACTTTTTGGCTTCAGCTCTTTCATGAAGTTTTTCATACCGGCACTTTCCAGCTGGAACACACCTTCTGTCTTACCGCTTCCGATCATAGCCAGCACTTTCGGATCGTTATAATCAATATTCTGCAGATCCAGTTTTATATTATGATTCTTTTCTGCCAGTTTTTGGGCGCTCTGAATTACCGTAAGAGTACGAAGACCCAGAAAATCCATTTTCAAAAGGCCCAGTTCCTCCAGCGTGGTCATAGTATACTGCGTTACGATCGTTCCGTCTGCAGCACGGGACAAAGGTACATACTCATCCACGGATTTCTGACTGATGACTACACCTGCAGCGTGCATGGAAGTATGCCGCGGCAATCCCTCCAGACGGCGGGACATATCGATCAGTTTTTTTACATCTTCATTCTCTTCATATAAATTTCGCAGTTCGCGATTTTTTTTCAAGGCTCCATCAATGGTAATATTCAGTTCTGTGGGAATCATTTTGGCAATAGCATCACACTGGGCATAGGGGAGATCCATCACACGGCCCACATCACGGATTACACCCTTTGCTGCCAGCGTACCAAAGGTAACGATCTGTACCACCCGATCCTTGCCATATTTTTCCACAACATAATCAATGACTTCCTGTCTTCTCTCGAAACAGAAGTCCACGTCAATATCAGGCATGGATACACGTTCCGGATTCAGGAAACGCTCAAACAGAAGATTATATTTAATCGGATCCAGCTGCGTGATCCCCAGGGTATAAGCCACCAGACTTCCGGCGGCAGAACCCCGTCCCGGACCCACCATAATATCCTTATCTCTGCCGTATTTAATAAAATCCCAGACAATAAGAAAGTAATCCACATATCCCATCTTCTGGATTACGCCCAACTCATACTGTAATCTTTCCGTCAATTCATCCAGATTCTCGGTATAGCGTTCTCTCAGGCCATCAAAACAAAGCTTGTTCAGATATTCCCAGGAAGTATAACCCTCCGGCACATCAAATTTCGGCAGCTTTGTAACGCCGAATTCAATCTCGACATTACAGCGATCGGCAATCTTCTGTGTATTGGTCACCGCCTCCGGTGCATAGGGAAACAGATCTGCCATCTCCTGAGGAGATTTCACATAATACTGACCGCCTTCATAACGCATTCTGTCCTCATCCTGTAATTTTTTTCCAGTCTGCAGACATAACAAAATATCATGAGATTCCACATCCGTTTCATACGTATAATGGATATCGTTAGTAACTACCAATTCGATTCCCAGTTCCCGGCTCATACGCAGCAGCTGCTGGTTCACCAACTGCTGTTCCGGGATGCCGTGATCCTGCATTTCCAGAAAAAAGTTGCCTTTTCCGAATATCTTTTCATAAGCAAGAGCAGCCTTACATGCTTCCTCATAAAAACCCTTTGTAATGTCTCTTGCAACTTCTCCCGCAAGACATGCACTTAATGCAATAATCCCTTCGTGATACGTTTCCAGCACTTCCTTATCCACCCGGGGCTTATAATAAAAGCCTTCCACGTAACCGGCAGATACAATTTTCATCAAATTCTGGTATCCGGTATTGTTTTCCGCCAATAAAACAAGGTGGTAATATCTATCCTCACCACCCGTTGTTTCTTTGTCAAAGCGAGAATTGGGAGCCACATACACCTCGCAGCCTAAAATCGGCTTAATGCCTTCTGCCCTGGCGGCCCGATAAAAGTCAATGCACCCAAACATAACCCCATGGTCTGTAATGGCTGCACTGTTCATTCCCAGTTCTTTCACTCTGGCTACATATTCTTTTATTTTATTGGAACCATCTAATAAGCTGTATTCCGTATGCACATGTAAATGAGTAAATTCCATGCCTTCTCCTTTTTGACAATTCCTTCCCCGTTTACCGCTCATTCTTGCGCAGCAATACGTTGTACCACTGGTCCTCTTCATTTCCCGTGCGAACATCCTGTGTTTTCCAGATACGAAGCACCTCAACCGTATCAAACTTATCCAGCAGTTCCTCTATCTCAGAACGACTGTAGTCACAGTAATAACGTCCATTATAGATTCCATTTCTGTCACCTTTGCGCACGGAAAAATACAGAACTCCTTCATCCTTCAGAGCGCGGAGAATCTTTTTCATCACGTACTCTGCCTCATTCGGTTCAATATGTCCCAGAACCGCACAGGCCCAGATCCCGTGAAATACATCACAAAACTCCATCTCTTCAATCGTCAGATGCAGCACTTCTTTTCCCGTGTGTATGCTCGCAAGCTCACACATCTTCGATGAACCGTCCATGGCCGTTACGGCAAAACCTTCTTCATCCAGATATACAGTATCTCTTCCGGATCCACAACCCAGATCCAGTACCTCTGCATTCTCCGGCAAAAGTTCAATAAACTCATCCAGCATGGCTTCCATATTCAGCCCTACTGTTTCATTGAAATAAGGTATCGCGTACCGGTTATAATAGTCTATCGAATCCACTTGTATCCTCCTCAAACATTACAATTTAACGCCACTCACAGGGCGCTCCCGGTCATGTAAATACTGTTACATGACGCATTATTCTCTATGGCTATCAATGCATTTTATTATACCATAATTCTATCTATTGGTGAAGCACTATTTTACCATCCTGAATATATATCTTTTTCTCTTTCATCAGATGCCCAACTGCACGCTTAAACGCGTTTTTGCTTAATCCGAATTCTCTTTGGATCACTTCCGGAGATGCCTTATCATCAAACGGCAGCACGCCGCCAAACTCTTCAATTACAGAATATACCGCTTCTGCATCCTCATTCATCTGCAGATATGCTTTCTGCTTTGTGGAAATGCTTAACTTACCGTCTTCCTTTACTTCTGTAACACGACAGGAAAGAACATCTCCCACACGATAGTGTCCCTGCGCCTCCCGCCTAGGGATCAGCGCAGAATACTTGTCGTCCACAGCTACAAATACTCCAAAATTATCACTGATTTCATATACGGTGCCCTGTACGGTATCGCCCACAATATAGGGGGAATTGGTATGCAGATAATGATATACCTTCATCGTCGCACAGAGACGGTCACTCTTATCCACATATAAAGTCACCAGACACTCTTCTCCTTCATGTACCTTCTTCGTCTGCTGACGGTATGGAAGAAACAAATCCTTCTCCAAGCCCCAGTCTAAAAAGGCTCCGATCTTACCGACCTGTGCTACCTTTAATTTTGCGATCTGACCCAGCATAAGCTTTGGCTCTCTTACGGTTGCGATCAGACGGTCCGAAGAATCTCTGTATAAAAAAACAGTGATCTTATCTCCTTCTTTGGTTCCTGCCGGCACCTGACGTCCCGGAAGCAGTACCCGTTCCTGACTCTCTCTCTGATCGCCCAGATATACTCCAAAATCCACAGTTTTTACAACGGTTAATTCCTGCATTTTTCCTAACTGCATTCTCTTATCTCCTCTATTGGAACTCTACAATCGCATATGGCTGGTCATCGGTATCACTTAAAACAACTACTGTCGTACTGTCATCCCTGTACATCTTTGGCACAATCATATCTCCCAGTTTTGCCTGTTTTTTATATTCTGCCCGCATCTGATGCACAGGAAAGTCCTCTTCCAGCAGCTCCCGGGCCATTTCAATATACTGACCATTATTTACATGATGATTCACATCTAAATGATGAAGACGCACCGGGAAGCTTTCCAGCGTCTGACAATCTTTTGGTACTGCAATCTTACGGGGAGCATACTCCATAGGCAGCCGTTCCTCCGGCTTATAAAGGTCAAACAGAGCTTCCGGTATCTGCTCCGGCTTACCATTTCTGGTATTTACATACACCCACAGGCTATTCGCATAAGCAGCCCTGCTGCCGTCTTCCATATCCAGGGTAAAATTACGGCTTCCGAAACAATGGCGGAAATCGTATGCCCATGTACTGACTGTAATTGGCTCACAAAGCTTTGGATAACGATCTATTACAATCTGCCAGGAAGACAGCATCCATACCCGTTCCTGTTCACGAAGCTGTAGAAAACCATCTCCCAGAAGCTCTGACTGAAATGTACTGCAGTCCTGAAAATAGTTAATAATCGAATTTAATGTTAACTTTCTATCTTCATCGGTTTCACTGAAACGCACCCTGCTGTCAAATGAGTACTTCATCGACTCCTCCTCTTTCCTGTAGCTTTGATTATATGATAAAAAGGTCTTAGGCAAACACCTAAGACCTTTAGCTGGGCTACAAGGATTCGAACCTTGAAATGACGGAGTCAGAGTCCGTTGCCTTACCATTTGGCGATAGCCCAATCTCACAACAAGATGTATTATATAGTAATGCAATCAAAAATGCAAGTACTTTTTTCAATTTTACTTAATTTTTTGTATCCATGCATTATTCCCTGTTCACAAAACTTCTGTCTATGGTAATCACACATTGATACCGGGAATCTTTCTGCTTCATCCTGTCACTCACTTCCATTTTCAGTCTTTCCATCTTTTCTTTATCATATACGTAGGGAACCACCATATCAAAAATTAAATTAATCTGATTCTCCCCATTTACCATACGGAAATCATGAAAACTCAGTTTCTCATCTATGCTCTGCATGATCTGGTCAACTTCCTGCTTCGCTCTCAGAATCTCCTCATCCCTTACCTCTACCGGATCCATATGGATCACCAGAAAAAGATTCAGTTCCCTTGATACATCACGCTCAACACGGTCAATAATCTCATGGGATACTTCAATATCCACATCTCTGGGAACCTCCGCATGAATAGATGCCATACTTCTGCCCGGTCCATAATTATGTATGATCAGATCATGGGTACCTTCGATCCCATCGTAGCTTTCTACCATCTCTGTAATCTGACGGTACAATTCCGGATCCGCAGCCGCACCCAAAAGCGGTTCCAGCGTTTCTCTTGCAATGCTGACACCGGCCCACATAACAACCAGGGATACCAGCATACCTGCAGCAGCATCAATATTAACCCCGGCAAAATGAGAAATAAGAATAGAAACAATCGTAGCCGATGTGGTGATCACGTCTCCCAGGGAATCTGCAGACGTAGCCAGCATCACTTTGGAATCAATTCTTTTTCCAAACTTTCTGTTAAACATGGCCATCCATAGCTTTACTCCCACAGAAAGCACCAGGATGCAAAACGGCAGCAGATTAAACGTAATCTCCTCCGGATTTGTAATTTTTCTTATACTATCCTTAAAAAAAGTAAATCCTACCTCAATTACCAAAAATGCCACAATAAGCGCCGCAATATATTCCATCCGCCCATGTCCGAAAGGGTGCTCCTTATCTGCCGGCTTGCTGGCCATCTTCACTCCTACAAAACCGATGACAGAAGACAGGGCATCCGACAGGTTATTAAAGGCATCTGCCATAACCGCAATGCTATGCATGGTAAGACCGACCATCAATTTTACCGCAAACAACAGTACATTACACAAAATACCGACGATACTGGATAAAATCCCATATTGTGTACGTACCTCTATATCACTTGTATTGTTATAATTCTTAACAAATTTTCTTACCAGAAAATTTCCCATATTACCCTCCCGGTTTTCTGTCTAAACCTTCACTTTTATCACTATTCCCTACATCTTACTGATATTCCCCTCGGTTCGTCAAGCATAACTTACCGTTAAAGCTTTGTTCCTCCCCGCAAATGCATGAGGAAAGCGCGCCTGAAAATCCTGAGCCTAGCATACACTTAGCCTCGAAGGCTTTCCTGAGAGGCTTAGGTGTATCTTGGCTCATAGTTGAAGGGAAGCGTTCTGTATTTGCAGGGAGGCACAAAGCCTTACATTCATCCAACGATAAAATATACATACTCTTCCCGGCTACTGCATATGATTATAGGAATTTATAAGTAATAAGGGGGCCGTTTTACTTGTCCTCATTTTCTCTATTAATCAACCGGGAGCATCGGCTGCCCCAAGACTATGTTCCTTCTGAAATGATCCCGGTTCCCATCCCTTTCGATGCGCATCCTAAAGATAGTAAACGCCTGATGCAAAAAGAAGCGGCATTAGCCGCCGCCCAACTGCTGCAGCGGGCCAGGAGCATGAAAATTCAACTGTACGGCATTTCCGGCTATCGTTCCTATGAACGGCAGAAAATTCTATATGAAAATGCGCTTACCCGAGCTATGAGAGAACATTCTGTATCCAGAGAAGAAGCTGTACCGTTCATCCTGGTATCCCCTCCGGGAGCCAGCGAACATCAAAGCGGTCTGGCACTTGATGTATCTTCTCCCAGCGTAGCTTTGGACCTGACAGAGGACTTTGGGCGCACCCGGGAAGGGCGCTGGCTGAAAGCCTACGCTCCATTATACGGGTTCATCCTGCGTTATCCGAAAGATAAAGTACATATCACCGGGTATGCCTGGGAGCCCTGGCATATCCGCTACGTCACCAAATCTCTGGCGCTATATCTGTCTCTGACAAATCTGACTCTGGAAGAATATCACAGTATCTGAAAATATTTTGTTTACTTTCTTTATTTTATGATATAATACCGACAGATACCATATCTGCAAATACCAGATCCCGTGCCGACCCGACCGGATTTTGGAAAAAGTAAGGAGACCCTACTTATGAGAGCAATGAATTTAACTTTACTAACCGACCTGTACCAATTAACTATGATGCAGGGATATTTTAAAAATCCAACAAATCAAACTGTAGTATTTGACATGTTCTACCGTGATAACCCGGCCGGAGGCGGTTATGCTATCGCTGCCGGTCTGGATCAGGTCATTGAATATATTAAAGATCTTCATTTTACCAGTGAAGATATTGACTACCTGGCAAGCCTGCATATATTCGAACAGGACTTTCTGGATTATCTGAAAGGATTTTTCTTTTCCGGAGACATTTATGCAATCCCGGAAGGAACCGTCGTATTCCCAAGAGAACCCCTGCTGAAAGTTGTAGCTCCTGTTATGGAAGCACAGCTGATCGAAACTACCATTTTAAATATCATCAATCACCAGTCTCTGATCGCAACAAAGGCTTCCCGTGTAGTCTATGCGGCACAGGGTGACGGCATTATGGAATTTGGTCTTCGAAGAGCACAGGGACCGGATGCCGGACTCTACGGCGCCCGGGCTGCCGTCATTGGCGGATGTGTGGGAACCTCCAATGTCCTGACCGGTGAAATGTTTGATGTTCCTGTTCTGGGAACACATGCACACAGCTGGATTATGAGCTTTCCGGATGAATATACCGCATTTAAAACATATGCTTCTCTGTATCCGGATGCCTGCATTCTTCTGGTTGATACCTACGATACACTGAAGTCCGGTGTACCCAATGCGATCCGTATATTCAAGGAAATGCGCGAAGCGGGCATCAAACCCCAAAAATATGGTATTCGTCTGGACAGCGGAGATTTGGCTTATCTGTCCAAAGAAGCTTATAAAATGCTGGCTGCAGAAGGTTTTGAAGATGCCACGATTTCCGCTTCCAGTGATCTGGACGAGCATCTGATCTCCAGCTTAAAAGCCCAGGGCGCTAAAATCAATTCCTGGGGAGTGGGCACCAACCTGATCACATCCAAGGACTGTCCTGCCTTTGGCGGCGTTTATAAGATTTCTGCCATTAAAAATCGCGATGATGAAGAATTTACCCCTAAAATTAAGCTTTCTGAAAATACAGAAAAGGTTACCAATCCGGGCAATAAAACTATTTACCGTATCTATGACAATAAAACCGGAAAGATTCGTGCCGATCTGATCTGTCTGGCAGACGAAACCTTCGATCCTTCTCAGGATATGATTATCTTCGATCCTGTATCTACCTGGAAGAAGACCCGCATTGTGGGGGGAACCTACACGCTCCGTGAACTGCTGGTTCCGGTATTCAAAAAAGGCGTGAACTGCTATACCTCTCCGTCTGTTATGGAAATACGGGAAAACTGCATCCGTGAACTCAATACGCTCTGGGATGAAACACGCCGTTTCTACAATCCGTCCGAAGTTTATGTAGATTTATCCGATAAATTATACGAATTGAAGAGAAATCTGATCCATGAAATGAGTTCCAAATCTATTTAATATTTCCTGCCGAGAAATGACGCGGGTATTCCAAAAGTCCTAAAAAGACTTAAGGGATACCCGCATTTTTTCACGAAATTTTTACGGGCATTTTCATTGTCACGGATTTTTTTCTATAGTACTATGAAAGAAACAGATAACAACCCTACGAAAGGAGCGGTTTCTTTGAAGTACACAAAACTGCTTATGGAAAAGATCTACGAATGTGTAGCTTCTGTTCTTCCGGTAACAGCTATTGTCCTGCTCGTCAGCATATCCATTGCTCCATTAACTCCCGGTACGTTAGTCCTGTTCCTGTTTGGTGCCATTCTTCTCATTTTAGGAATGAGTCTTTTTACTATGGGTGTGGATATGTCTATGATTCCTATGGGAGAAGGCATCGGTGTCGCGGTAAGCAAATGTCGTCATATCCTTATCGGTCTTTTGATCTGTTTTATTCTGGGACTTCTTATCACGATGGCAGAACCAGATCTTCAGGTGTTGGCCACACAAGTGCCTGCCATACCTGACTACGTACTGATTTTCACTGTCGCCGGAGGTGTTGCCTTCTTTCTTCTAATTGCTGAATTGCGAATGCTTCTGAAGATTCCTCTTTCTTACACATTAATTTTTTTCTATTTTCTTATTTTCGTATTGTTAATCTTTGCACCAGAGCATTTCATCCCGGTCTCTTTCGATTCCGGAGGCGTCACCACCGGGCCGATAACGGTTCCTTTTATTATGGCCTTCGGTATTGGTATGGCATCTATTCGAAGTGATAAAAACTCTAACGACGACAGCTTCGGTCTGATTTCCCTTTGCAGCATCGGTCCCATTCTTTCCGTACTTTTGCTGGGTTCTATCTATCAGCCCACAGATGCCGCCTACAATATCATACCGCTGACCGAGATACAGACCACAAGAGACGCTGCGGCAGAATTTACCCGCGCTTTTCCACATTACATAAAAGAAGTTGCGGCGGCACTGCTGCCTATAGCAGGATTATGTATCCTGTTCCAAATAATCACACGAAGATTTCACCGGATTCAGATGATCCGTATCCTTTCCGGTTTTATCTATGCATACATCGGACTGGTTCTCTTTCTTACCGGCGTGAATGTAGGCTTTATGCCCGCCGGACAACTGATCGGTTCTTCCATCGCCCAAAGCTCCCATCCATGGCTTCTGATTCCTATCGGCATGATCATCGGCTACTTCATTGTAAAAGCAGAACCGGCTGTTCAGGTTTTAAAAAGACAAGTGGAAGAAATAACCAACGGTTCCATCACCCAGCAGTCTATTCAGACGAGTTTGTCTCTGGGAATTGCCGTCTCCGTGGGCATCGCTATGCTACGCATTATCACTGGTATTTCTATTCTCTGGTTTTTGATCCCCGGCTATGCCATTGCTCTTATCATGACACTTTTTGTGCCGCAGATTTTTACCGGTATTGCCTTTGACTCAGGCGGAGTAGCCAGCGGGCCTATGACTGCCACGTTTTTGCTTCCCTTATCTATGGGAGCCTGCGAAACCCTAAAGGGGAATGTACTGACAGATGCTTTCGGTATTGTAGCCATGGTAGCAATGACTCCGCTTCTTACCATTCAGCTTCTGGGACTTTACGATAAAATAAAACGTTTCCGCCAACAGCCGCAGATTCCAGGACCGGTTCCTGCAATACCGGACGTGGAAGATACTATTATTTATTTTGACATATAGCAGAAAGGAGGAATCCCATTGCCCACATCACCAAAAGGAATACGGCTTATTGTCACTATCGTAGAACAGGGACAGGGAAAGCCCATTACACATCTGTACACCCGACATCAGGTATCCTGTCACTTTCAAAGCAGCGGTAAGGGAACCGCATCCTCTGATCTGCTCGATATCTTAGGTTTTGGGGGCACCGATCGTGATATTGTCATCAGTCTTGCACCTTCCGATACTGCAGATATGCTAATGCACAATCTTGCAGATAATCCCAAAGAGTTATCTGCAGTAAAAGGAATTGCCTTTGACATGAATCTTACCGGCATAAACAACATGCTCGCCAGTGCCATGCTGTCCGAACAGAACAAACCGAAATCTATCCACACGGGAACAGGAGGCCACCTTATGATATCCACAGAAAAAAACAGTTTAATACTGGTAGCTGTAAATCAGGGAAATACGGAAGAGGTTATGAACACCGCCCGCGCCGCCGGTGCAAGAGGCGGCACCATCATCCGATCCCGCTGGGCCGGAGAAACGGCTTCCGAACATTTTTACGGCTTTACCGTACAGGATGAAAAGGAAATTATTGCCATTGTAGCTTCTTCTGAAAATCGCAATGCTATTATGGAAATGATTAATATGAAACACGGTCTTAAGACAGATGCCGGCGCTATTATCTGCTCTGTTGCATTAGAGCATCTGATACGGCTCAGATAACAAAAAAATCTATTAAAAAATAAAAATGCTCTCTCGCATATTTCTCCTCATTTTACAAATAATAACATCACGACTAAATAACTAAGGAGACGGATATATATGAGAGCAACAGGTATAGTTAGAAGAATTGATGACCTCGGCCGTGTAGTGATCCCCAAAGAGATCCGACGCACTCTTCGTATTAGAGAAAGTGATCCTCTGGAAATCTTCACTGACAGGGAAGGTGAAATTATATTAAAAAAATATTCTCCTATCGGAGAGCTGGGAACCTTCGCCAAAGAATATGCAGAAGCACTGGCGCACACATTAAACTGCCTGATCTGCATCACCGATCAGGATCAGATCGTAGCCGCTTCCGGATCTTCCAGCAAAGAATATCTGGGAAAGAAAATCAGCAAAGAACTGGAAGAGGTCATCTCGAAAAGAGAATCCCGCGTCATTACCAACGGTGCTTACATCCGCGTCACAGAAGGAGAAGAGGTTCCTTACACATCTCAGGCAGTCCATACCATTACTTCCTCAGGAGATGCCATCGGTTCAGTTCTCCTGCTGTACAAAGAGCCGGGCAGCGCCGCCGGGGATGCTGATCGAAAAATAGCTGCCGTTGCAGCGGACTTTCTGGGACGGCAAATGGAATCCTAGATACACAATAAAATGCACATAGCCCTGAAACTCAGAGCCATGTGCATTCTTTTTATACTGATACTTTTTTTAGTTTATGAATTTTGCTATGTTCTTTTATACACATAACAAATATTGCTGAACAAATAACTGCTGTATTTTTTTACATAAACCAGATACTCGTCCCAGTTTATATAGTATTCCTTTCCCCATGAAGAAATCGTAAGCCATTTCCCCTGCATATGAGTCACCGTTACGTAATGCGCTTTTACTTTCACACTCTCTTCATATCTTCCATTCTTCTTCTGATAAAAAGTAAGCCTGCGCCTTCCCCAGAAAAATGGAAAATTCTGTCCTACTGCCAGAATAACAGGGATATCTGCTTTTAACATCTCTTCTATTCTCTGCAGAAGGTTCCCCGGAAGCACACCCCAACGAACCCGATAAGGAACATGATATTTTCGAAAATACAAATTCAGTCCTACAGGAAGAAACCAGCCTGGCATGCCCAAATAGGGAATGACAGGAAACCATTTTCTCATCCTGCGGCTGTATCTCTCATAACTTTCCCAGGTGATACACCCTTTTTGAAAACGAAGCTTCCGAAAAGCCGGCGTCTGGCTGCCCGGATGATAACATCCCAGATACAATGCCAGATCCTGTCCCGCGATCCGTCCACAACCGGACTTTTGAATGCTTTTTGTATAAAACCAGGCCTGACTGCCACCAAAAGATGTTGTGTGATCCTTTTCTATCTTAATGTACTCATGCTGCAACCCGAAATCTTCATACATCGCTTTATTCTTCTGCCGCTTCCTCTTCTGCTTTAAATACATATGGATGAGAATCACTCAGCTCCAGAGAATCCCACAGTTCCTCATCTATTTTGTAATCTGCCGCTTCTTTCCACTGTGTAATCAGATCATTGTATGCGCTGTACTGTCTTTCGCTGACGATGGATTCCTTTGCCGACTCAGATGCTTCCTCATCATAAGCCAGTTCGACTCTGACCGCATAGTAAGCGTCTTCCCCTTCTACCACATGATCTACAATAGCACCATCTTCCAGACCTGCCACGCTTTCCTTTACTGCCGCATCAATAACCGTAGTATCTTCTTCCGGATTATACGTACTAAAGGAAAGGGACGCAGACGCAACCATATCTTCATGCAATTCTTCTGCAACAGCATTCAGATCCAATTCCGAAGAATCTTCTGCTGCCAGCATTTCATCCAGACCTTCCTGAACCGCCGCTTTTCTCTCTTCCTTTTCCTCATCCGAAAGTTCAGTCGTATTTCCCTCATCATCTGTCTCAACAAAGGACAGTTTCAGATAGCTGATCGTAGTCTGTGCCGCTTCTTCCTCTGTTACTTCTGTATCTACATCCTCGATCATAGGATTGTACATCTTACTCTGATAGGTATACAGCTCCAGGACAGTTGCCACATCTTCCTGACTCATACCTAACGTTTCTATCACTTCTTTGCTGTTATCTTCCATAAATGCCGCTGCCGCTTTGTCGATACGTTCCTGTTCCTCTTCTGTAATCGTCACGCCGTACTCTTCGGCATTCGCCTCGATCGCCAGCATAGTCAAAATATTATCCAGGGTAGAAGATTTTACCATGTCGCCATACTGTGACCATATATCGCCTGAAGAAGATCCGTAAGTCTCCAGATAGGACTGGGTCTGTGCCTGTGAATTGCGCAGCATGAAGTTGGCCGCACCTAATGTCATGCTTTGTGCATCATTGGAAATGACAATTTGTGTACCATCTAATTTTTCTGTTTCGGTTTCTTTTCCACATCCGGTCACTGCTGCAATACCCATAACTGCAATCAGCATGTTACATGTCAGTTTTTTAATATATTTATTCATTTTCGTACTCCTATTTTTTTCATTCTAACGTACATTATAGCTTCTTTTCCCTGATTCAGCAAGAATAATTACAGGGATTCATCTGTGTAATCCGCTAAGAATGTAAAAATGTCCGCAAGTCCTTCCAGAAGACCCTTCTGTTCTTTTCCATTTTTAACTCTGGTATACAAAAAAACCGGAGCCTCTCCTACTTTCATTTTCAACTCCCGCGCGTACCTATCTAATAATTTGGGAATTCCCGCAGGATCCATCCGTGCTTTTTCATACATGACCAGACGCACCGTATCTTTTGTCTGCTTTACTTCTGTCATGTATACTTTATGTGCCAGCGCTTTCAGATTGGCGATCGCCAGCAGATTCTGCACCGATTTGGGAGGTTCGCCGAAGCGATCCAGCAGCTCTTCCATCATATCTTCATATTCCTCCTGATTTTCAATGCCGGCAATCCGTTTATAGATATCCAGCTTTTGATATTCATTCGGAATATATTTTTCCGGAATAAAGGCATCCATATCCAAATCCATAGTCGTTTCAAAATCTTCCCGCTTCCGGATCCCTTTTGCTTCCTTTACCGCTTCATTTAACATTTTACAATACAGATCATAGCCGACTGCTTCCATATGACCGTGTTGTTCCGCTCCCAGAAGATTGCCTGCACCGCGAATTTCCAAATCCCGCATAGCAATCTTAAAACCGCTTCCCAATTCTGTAAATTCCCGGATGGCGTGAAGACGTTTTTCTGCCACTTCTTTCAGCATTTTGTTGCGTCGGTACATAAGAAATGCATAAGCAGTCCGGTTGGAACGTCCTACTCGTCCCCGCAGCTGATATAGCTGTGACAGCCCCAGCTGATCCGCATCATGAATAATCATAGTATTTACATTGGAGATATCCAGCCCGGTTTCAATAATCGTTGTAGAAACCAACACATCAATCTCTCCATTAATAAATCCGTACATGATCTTCTCCAGCTCCCGCTCATTCATCTGTCCATGTGCAAAAGCCACATTCGCCTCGGGAACCAGTTTCGCAATGCGATTCGTCAGTTCATCAATATCCTTTACCCGATTATATACATAATAGACCTGACCGTCTCTGGCCAGTTCCCGGCTGATTGCCGCCCGTACCATTTCCTCATTATATTCCATCACATAAGTCTGAATAGGCAGACGATCCTGAGGTGCTTCTTCCAGTACGCTCATATCCCGGATACCGATCAGACTCATATGAAGCGTACGTGGGATAGGCGTTGCGGTAAGGGTAAGAACATCCACATTTTCCTTTAATTTCTTGATCTTTTCCTTATGCGTCACGCCAAATCGCTGCTCTTCATCTATTACCAGCAGCCCCAGATCCTTAAACGCTACATCCTTAGATAAAACTCTGTGCGTACCGATCACAATATCTACAAGACCCTTTTTCAGATCTGTAATTGTTTTCTTCTGTTCTGCCGCCGACTTAAACCGGCACAACAGATCCACCCGTACCGGAAATTCCTTCATCCTCTGTACGAAGGTATTGTAATGCTGCTGGGCCAGAATGGTGGTCGGCACCAGATAGACTACCTGTTTCCCTTCCTGAATAGCCTTAAATGCCGCACGTATAGCAATCTCCGTCTTGCCGTAACCCACATCGCCGCAAATAAGACGATCCATAATGCGGGAACTCTCCATGTCCCGTTTTGTAGCTTCAATGGCCAGCAGCTGATCTTCTGTTTCCTCATATGGGAACATCTCTTCAAATTCTCTCTGCCACACAGTATCCGGACCGTATACAAAACCTGTTTTTTCCTGCCTGACAGCATAAAGCTCCACCAGATCTTTGGCAATATTCTGTACCGCACCCCGCACCCGGCTTTTGGTCTTATTCCATTCCTGTCCCCCCAGCTTGTTCAATTTCGGTTTCTTTGCATCGGCGCCTGCGTATTTCTGCAGTGCATCCAGCTGGGTAGCCAGAATATACAGATTACTTTTTCCTGCATACTCTATTTTAATATAATCTTTTACTACTTTATCTACTGTAACCTTTTCAATGCCCCGATAAACACCCAGGCCGTGATTCTCATGGACAACATAATCGCCTACAGAAAGTTCGGAAAAGCTCTGGATCTTATCCCCATTATAGGCAATCTTTTTTCGCTTTTTCTTTTTTTCTTTTCCAAAAATATCTGTCTCGGTAATCAGCACAAATCGAATCAGCGGATACTCAAAGCCTCTGTGGGCGCTCCCGTACCGCACCAGAATTTCTCCCGGCTGTATCTGTCGGCTCTCGTCCTCACTGTAAAAACTGTTGAGCCCTTCTTCCTGCAGATCCTGTGCCAGACGGGCCGCTCTTGTCCGGGATCCGGAGAGCAGAACCACTCGATATCCCTGTTTTTTCCAAGCCTTCAGATCCTTCACCAAAAGATCAAAACTATTGTGATACCCGTTGACTGAACGCACAGACAAATGATATCGTCCTGTAATCTCCCATTCTCCAAAATGATGTTCCATCGTACACACAGCTACACAGTTTCTTCGGTTCAGCTGCCCTGCCAATTCCACAAATCCACAGATCAAATGGGCCTGATCTGGCATCAGAGAATCATTTTCTATCTGATTCTTCACACTTTCCCGGAATTCCAGCTCCACGGCCTTCCCTTTTTCCTCCAGCCGGACCGGTTCGTCCAACATAATAATGGTATCTTCCCGTGGAAAATAATCCAAAAAAGTATCCCCGCTGTCTCCGGCTTCCAATTCTGCTGCCGGATAAATCGTGATCTCTTCTAAATTTTCGATGGATCTCTGGGAAGCAGCGTCAAAACTGCGGATGGAATCAATCTCATCACCCCACAGCTCTATTCGCCATGGATTTTCTTCTGTGAGCGGGAAAATATCCACAATACCGCCCCGGACAGAAAACTGTCCCGGCACTTCCACCTGTCCGCAGTACTCATATCCCAATTCTACCAGATCCCGTTTTAACTGATCCAGATTCAGCTCACTGGCATAATCAAAATGCAGTACTTTATTCTTAATTTCCTGCAGAGGACGCAGATAATCCATACATCCGTCAATACTGGTGATCACCGTTACATGTTTCCCTTCCAGCAGCGCCACCACTGCCTTCATACGCTCTTTGACCAACAGATTGCCCCGGATATCCGCCTGGAAAAACAGCAAATCCTTTGCCGGATAAAAAATCACATCCCGCTGATAAAACCGATAATCTTCATACAGCTCCTTTGCCTTCAGATCATTCTCCGCCAGGATCAGGCAATGGGAAAACTGCTGGGAAATCCCATACAGAAGATGCGCTTTCTGCGACTCCAGACAGCCGGAAACCTGCAAAATGCCCTTATTCTTTTTTACTTTTTTTAAAAGCTCCTGGTATTCCTCCAGCTCTTTCAAAGGCTCCGTCCATATATTCATGTTCCGTCTCCCTGTTATCCTCGTTTAATTATATTTATTCATAGCTGCATTGATATCTTCTTCCAAAATCATTTTTACAGCATCGCACGCCTTGCCGATGGCCTCATCCACACATTTGCGTTCTTCTTTTCCGAAATGTCCCAGCACATAGTCTGCCAGATCCCAGCCCTCAGGCTTTGCTCCCACGCCAATTCGGATACGGCAGAACTTCTGCGTACCCAGATGCTGGATAATATTCTTCATTCCGTTATGTCCTCCTGCACTTCCGCTCTTACGGATACGCAGTTTGCCCGGATCCAGATCAATATCATCATAAAGAACAATCAATTCTTCCTCCGGATCAATCTTAAAATAGTCGATCAGACCCCGAACCGCCTCTCCGCTTAAATTCATATACGTCAGCGGTTTTGCCAGGATGACTTTTTGTCCTCCGATCATACCTTTCCCGAACATAGCCTTATTCCGCACTCCGGCCTGCGGGATATTTTCTCTGTCTATTAATTCATCTATGGCATCAAACCCCACATTATGCCTGGTCTTTTCATATACTTTTGTGGGATTGCCCAAGCCTACGATCAAATACATCTTGTAAAATCCTTTCCTACAGCGAAAAATGCTGCAGTACACAAAACAATTGCATACTGCGGCATCAATTTTATTTCTTATCCTTAATTAAAATATACATACTCTTCCGGAAGCGGCTCTGTACGTTCCACATGTTCTGCAGTGAGGACAGGACCCTCGCCATGATAGGCCCGCACATATTCATAAGAAACGGCAGCTGTCACCTTCACCCAATCACCGGTGGACAGCTTCGGGGCATACGCACTTTTGCAGACATATCCAATAAATGTGGTATCATCCGCACAGCAGGTCATCGCCATACGTCCCGGTACAAAAACCTTTGCAGGAAATTCTCTGCTTTTTAGTACCATTCCGGTAAAGGAAACCTTCTTGCCTTCATATCGTTCCGGATGGTCTTCTGCATCAATAAACCAGATACCATAATCCTCCGGTGCGATCTGGATCACATCCGCTTCCAGATCAAAGGGCATCTCTCCGTCAAAAATATCCTCAATCTCGCCCTGCTCGTCTTCAAAAATGATCTCGCATCTCTGATTGACTACCTTTACACTTCTCCGAAAGGCCGCCAGCGGCAGCTCTCTGCTGCAGCGATTAAATACGACCAGATCTGCATTTTTAACCATTTCCATAAACAGGGACTTCAGATCATTATTGGCGGTATAAGTCTGAAACGTACTTCCATCTACAGAGGTAATATGCTGCAGAATCGCCCATCCATCCGGCAGCTGCATCTGCTCAAACTTGCTTACCTGCCACATACCGTTATATTCTACGATGACACGCTCCGGACCATAAGCGATTTCCATAGCTTCCAGACGCTCCGGTGTGAGATCTTTTATATCTTCGATCACTTCCAGATACGTATGATGCTGCTTTAATACTTCCTCATCATATTCTTCTTCCCCTTCTTCACAAAGGATCAAAAGCGTAGTTCCTTCAATATCAAAATAATCCTGTGCAAGTGTAAAGCGCAGAAAGCTTGACTTTCCGCTCTCCAGAAATCCTGTCATTAAATACACTGCAACCCGCACATCTTCTTCATACATTGTTGGCATATCTGTCACCTCTCTACTATCGTGGGATTACAGGTTAAATAACTGTTCCAGCTTATCCTCTGCAATCTTGGAACCGATCACACAAAGTCTTCCCGTATACTCCGGAGCACCTTCTCTTACTTCATGCTCACCGGGAACCATATCAAAATAGATCCACTGGCCGTCTTTTCCGGCTACCATACCTTTTGCGCGAAGAATCATACCGTAAGACTCATCGGTTTCCAATGTGTGCAGAATTTCAGCAATTTTCTCCCTAGTATAAGTACGGATCGTTTCCTTACCCCAGCTGGTAAAAACTTCATCCGCATGGTGATGATGATGGTCATGATGATACTCGTGGTCATGGTCATGATGATGTTCATGCTCATGCTCGTGGTCATGATGATGTTCATGCTCATGCTCGTGGTCATGATGATGCTCGTGGTCGTGATCATGCTCGTGATGATGCTCATGGTCGTGATCATGCTCGTGATCGTGATGATGCTCATGGTCGTGATCATGATGATCATGTCCGCAGCAGCACTCTTCTCCATGCTCATGATGGTGCTCATTGGCCTCTTTTAATAACTCTTCCTCCATAGAATGGGCATGTTCCATGGCCTCTACGATCTGTTTTCCGTCTAACTGCGCGATCGGTGTGGTAATAATCGGCGCTTCTGCATTTTTCTCACGGATCATTTCCACACACTGCTGCACTTTTTTCTCATCTGCAAGGTCTGTTCTGCTTAAAATAATGGCACCTGCATAGGTAATCTGATTATCATAAAATTCGCCGAAATTTCTCATATACATCTTGCATTTTTTCACATCTACCACTGCTGTATAACTGTTCAGCCGTACCTCTACAGATTCTTCCACATCCTTTACTGCTTTCATGACATCAGACAGCTTACCCACACCTGACGGCTCGATCACAATTCTGTCAGGATGATAAGTCTCCACTACTTCTTTTAATGCCTTGCCGAAATCACCTACCAGAGAACAACAGATACAGCCGGAATTCATCTCACGGATCTCAATGCCGGCATCCTTTAAAAAGCCTCCGTCAATGCCAATCTCACCAAATTCGTTTTCGATCAGAACAACCTGTTCCTCCTGAAATGCTTCCTGAAGCAGTTTTTTGATCAGCGTTGTCTTTCCTGCGCCAAGAAAACCTGAAATAATATCAATCTTTGTCATTTTTTCTCATCCTTTCTACTACAAATCCTATCGTAATACATTCCTTTTGCATGATAAACCAGACCAAAAGGGGACGAAGGTAACACCTTCGCCCCTGTAAAATACAAATCCTCAAGTCCCTTCGTCTTATCAACGACCCTCATTCGGGCACATTATAGCACATTTTTGGCAAATTGCAAAGTCATTTTATAAAAACTTATCTTTCACAAAATACATAGGTTTTCAGTCTTGCAACGGCTTCTTCGATTTTAACAAACGGCAGCGCCACATTGATACGAATGGTGTCCGGACGCTGGAACGGCCGTCCGTCCTGCCAGATAACACCTACTTCTATTCCCGCTTTTAATAATTCCTCCAGAGATACGGCATGATCACGGCACCACCGACTGCAGTCCAGATACAGCATATAGGTGCCCTGCGGTCTGGCCAGGGTAATTCCTTCTACTTCATCTGTAAAGAACCGGTATACATACTCAATATTCCGATCCAGTACCTGACACAATTCATCGACCCATCTGCGGCCTTCCTCCTGATAAGCACCCAGCAGGCTGTGAAAAGAAAGTACATTCATTGCATTATAATGGGTGGACTCTGCTGTATACTCCATCCGATCCCGCAGATAATCATTGTAAATCACATGGTAAGCTCCCACCAGCCCCGCCAGACTGAAGGTTTTCGTCGGAGCATACATGGCAATAGTACGCTGCTTTGCATCCTCTGAGACTGTCTGCGTTGGAATATGATGATATCCCGGCATAACAATATCTGCCCAGATTTCATCGGAAAGCACGACACAATTGCATTTTTTGAAAACTTCCAGTGCCCTTTCTATTTCTTCTCTTTCCCAGACACGCCCGGAGGGATTATGGGGAGAACAGAAAATGACAAAATGAATCCGGTTCTCTTTGATCTTCTGCTCCATATCCTGATAATCCATACGCCAGATCCCCTGCTCATCCCGAACCAGATCACTCAATACCGCTTTTCTTCCCGTATTCTTCAAAACTTCCATAAACCCAATATAGGTAGGAGAATGCAGCAAAACGGCTTCCCCCGGCTCTGTAAAGGTATGAATGGCCGAAACGGTGCAGCCCATAACACCATTTTCATACCCGATACTTTCTTCTGTCAGTTCCTGATTCTGATAACGATCTCTATGCCACTTCATAATGCTTTCATAATATTCTTTTGTTGGCAGAAAATATCCAAAATGGGGATGGGAAAGTCTCTCCTGTATAGCCTCTGTAATCCCCGGAAATACCGGAAAATTCATGTCCGCCACCCACATGGGAATAATGGAAAAGCCTTCCTTTACAGCAGCCCCATAAGTGGGTATATCATCAACAGCCATGGCATCATGACCACTTCTTTCTAAAATTGCAGTAAAATCGTATTTCATAATCGTTACCTCTTTCTCCAATTGCTATTATTCTAAATCCCGAATAAATTCCGGGCATTTTCTCTCGTCACTTCCATTACTTTTTCCGGCGTTATGCCTTTTATGGCCGCAATCTCCTCTGCCACATAAGTAAGATAAGCAGAACAGTTTCTGCTTCCCCGATGGGGCTCCGGCGCCAGATAGGGGGCATCTGTTTCCAAAAGCAGATATTCCAGGGGTGCATAGGCAACCACTTCTTTCAATCGTTTTGCATTGGAAAATGTCACAACTCCTCCCACGCCCAGATAATATCCCATATTCATATATTCTCTGGCATGCTCTTTGGAATACGCATAACAGTGGATCACCCCTGTGGTATGCTCTGCTTTTTCCGCTTTCATAATATCCAGAGTATCTTTTGCAGCATCCCTGCTGTGGATCACCAGGGGAAGATGCGTTTCCTTGGCCAGATCAATCTGTCTTATAAACCACTGTTTCTGAACATCATGATTTTCCTTATTCCAATAATAATCCAGACCACATTCTCCCACAGCCACTGTTTTGGGATGATCACAAAGACTGCGCAGCCACTGCATCTTCTCTTCATCCAGACAGCCTACCTCATCCGGATGGACACCTACTGCCGCATATATAAAGTCATATTGCTCCGCCAGTGCCACGCTGTCCGCAGCGCCCTGCAAAGCAGCTCCCACATTTATGATCTTCTCGATCCCCTTTTGATGCATAGACAACAGCAGCTCCTGCCGATCCTCGCAAAAAGCATCATCATCATAATGTGCATGTGTATCTAAAATCATACTATTTCACCGTAATCTCTTTCTCTTTCAGTTTTTTATAAATATATCCTCGGAACAGAGAATACACCACAGAAACCAACGGAATAAATACTAACATTCCCACAATTCCCATGAGACTTGCTCCCAGGCTGACCGCTACAAGCACCCAGATGGAAGGCAGACCCACCGATTCCCCTACTACATGAGGATAGATCAGATTACCTTCTATCTGCTGCAGTACCAGGAATAATGCCAAAAAACCCAGTGCCTGCATAGGGTTTACCATCAATATCAAAAATGTTCCTACTGCACAGCCAATAAAAGCGCCAAAAATAGGAATCAGAGCAGTAAATGCAACCAAAACACCTACCAACAGCGCATACGGAAAACGCAAAACGGACATCGCCACAAAAAACATACTTCCCAGGATCACAGCCTCTACACATTGCCCGGTAAGAAAGCTGGAAAAGGTTTTATACGTCAGCGCTTCCACCTCCAGGATCCAGGTAACTGCATGTTCCGGCAAAAGAGCATACATCACCTTACGGATCTGCACCCCTAACTTTTCCTTTTGCAATAAGATATAGCAGGAAAACACAAAAGCAATGAAAAAATCCATCAAGCCGTTTACAATCACCTTCGCAACAGAAAATGTCGAATTTAAAAAACTGCCCGCACCATTTTTCAAAAAGTTTAACATTGACTGCACCATATGATTCCAGTCAAACTGAAAGCTTCCAATCCAGGCTACGATATCCGGATTATCCCGGAACAGTTCCTGCGTCAGTTTCTGTACCTTTGGAATAAATACCTGTATGGTTCCTCCAAGACTTACGATGGTATTGGCAAGCTCCGGCGCCACCACAAATACTACCAGCACTACGATTCCCACTGCAAATAGTATAGCACACAGCATACTGACGGGTCTTCCCAACTTCTGCGATATTTTTTTATCTTTCATACGGGAATTTTTAAAAACTCTGCGCTCTATAAAACTCATGGGCACATTCAATATAAAGGCAAGCGCACCGCCCAGCAGAAATGGTGACAAAATATTCAGCACAAACTTCACCAGTTTCAGAAGCACCGTATAATTCCAGACAACAGCCAATACCAGGACGGTAAACACGATCAATACCATTATGTTTTTCATGTTGTTTTTATTCCATTCCAAGAAAACACCCTACTTTCTGTTCTTAAGTGCCGTTTTTACAAATTTCATAAACTGCACGATCAGCAAATTACAGACAGCCAGTCCATAGACGATCCCCAGCTGCATCATATTCAATGTCTGTACTTTAAACACCGGCTGCAGTGCCGGGATCAGCATAACCGCCGTCATAAGAAGAAAACCTACTGCAAATGCACACTGCATCGCTTTATTGTTAAAGAATTCCTTCTTAAACAGAACGGGCTTTCCGGACTTACAGTTATATCCATGTGTCAGACGGCTGAGACATAACGTACCAAATGCCATGGTGCTGCCCAGCAATCTGCCATCCAGATGCAGTCCGATCAAAAAGGCAGCCGATGTCAAAACACCGATCACCAGGCCTTCTGTGCCAACCCGCTTTAAGAAGGATTTCGTCAGAATAGACTCATTCATAGGCCTCGGCTTCTCATCCATGACATCTTTCGTATGCGGTTCCAGACCCAGGGCAATCGCCGGGAGACTATCCGTCAGCAGATTAATAAACAGCAGATGCACCGGATCAAACGGAACCGGCAGACCTGCCAGCGACGCAAACAAAACAGTTAAAATACCTCCAAAATTACCGGATAACAAAAACTGTATAGAACCGCGAATGTTGCGGTATACATTACGTCCATTTTCCACTGCTTTTACAATAGTTGCAAAATTATCATCTGTCAATACCATAGACGCGGCATCCTTTGATACCTCACTTCCGGTAATGCCCATGGCCACACCAATATCCGCCTGTTTTAACGCCGGGGCATCATTGACACCGTCACCGGTCATGGAAACAATATTTCCTTTATCCTGCCATGCGCGGACAATTCGAATCTTATGTTCCGGTGATACCCGTGCATATACAGAAATCCCCTCTACAAAATCCCTTAATTCTTCATCCGACATACCATCCATAACAGAACCTTCACAGGCCTCTGACATATCCTTGAGAATACCGATTCTCTTAGCGATCGCAGCTGCGGTCACCTTATGATCGCCGGTAATCATAATGGGTTTGATCCCCGCACGGATACATTCGGCAACGGCCTCCTTAGATTCTTCCCTTGGGGGATCCATCATGGCAATCAAGCCCAAAAACGTATAATCCTGTTCATCCTCTGCCTGCAGTTCCTGTCCATCCGGAAGTTCCCGAAAAGCAAATGCCAAAACACGGAGTCCTCCCTGGGAAAATTCCTGATTCTGAGCCTCAATCGCTGCTATATCTTCCTTTGTAATATCGCGCACACCATCTGCCGTCCGAATACGGGTGACCCGGTTCAGCAGTACATCAACCGCACCTTTTGTGAGCATGGTATATGTGCCCTGAAAGAAGTGAGAAGTAGACATTAACTTTCTGTCACTGTCAAATGGAATCTCCGACTGCCGGGGATAACGATCCCTCACTGCAGACCAGGAACATCCCAGTTTTTCACCCAGCACGATCAGAGCTGTTTCCGTAGGATCGCCAATCTCTTCATCATGAAGGACCATAGCATCATTACACAAAATACTGGCATATAATAGCTTCTGCTGCAGCTCATTCTCCGGATGAATCTGTGCGGCATCTATCTTTTGACCGCCTATATAATACTGTTCTACTGTCATTTTATTCTGTGTCAATGTACCGGTCTTATCGGAACAAATAATCGATACACTTCCCAGACCTTCCACCGCCTGCAGCTTGCGGATAACTGCATTTTCTTTTGCCATTTTCTGCGTGCCGAAGGACAATACAATCGTAACAATGGAGCTGAGTGCCTCCGGAATGGCAGCTACTGCAAGAGCAATGGCAAAAAGAAATGCCTGACCTATGGATTCTCCCCGGAATACACTAACCCCAAACAGCACCGCACAAAATACCAATATCAAAATAGAAAGTTTCTGGCCGAACTGATCCAGATTCATCTGCAGCGGTGTCTTCTTCTCCGAAGTATTCTTAAGCAAAGACGCGATTTTTCCTACTTCGGTATCCATACCAACTGCCGTTACCAAAAATGTGCCGCGCCCGTAAGTAACAAAACTTCCGGAATATACCATATTGACACGGTCACCCAACGGTACTTCCTTTTCTATCCTCACATCCGTCTTTTCCACGCCGAGACTCTCGCCGGTGAGGGCACTTTCGTCTACCTTCATACTGGCGTTCTCCAAAATACGGCCATCCGCCGGAACATAATCTCCGGCTTCCAGATATACTTCATCTCCCACGGTAACCTGAGAAGAAGGAATCTTGATCACACTGCCGTCACGAAGCACTTTCGCCTCCGGCCCGGATAATTTCTTCAGGCTGTTTAACGACTGCTCTGCTTTTACTGTCTGAACAGTTCCCAGAATAGCATTCATCGTGATCACCACTAAAATTACAATGGCACTTTCCAGATCACCCATCATACCGGATACGGTTGCCGCCACGATCAGGATAATAACCAAAAAATCTTTAAACTGCTCAAAAAAGATTTCTGCAACGCTTTTCTTTTTACCCTCTGTCAATTCATTCAAACCATACTTTTTCTGGTTTTCTGCAACCTGTTTATCGGTCAGCGGTTTCAAACTGCCATTGATGACTTTTCTTGTCTCAGTCTTCTCCATGCGATAATACTCTTTTTGCATATCACTTTCTCCTTTTCAAATTAAAAATTATCCTCGGCATATGTGTACAAGATAAGGTCTTTTTTGCAATAACTATAAAACAAAGTTTTTTATGATACAAAAAAAGACCTTTATTGCACACTTAATATGCAATAAAAGTCTTGCTGTTTCATTACGATACGGACGGATCGGATTCCGACGTGATTGACGACATCGTAAACGCAGGGACGCGTCAGCTACTCCCTTTTACTTGTTCTCAATATATAGCAGGTATTTTGATTTGTCAATTTGTTTTTTCATCAAAATCTAATCTTTTCGTTTTCTTAACTGCATATTATTCTAAGTATTCCCTGCAAACTGTTTCCAATTCTTTATTTCTTTTATACAGGCGCTGCAAATACTCATTGCCTTTTTCCAACTGATACTGCTGATCCTCATAATATCTCAGTAGATCCAGCTGACGGGCCGCTGCCTGGTCCAGATCCTTCATATCCTCCGCAGATAACTGCCCGATATAATCACAGAGCCGGGCCTTGCTGACACAGACAATATTAGACATATTCACTTTTCCTTCCAGAACTACATTCCCTTCCTCATCTGACTGCCTGCTAATAGGTATCAGACAGGTACTGTCTGCCAAATTGTGTGTAATAGGCGCAACAATCGTATTAGCTGCCCTTTGGTTATAAAAATCGCTCTGCAGTATGACCGCCGGTCTGGGAATCTCTTTGCTCATCTCGCTCCCTACATTCTGCCCAAAATGACACCAGTACACCTGCCCCCTTCGTACTTTTCTCGCTCTCGCATACTCTGCGTTCGCATCCAGGAACAGCTCCATTTTCATCCAATCCAGATACTTTTGTGCTTTACTTAAATCAATATCCAAACTTTCCCTCCCCTGTATACATAATTAAAAATACCGTTTTATAACAATCTTGTGGAATCTCCGGCAGAACTGCCGTAAATAGAAATGATCTCTTTTCAGAAATAAAAGAGTTGTCTTTATTATAAGTCATTTTGACAAATTTTCCAGCGAAATATTTCGACAAATTTCGACATTATCCGAGCTCTTTAGATCGAGGGATGCTTCTTATCCGCAGGGCAAAAAGATGAAGCAATAAAAACGGTTAAACAAATATTTCTAGCTGACTAGCTCAAGCCCTGGGCAAGTTCTTCATCAAATAGATTCTAAATTTGAAAAAATTCTATCTAATCAGCACACGCCCCGGGCGACTTTTCCAGCAGAAAAGTCCAAATTTAAGTAACAAGTAATATCATTCGCATTTCGCTACGCTTCCTGCTCATGCATCCTGTCGGGCTATTAGCTGAAAAAAAGCCTCCCTTACTCTCAACATGATTCACAAACATGCCTGAGACAGGGAGGCTTTTTCTCTTTTACAATATTTTATATCTTACCGTATCTTTTCTTATTCTTTTATTTCTGAATATAGATCCTTCACCGTCGGATATATCTTTGCAAATTTTCTGTAACGGTCATTGTACTTTTCCACCAGTTCAGGATCCGGCACTATGGTATCTACCACATGAACCAGCTTTTCTGCCGCTTCTTCCACCGATGCGTATTCTCCGCAGGCAACTGCCGCCAGCATGGCGCCGCCATATCCGGGCCCTTCTTCACTTTCGATCACATCTACCTGAATTCCCAGCACATTGGCTATGATCTTTTTCCAAAGAGGACTCTTCGCACCGCCGCCGCAGATTTTTGTTCTTTCTATGTGAATTCCCAAAGATTTCGCAATTTCAAAGGAATCCCGGATAGCAAAGGCCACACCTTCCAGTACCGCCTGCGTCATATCGGCACGGGTCGTATCCATCGTCATGCCAATAAAAGTACCTCTGGCATCCGGATTGTTATGAGGAGAGCGCTCACCCATGAGATATGGAAGAAAATATACATGGTTTTCTCCCAGTTTTTCGATCTGCGCCTGTTCTCCTGCATAATCCTGCGTTCCGATAACATCATCCATCCACCATTTATTGCAGGATGCAGCACTGAGCATACATCCCATCAGATGATAGTGTCCGTCCGCATGGGCAAATGCATGAAGCGCATTGTGTTTATCTACACAAAAGTCGCGGCTGGAGATAAAAATAGTTCCACTGGTTCCCAGAGAAATGTTGCATCTTCCGTCTCCTACCGTTCCGGTTCCCACAGCTGCTGCCGCATTATCCCCGGCTCCGGCCACAATTTTCACAGTTTTAGGAAATCCCAGCTCTTCTGCGATCTCCGGAAGGATATTTCCCACCGTTTCATAGCTCTCAAAGATCTGTGGTACCATATTTTCGGTAATTCCGCAGATATCCAGCATCTCCTTCGACCAGCATTTATTCTTTACATCAAAGATCAGCATGCCGGAAGCGTCAGATACATCCGTACAGTGCACACCGGACAGCTTATATGCAATATAATCTTTTGGCAGCATCAGCTTTTTAATACGGGCAAAATTCTCCGGTTCTTCTTCTCTGATCCATAAAATCTTAGGTGCCGTAAATCCTGCAAATGCAATATTTGCCGTATACTCAGACAATTTTTCTTTACCGATCACCGTATTTAAGTAATCCGTCTGCTTTGCCGTTCTTCCGTCATTCCACAAAATGGCTGGCCGGATCACACGATCCTGTGCATCCAGCACTACTAATCCATGCATCTGTCCTCCGAAGCTGATGCCCCCGATCTGATCTTTGTCTGTATCCTTTGTCAGCTCTTTTAAACCTTCCATTACAGCAGACCACCAGTCTTCCGGCTTCTGCTCAGACCAGCCCGGATGCGGAAAATATAAGGGATATTCTTTGGACACGATATTCTCGATTTTTCCCTGTGCATCCATCAATAACAGCTTCACAGCAGAAGTACCTAAATCTATTCCAATATATAACATAAAGCTATATTCCTTTCTGGATAAAAAACTCGGGCGCCTGGCTTTTCAAAGCTTTGACACCCGATCTGTCTTTAAGCAAATGGATTTTCTGTTGGATAACGAACGCCAGCCGGCTGATTGTATCCGATCTCCTTTACGTCCACACCAATGTATTTGAAAATTTCATATAACGCTTTTCCGTGTTTACCGAATGCAACTGCTCCGTGATGAGGATAATTGCCTTCGATCAGTACATGACGATAGAATCTTCCCATCTCCGGAATCGCAAAGATACCGATGCCGCCGAAGGATTTTGTTGCTACCGGCAATACTTCACCCTGTGCAATATAGGCACGAAGTACATTGTCTGCTGTGCTCTGCAGTCTGTAAAATGTAATCTCACCCGGTACAATATCTCCTTCCAGAGTACCCTGTGTTACTTCTTTCGGAAGACTTCTTGCCATGATCAGCTGATACTTCATAGAGCATGCTGCCAGTTTTTTAGAATTCGTATTTCCGCAGTGGAAGCCCATAAATGTATCGTGATGTGTATATGGGAACTTGCCTTCAATACTTTCTTTATACATATCTGCAGGTACAGTATTGTTGATATCCAGCAGAGTTACTGCATCTTCACTCACGCAGGCACCGATAAACTCACTTAAAGCGCCATAGATATCTACTTCACAGGATACCGGAATTCCTCTTCCTGTCAGACGGCTGTTAACATAACATGGAACAAATCCAAACTGCGTCTGGAATGCCGGCCAGCATTTTCCAGCGATACATACATATTCTCTGTAACCTTTATGCTCTTCGATCCAATCCAGCAGAGTCAACTCATACTGAGCCAGTTTAGGAAGAATTTCCGGTTTCATATTGCCGGCACCAAGCTCCTCTTCCATCTCTTTAACCAGAGCAGGAATGCGGGCATCGCCTTCGTGTTTATTAAATGCTTCAAATAAATCCAACTCAGAGTTTTCTTCAATCTCTACACCCAGATTATACAACTGCTTGATTGGTGCGTTACAAGCCAGGAAATTCAATGGACGCGGACCAAAGCTGATGATCTTTAAGCTCTTTAACCCGATAATACCGCGGGCGATCGGAAGGAATTCTTGGATCATATCTGCACATTCTTCTGCAGTTCCCACCGGGTATTCCGGAATATAGGCTTTTACATTTCTTAACTTCAGATTGTAGCTTGCATTTAACATACCGCAGTATGCATCACCACGACCCTGAACCAGATTATCACCGGTTTCCTCTGCTGCCGCAATATACATAGCAGGTCCGTCAAAATGCTTTGCCAACAGTGTTTCAGAAATTTCCGGACCAAAGTTGCCCAGATATACTACCAACGCATTACATCCGTTTGCTTTTATATCTTCGAGAGCCTGCACCATATGGATCTCGCTTTCTACAATACAAATCGGACATTCGTAAATATTGGCCTCATCATATTTTGCCTTGTAAGCATCCACTAATGCTTTTCTTCTGTTTACAGACAGACTTTCCGGAAAACAATCACGGCTTACTGCTACAATACCAATCTTAACCTTTGGTAAATTAATCATAACTTTTTCCTCCACTTCCTCATAAATTCATACCGCATCTATAATACTTTTATCATATACTTGTTTCTGCAAAGTAAGCAACTTGTTTTTTCATTCCGAAACAAAAGGCGGCTCGTTAAAAACAGACCGCCCGTACTTTAACAAAGCTTGCTTACATCAATCCATTCCGTGTAACCGGAGCACTCCTCCAGCTGTTCTAATGTAAGTTCTATCGCACTGTTGCCGCTTCCGCATGCGGGAAAAACAGTTTCAAACCGTTTCAAGGATTCATCCAGATATACCGTCACGCCCTCTTTGATCGCAAAGGGACATACACCGCCCATGGGATGACCTACATATTCCTCTAATGCATCCGGTTTGATCATAATCGCTTTTTTATGGAACTTTTCTTTATATTTTTTGTTGTCTACCTTCGCGTCTCCCGCCATCACGATCAAAATAGGATTTTCTTCTACCAGAAAAGACATCGTCTTTGCAATTCTTCTCTCTTCTGTGTGGAGCGCAAGCGCTGCTTCGCTTACCGTCGCGCTGGATACCGGAAATTCCATTACTTTATCCTGCATATTCCACTGACGAAAATATTCTCTGACTGTATCTACAGACATTTTCAAGTCCTCCTTATCAGCAAATTTCTGCACCTGCCGGCATATCTTTTTCCGGTACCATAATTCCCAGCTGACCCTTTTCGTCCTCTGCACATAAAATCATACCTTCAGACAGAACGCCAGCCAGTTTTGCCGGTTTTAAGTTCACAAGAACCATAACCTTCTTGCCTACCATTTCTTCCGGTGTATAGTGGGCCTTGATACCCGATACGATCTGCTTAACCTGACTTCCGATACGCACCTGTGAACATAACAGCTTCTTGGACTTCGGCACAGCTTCACAGGCAATGATCTCGCCTACCTGGAACTGCATCTTCATAAAGTCATCAAACGTAACTTCCGGCTTTGCCTCTATATCGATCACAGGGCCTTCCGGTTTTGCTTCTGCACCGGCCTTCTGCGCTTCCTGAATTTCCTCTGCTTTCTCTAATACTTCTTTTACATCCAGACGGGCAAACAGAATTTCCGGTTTATCTGTTACTTTATTTCCGGATGGATACAGACCAAATGTTTCCAGATCTTCAAATTCCCGTTTGGAAGCGTGTAACTGTGCCAGCACTTTGTCTGTCGTCTCCGGCATAAAGGATTCCAGAAGAGAAGCGCCGATGCAAATACCCTCCACCAGATTATATAATACAGTGGCAAGACGGTCTTTCTTTGTCTCATCCTTAGCCAGCGCCCATGGCATCGTCTCATCAATATATTTGTTGCAGCGTTTAAACAGGGCAAAAATTTCTGTCATCGCATCTGCAACCCGCAGATCTTTCATTTTTTCTTCTACCTTTGCCTTCGTTCCTGTCACAACAGCTTTTAAATCTTCATCTACCGACTCTGTAACACCGGTATCTGTCACCACACCATCAAAATATTTGTTGGACATGGAAATCGTACGATTTACCAGATTGCCTAAGGTATTTGCCAGTTCGGAATTAATTCTTTCCACTAACAGTTCCCATGTGATCACGCCATCATTTTCAAAGGGCATTTCATGAAGAACAAAATAGCGAACCGCATCTACTCCGAATATATCTACCAAATCATCCGCGTAGATCACATTTCCTTTGGATTTACTCATCTTGCCGTCGCCCTGGAGCAGCCATGGATGTCCGAATACCTGTTTCGGAAGCGGCAGATCCAGCGCCATCAGAAAGATTGGCCAATAAATCGTATGGAAACGAATAATATCCTTACCGATCAGATGCAGATCTGCCGGCCAGTTTTTCTTAAACAATTCTGTACTTTCGCCATCACACTCATAACCGATACCCGTGATGTAATTGGTGAGCGCATCCAGCCATACATAAGTAACATGTTTCGGGTCAAAAGTTACCGGAATACCCCATGTAAAGGAAGTTCTGGATACACACAAATCCTGCAGGCCCGGAAGCAGGAAATTATTCATCATCTCATTTTTTCTGGATACCGGCTGGATAAACTCCGGATGTGTATTAATATGCTCGATCAGACGATCGGCGTATTTGCTCATTTTGAAGAAATAAGCTTCTTCCTTTGCAGGCGTAACTTCTCTTCCGCAATCCGGACACTTGCCGTCTACCAGCTGGGACTCAGTGAAAAAGGATTCACATGGCGTACAGTACATGCCTTCATAAAATCCTTTATAAATATCGCCCTGATCGTATAATTTCTTGAAAATTTTCTGTACCTGCTTCTCATGATAATCATCCGTAGTACGGATAAATTTATCATAAGAAGTATTCATCAGATCCCAGATCCTCTTAATCTCTCCTGCCACATCATCTACAAACTCCTTGGGAGTGACACCTGCCTCATTCGCCTTCAGCTCAATCTTCTGACCATGCTCATCTGTACCGGTCTGGAAAAATACGTCATAACCCTGCTGTCTTTTAAATCTGGCAATACTGTCCGCCAGTACGATCTCATAGGTATTACCGATATGAGGTTTGCCGGAAGTATACGCAATGGCCGTAGTAATATAATACTTTTCTTTACATTTTTTACACATACTGTTTCTCCTTATCTTTTTTATGATGGAACAAAAAAACCCGTCTTCTTTATAAAAATATAAAGAAGACGAGCATTCACCCGTGTTACCACTTCTATTCGTCCCTGCCTCACGACAGAAACCTCATGGAGTACTGACATACTCTGCCGCTATAACAGGCGGATCCTGTTGCAGCCTAACTGCACATCTGCAGCTCGGTGCACCTCTCAGAAGCCATCTTCTGCCAGTTCTTCCACATCCCTCTCAGCAGCCGGGATTTCTCTGTAATGCAAAACTCTGACATACTCTCTTCGTCACTGTGTTTCTCATATGAAACTATGGTAGCACAAATTTTATTTTTTGTAAATATCCGGTTTTTCCTGTATTACGCTTCCCTGAGACGGGAACCGATCAGATTCAGCACGACGCCCAGCAGAATCACACTTGCCGCCCCGATCTTGCCGTAAAAAGAGGTCATGATCGTCAAAACCTCGCCCAGACAGGGTAGCACCAGCACTACTTTTCCTATAAAATTGTCATATGGTACCGGGGTGGGGTCTTCACCGCTGTTCGCGTCTCCCTTTGTGGTAAAGGTACCGGATACCACGCTGTTGTTCACAACCCGATGGGTGATGATACTGCCGTCCTCCACAGAACTGAAGAAAGCAATCACATCCTTCTCTTCTATCCCTTCCGGTTCCGTCTCCTGAACATAAATCAGGCTTCCCACTTTAATCTCCGGTTCCATGCTTCCGCTGATTACATTGTACACATGAAAACCGAAAATTTCCGGAAATACCAACAGCGAACACAGAAGGATCACTGCTACAATCAATAGGGTACCGGTGATCCCGCATATTCTGCCCACAACACTTCTCTTTTTTCTCTTCCCTGCACTCATTATGATCTCTTTCGACGTATATTCAGATAAACAGCTGTAACGACCAGTGCCAATACTGCTACTGCCCCTACACCGACATAAATCGGCATATGGCTCATCACGGTACCGGGACGATCTTCCTTTACATTAGCAAGAGGGACTTCCTCATCATCCAGATCAACCAAAGCCTGTGGTGTCTCTTCATCCTCTGCCTCTATAATTTCATCTTCTCCCGTACCGTCTTCTGCTTCGGGTTCAGCTGCCGCACCTGCATCCGCACCAGCTCCCGCTGCAGTACCTGTTCCTGCATCTGTTCCGGTTCCTGCTGCGCCCGTTCCTGTTCCAGCTCCTGCATCTGTACCTGTGGTACCTGTCGGAGGCGTTGTCACTGCTGTTTCCGGAGTATAACGGAAATCAAAAACGTTCTCGGCTTCATTCGTAGACAAGGTTTTTACCAAATTATATGCCTGAGGCACATAGCCATCCACATAACGGGAAGATACATACTGACGTTCTCCCGGATTTCCATAATAAGTATCACTTGCCAGCAATTGATTTCCTGCGGCATCCAGATAGTTTACGGTATACGCTACCATATCACCCTTGATTCCATAAGCAATAACATAATCTCTGTCACCCGTTACCTCAAAGGTTCCCTCGATTTTTTCAGATTCCTCTCTTCCAGCCGGGGTAATACCCCTTACATAATATCTGGCATCTACCGTTTCTGCGGCATCCTGCGGCCGAATATATACCATATCACCGTATTTCAGTCCGGATACTACCACACAGTCCCCACTGGGACTGGGATCTACACTTGCACTGGAACCAGATGTCACTGTCACCCCGGCTCCGGTAAGCTTGCCAATTTCCGGATTGCCCGCATATACCTTTACTGTGTAAGTATAATCTTCCGCTGCCAATACGGTCTGACTTCCCATAACCACCATCACCGACAGAAGCAGAAGACTCATACATAATTTTTTCAATCGTCTCATACTATTTACGCCTCCTTCTTTCTGTCCGTGTATTTTCTCTGTCCATCGATGCACCGGAAGCCACTTCCTGCTCTTCTTTCCGGTCATTGCGCAGTCTCATCACTGCCAGAAGCAAAAGCACCAGCCCTGCTCCTAATGTGAGACAGATATACAATATCACATTTGACTGATCTCCCGTTTTTACAGGTCTTGTGCTTTGCTGGGAAGAATCCTGTGTCCCGGGAGTGGAACCGGCAGAACCCGCCTGCACCAGCTCAGTTGCAAAATTCATCTGAAGACTTGCCAGTGTATTCTGATACGCATTTCCCTGCGTCTGACCATCCAGCGCTACCTTCAGTTTTACGGTTCCTGTCTCGCCGTCACCCAGACGATCCAGATAAAAATAATCATCCAGGGTTGTGGTGGCGCCATGAAGTCCTACACCATTATATCTTCCTTCGCCGCCGAACTTTTCACTGGAATAAAGGGTAGATACCGTACCTTCTGAATCGATATAAGTAAGCAGATAATCATAAGCTCCGCCCGAGATATCACCTGCATCCTCCAGCGCTTCCAGCACCTGGTTCTTCATATACCAGTCCGCCTGTCCGTTATACGTATTCTTCAGAGCAATGGTAAGCTCTACCGAATCCCCGGGCTGCATATTGTATATCTCATCATCCATATTTGCATTTGTAAAATTACTGTCCATTTTCTTTCCGTCGAAAGTAACCTGCCAGCCGGACGCACCCTGTCTGTCCTCCGCATATACTGTCAGAGAGGTCGTCACAAGCAATAGCATCATAAGCGCTAACGCTAACACTTTTTTCTTCATGATCTCATTCCTCCTACAGTATTCCAAGAGCCGCTGCATCTACACCCCAGGCACTGAGAATCGCATCCTGTGCATTATGGGTCTGTACCGCGTCTACTTCAACATTCACATGAAACTCCACACCGTCATATTTATAAGTAGTGGTAATCACATTTCCTTTCTGCGTAACCTCAACCTCAGCCGCAAGCTTATTATCAATAGAAATGCCGTCCGCAAAATCCACTGCCGTCTGTCCGGCAGGAAGAATTCCTTTATAATACAGCTCGGTACATTCCCTGTCGGTCACTTCCGGATTCGGGTTGATCCACTGTTCCTGATTCACAAGATTTAACTTAATCAGATCCGGTGACAGGCTGGTCTCCTTCTCGTCACTGCCCTTCTTGGTCCAGTATTTATAAATTCTCACACGGACATACTGATCAATATCTCCGCTGTTTAAAACAGAAAGAGTCTCGTCATATTTCTTGCCCAGCGCCAGTTTTTCATTCTCGCCCAGCATATTCTGAAGCAGCGCTCCGCTGGTCTCGTTCCATTTGTCACCTTCATAATCACGGCTGCTTACTACCTCTCCATTCTCCAGAAGACTTACGCCAATCTGGTGGATCTTGATCTCCGCTGTGTAATTCTCACTGTAATATGTCAGCGCCGCTCTTGTACTTCCCAATGCACTGCCCATAAGCAAGACTCCTGCCAATGCCAGCAGGGCAAATGTAGTTGTCTTTCTGTGAGAGGTTCTTCTATTCTTCTTCATTCAACTCAAGCCTCCTCTCCCGCATACTCGGTATAAACCAGATCCCAGTCTGCTGCAGGATTGCCGTCCTTGTCATACATAACCGGCGTACATTCCTGAACAACTACTACATTGAAATCCTTAATCTCTTCGTTTTCAAGCTTAATGGACACATCCAGTACCTCCGTACTTGCACCCGGGGCAACGATCTGCCCATAATACCAGTAACCGTCCTCTTCATCATAGGTCCAGCTGCTTCCCGACGGTGTACATGTTACATTCTGTCCGCTGAACACCTTAACACGCACAAAACAATCATTCTCACTGGAAGTATTCTTCACGGTGACATGCTTTGTCTTTTCGCTTACCGTCTCCTCAATCTCTGTCTGTGCGCCCAGGCTTACGATCTGGCTTCCTTCTGCCTCGGTATAAGTCGTAAAATATGCCATAGAACCCTCTATCGTAAGTCCTGCTGTCAGAATCAGAGCTGCCGCGGATATTGCAGCCAGCTTTTTATAACTATTTCCTGTCTTCATATTTCTCGCAGCTCCTTCCTAATTTTCCGGTGCAGGAGAAGTAGGATCGGTCCATTCCCATTCTCCCTTATCATTGATTGAAAATTCATTGGTCACGCCATATCCGCCCCGGTTTCCGCCATTGTACTGATTGGCAAAATCCACTGCCGCCTGCGTAAGATTTCCTTCTTCCACACCCGGATCAGATACAATTTCCGTACTCTTCACATCCTCACCGGCAATTTCATAACTGCCGCCTGCATATACCTCTGTCACCTTCACATTCAGACCGGCCGGAATATTCTCAACGGTAATAGAACCATTCTCTACATTATCCAAAGTAATGCTTACCACATCGCTGTATTTTACATCTCCATGCTTATCGGTCCCTTCGATCTCAAATACACAGGTCATCTTGCCCAGTGACGCATTATACGTATTCAGTGTTTTCTGAATCGTCAGCTTACCAAACTGTGGTACAGCCTCACCTTTCAGAGAAATTGTTCTGTCATAAATCCAGTCATCACTTCCCAAACCTTCCAGTGTATACTCACTGCTTGGCAGAGCCGTCAGATATGGGGTAAATACATACTTCATAGAATAGTCTGCGTTAAATGTATCCTGAGGAGCTACCAGATACATACCTACCTGGAGTCCCTCGAAAACGGCAGGATTACCATTCTCAATCATTTCCGTTGCCGCAGGATCTATTGGAGTTTCCGCCTCGGTCAGCTTTTTCACTGTTTCCTCTGCCAGATTTTCCCATGTAGCTGCATTCGTATCTTTATCCATAACCACATTAAAATTAAGATCGTCGCCAACGGTTGAAGTAAAGACTCCTGACACATCCACATCAGCCACCTTATAAAGCTTTACCGGAATCGTCATTTCATTCAGATCCTCTGCGTTTGCATCCACACCCAGCAAAGCAGTATCTGCAGATACCGTAAGCCCACATTCCTGTTCCTGGATCACCGGTCCCGCAGCCCTCGCCTGCATCAAGTCCAGACAGGGCAGAGCCAGCACCGCTGTCAGGGCCAATATCCATGCGCATCCATTCTTCATACTTTTCCTTATCTTCAATTCTTTCCCTCCTTATGTTCCTCGGTCTGCCGGACATCCTTCTTCTTCATAAAACGTCTCATAAAGAATATTGCCAGGCACGTCACTCCCAGACCCAATAATAGATATAACATATAATAGTTCTGAATCGCCTGTACCATAGACTGTGTAGGCGTTGATTCCAGTTCACCCTCATAAGGAACCCGATGTCCTCTTACTAACAGACGGTGGCTGTTCACTCCATAGGGCGTACAGGTAAATAAGGTCACAAAATCCTGTCCTTCTTCTACCTTAAGCGCTTCCTCCAAGACGTCAAAATCGTCCTTGTCTACCATGGGGAGGATCTGATCTACCTCGTAGGCCATATCCTCATCCAGGATATGCAGATAAAATCTGTCTCCCTTTTCCAGCTGATCGATATCGGTAAACAGCTTTGCGCTGGGCAGACCTCTGTGTGCAGAAAGCACAGTATGGTTGTTCTCGCCTCCTACGGGAAGCTTTGTCCCGTTTAAGTGACCCACGCCCGTCTGAAGCACCTCTGTATCTGTTCCATGATAAATTGCCAGTTTAATATTAATTTTCGGTATGGAAAGGTAACCCATGACGCCATCTCCGCCTACGTTCAGTACCTTCCAGTATTCTGTTGCCCTGATATCCTCTTTCTGGTCGATGCCAAACACATCACTCAGGATACTGTTCTGTCCAAATGTTGCGTTATAAGCTCTTGCCTCTTCCCATACCTGCTCAAAATCTTCCTCCTCCATCTGACTGACGGTCTGTTCATAACCGGAAATCAGTCTCGACTGACGGTAGGTATTCCACTGATTGGAAACGGTGGGATACGCAAGAATTCCAAAACCAATCAAAAACAACAGCCCAAAAAGAATGGTAGATATCTTTCTTTTCATCTCTATTCTCCCTGTGAATCCGCTGAAGCTTCAGATTCTCTTCTTTTGCGTTCTAATTTTTTCTCTCTTCTGTACAAAACCAAACTGAATATGGCCGTAATCAACAGTCCCACGATAACCCATAACAGATAATTCGTATGGAGACTCATATTTGCCAGACCGGAAGCTTCACCTTCGATTTCCTTCGGGTCATAAGGAACTCTGTGTCCTCTCACCAGATAACGATGGCTGTTCACTCCATAGGGCGTACAGGTAAGAAGCGTTACCAGATCCTCTCCCTCTTCTACCGCCAGATCTTTTGTATCCTTCGGCTCCACTATCGAGATCTTATCTACCTCATAACAGAGCGTTTCATCCAGAATATGCAAAAGAAAATGATCCCCCTTTTCCAGCTTATCCAGATCGGTAAACAGCGCTGCGCTGGGCAGGCCTCTGTGAGCGGATATCACTGCATGATTGTTCTCTCCTCCCACCGGAAGTGAACTTCCTTCCAGATGACCTGCTGCATTTTGCAGGATATCCTCCTCTGTCGTATGGAAAATGGGGAGGGTGATATCAATCTTGGGGATCTCCACCTTTCCCATCATGCCGTCTCCTGTAATGTTCAGACAGGACATATATTCTTCATCTTCTGCGGACGCCGCCGCAACTGCAAACGAATCCGGCAGGATACTGGGACGCAGCGCTTCATTATATGCTTTTGCACGTTCCCATTCTGCTTCATAATCAATCTGTCCCGCAGTCTCCTGCTCTTCCACCGCCTGATCATAGCTGCTGATCAGACTTCTTTGTCTGTAGCCATTCCATTGATTGGCTACGAGCGGATACAGCAGTAAGGACAATCCAAGTAAAAATATGAGTGCTATCAAAATTTTGTTGGGTTTTTTCTTCATTCAGACTCTCCTTGCTGTTGTAAATTCCTTTTCTTTTTTATTCCCCCGGGGCGAAAATGACGCCCCAGGGGGAATACCTGTATTCTACATTTTTAAAAGACAGGTTCTATCTTTTCATGATTATTTCGCAGATTTTCTGCGGCTTGCAAAGAACAGACCTGCTGCAATGATCATGATGGCGCATCCGCCAATCGTGAAGATCGTAGTACCGATACCACCTGTGGATGGCAGAGAAGAAAGTTTAGTGTTCTTTACATCTGTAACAGTAATGTCTCCCACGTGACCAGCTGCATTATACGTATGACTTACAACTTTATTCGTATCCATATCTGTAATAGTGATGGTATATTGTGTCATATCACCATTAGCATCAAAATCTGCATCAATTACAATCTGGTAAACTTTCTTGGATAACTGATATTTTCCCGGTGCTTTTGTCTCCTGTAAATAATAGGTTCCTTCGTTCAGCCGGTAAAAGTTGATCATACCATCTTCTCCGGTTACAGCCTTGATTTCTGTATCATTTGCATATTTTACTTCTGTTTTGCAATCTGCATCTGCAAATAACTTAAACTCTGCTCCAGGAAGAAGTGTTGCAGCATTCTCGTTATCTACCTTTTTTAATAACCCATTAATGTCAAAGGCATAGTTTTTTGTTGTATCTTTTTCAGATTCTGTCTCTGAATCCGGGCTGTTGCTGTAGTCAAGATAAACTTCGTTGGTATTTGGATTAAATCCAGATGCTGCCTTGTTATTTACCTTTGCTGTATAAGTAATCTTTACTTCTTTATCATTTGCAGTATATCTGATGAAATCCTCTGTCAGCGCAAAGGTAACCGTCTGATCGTCAACTGTTTCCGTTACATTATTTTTTGCTACTTCAGTACCAGCGACAAATACTGTATAAGAACCCTGATCATATGTCAGTCCCTCACTTAAAGTATCTACAAAATTGAATTTAACTGTTGTATATCCAACACTGTAATCCGGAAGTGTTGCTTTTAATTCATATGTAACAGTAGAACCAACGGTTACAGACTCTTTTGTGTCATCCTCTGATTCACTTAAGATATTCTTCTCTGGTTTTGGACCATTTTCCAGTTTTACCCAAACATTAGAGCTCTCAAGTACGTCAATATTTCCATTCCCCAGTGTATTTCCATCTCCAGCTTGTGTAGTACCATAAGCTACACTGCCGTACAGAGGACTGTAAACCTTTGTACTGGTTGACGGAGGAGTCACGATAATCACATAAGAACCAACCGGTGCAGTTGCAAGTTCATGATTATTCGCATCAACGGTTTTATAAGTATCACCAACTTTAACCAAATCAATAGGTGTAATGCTTAATGTACCAGCTTTAATATCCTTAGCAATCTGATTCACTTCTGTTGCAGCAATGTTTTCAATATTGGCAATCGCTACACCATCCACTTTCTGATATCCTGTAAACAAACCATCTTTATACGTTGCTGTTACAACCTGATATGCCTTTACAGTAGCGCCATCTTCTACGCCCGAAACTGTAATGATACCTTTATCATCTGCTGAAGGTCTACCTGATAATGGTGTAACCGTATTTGCAGCTGCCAGCGCTGTCACACTCATACCTAAAATCATTGCCATTGCCATAATTAAGACTAACATTTTCTTGAATTTTTTCATGTTTCTCTCTCCTTTTTCTTTTAAAATTAACTTTCTTAACCTTTCGTTATCTCCTTACATTTATTTTTATATAACATCAGCAGTGCAGCTGCCATCAACAGTACGCCGCCAAAGATATACCAATAGATTCCGGGGCCTCCGGCAGATGGAAGATCGTAAACAGCATCATTCTGAACGGTTAATACATAAACCTTGTTTTCATCCGGCCCGGTAAGATTCCACTTACTGTCTGCAGATGTTTCTACGTCATTGCCATCCTCATCTGTCAGTGAGATGACACCCCGATCTACTTTGAAATAAATATAATCATCTAATTTCAGGAAACCGCCGGGTGCTTTCTTTTCTTCCAGTCTGTAATAACCGGTTGGAAGACCTGAATATTCGATCTCTTCGTCTTCATTTTTAACCTCAATGACTTCCTGTGCGTTTTCTTCTGCCTTCCATGGCTCCCAGGTGTCATCCCCTGTCTTTTTCTCTAAGGCAAATTCTGCGCCGGGCAGGAAGTTATTGTCAGTACCAACTTTCTTCAGATCCAGTACGGCACTGTTGTTCGCATATTCATTGACATAGCTTACCGTATTTTCTGCGTTTTCAGGTGTATTGATCACATCGTAAAGGGAACTTGTCGATCCGCTGATCGTCTGATCCTTGATCGTGAAGCCTTCATTCAACTCTAATTCACCCTTCTGTCCGGTTGCAGTAGTCGTACAGGTATATCCGTCCATGTTATATCCTGTCTCGTTCACTTCAAATTTTGTGTCCGGAGATAAACCAGATAAAGTATATACATACTTCTTACTTACTTCGTCATACACAAGTCCTGCTGCATCCAGGTTTAATGTCCTGTCATTATAGAAGGTATCGCCATCCACTTTCTTACCGTTAGTCAATTTCAGATTAAAGGTAAGTTTTTCTATTAAGCTCTGGAGTTCTTCTTCCTTTAATTCACCATTGATTGTTTTTTCAATCACCAGCGTAGATGGATGAATCTGTACTACCGGCTTATCATAATTCTCTGTCTTTGATTCACCGTTATAAGTATAGGTTACAGTTGCTGAATCATTGGAATAGAAACCAGTCTCTCCTGCATGTGTACCGGTCGCCGGATCACCTTTTACAGGATTTCCTTCCACCGTTGGATACTCAAGACCATTCGTACGATAATCACTATAAGCCTTCTCTGTAGGCTGTATCGGCATCGTTACTTTATAAATATAATCCGGTTCCAGCTTATAAGTTTCCGGGAAGTTTAATGTCAGTTCTTTGGTGGTCTCATCATAGGCAGCTGTAATCGTGGTCTCGGAGTTCGTCTCGGTCTTAGAAAGTGTCAGACGATCTGTGCCCGTTCCTACGATTTGCTCCTCCGTCGTTCCATCCGCCTTTGTCACCGTTTTGGTTACTGTGATCGTAATCGGAATCTTCGAATCAGACAGAACCGGTTCTACATATTGGCTTAATGTATCCGTTACCGTCACATGGTCACACAGAACAGACGTCACATTCGCTGCAATATCTTTGAAAACCTGATCCAATTCTGTGGCATTGTCTGCCTTATATACTCCACTTTTCTCTGGTCGTTTATTGTCTCCTCCTACTAAATCCTTTAACTCGGTCAACCGTGTTGTACTTCCTCCGTAAGCGGCTATTGCATAGAACTGATCGCAATATACATTTTTAATCTCATCTTTCGCATGTGTTAAAGCCTGTTCTATGGTACCACCCGTATATCCGTTGTTATTCGTCCCGGAAGCATACTCAGTTTTATTAACCCAATGATAGGGATCTCCGTCCGTGAGGAAGATGACAACTTTCTCTGCGTTCGTCCTTGCGCCCTGTAAAACTTCTTCTGCCGTCATAAATGCCGCCTGATAATTGGTTCCTCTGCCCAAAGCGATACTGTCAATAGCAGTTTTTGCGGAATTCGCATCTGCCGTCCAACTCTGATTTATTTTTGTGGATTTTCCCGGACTACTTGGATCATTATTCGGATCAGGTGTACCATCACTCAAGATACCACTAAAGGAAACAACTGCATATTTGGCATCAATTCCTTCATTGCCCTGAATCGTACTTACCAGGTTTTTAGCTGCTGTCTTGGCCGACGGAAGTTTATTGCCGCTCATACTGCTTGATTTATCAATAATCAAAAGTATATCCAACTGTGCTTTTTTTGTTTTATTTCCCACTGCTCCGGAAACTGTAAGCTCCAGATCATAGGTTCCGTCTTCTTTCCCTTTGCTGTCCTGTCTCTTTGTGACGGTCTTACTCTTTGTCAGTTCCTTCTCCGGAGTTGGATCCGGTTCCGGTTCCGGTTCTGTTGCCAGGTTTGTAATGTAATACTTACCATTGTTATCGCCAGTCGTATATTGGCCTAACTCCGCCTTACCATCCGAAGCACCATTCAGTTCCATAGTAAATCCTTTATCGGTAACGGTAACGGTCCATGTATTTTCGGTCTTTTCATATCCGCTGACTGTCGCTGTTTCCCTCAACGTATAAGTTCCCGGTTTTACTTTAACCTTTACATATCCATTTTCATCCGATTCTAATGGACGATATGCTCCCGGATTGGCATTATTAGTCAGTGTGAATTTTGCTCCTTCCACACCCCGGTTAATATCCTGGCTGCTTACTTTATAAAAACCAACCTCTGTCTTGTGTTGTTTTGCCGCTCCAATCTGAAGGCGATAAATTGCACCGCCATCGGCATAATCATTTCCGATAACATCAATATAAAACGACGTTGAATGACCTGTATTTAATGCGTTCTGGATAATACCGCCGGCTCCATCGGTAACCGGATCTGTATACCAGCCATCCGTAATCTCTCTGAACGTTCCCTCCATATTATCTGTTACACGGTTCGCCTTTGTTCCCTGTCTGTCATGAAACTTCACTTCACCTTCTTGATTCGATGTTCCCGTCCAAAAAGCAAGATAATCCATAAAATTATCATTATTTAAAGTAACATCTGTCGGATATACAAACACATACATATTGTCATTAATATAAATCTTGTTATCAAGATCCTTTAATACAGATTCAATGGTATAATCATAATCTGCATAAGTATCGTCTGCATCCAATGCAATACTCTTTAAATCAAACGTTCCTCTAAAACGATAATAGCTGTCCTTTCCGTCCAATTTCCATGTGGCAGAATCATACATCTTACGCTCTTCATCACCATTCTTATAAACGGTGATCTTATCACTTGGCAAATAATTGGTAAACTTATGAATACTTGTAATTCCATCGAGTGAACGGGAGCCATCCCATATTTCATTGGAATCCGTTATACTGAGCGTATTATTGCCAATACTCTTCATTAATGTGTCCCAATTCCATGTAGTATTGATCCGCTCGCTGGAATTATATACAGAATCGGAACGCGTCCATGTAATTGGAAGTCTGCCCTGTGTCACATCACCAGCCGCAGCCTCTGCATCCTCTGCAAGCTTTCGGTACTCTTCCGGAGATACCGGAGTACCATGTAAATCGATCAAACCTTCTGAATTTTTTCCGTAAACAAAGTATATCTGTTTATTGCCTACCGACTCCTTGTCATCGTCGCCTTTTTCAATATATCTCCATTCGTTCTTGTCAGTATCATACAGCAACTCCGAAATCTCTTTCTCTTTATCCTTGCTTCTAATCGTCGCCTTTCTAAACGCATATCCGATAATTTCCGGCGCTAAGTCTTCTACCTTAGTACGTTTCTCTATATTTATGCTGCTGTCCACTCCGATTTCATTACCCGCTTCATCTACGAGCTTCACGGACAACTTATGATCTTTCTTCCAGGTAATCGTATAGGTTGAAAAACTCTCTGTCGCAATCTCTACGCTCTGAACTTTTGCACCTTCCGTAGTAGTCAGTGTATCAACGGTCGCTTTTTCTTCCATGCTCATATCCACGACCTGTGTAACCTCGCCGGAAGCATCCTCTTCCAGGTGAAGCACATTGACTTCTGCATCCACTATCTCACTCTCCACCACTGCCTGTGGAATCGCAGCTTCCTTATAATCCATAGCCACTTTCACTTCGCCGTTGGGCTCTGCCTTATTGCCATCGGCATCTACCAGAGAGATATCATAGGCCAGGAATCCGATAATATTATATTCGTCTTCTGCCGCTTTTTCCTGAAGCTTCGCTTCTACATCCTGATACTGTGACTCAGTTTCAGCATTTTCTTTTGTGATGGGAACTACCTTAAGTTCTGCTCCTTCCGGAATGATTCCGGCTTCTGCAGCTGTAACCTTAACAGAGATTTCATCATCTTCATAGTTCAGTTCCTCAGCCACCGGCTCCTCATCTGCATCCTCCTCTGTCTGAACAGCTTTGCCATTCTTATATGCATCTTCCAGCTCCGTGATCTTCAGATATGCTGTGATATTTTTATTGTCTGCCGTATATCTATTTTCTTTTACAGTGTTATCGCTGTTTCCTTCGATAACCTTGATTTCATTCTTATTCTTATCATAAGAAGAAACAATTCCCATCTGGCGGTCTGTCTCTTCATGTTCCCTCTGGAAGAATACGATATCACCTGTCTGAGGTTCATACTCTGCAGGTGCTGTCAGATAATCTTTATTCGCACCCTGCGCAAATCTGTCATACCACTTTGCTGTCTCTATTTCTGTCGGGAACAGATGGGATGCTTCCAGTCCTGCATAGTACACGCAGAAGTTTACAAATGCTGCATCCCAGTCCGCATACACATCTCCTGCAAACTGTCCGTAACGGGTGTAGCCTTTGTGGCTCTCATCTCCGGCAACGGTATAGTTGTCTGTGCTTTCTTTGTAACCGATCTGTTTTTTGGCTGCTGCTGCCAGATCTTCGCCCCAGATATCCTTCCACTGTGTATCTGCATACTGTGCATTCCATACAGAAGCATCTTCTACATCTGCTGTGGTATCGATAAAGCATGCATCACTATGGGTATGTTCTTCCATTCCGCAGACAAGCTGCCTTTCATAACAGGCATCTGTGTGCGTATGTCCTTCACTCTCTTCCTGCCCGCAGGTATAGGTCTCAACTGTTGTATAACAGCTTTCATCATGAGTATGTTCCTCACTCTCTTCCTGTCCGCAGGTGAGCTGTGTTTCTGTCTGGTGGCACGCATCTGTATGCGTATGCCCTTCACTTTCTTCCTGTCCGCAGATCAGCACATCTTCATAACACGCATCACTGTGAGTATGTTCTTCCAATCCGCATTTCGGATCACCTGTCATAGCGACACCATACTCTGTCAGATTCCAGGCTACAGTGCTGATCAGCATAACTGCAACCAGGGTCAAAGCAATCGCAGATCTTCTCCGCTGCTTCTGCTTTTTATTTACTTCATCCAAATAGTCTTTTAAAAGTTTCTGCATCTTCTTCACCTTCCTAGCGCATAATTCCCATGCGGGCCAGCGGCCACGCTCTGATTACCACTTTTCCTACAATCTGCGCTTCCTCTACACATCCGATTGCCTTTATCCGGCTGTCCAGCGATACTGTTCTGTTATCTCCCAGTACAAAATACATCCCTTCCGGTACCTGATAAGGAAAATCCAATTCGCATTTCCCAAGGTTTTGACTTGTAAGATAAGGTTCTTCCAGTTTTTCGCTATTGACATACACATTTCCTTCTTTGTCGATTTCTATGTCATCTCCCGATTCTGCGATCACACGCTTCAGGAGTACTCTTCCACCATAATAGAAACCAATGATATCACCAGTCTCGACTTCCTTTGTCTGATGCAGGAAGATGATATCTCCTTCCTGTAAGGTGGGCAGCATGCTCACCCCCTTGACCTGTACCAATATCAGAAGTCTTGTTGCGATCAGCACTGTCACTGCTGCAATCACCGTAAGGATTCCCGCTGTTCGCAGAAGTGATTTGCGAAATCTGTATTTGGATTCTTCTCTCTCAAGTTCCTCTTTCAAGAGATCGATCGGTGGAATCTTCAGCTTTTCATCATCCACGTTCATCACCTGATACTGCCTTCAATATTTGTCCGGTTTGGGATCCCGCTGTTTTTCTGATCCCCGATCGCCTGGCACAGTCAAAAGGAATCCGATTATCCTTTTTTTCCACCTGTTCAACCTCAGCCATCTTTTGTATATTTAACAAATATTGATCCGCTGCCTTCTGAGCTGCCTCAAAGATTCCATTCAGTCTCAGCGCCGCTTCCGCGATGGATCCCGCTTCCGTAAGTTCAATAAACCTTGACTCTTTCATCCTTTTGATCTCACCGGTAAGCGCCGCGATCTTCGCATCCTTTTGGTTCAGGCGTTCATCCTTCACATTCAGCTTTGACTTCAGCCGTTCATAGCTCTCCATCATCGTATCGTGCTCCACCGTAAGTTCATCCAGCTCCTTCTGCAGCCTCTCTGACTCCTCACATTGTATGAGAAGCATCTGAAGCAGCTCTCTTCTGGTCAACTTTTTTAATTCTTTGTTTACCATAGTACCTTTTCTTCCTCTCTACTTCTCTTCATGATCTTCAGGTTCAGGTGACTGCTCCGCTTCATCCAGCGCGCCGTCTATAATCTTAATCAGTTCCAGTACAGAACGAAAATATGCACTTTTGTCTTCCTCCAGATAGGTAACTCTTCCCTGCCAGCTGCTGTGCTGCCTGTGCTGGACACGAATGACAAACGTTCCCATATCTCCATGCCGTTCTAACATTTCTTCATCTTTCAAAACTCTTGCCATCCCTTCTTCTTTATAATAACTGTGTATACGTCCATTGATATCTCTGTCACCGGTTCCCCTGTAGGGAAATCCCAATGCATCGAAAAGTTTCTCTGCTATCTTTATGATATCTTCATATCCTTTAAATAAAATTCCTTCTTTACTATAGCCGTGATACAGTTCTCCTTCGATACCACTTTGTCCTCTGCCGTTGACACATAGCACGATACCGTTTGGCGCCCCAATATATCGCCCATTTTCAGACACACGTATCACATCCCTTCCCTAAGTTTATAATTATATTAACAGAAACATACTATCTTCTCCACTATCCATTTTAAAAAAAATGCTCTTTTTTGACATTTTAAGAGAAAGTCATCATTTTTTGATGCTCTCTCTTTCTTAAATCTTTCATCTTCTGTTATCGCTTAATTCCATGTCTGACAGATCACACTGTTCACATGATACTGGACTCCTGTCCTCTGTCCTTCTGTCATAAACTTCTGATTAATCCGCCGTTCCACGACCACGCAGTTCTCTCTTGTAGTATTAATAAGAAGTACAAGAAACTGACCTTTTCCATACCGGTTAATAATATCTCCATGCCGTACAGACTGACAAATGGCCTCTCCCAGTCTTTGGGACAGCATTTCCTGCCGCTTGCCTTCTTTCATCGGATTGCCCTTGCCATCCACCAATGTGCAGAGCATCAGATAGGCGCTCTGACCACCCCGTTCCATCATGCGGTTGATCGCCTGATACACTCCCCTAAACACCGGGTAAGAACACTGATAACCCCCTCGGATGTCTTGCGGCTGCTCCATCAGATTATTCTGTATCTGATCAAGCACGCCATAGGCGTATTCCATCTTCTTTCCCAGATCTTCCATCATCTCCATCATTTTTTCATTGGGATAGATGCCCCGTTCCGTCAGGTAAATATCCACCGTATCTGCATAGAGCTGTCTCGCTTCCTCATACCTGCCGTTACTGATCAGCGCTTCCATCGTCAGACTCTCCCAGTCCGCAAAAGGATCCACCTTCATAGCATAATTTCCCAGCTTTTCCAGTTCATCCCAATCATGCCGCTTTCTCAGGATAGAAGCCGCCTCACAAACACAGCTGCAAAACATTTCCCGATAATATCTTGCCTGTGACGCTGCCCACAGAACTCCTGCATAAGCTGCCAGGAATTCTCCTTTATATATATAGCATGCCGATCGGCACAACTCCAGACGCTCCTCTTCCTCTTTCGTCTCTGCGATCTGCATATAGTAAGTTTCAAAAACCGCCGCGTCCTCCTCCACCGGAATCAGCGGTGTCCAATGGTAAATTCCTTTTTCAAGAAAAATATAATTCACATCCGGAAGGCCCATACTCCTGAGCTTGCACTTTGCCTTATAGATAATGGTCTGCAAAACCTGGGTCCGGTTTTCTACGTCCCGCTCACCCAAAAGCACATCTTCCAGATAATCTTTACTCACACCGGTATTAACATGGTGAAGCAAAATCTGCATCAGTCTGGAAAAATGAGTATCTCTGCGCATTCCCATGGTTAGAGGCTGCCCACCGTAACTGATCTGGAAACTTTCGAACATTTGGACATAAAGTGTGTCTGGCCGTTTCATTTCCTTCTCCTTTTTCACAAAATCTCTATATTTTGTAATTATAACATCATTTCGTTTAAAATACCAGACATTCTCAAAGATTGCTTTCGAACACCGGGATTTAAAATTCTTGTCCCTCCTTATCGTCCATGGTATAATGAAAGTTAATAAAATATTCGTTATATAAATATATAAAATAGAAAGGTGACTGTAAAATGCACAAAACAATTCTGGCATTATCTTTGTCTCTTACATTGTTTTTTTCAGCTCCCTTTTTAGTCGGATGTGCCGGCAAGACTCCTGCCGAAAGTGATCACAACGCCTCTTCAGACTCTGCGGATACTTCTGAGGTGGAAAAAAGAACTACGGTCACAGATTATCTTCTTCCGGAGGCCTCCGGAACCGTTGTCTATGGGAACGATACGATTTCTATCGACGCCTCTAATGTTTCTGAGGGCTACGTTATGATCCGGCATCAGGGTGGGGTGGACAAAGTCAAGCTGCAGATCACTACCCCGGACGGAACCGTCTACAGCTATACGCTGTCCATTGGTTCATTTGAAGCATTTCCTCTGACAGGCGGAAATGGTACTTATCATCTTGACGTGCTGGAACACGCCTATGATAAGATGTACGCCGTCGCATTTTCTCAGGATATCGATGTTGCGATCAATGACGAATTCCGTCCCTATCTGTACCCCAACCAATATGTATGGTTTACGGCAGACGATCAGGCGATTGCCTGTGCAGCCTCTCTTTCCGATGAATCATCCGATGATCTTTCATATGTGGAGCAAGTATACAATTATGTCATAGAAAACATTACTTACGATGATGAGCTGGCCGCCAATGTCCAGGCCGATTATCTTCCGGACATCGACAGAACATTAACTTCTAAAAAAGGAATCTGTTTTGATTATGCTTCTCTGATGGCCGCCATGCTACGATCCCAGAAAATCCCCACAAAACTCGTGGTGGGTTATTCCGGAGACGCTTATCACGCATGGATCAGCGTCTATCTTACCGAAATCGGCTGGGTAGACAATATTATCGAATTTGACGGCAAAAGCTGGTCCCTGATGGATCCGACTCTTGCCGCAAACAACAGCAGCAAGTCCGTTGCAAAATATATCGGCGACGGAAGTAACTACACCGTAAAATATTCTTATTAAATGAGGAGGACCATATATGAAACCATTTTCCAACCTGGAATTATCTTCCTTCTGCGGACAAATTGCCCTGATTCTCAAGTCAGGCATTTCTTCTATGGAGGGACTTACAATTATGCTGGAGGATGCCACTTCTTCTGATGAGAAATCCATTCTGGAAGCCCTTCTTGCCAATATACAGGAAACCGGAAGCCTGTACGAAGCCTTAGCTTCTTTAAATATTTATCCGCCCTATATGCTTCATATGGTGCAGATCGGTGAGGAGACCGGTACCCTTGATGAAGTAATGCAGTCTCTCCAATCCCATTATGAACGGGAAGATTCCATCAAAAAAAGTATCCGTAATTCCGTCACTTATCCCATGATCATGACAGGCATGATGGCCGTGGTCATCCTGGTACTTCTTGTGAAGGTCATGCCTGTATTTAATCAGGTATTTATACAGCTTGGTACGGAAATGACCGGATTTTCCCGAATACTCATGAATATCGGAACAGCGGTCAACCGTTATTCTGCTGTTTTTATCCTGATCCTTGCAGCTCTGGCAGGATTTATTTTCTACGGAACGCGCACAGCTTCAGGAAGAGAGCTGCTGCGCAAGCTGGGATATAAGCTTGCATTTACCCGGGCGATCTACGAGGAACTCGCTGCCTGCCGGTTTGCAAGCGGTATGGCTCTTACGCTCAGCAGCGGACTGAACCCGGAGAGAAGTATGGAACTTGTAAATTCTCTGAATGATGATCCCGTCTTTCAGAAAAAGTTAGATCATTGTCAGCGTAAAATCGATGAAGGGGAAGATCTTTCCCAGGCGCTGTTTACTTCCGGCATATTTACCGGTATCTACGCGCGGATGGCATCCATCGGATCCAAAACAGGCGCCATTGATCAGGTAATGGAGCAGATTGCCCAGCTTTATCAGGATGATATTGATACCCGTATGAATAACGTTCTGGCAATACTGGAACCTACGTTAGTAATCCTGCTCTCATTGATCGTAGGCGTAATTCTTTTATCGGTTATGCTGCCTCTTATGGGAATTATGTCCAGTATATAAAAGGAGACGTGCGTATGACTCGTTTTGAATACAGAAAACAACCACTAAAACCATCCGGATTTCTACTGTCTGTATGTGTATTTTTACTGATTTTCTTTCTGTTTGTACAGGGAATCTCCTCTTTTTCCGAGAGCACTAAAAAGCGGCAGAAGGAAAGTCTTGAAAATGCTATCATGCGTAATGTTACCTACTGCTATACGGTGGAAGGATCATATCCGGAAAGTCTTGATTATCTGAAAGAAAATTATGGCCTTACCTATGATGAAGACTTATTTTTTGTAGATTATCATATCGATGGTTCTAACATTTTTCCAGATATCACAATTATTGAAAGAGGGGATAACTGATGCAGTTTCATACAAAACGAAAGCATATGATCGATTTTTTATTTCCAGTAGCGCTCTTTTTTGTATTTGCGCTTTCCGCTCTTACCGTAATTCTGCTTGCTGCCCGGATCTATCAGTCTACCACGGAAACCTCTTCTCTGAATTATACATCCAGGACGAGCCTTTCCTATATCAGTGAAAAGATACATCAAAATGACGTAAACGACGCGGTTTCCCTGGGAAGCTTTGACGGATGCGAAGCACTTGTTATAAAGCAATCTGTGGGAGAAGATATTTATTATACCTATATCTATGCAGATAACAAGGAATTAAAGGAACTCTTCGTCAAGGACGGCACGACTGCGAAAGCCTCCTCCGGACGTAAGATTCTTGATATTCAGGATTTTTCAATAGAACAGATTTCGGATCATCTGCTGAAATTTTCCTGTACCGACCAAAACAATCAGACCGCTTCTTCCGTAATAGGGATAAGAAGCATGTAATTCATAAATAAGAAAGGACAGAATTTTTCTATGGTACGCAGAAACAGAGCAAGATCCTCAAGTCTGTTCCTGATGGAACTGATCATTTCCATTCTTTTTTTCTCGGTCTTTTCCGCTGTGTGTGTACAGTTTTTTGTAAAATCACATTTGCTGAGTAACGATGCCAATGCTTTAAATCATGCCGTCAACGAATGTGCCTGTACCGCAGAGATCATCCGTACAACGGATCATCTGCCGGATACCATACAGCTCCTGAAGGATCTGTATCCTGAGGGGACCTATCCCGATATCCAACCGGAAACGTCCGCAGCAGATATTGTAATTTATTATGATGATGCTTTTCAGGAATGTACAAAAAATGAAGCAGCTTATTCATTTTCTCTTCATATAGAATCAGAAAACCAGATGATCACTGCAGATATGCTCGTTTCTTCTGCAGATTCTGAAGCAGTTTTATATGAACTGTCAACAAAACATCATATAGCGAGGAGGACAGACAATGAAGAAAGATAAAGAACACTCTTCTTTTGTAAATATTGGCTCTTCCTCTCTTTTAATTATTTTTCTGATACTCTGCCTTGCTGTTTTTGCTATTCTTTCTCTCTCAAGTGCCAAAAGCGACTATTCCCTGAGCCAAAGACTTGCAGAACACAAAACTCAGTATTATGAAGCATCCTCCCAGGCGGAGGTTATTTTAGACCAGATCGATGCCATCCTGGAAGAAACAGCCCGGACGTTTCCCTTATCGGATCCTTCTTCCGCTGCCGTTTCGGAGCCTTCATCCTATGTTGAGGCTGTAACCGAGGCACTTGACGGCACTTCTATCGATGGTGTTTCCATCTCCTGTTCACCGCAAAATGAAGGGCTTATGATCTCCTATGAAGTACCTGCAGGAGAAAAGCAGTCCCTTGCTGCAGCGCTTCTGGTTACGGATTATACTAATAATGAAAACTATTATGAGATACACAGGTGGCAGATCCATACCGTCGACACATGGGAAGGTGATAATTCTCTGGATCTTATGCCCATTGAAAATGAATAGACAGAGGAGTTTTGAAATATGAATTTGAGTGAAATCTTAGAGCAGGCTATAAAAGAACAGGCCTCCGATGTATTTATTGTCGCCGGACTTCCCGTATCTTTTCGGAAGAATGGCATCATCTGCCAGATTGGGAATGAAAAGCTTCTCCCAAATGACACCAATTCCTTATTGACTGATATTTACAGACATGCCGGCGAACGGGATCTGAATATTTTATACGAAAACGGAGATGACGACTTTTCCTTCGCCATTCCAGGACTATCCCGGTTCCGTGTCAGCGCCTACAAACAAAGGGGCGCTTTGTCCGCGGTCATCCGCATCATTACTTTTTCTCTCCCGGATTTCCGTGAATTAGGAATTCCGGAGCATATTATTCATCTGGGAGATGCCGGAAAAGGTATGATTCTTGTTACCGGACCTGCCGGAAGCGGCAAATCCACCACCCTAGCATGTATCATCAATCAGATCAACAAAACACAGCACAAACACATTATTACACTGGAGGATCCTCTGGAATTTCTTCATCGGCACGACCAGAGTATCGTAAGCCAGCGTGAGATCAACGTGGATACAGAAAACTATGTGACTGCCCTGCGTGCCGCGCTACGCCAGAGCCCTGACGTAATACTTCTCGGAGAAATGCGCGATTATGAAACCATCAATGTTGCCATGACTGCCGCAGAAACCGGACATCTTCTCCTGTCCACACTACACACCATCGGCGCAGCCAACACCATCGACCGGATCATAGACGTATTTCCTGCCAATCAGCAGCGTCAGATCAGCATCCAGTTATCTATGGTATTAACCGCGGTCGTATCTCAGCAGCTTGTGCCCACCGTAGATGGAAAAGTCGTTCCTGCACTGGAAATCATGACTGTAACACCTGCGATCCGTAATATGATACGGGATAATAAGGTACATCAGATCGACGGCATAATCTACTCCTCCATGAAAGACGATATGATCTCTATGGACGGCAGTCTTCTGAAGCTGTATAAAGAAGGAACGATCACCCGGGATACTACATTAAAATATGCGACAAATCCCGATATGCTTACGAAAAAATTATAAAGTAAATTCACTCTCCGGTGCTCTTTGAGCCCGGAGACTTTTTCTATATAGAAACCATTTTTTCTTGACAAATGAAGGATCCTGTTATATTATAATATTAGTAATGATTATTATTATTAAAAATAGCAAAAGAAAGGATGGTTTACATGGCAATTCTGAAATACAGCAGACAACGGGAATCGATCAAAGAATTTCTGCGTTCCAGACATGACCACCCTACAGCAGATACCGTTTATGCTAATATCCGGGAACTTTACCCCCATATCAGCTTGGGAACTGTCTACCGCAATCTGTCACTTCTGGCTGATATCGGTGAAATCACCAAGATAACTACAGGTGACGGACCTGACCGCTTTGACGGCAACATGCACCCTCACAATCATTTTATTTGCAGAAACTGTCATCAGGTATTAGACTTAGATATGGAAAGCATCGAGTACATCAACGATATCGCCGGCAAAAACTTTGATGGCATCATTGAAAAACACGTCACCAATTTCTATGGAATATGCGGAGATTGTGTTACAAAATCATAAAGAAGTTTAGGAATATTTTCTAAAAAGAATTGACAAAAAAGAATTTATATGATATCTTAATATCAGTAACAGTTACTATTATTGTTATTAAAAACTTATTTATTTGTTTATTACAGGAAATACTAATGAAAATTATATAAGAAAAGGAGATTATACTATGAAAAAATTCGTATGCAGTGTATGTGGTTACGTTCATGAAGGAGATTCCGCACCTGAAAAATGTCCAGTGTGTGGTGTTGGCGCAGAAAAATTTAAAGAGCAGGCTGGAGAACTGACATGGGCTGCTGAACATGTAATCGGTGTAGCAAAAGGTGTCAGCGAAGATATCATCGCTGATTTAAGAGCAAACTTTGAAGGTGAATGTTCAGAAGTTGGTATGTACCTGGCTATGGCAAGAGTTGCTCACAGAGAAGGATACCCGGAAGTTGGCTTATACTACGAAAAAGCTGCATGGGAAGAAGCAGAACATGCTGCAAAATTCGCTGAATTATTAGGAGAAGTAGTAACCGACAGCACAAAGAAAAACCTGGAACTTCGTGTAGCTGCCGAAAACGGCGCAACAGCTGGTAAAGTAGATCTTGCAAAACGTGCAAAAGCTGCTGATCTGGATGCAATCCATGATACAGTTCATGAGATGGCTCGTGACGAGGCAAGACACGGAAAAGCTTTCGAAGGCCTGTTAAAGAGATACTTTGGCTAAGAAAAAGCCTGTAAAATCAATATTATTTGAAGATTTAGGGGTATGTTGGAATAATCCGACATACCCCTGTTTTTGTGTTGAAATAATATCAATTTTTTTCATACTCTCTTGCATAAATCATGTAACATGAATACACTATACTTCGCAAAGAGTTTACAAAATTGGAGGAAGATTGATGACCCGTCAGTTTACATCTACCAAACACCCCCATCTTACGCACCATTTTCCTCCTGCAATAGCCAATCAACTATATTATAAACCTCAATTCCCTCATAACTATATTTTGGATGCCTGGTTCGGGCAATGATCTTTTTGGGATAAGCATCTCGGATTTGCAGCAATGGTGAACATTCTCTTTCAAGAGTTTTCTGATCCGAAATATTGTCACTGACCTGAATATAAATTTTTTCGCTTCCTTTTTGCGCGACAAAATCAATTTCCTTCTGATACAATTTTCCGACATACACATCATATCCCCGGCGGAGCAGTTCCATGCAGACTATATTCTCATACACTCTGCCGTAATCCATATTCCTGCTCCCCAGGATAGCATATCGAATACCTGTATCGCACAAATAGAACTTCTCAGAACTTTCCAAATACTTTCTTCCGCGAATATCATAGCGCTTTATATCGTAAAAAACAAAAGCATTACACAAATATTTAATATATCTGCCGACTGTCACATGATTGGTTATTGTTTCGTTTGCTGTCAGCATCTGACTGACCTTGTTCGGAGAAGTAAGATTGCTGATGTTATCCATGAGGAATTCGCTCAATCTCTGTAAAACCAGCGTATCCGGCAAAGAATATTTCTGCACAAGGTCTCGCGTGACAATTGTTTCATAAACTTCCTTAATATAATTGATCCTGTCCTTTTCTGTTCTATACACGTAAGAACCTGCCAGTCCTCCATTTATAGAATACTCATCAAAAAGTTTTTCTTTGTCGTCCGTCTCATTATAATATCGGCAGTATTCCTGAAAACTAAATGGGAATACATGGATCTCTATATAACGCCCTGTAAAAAGAGTTGTCAAATCAGCACTCAACAAAAAAGCATTAGAGCCTGTTATATAAATATCATATTTCCCTTTAGAGTAAAGACTGTTGATTGCCAGTTCAAACTTCGGACACATCTGAACTTCATCCACGAAAAGATAGTTGGTTTTTCCCTCCTGATAATGATCTTCTACATAAGCATGAAGCGCATGATACTCTCTAATCTCCTCAAATGCCAAGTCCATAAAATCAATAAAGATAATATTGATATTTTCAAATTGATTCTTCAGATACTCAATGTATGCCTGCATTAATTTTGACTTTCCTGAACGACGAATACCTGTAATAATTTTAATATCCGGTGTCCCATTCAAGTCAATGATACGATTCAGATACTTTGTTCTTGTTATTGTCTTCATGCCATCACTCGCTTTCAAAAATTAAATTTTTTTATTTTTTTGAAACCGCATCTTGAATTCTATTATACCGTTACAAAATAGTATATGCAATGGAATCGGTTTCAAAACTTTAAAATTTTTAATTTTTTGAAAACTTATAATTTTTTGTACCCTCTTGCATGAATCATGTAACACGGATATACTGCAAGTAAGAAAATTAGAATTTCCTACCTTTAATCCTAACGCAAAGGAGGCGATTGTATGTTAGTTGAATTGCGTCAAAAATCACAGATTACCATTCCCAAAGAAATCATAAGAAACCTGGGACTCTCTGAAGGAGATAAGCTGGATATTTTCGAGCAGGACGGAACCATCTGCATGATACCGGTTGTTGTATACCCCAAAAAATACCTCGACGAGCTCCGCGAAGAAATTGACGAGGCAAAAGCAAAGATTGCCTCCGGCGAACAGCCTGTATTTGACAATGTGGATGCACTGTTTGCAAAATTGGAAACAGATTGACGCATTCCCCCCGGAAAGCAATCGGCAGGTACATTTCCAAAACACCTTCCTCATATTTTCTTATCAAATTGAACGAAGTACTTGAATCTGTTGTCTTATAGTTGTTCGAGAACCTTCCCGATATCATCATTGATACAAATAGAGCGGTCTCTGATTTCCATTGGTGCGCAAGCTTCCCCTAAGTTGACACAGACATAGGCTGCTTTTGGATTCCCCGCTGTCATCTTCCAGAAGGAAAATTTCACTATGCCCGGAGTGTTCATTCCTACTCCTAATTCCAGAAATACCACTTTCCGATTTTCGTGTCTGCGAAGAAAATCTTCATAATGATTCTTTGCACGATACCATCCCTCATCCTGAACAAATGTATCGTCACACCGCAGATTTACTGTCATCGGACGGCCGCATTTCGGGCAGTGTGGAATCAGTTCCGTTGGAACACGCATATCCTTTTTCCCCTCTACCATTTGTCTCACCAGTTCTTCATTATCATATGTCTCCTGATGGCATGGCTTGCTGCACTGCAAGAGTCCATAATCTCCCTGTGTATAAAATAATCGTTTCTTATCAAACCCGGCTTTCTGAAAACAGTGATCTACATTTGTGGTAATCACAAAATAATCCTTATCCCATACCAAATGAAACAGATTGTCATAGACAGGTTTCGGTGTATCCACATAACGATTGTAGAAAATATGGCGGCTCCACCATGCCCAGTATTCCTCTAATGTTTTAAAAGGATAAAATCCGCCGCTGTACATATCACGAATCCCATATTTTTCTTTGAAATCCGAAAAATATCGTTCAAAACGCTCCCCGGAATACGTCAGTCCTGCAGAGGTGGAAAGTCCCGCTCCTGCTCCGATTACAATAGCATCTGCGTCATTTAATATGCGTTTCAACCGTTCTATTTCTTCAGAGTAATTTCCCGTAGATTTCTCTGTCCAGATCCTTGAAAACATTAAAGATCACCTCCATCTTGCTTCCTGTCTCCCTACGGTATTCCATAACTGTCCACACCGCAATCTCTGCTGCTTTTTGATTTGGAAAATGAAATTCTCCCGTTGAAATACAGCAAAATGCAATACTTTTTATCCCATATTGTTCTGCCAGTTCCAGACAGGAACGATAGCACGAAGCAAGCAGCTCTTCATCCCTTTCGGTTAATCTTCCCTGAACAATGGGACCTACCGTATGCAGAATATATTTGCATGGAAGGTTATAGGCTTTTGTAATTTTTGCTTTGCCTGTCGGCTCCTCGAATCCTTGTGCCCGCATGATTTTTGCACACTCCAGACGAAGCTGTACTCCGGCAAATGTATGGATACAGTTGTCAATACAACGGTGGTTTGGCACATAGCAGCCCGTCATGCCACTGTTTGCCGCATTCACGATCGCATCACATTCCAATGCTGTGATATCTCCCTGCCAGAGGTAGATGCCTTCCTGCAAGGGCTTTAGTTCAGACAATTTTGTGATATGTTTTTCCTTCCTCTCATCCTGCAGATATTCATCCTGTATCTTCAGAAATTCCTCATTTATATTCTTTGGCATACGAACATTCATAAGGCCCCGAAGCAGCATTTTTTGTCTCTGTTTATCTGACGGAATTGCCATATCACGATATTCCGAACGTTCCTTTAATAATGACTGGATTAAATAAGTTCTTCTTTCTGACTGGTTCATATGCTTACCCCCGTTTCTCAATTGCGCCTGCAGGACAAATTTCATAACAGTTTCCACAGTGCAGACAGTTCTCCTGATGAATGATAACCGGCTTTACACCGATATCGATACACTTTTGCGGACATTTACTGTAACAGAGTTTACACCCGATGCAGCGGTCTGTCACAAAATACCCTTCCTGTTTTTCCTTTACATCTCCAAACGTAAAGCTTGCCCTTTCAATCGGCTTTTTCGACAAATCAAACCATTCCCCATTTCCTTCATAAATCTGGAATACTGTAAGGGCAGTTCTGGAATCTGCATCCGGGTAGATTTCATTCATATATGGGTTCTTTTCAAATAATCGCGGAAGAAGCTCTGCACCCAGTTCTCTTACCTTTCCACCGAGAGAGACTGCAACACTTGACATGGTATCTTCGCCTTTCATACCTGTCAGGGCAAGATAGGCTTTCTTTTTCAGACGATCGTAAAAATTCTTGCCTTTTGCTGTCAGGAAATACAGACTCTGATCATCATAATCCATCATGTCGATCGCTGCCGTAACAGGATGCCCTGCATCGTCAACCGTAGCAACTACTGTTGTATGGATCTGTTCCACAATATATTTCAAATAGTTTGTCATTTTAAAAAATCTCCTTTTAAAACAAGTGTAAGCTTTTTCGAGACTAATTAAAACTCATAAGGTGGATTGCCAGAGAAATCAGCGATCATACCATGTGGATTCTCAAGATAAAACACCTCAAAGATTGGGTTGTCTGCTGTCTGATACTGTCCCTTTACGATAGGATTGTTCATGCATCCTTCCTTAACGCTCATGTTGTTCTCAAATACTGCCTTACCGTGAAGACGAATCCATGCATATTCCGGAGAAGAAACAGATACTTCAACTTCCGGATTGGCAAGCATGTCCTTGTAAACATTCTTTGTGTTGTTCGTGCAAAACCAGAGTTTTCCATCCTGCTCAAAGCAGAACATGAATGGACGGCACTTTGCCTTACCGTCACGTCCTACGGTTGCAAAATACTGTACTGGGTTTGCCTGTAAAAATTCTACTACTTTCTGCATGAAATAGTACCTCCTTATATTTTATACATTTATTGTAACCTATATAGTTACATCTTATAGTTATACTATAACACTGCCACGATGTAATGTCAATAGTTACATTGAAATTTTTGTAACTCTTTTTATTACAACAGATTCAGTGCATGAAAAAGCCACGAAAACTCCTATACTATCACACAGGATTCTTTTCGTGGCTCTTCCCTCGCGGGTACTATTCTATTACATTTTTTTCAATGCATGATGCCACATCCTTTTTCACGTCTGCCAGCGTCATCTCTGCCAGTTTATTTTCCATTGCTTCCTGTACCTGCCATAACCTGTCATCCAGAACCTTATGAATATTCTTTCCAACAGGACACTTTGGATTCGAATTCTCATGGAAATGAAAAAGCTGTTCATCCGGCGTACACTCTACTGCCTTATAGATATCCAGAAATGTGATTTCCTCCGATGGTCTGGTAATCTTCACCCCACCGGTACCTCTTTGCACTTCTATCAGTCCCGCTGCTTTTAACTGCTGCAGTAATTTTCTTATAATAACAGGATTCGTGCCTATGCTTGCTGCCATGAAATCACTCGTCATCTTTTGATCTTTAAATGTATCTATACAGGCAAACATATGGATCGCCATTGTAAATCTGCTAGATATCTGCATGTTTACACCTCTTTTCAAACAGTTCATTCTATTTACAATATCATATCAGAATCGAATTGTAATATCAATGGTTACTTCTCTTTTCCGATCCCGAACAAAATACATATTCTGTTTCTGACGACAGATCCTCTCGAAATTGGTATCCTAAACGATCAAATTTCTTTATTTCACAAGGATCTTCTATCTGCTGCTCTGCCATAAACCGTACCATCTCACCCCGGGCCATTTTGGCATAAGTACCCTTTTGGCGCACCTTTTTTCCATCATACTCTCCAAATACACAGATAATGCAGGTATCTTCCGGCTGCAGATAAGGCTCAATACAACGGAAATATTCTTTGGACGCCAGATTCATAAGGATATGGCTTTCATCGATTACTTCCTGATATAACCGACTTCCCCAGAATTCATACAAATCTTTATATCCCGTCATCCGAAGCTTTGCCTGCATCTCCAGACGATAAGGGGTCACTCCGTCCATAGGCTTTAATACCCCGTAAAACCCGGACAAAATACGCAAATACTTCTGAATATAACGATACTGACAATCTTCAAATACTACGGGCGCCATATATTGGTACTGAATCCCTTCGTAAGAAAGAATAGCGGGCGTCAGCATATGTTCTAGATCCATCTCTGCAAACCGGGTAAAATTCTGCCGGGCAATACGATCATTACAATTCCATAAACTCTTACATTCTTCATAAGACAGTCCCTGTATGTAAGTCATCAGTTTCTTTGTCTGATCCAGAAATACTGGAAATCCATGAAAATCCAGTGTATCCGTATCTATATTCATTTTCTTTGCTGGAGAAATAATAACTTTCATTGCACCTTACCTGTATAAACATATCTATTATCGTCCAGTATGGCAAAGCCCCTGCGTCTTATATTTGCAGCGGAGACGCAGGGACACTGGCATACCGAACGATAACCCACATTTTATTTATCCTGATTATACTATTCTCCCCCCCTGCTTTCAACTTTTCCCGATTACCGTTTGACAGGGTTATAACCGAACACTATAATGTTTTTAGTAAAAAAGTTCAGCCATGCTTCACAAAATGAGCGAATCATGCTCGCACGAATGAGCACATTCTGTGAAGCATGAGGTGAGCGCCCGTATATGAGCAAAAATGAGCTGTGTCAGCAGCGGAGAGCGCTGTAGGCGCGGTTTTGCGAATAGCGCGGGCTGAACGAACATTAACTTTTCACTTTAAAAATTCAACCAGGGAGATATTTATGCCAAATATTATTGAGATTACTGATTTTTCCGCTCCGGAACTGGACGTGTACGCCCGTCTAACAGAAAATCAGCTTTTAAACCGTCATAATCCAGAAGAAGGCCTTTTTATCGCAGAAAGTCCAAAAGTCGTTGAGCGTGCTCTGGATGCGGGATGTATTCCGGTTTCTCTTTTATTGGAACGAAAACATATCCTGGGAGAGGCTAAAAACGTAATAGCACGATGTCCCAATATTCCTGTATTCACAGCAGAATTCGATGTACTAAAACAACTCACCGGATTCCCGCTCACCCGCGGCGTATTATGTGCCATGCGCCGCCCGGCCCTCCCTTCTGTAAAAGAGGTATGTGCCAAAGCACGGCGAATTGCCATATTGGAACATGTGGTAAATCCTACCAATGTGGGGGCTATCTTCCGCTCCGCCGCTGCACTGAATATGGATGCCGTCCTGCTTACTCCTGACTGCAGCAACCCTTTATACCGCCGCTCGATTCGCGTCAGCATGGGCACCGTCTTCCAGATTCCCTGGACTTTTCTGGGGACGGAAGAGAAAGATTGGCCGCAGCCGGGGCTAAACTACATAAAAAGTCTGGGATTTAAAACGGCTGCCATGGCTTTACATGACGACTCCATCTGCATAGATGATCCAAAACTTCTATCGGAGGAAAAATTAGCTGTTATTCTTGGCACAGAAGGAGATGGTCTGGCAAATACTACCATCACCGGCTGTGATTACACCATACGCATCCCCATGTCTCATGGAGTAGATTCTCTAAATGTGGCTGCCGCAAGCGCAATCGCATTCTGGCAGCTGGGACGTCTTTAAGAAAGGAACTGACCGATATGCGTTATATATTTTTCATTCTGCCTGCCATTGCGGGAGGCTTCGTACAGTCTGTTACCGGTTTCGGCTGTGGTATTATTATCATGATGTTTTATCCCATACTTTTGGGTGTGATCCCTTCTGCAACCATTAACCAGTGTGCTTCTATTTTTTTATGTCTTTCTATTATTATTCCCTATTGGAAATATGCCAACAGAAAAGCCATCGTGCTGCCTCTTGTATTTTATTTCCCCATCTACCTGCTTCTTTTGCAGGTCGCTACAAGCATCAATGTGGATTTTCTAAAGCCGTTTTTAGGACTTTTTCTGATCCTGATATCTATCTACTTTATTTTTGCAAACAACAAAATTACCATAACAGCGACGCCCGTCACAACCTTTATCTGTGCTGGTCTTTGCGCAAGCATTGATGCCTTCTTTGGCCTTGGCGGGCCGCCCATCGTTATTTATTTTTTAAACACTACCAAAGACAAAAAAGAATACTTTGGTACGCTCCAGACCTTTTTTCTGACCACAGCCATCTACGGAACCCTGATGCGGACCTGGAAAGGTGTCCTGACACTGGAGTTAATCCCTAATATTATCATTGCTGTTCTTTCCATCCTGATTGGCGCGGCAGTTGGAAAACGCCTTGCCAGCCGTCTGAACGGTGAAGTGTTAAAAAAAGTCATCTACGCTTTCATCGGATTTGCCGGTATCATCACAATTTTTGAAAGCCGCGAGATCCTTTTAAGCCTGTTTTAAAGAAATTTTCCCATCCGCAACTGCCGGTTGACAAATTGACAGGACAAATTTCTGGTCAGCAACAGGGATTTTTACTAAAATACAGATACAAACAAACGCGCGGTTGTCCTAATAATAAAAAATAAGGAGAACTCTATGATATTAGCAGATAAAATAATTATTCTCAGAAAGAAAAATGGCTGGTCCCAGGAAGAACTGGCAGAGCAGATCGGTGTATCCCGGCAGGCCGTTTCCAAATGGGAAGGCGCACAGTCTATTCCCGACCTGGACAAAATCCTGCTTCTCAGCCAGACCTTTAGCGTAACCACCGACTACCTGCTAAAAGATGAGCTGGAAGAAGAAGAATACACAGAAATAGAACCGGCGCAGCTGACGCCGGACACATCGGTGCACTACGTATCTATGGAAGAAGCACGGGATTTTCTATCCATCAAAGAACAAACTGCCGGAAAGATTGCATTTGCCACTTTTTTATGTATCCTCTCTCCCATATGTCTTCTCCTGCTGGGTGCATGCAGTGAAACAGGATATCTTCCCATCAGTGAAAATGCAGCCGGTGGAATTGGCATCATTGTACTGCTTTTTATGGTAGCTGCTGCTGTAGCCATCTTTATTTCCTGCGGTATAAAAACAAGCCCTTTTGAATATCTGGAAAAGGAAATCATTGAAACGGCTTACGGAGTAAACGGCATGGTAAAAGAACGCCAAAAGCAATATCAAAGTACCTATACCCGTCATATGATACTGGGCACCTGCCTGTGTATCCTTGCCATTGTTCCTCTGTTCGGCGCTCTGATCTTCACGGAAGAAGATATCATCATGGTTATGATGGTGGTGCTTCTGCTGATCATCGTCGGCATTGCCGTCATTTTATTTCTCCTTGCAGGCATCCCCTGGGGAAGTATGCAGCAGCTGCTTCAGGAAGGCGATTATACCCCGGAAAAGAAAAAACAGAATTCTTTCATCGGCCCCATTACCGTCATTTACTGGCTGGTCGCAACAGCGCTCTATCTCGGTATCAGTTTTTATACAGATGACTGGAAAAGCAGTGTATTTATCTGGCCCGTAGCCGGTGTCTTATATGCGGCGCTGATTACCGTATGCAGACTGGTGAAAAGACCTTAAAGTTTATCAGATACATCCTGACAGAATATCCGGAATCAAAAAACAGAAGTTCATTGAAATAGATTCTCAATAAACTTCTGTTTTTAATTTTTCTATTAATTATTCAACTATTATACAATCTGTATCACATTAACGGAATGTGGCTTCAAAGTAATCTTCATTCCTTCCTCGTAAATCTCCAGATCCTGTTCTTCAATCACAACTTCTTCATGATCAATATCATTGTAGGATTCTGTAGAATTACCGCTTACCGTATACATCTTCACCTGCCCGCCTTTATGATCGGTATCCAGGGATATAACATGCTCTGCTTCTGCCTCTTTATTGATAGCCGCAATTGCCATACCCGGTTTATCAGACCAACGGGTAGCCACAATATCCACCGCATCTACCTGCAGCTGTTCTCCTTTTTTATGGGTAACATTCATCTTTGGCATTTCTTCATCCCAGGAATCTAACACCACATCTCCCATATAGTTTACATAAAGGTCAAATACATGATAGGTAGAACGAAGCACAATGCCTTCCGGATATGTGAAGATACAGCCGCGGGTATTCACTACCGGCGCAAAGTTTGCCATTCCTACAATATCACAATTACGGTTCAAAGCACTCAGGAAGCATCCGGTAAATACCGCATCTGCCATGGTATATTTCGTATTATCATCGTTCTTATCTCTTGGATACAGATACTCTTCTTTGGTGCGGCCCTGCTGAATAGTATGTGCGTTTGGATGGTACCATCCTCTCAGATTCCACTCATCAAAAGCAATCTTGATCTTCTGATCCAGTTTCATTGCCTTCAGCAGACCCCGAACCTCGTCAATGGAATGATCGATATGATATGTATACGCCATAACCTGCTCATAATTTGCATAATCGTTGGTCTGATGAATACCATCCCAATACTCATGAATGGAAATCCAGTCCAGAAAATCTCCGGCATTTTGCAGCAGATTGATGTTCCAGTTCAAGTCCGTCAGTGCGGCTGCAGTCAGTTCTGTATCCGGATCCACATGCTTGATCATTTTACAGGATTCCTTTACCAATCTGCCCCATTCTTCCGCACATTTTGCTCCGATTTCCCAGTGTCCGTAATTTTCATTTCCCACACTCCAGTACTTTACCTTATGCGGCTCTTTATAACCGTTTTTTATCCGCCATTTTGCATATTTTCCTTCATCTTCCAGGTTGCAGTATTCCACCCAGTCACTCATCTCTTCTGCCGTTCCGGTACCTGCATTGGTACAAATATACGGTTCACATCCGATTTTACGGCACATTTTGACATACTCATCTGTTCCGAAGGTATTGGGATCTTCCACTCTCCATGCTTTGTCAAAAAATGGCTCCCGATCATCCCCCACTGCATCTTTCCAGTGATAAGAAGAGACAAAACAACCGCCCGGCCAGCGAAGGATCGGCACCTGAATTTTCTTCATCGCCTCCAGCACATCTGTACGCAGACCATCCTCATCCGCAAAAGGAGATTCCGGATCATAGACACCACCATAAATCTGACGATGAAAATGCTCGATAAACTGTCCGTAGATCATGGGATTACGGGTTCCTATCTCTCTTTTCTCATTTACATGTAACTTCATAACTTACCCTCCTTATATGCTGCCGTACTTTCTCCCTCTTCAATTGTAAAAGGGGTACGGGTAATATACTTATATTTCCTGCCGCTTAAAATTTCCATCATAACCTCTATACAGGCCTTTCCCTGTACCTCCGGCATAATATTCATAGTCGTAAGCAGGGGAGACACGTATCTGCGGCTGTATATTCCGTCAATTCCCATGACAGAAATATCCTCGGGCACCCGATACTTTCTCTCACTGAATCCTTTCAGAGCACCCAATGCAAATTCATCGTTAAACGCCAGCAATGCCGTAATCGGTTCACCATTCTCACAGATTTGTTCTGCACACCGCTTGCCCAGACTGAAGAAATCCGGACACACAGAATCCTCTTTTACAGTATAAAAATATTCCTCTGGCGTATACATGCCCTTCTCCCGTACCCAGGCCTTATACGCACGATTTCTTGCACCCCTGCTTTTCAGACGCAAAGGAGTTCCATAGCCAATCCTGCGATGTCCGAGAGACCAGAGATAATCCAGTGCTGTGATCACAGCCTGATACATATCCACCTCCACCAGAGGAAGAGGACGGCTGAGCTGATTCGCTTCATTGTAGGAGGCACAAACCACCGGAAGATGATAATTTTCTCCTACCTCCGCAAGATAGCGCTGTGCTGCATCTTCATTGGGAAGAATAATTCCATCAATAAAAAAATTCTGCAGCTTCTCAAATTTTGCAGATCCATTTACCAGGATCATATACCCATTGGCACTGGCCACATCCAGCATACCCTGATAAAAATGAATATGAAAAGAATTTCGCATATTATCACAATAATACAGAAGCTGCCTCGACTGTTTCCCCTGCATATAAGAAGATAAAGGATGCGTAAAATATCCCAGATCACTGGCAGCACGAAGAATCCGCTCCTTCTTTTCTTTTTTCACATAGCCGCTGTTATTCAATGCACGGGAAACGGTAGACACCGAAGTCTCCGCCAAACGGGCAATATCCTCGCGGTTCACTTTATTTTTCATAGACATCTCTCAACTTCTCATGTGTTTATAGTATGATTATAGAAAAGGATATCTTAATTTTCAATGAAAAAATATGTGGACGAATGACCACATTTGAAACCAGCTGTTCTATTTTAAATCTCCGGAAGAAGGATTATCGATCAGCTTTCCATCCTGTGTAAAACGCGACCCGTGACAGGGACAATCCCAGGAATGTTCCTGGGGATTCCATTTTAGAGGGCATCCCATATGGGGACATCGTCTGGAAGAGATGGTAAGCAGATTCGTAAGAGCCTCCCAGGCATTAGCTGCCAGCTGAGGGGTAAGCATGCTGCGGGATGGAGAAAATACTTCCGCATAAGGATTCTCTTTTCCTGTAATCAGATCTGTCAAAATCTGTGCAGCTGCCATAGAAGAGGTCATCCCCCATTTATTAAATCCTGCAGCCACATAGAAATCCGGAGTGCTCTTTGCATACTGCCCGATATAAGGCACTCCATCTAATGTCATACAGTCCTGTGTTGCCCAACGGCATACCTCCCGCCCGTGAGGATACTGCACATTCGCAAAATTCTTTAATTCTAACCAATTTCCTCCCTGCTTTCCGGTTCGGTGATCTCCCCCGCCGATGAATAATAAGTCCTGATAATTACGAAAAGACATCCCTTTTTCTGCCTCATCCACATACATTCCCTTCACATCTGCACCATTTTCCAGTGCGATCACATACGAACGATGCTGGTACATTTTCAAAAAGTAACTCCCATGCTTATTAAGAAAAGGAAAATGTGTTGCGGCAATGATCTTATCTGTTTTAATTCTGCCCTTAGAAGTTATAGCGGTATGAGGAGTTAATTCCCTCACCTTTGTATTTTCATAAATATGAAGTCCCTGTGCGATCCCCGCTATAAATTTTAAAGGATGAAATTCCGCCTGATTACGAAATCGAACTGCTCCCGCAACAGAGAGAGGAATGGGAAGTTCCTCCTGAAAATCTGCCTGAAAATCCAATTGCCGCAAGACGTCTAATTCTTTTTCACAAATTCTTCTGTCCTTTAATGTATATACATAAGCATCTCTTTCCCGGAAATCACAGTCTATCTTATTACATAATCTTCTGTATTCTTCTAATGCCTTCTGGTTGGCATCCAGATACATCCGGGCCTTTTCCTGACCAAATTTACTAAATAGTTCATGATAGATCATCCCATGCTGGGAGGTAATCTTCGCGGTTGTATTTTTCGTGATTCCGCTGCAGATCCGATCTGCCTCCACAAGCACATAATTTACACCGGCCTGCTGCAGCATATAGGCACACAGCACACCGGCCATCCCTCCGCCAATGATCAGTACATCTGTCTGTATATCCTCTTCCAGACTGGGAAAAAGAGGAAGTTTTACTGTTTTTGTCCATATAGAATTCATAGTTGTCACCTCTGTGCTAGTATGCTCATTCTTCTCTTAATTATTTGGAAACTTCCTTCCATTTCTTGATATTTCAAACATTTTCGGCTATACTTATGAAAGGGATGAAAATACATTTTTCTAATCCCGTTTTCTATTGTTAACAAATAAGGAGGGTTTACAATGTCTAAATATGCAGGAACAAAAACAGAAAAAAACTTAATGGACGCATTCGCAGGAGAATCACAGGCCAGAAATAAATATACATACTACGCTTCTCACGCAAAAAAAGCAGGTTACGAGCAGTTAGCTGCACTTTATCTGGAAACAGCAGACCAGGAAAAAGAACACGCAAAAATGTGGTTCAAGGAATTCCATGGTATCCATGATATAGAGACCAATCTGACAGACGCAGCCGAAGGCGAGAACTTCGAATGGACAGATATGTATGCAAGAATGGCCCGCGAAGCAAGAGAAGAAGGCTTTGAAGAACTGGCAATCAAGTTTGAAGGTGTTGCAAGAGTAGAGGCAGCTCATGAAAAACGCTACCTGAAATTGTTAGAAAGCTACCGTCAGGATAAGACCTTTAAGGGCGATGCTCCTCTCGGCTGGAAATGCCGTAACTGCGGTTATGTACATGAAGCAGAAGAAGCTCCGGAAGTATGTCCGGTATGTGCACATCCAAGAGCTTACTTTGAAAGAAAAGTAGAAAATTATTAAAAAACAGATTTTTAAAAGAGACGCTGCGGCGTCTCTTTTTTCTTGCATTCTTCTCCTTTTTTCAAATTGCAAAAATTTTCTTGCATTTTTACGCAATATGGACGTATAATAACTATATAACATAGTTTTCAAAACTATGTGTTGTCACTTATATATTGATCAAGGAGGAGTATTATGAAATTTAAAATTAAAGACCCCGGAAGCGCTATCACTCATTTCATTGGCTGCATCATGGCTATCCTGGCTGCCATTCCACTCCTGATAAGATCCGCCAGAGAACCGGATACCATTCATATCATCGCCATGAGTATTTTTATATTAAGCATGATACTGCTTTACGCTGCAAGTACCATCTATCATACGGTGGATTCCACAGAAAAGGTCAACCGCCGCCTCCGCAAAATGGATCATATGATGATCTCTGTCATGATCGCAGGCAGCTATACTCCCGTATGTCTTATCGTACTGAAGGGAAGCACCGGTATTCTCCTGTGTACCGTCGTATGGGCTGTAGCCATTGCAGGCATCCTGATAAAGGCATGTTGGATCACCTGTCCGAAATGGTTTTCCTCCGGCTTATATATCCTGATGGGATGGCTGTGCGTACTGGCCTTCAAACCCATTTTTCACGCACTGAATAAGGCTGCTTTCGGCTGGCTTCTGGCTGGCGGCATTATCTATACCATCGGCGGCATCATTTATGCACTGAAACTGCCCATTTTTAATTCCAAACATCACAACTTTGGTTCCCATGAAATCTTTCACCTGTTTGTCATGGGTGGAAGCATCTGTCATTTTATTGTAATGTATTTCTTTGTGGCTGCCATGCCAATATAGGATTTTATAAATGAAAAAGTTTCCCCGGCGGGAAACTTTTTCATTTACAAAATTCTATTACTCTTTTAACTTATCACTGTAATAAGTGTCTGCCGTATATAACGCTGCAACCGGGTTATGCCCAAGAACTCTGTCCTTTGTTACAGCTGTCGTAACCAGGGCATCTGAATATTTGTAAAATAAACTGTCATGTCCGACACACAATCCCATGACAATATTCAGCTCGGTCTTGGCATCATTTAACACTTTTGCCTGCAAAATCGGATTACAGATATTTTCTCCGATCTCATCACATCTTTCAGGAATTCCCAGATCCCGTTTCTTTTGCACACCTGCTTTACAGGCGATTCCATATACTTCAAATCCATGCCGGCGCAGGATATTCGCTAAAATTCTGCTTTCATGGATCAAACCCACACAGGTAGCGATCCCCAGCTTTTTCATGCCCATTTTTTTTGCATAAGCAATGATCTCCTGGACTCTTGTATACTGGCAATAAAAATCATGTTCCACTTCTGCTGCCGCAACCATAGAACGGCGATTTTCCTCTTCTTCATAGCATTTCATCGCATCCTGCAGTACTTCTTCCTTCATATGTGTGGTCAGACAAAAATCGGGATAATGCTTGTCCTCCATATCACAATTAATCAGTGCACAGTCTACACAAGACATTTTTACATCTTTCATATAATTTCCTCCTGCCTATTTTTCATGATTTTTATGGATCAACTGTTCTTTTTCTGTCCTTGCCATCTGCTTTATGGCATACTCTCTTCTCATGGCCTCTTCTTTCGTCGTAAATTCTTCGTAATACACCAGTTCCACCGGCCCTCGTCCCCGGGTATATTTCGCACCCTTTCCCCGGTTATGGTCTTTTACCCGTTTTTCAAGGTTGTTTGTCCATCCGGTGTACAAACTTCCGTCAGCACATTTCAGAATATAGGTATAATTCATGTTTTCTCCTATTTCGTCTGCACTCTATTCCCATATGTATGATTTTGCAAACCGGCATGTTTGCAAAATCCATTTATAGCAAGCAATCGATCCAGCAAGTATTTTAACCTTATCATATAAAACATTTTTATACAATAAAAAAGAGCACAGACAGTAAAAAGTATCGATTGCGGATAATAGATGGTATTCTCTATACCTTATTATACTCACTTTTTAACTGTCTGTGCAAATCCAGAATTATTTTATTCTACCTGCATCTTATGGCAAATACATCAACGGATCCAGTGCACTTCCGTCCTTTGTCATGGCAAAATACAGATTAGCGCCCTCTGTACAGTAATATTTTGTAGGTTCACTTACGTAACCGATAATGGTTCCTTCTTCTATCTGATCGCCCTCCTCAAATGCTACCTCTTTCAGCTGCCCGTATACGGCCTGGTAACCATTTCCCATATCCAGTGTGACGGTAACGCCCGTCTCTTCGTTGGAACCGATAGAAAGCACCTGACCGTTAGCTGCCGCCAATACAGGGGTATTTACCTCTGCTGCTACTACAATCGCCGGATTATACTTGTACAAATCCAGAGTAGGATAATAAATTGTTTTATCCATGCTGTAATCCAGAAGGATATCACCGTTTACCGGCCATTCCATCAGAGAATCTTCTGTAAAATTAATCGTAAGCTCTGCTGCGGTTTCCGACTGTTCTTCCACAACATCTGCAGACGCTGTCTCCTCTGTTCCTTCTTCCGGTGCTGTTTCTTCCGGAACAGCTTCTGTTTCCGTTTCTGCAGCTTCCTGTGTCATTTCCACTTCTTTCGTACCTTCTACACTGTCACTTCCTGCATCTTCACTTGGTTCTTCTTCCTTCATTCCTTCACTGCCATCTGCCGTCATATCTTCTTCCGTCTGAATTTCCTGAGACTGGTCTTTCACAGAACTGTCAGAATTCATCTGATATATGCCTACACTTGCAGCAATTAATACCGCCAACAGACAACCACTTAGTGCCCATCGAAATACTTTTTTTCCATTCATCATATTCTTCACCTCATATATTGTCAAATATTTCAGTTATAGGATTGCCAGAATATGTGAAAGTATTCATTTTTTACTAGATTCTCCTCCATACTTTTACGGATTTATAATTTTCTCATAATATTCTATCGTCATGATTTCCATGGACGGAAAAAACCGCAGCAATATATTCTTATAATTTTCCCCTTCTTTTGCCATAACATCTGCCGTATACTGACTCAGACCTATGCCATGACCCAGTCCTTTACACAAAAAGCGAATCTGTTCTCCCAGAATCTGTACGGTAAAACAGGAACTATTCAGGTTCAGACTATTTCGCAGTTCTTCACCCAGAAAAGCCCTATTTCCTATCTGTATCTCCATGACATAATCGGCCGCATCCACCGCTGTGATCACAATCTGCTCTTCCATACTTTTTTCTTCTCCTGCCTCATCTTTACACCAGGCAAAATCCGCATAGAGAGAAGACAATACTGCTTCTAAATCTTCCTTTGTAAAATAAAAACCCTCCAGAAACTCTTCGCTGTTCAGATCTTCTGCTGTCTCCACAGAGGGAAGATATCCATACCCCTCTCCCAGGATTTCTTTCCCGTCCCGGGTTTTTCCGCCGCTGATACGAAAAAACGGAATTTCCTGTACCTGTCCCTGCCATGTGAGAATTTCTCCATAGGTCTGTGCAGCTGCATCTTCAAATATTGAAAAATGTTCCCGGAAGCTTTCCCGCTTTTCACTCTCTTTCAAAAAGGCAGCGGTTTCCCGAAGCGTATCGCTCCCTCCTTCCCGCATCTCCCGATACAGGTTTGTTCTGGCAATGATACACTGCGCCTTTATAGCCTCTGCTTGCGCATTCCAGGGTATTTCCATCGCCGCTGCGATCGCCACATAGTCTTCTATATCGATGCCCGCGGCCAGAGGACAGGCCTGTCTTCCGGATAAAAATAAAGTCAGAATTCCCGGCAGAGCCAGAAAGATGAGCATACCCGCCAGTATTTTTTTACAACATTCAAACATTAAAAATCACCAAAAAAAGACTGCTTCACAATACTATATGAAACAGTCCTTCTGTATAGTCTATAACCGATACGGTATCTTTTTATGCATTTTCCAATGCCTGTGCCAGATCCTTGATGATATCCTCAACATTTTCAATGCCCACGGAGAAACGGATCAATCCCGGAGATACACCAGCCTCTTTCAGCTGTTCATCATTCATCTGTCTGTGCGTATGGCTTGCCGGATGCAGTACACAGGTTTTTGCGTCCGCAACATGAGTTACAATGGATGCCAGCTTGAGACTATCCATAAATCTCACAGCTGCCTCTCTCATACCCTTTAATTCAAAAGAAATAACGCCGCAGGTTCCCTTTGGCATGTATTTCTCAGCCAGTTCATGATACTTATCCCCCGGAAGCCCTGCATAGTTTACATGGGATACTTTTTCGTGTGCATTTAAAAATTCTGCAACTTTTGTAGCATTATAGCAATGTCTTTCCACACGAAGCGGTAAGGTTTCCAGGCCCATATTTAACAAAAAGCAGTTCATAGGAGACGGGATAGATCCCAGATCACGCATTAACTGGGAAGTAGCTTTTGTAATATAAGCTTTCTTTCCAAACTTTTCTGTATAAACAATACCATGATAGGACTCATCCGGTGTGGTCAGTCCATGATACTTGTCCCCATACTTATCCCAGTCAAAATTGCCGCTGTCAACGATAGCTCCGCCTACCTGCAGTGCATGTCCGTCCATATATTTTGTTGTAGAATGGGTTACGATATCTGCTCCCCATTCAAACGGACGGCAGTTTACAGGAGTTGCGAAGGTATTGTCTACGATCAACGGTACTTCATGGCTGTGTGCCAGTTTTGCAAACTTCTCGATATCCAAAATTACCAGTGCCGGATTGGCGATCGTTTCGGCAAATAAAACCTTTGTATTCGGACGAAATGCCTTTGCAATTTCTTCTTCACTGGCATCCGGATTTACAAAAGTACAGTCAATACCCAGCTTTTTCATAGTGGTACCAAAAAGATTATAGGTACCTCCGTATACTGCAGATACACATACGATGTGATCACCGGCTTCACAGATATTAAACACGGCATAGAAATTAGCTGCCTGACCGGAAGATGTCAGCAGTGCTGCCACACCGCCTTCCAGATCGGCAATCTTAGCTGCCACCGCATCATTGGTCGGATTCTGCAGACGAGTATAAAAATATCCCTCATCTTCCAAAGCAAATAAACGACCCATCTCTTCCGTCGTATCGTATTTAAACGTAGTACTCTGAACAATCGGAAGATTCCTGGGTTCTCCCTTTTTTGGTTCATAACCAGAATGGATACATTTTGTTTCTAAATGCAAGTTCTTGTCCATATGCTTATCCTCATCTTCTTTCTAAAATAATCAGATACATTCTATTTTCCATTCTAGACGGTAAGGGAACTTTTGTCAATCCGACCTTTTTAACGAATTACCAGAGATTCTATATCTACTTCTTTTTCGATCATTTCCGCATTCAGCATAAACTGCATGGTCGCATCCATCGCTTCTATATCACTGTCGCGGATCGTCATATCAAAATCATAGTAAGCATACATATCACGAACTGCATCCACATCCAGATCCAGATTTTCGGCTGCTTCCTGAAGAACGGCATCTTCATTTTCTTCCATATACGTTAAAACCTCTTCCTGTGCTTCCAGGAATTTATCTACCGCATCTTTGTGTTCATCATAAAACTTCTGCGTAGTGGCACATACGATGGTGGCCTCTACCAGGTCTTTGCCGTTTGTTACCAGATGTGCACCGCCAGCCTGGGTATTATAAGCTGCCGCACCTGCCAGAAGAGCACAGTCCACGCTGCCGCCGGAAAGGGCTGCCATAGCATCCGGTATGGTGGTATTCATAAAGTTCACATCTGCCAGAGTCATATCTGCTGTTGCCAGATATGCTACCAGCAGCTCATGCAAAATCGTACCCTGCGGGCCTGCAATTGTTTTTCCACGCAGATCTTCCGGGCTTGTAATTGTCTCATCATTAGAAAACAGACAGAAAGCTTCCGGAGAACGGCTGTACATGGAGATAATCTTAATGTCTGCATCGTTAGCGGCGGACAAAATCACAGAAGTTGCACCTACCGCATATAAAAACTGAATGTCGCCGGATGCCAGCGCCTGCGTCTGATCCGCACCGGAAGTAATCTCTGAATAATTTACCGTTTCAATACCAATCTCTTTCATATTTTCGGCAAAAATACTGTGATTCTTCTCCACGATCGTCGGAACATTCAACGGGGAGGTTACATAAGTTACTGTGATCTCCTCCAGATCACTTTTGCTGCCGCATCCTGTCATAACACAAGAACAAATCAGGATCAGGGTCAGAATTGCTGCTAAAATTCTTCTTCTTTTCATTTTAAGTCTCCTTTTCTTTTTTTAATTTAATTGCATTAAGGATATCTTCTTTCAGCTCCTGCTTCTGCATTTCACTGCGCGACGCACGTTCTCCTTTTGAAAAAAAATATTCCTTTTTCACTTTTTTGTCCTCCAGTATCACAATGCGGTCACCGATGACCAGTGCCTCATCAATACTGTGTGTAACAAATAATACCCCGCATTGACTGTTTTCATGAAGGGACAACAGTACCTGCTGCATTTTCTCTCTGGTAAAATAATCCAGGGCTGCAAAGGGTTCATCCATCAAAATGTATTGGGGATGTATAGCCAATGCCCGAGCCAATGCTGTACGCTGACTCATGCCGCCGGAAAGCTGCTGCGGCAGAGCATCCGCAAAACCTTCCAGGCCTGTCAGATGAATCAACTCATCAATTTCCTTCGGATCTATTTCCTTTTTCTTCAAACCGAAGGAAATATTTTCCCGTACCGTCAGCCAGGGCATCAGT
>JBMNRU010000010.1:0-88363 GCA_050944855.1 Lachnospiraceae bacterium
AATTATTACATTCGAATTATAATCTCTTAATCAAACAGTTCCGGCATCTGATTTTTTATTCTTTATACCTTCTATTCATATATAATTTTTCATTTTTTAAAATATGTTTCTTTACACATATTTTAAAATCTTTTTATTATGTTTGTGGTAATGTGTTCAATATGAGGACTTATTTGGTATTTCACCTATTACATTCTTTTTATCAGCTCACTCTCTGATTCCTTTTCTTTCTATTTTTGTAATCAGGTATTCTTCAGGGAATTAAGCCTTACCACTCTCATATTGATGATAATTTTCATAAGATCCCATTGGTCCATCCTCCATTTTCTATTACGATTCCTTCACACTTTCTTCTTTCTTTTGTACTTTTACCTCTTATATGTATTCTCCATACCCTTAAAGAGAACTTACAAAATAAGATCTACTTATGTGTCGTACCAACTTTCTTAAATGATTTCTCGTCTCTGTTTAAGAAATTGGATGTGATGTAATAGTTTGTTGTGCTTTTGTTTTTTGTTGTATTTATAATAACAGAGTATTTCCGTTTTGTCAACCCTGTTTTGCAAATATTTTTATTTTATTTTTTATTAAAACAGTAAATTGTATATTTTTGTTTGAATTGTAGTATCAATTCAAGACTGTTGTAACAATACTTTACAACTCAAACAAGTTTATCTGCTGGCCACACTAAAATATGCAGATCTCTCCTGTGCAAGAGACCTGCATACTTTTATCCCACCATCTAATCTTCCTGATTTTTCATAAATTCCATATAATTGGCAACCATAAGTGCAATCTTAAAAGTCAGAGCGTCATCAAATACCCGCACATCCAATCCTGTGATCTTCTGGATCTTTTCCAAACGATACACCAATGTATTTCTATGAAGGAACAGCTGACGGGAGGTTTCCGAAATATTCAGACTGTTATCAAAGAATTTATTAATGGTAACGAGAGTCTCATCATCCAGCGTCTCCGGAAGGTTGTTTCCTCCGAAAATTTCCTTCATAAACATCTCGCACAGCTGGGTAGGAAGCTGATAGATCAAACGGCCTATGCCCAGATGATTATAGCCGATCACCTTTCTCTCTGCATAGAAAATCTTACCTACATCCAATGCCATCTTCGCTTCTTTATAAGAGCGGGACACATCCTTGATTTCATTTACCACATGACCATAAGCGACCCGTACACTGGACATGGCTTCTGCATTCAGCATATCCACGATCATCCGGCAGACCGCTTCCACATTTTCATAGGTATCATTTTCATCCAATTCTCTCACAACGATAATATTTTTCTCATCGATGGCCGTTATAAAATCATTCACTCGTCCGATAAAGAGGTTTTTCAAAATCTCTATCGCATTCTGATCTTTTTCATACTTTGTCTCTACCAGAAGTACAATCCTCTGCACCTCTGTAGGGATATGCAGTTTTTTAGCCCGATTATAGATATCCACCAGGAGAAGATTATCCAGGATCAGATTCTGGATAAAATTGGACTTATCCAATCGCTCTTTATAGGCAACGATCAGGTTCTGAATCTGACACACGGCAACCCGGCCGATCATATAAGCGTCCTCGCTGATGCCTCTGGCAACCAGCACGTATTCTACCACCTGATCGTCATATATTTTGAAAAAGTGATATCCCTGCACAACCTGACTGTCGGCCATGGACTCTACAAATTCCTGAATATCATCAATGGGCATATCATCTGCGGCAAAGGTGGCTGCTGCTACTTTTCCATCTATATCCAACACGCTCAGATCAATACGGGTGATCGCCCGCAGTTCATCCAGAGACTTTTGTATTATCTGATTTGAAATCATACATTTACTTCCTTTCGCGTATTAAGAAAGCCGCTGTAGATCCCCACATCCACAACGGCTCCTTTGCATCATTGCACTCTTGTTCTTAGTTTGTAATAACCAGCTCTGTCTCTTTATCAAATACATGAACTTTTTCCATATCCAGAGCAAACTTAACGGTATCACCTGTTCTGGCTGTTGTACGAGGATTTACTCTTGCAGTCATAGCAGTTCCTTCAAAATCGAAGTACAGATATACTTCAGCTCCCAATAATTCGTATACGTGAATAGGAGCCTCAAATACACTGTTCGGAGAACTCTGGATAAAGCTTTCGGAATCATGTACATCTTCAGGGCGAACACCCATAATAACTGTTTTTCCAACATAACCCTTTGCTTTTACAGCTTCTGCTTTTGCCTTAGGCAGGGTAAACTTATGAGCGCCTACTACTAAGTTAATGTCGCTTCCTGCTTCCTCAACTTCAGCATCTAAGAAGTTCATCTGAGGAGATCCGATGAAGCCTGCAACAAATAAGTTATCCGGACAGTTGTATAACTGCTGTGGTGTATCAACCTGCTGAACAACGCCATCTTTCATAACTACAATTCTTGTACCAAGAGTCATAGCCTCTGTCTGGTCATGTGTTACATAGATGATGGTAGCGCCTAATCTCTCATGTAATTTAGAGATCTCAATACGCATCTGTACACGAAGTTTTGCATCCAGGTTGGATAAAGGCTCGTCCATAAGGAATACCTTTGGTTCACGAACAATAGCACGACCCATAGCAACACGCTGTCTCTGACCACCGGACAATGCCTTTGGCTTACGGTCTAATAATTTATCCAGGTCAAGGATCTTAGCTGCTTCTTTTACCATCTTATCAATCTGATCTTTTGGAACTTTTCTTAACTTCAGACCAAAAGCCATGTTATCATATACTGTCATATGAGGATACAGAGCGTAGTTCTGGAATACCATCGCAATATCTCTGTCTTTTGGCTCCACGTCGTTTACGACTCTGTCGCCAATCTTTAATGTACCACTGGTAATATCTTCCAAACCGGCAATCATACGAAGTGTTGTAGATTTACCGCATCCGGATGGACCTACGAAAATGATAAACTCTTTGTCTTCAATTTCCAGGTTAAAATCTTTAACTGCTTCAAATCCGTTTGGATACGCTTTGTTAATATGCTGTAATGATAAACTTGCCATTTGAATTTTCCTCCCTAATTCCTAATCCGTATATCATTTTTTCTTCTAAAATTACTATACTTAGTATAAATCAACTTTCCGTCTATGACCATGGCTCATTTAAACAAATTTTCATTTCCTCCTTGGGGAAGATTCCTGATGTATACAAAATCGCATTCATTTTCTTGCCGTTTTAACGAATTTTAAATAAAATAATATACAATTTGCACAATTCTTTCTCTCTTTACAAGCAAGTACCCTTTCTTCTATAATAATATCAGCGATAATAAGAGGTCCTATGACGGGATTTTCTGTCTGTATATAAAGGAGAGTACATTTATGTTTCGTATGCTGGGAACCATTTACAAAGATACCCGTATCCTGAAAGATACCATAATCTGTGACGATTCCAAAACTTCCAGGACCCAAAAGGTTTTTCAGGGCCTGGATTCCATCTGCTATACTTTTGATCTGCAAAAACCGCTCTGGCTGGATCACAACATCCAGGATTTTAAGCGTCACAGTATCACCCGGTTTCAGCAGGACAATTTTATAGAAGAAATTGATTTTGATTATCTGGAATTACGGGTCATAGAAGAGGACTAACTCTATACGGCATCAAAAAATTAACGCAGAGACTACGCTCTGCGTTAATTTCCCCTCGACTGAAATTTCTTTCATCTATCACTATGAATTATAATCTCTTCATTAATTTTTCACGCTGCTCTTCATATCCCGGTTTTCCCAGCAATGCAAACATATTCTTCTTATAATCTTCCACACCCGGCTGATTAAACGGATTTACACCCAAGACATACCCGCTGCATCCGATTGCAAACTCAAAGAAATAGAACAAAGCTCCCAGAGAGAACGCACTGCGATCCGGAATATGAACGATCAAATTGCTGGTTCCGCCGTCCGTATGTGCCAGAATGGTACCATTCATGGCGCTTTTATTTACAAAGTCAAGAGTCTTCCCGGCCAGATAATTCAGACCGTCCAAATCTACTTCCTCTTCTTTCACAGTCATTTCCAACTGCGGTTTTCCAATGGAAAGAACGGTCTCAAACAAGATTCTGTTGCCGTCCTGGATAAACTGTCCCATCGAATGAAGGTCCGTGGTAAGATCTACAGAAGACGGATAAATACCTTTTTGATCCTTTCCTTCGCTTTCACCTGCAAGCTGTTTCCACCACTCAGCAATATAATGCAGATTCGGTTCATAATTGGCCATAATTTCCACCGTTTTTCCTTTGCGAAGCATAATGTTTCGAAGTGCAACATACTGTAACGCATGATTTTCTTCAAATGCTTTTTCCAGACACTCTTCTCTCTGTGCCGCAGCGCCTGCCATTAACTCCTGAATATCTATCCCTGTAACAGCGATCGGCAGAAGTCCCACCGGTGTCAGAACAGAAAAACGGCCGCCAATATCATCCGGCACTACAAAGGTTTCATAACCTTCTGCATCGGCCAGTGTTTTTAATGCTCCTCTTTCCTTGTCCGTTGTGGCATAAATTCTGTCAGCAGCGCCTTTCTTTCCGTACTTCTTTTCCAATAATCCCTTAAATAAACGGAAAGCGATCGCCGGCTCTGTTGTCGTACCGGATTTAGAAATCACATTAACAGAAAAATCTCTGTCACCAATCACATCCACAACGCCCTGCATGTAAGCAGCACTAATATTATTTCCAACATAATAAATTTCCGGCGCTTTACGCTGTTCTTTTGACAGACTATTATAAAATGGATGATTTAAAAATTCATTGGCAGCTCTCGCCCCTAAATAAGATCCGCCGATGCCGATCACCACCAGCACCTCTGACTCCTTCTGAATCTTAACGGCTGCTTTCTGAATACGCGCAAATTCCTCTTTATCATAATCTAACGGAAGATCGATCCAGCCTAAAAAGTCATTGCCCAGTCCTGTTTTTTCTACTAATTTCTTTTTTGCTGCCTCAACTAAGTCCCCCATAACAGCCACTTCATCTGCACGAACAACACCTGCTGTTTTTGAATAATCAAACGTAATTGTATTTCCCATCTGTTTCACTCCTTTATCTCCCAAGTAGTGCTTAGGTTTAAGTTTAGTTTATCAAATCGTCCCATACTAATCAAGCCAGAAATTCATTTATCACATCCCGAATGATCTGCTCCTCTTCTTTTGACAGTAAATGCTCATACTTGTCTTTGGAGGCCGCCGTTTCCTGAATTCCCAGACTGATCTGCTCCAGAATTTTCTCCTGTACTGCATCTTTGTCTTTCTCCCGGTCGGCCGCCTTGACATTGCGGTCACGCTTCGGCAGACGGGCCGGCTTTGCCTGCACCGGCATCTTCACCGGCGCTTCCGCCGGAGCAGCGGCTGCATGAAGCTTGTCCTTAGCAGAAGATGCACTGCGGTTTTCCATATAATCCAGCAATGCATCCCGGATACACGTTTCCTGATACGAAATACCTAAAAATTGTTTCAAAAGCACCAGCGCCAGCGGAACTCCCAAGCCTGCCGCTACAAGATCAGAATGGGCAAACAGATCCGCCAATGTCCGGGAACCCGCCTCAGACACCTGATAATAGGCAATTCCCATAAATAAAAAAGAAAGGACAAAAGCATACCACATCATCCCTTTCATCCGATACTGGGAAATAGGTCCTATCTTTCGTCCATTCATCCTTCTGGTTACAAACACCACGGGATTTTTCACATCTGCATGTTCTCTTTCTGCCTGGTCCAAATCCCTGCAAAATGACTGCAGCCACTTTCCTTTTGAACTGGGCATTTTAGAAATGTCTTTTAACGTCTGTCGGTTACTGATGGCCGTCACAATCAGGCTGATAAGCCCTGCCGCACCGGCAAGCCATATGCCATAATAAAAAATCTGCAATACAATTCCCCCTTACTCCCGGTATTTTCACATCCGGGGATGATTATTATTAAAATACGGGTTCATTATATTGCATTTTATACCTGCGGAAAATGAAAATCGTTCGACAAATTCTCATTTTCCGCGACAGAACCTACAGTCTGGCCACCATATTCTCAGTCAGTCTCACACTGTGTACGATGGCTTTGGCTTTGAAAGTTGGGTAGTCTTCCTGCGCGCTGTTGTCTGCTTTATCGGAAATGGCACGTACAATTAAAAATGGCACCTGATTCAGATAAGCGGACTGCGCAATGGCCGCGCCCTCCATTTCAGTACAGTAACCATGAAAATTTTCTGTAATTCTGTCTTTTACTTCCCTGCTTGCTACAAACTGATCGCCGGTTACTACCCTTCCCGTAAACACCCGGATCTCCGGATTCACTTCTTCACAGATTTCTTTTGCCAGCGCGATCATTTTTTCATCCGCATGGAAGGAAAATGCTTCCATATCCGGGATCTGACCCAGCGGATAGCCAAACTCTGTGGCATCTACATCATGCTGCAGGGCATCGGTAGACAATACAATATCTCCAATATTAATCTCTGCTTTTAAGGATCCGGCGATTCCCGTGTTGATAACACAGCGTACGTCATAATCATCTACAAGAATCTGGGTACAGATACCGGCATTTACCTTGCCGATTCCGGACTGTACAACAACAACAGGCTTATCTCTTAAGATCCCCTGGTAAAAATCCATGGATGCTTTTCTTTTAATGGTTACCTCTGTCATCTTCTCTTTTAAGGCTGCCACTTCTTCCGGCATAGCTCCGATAATTCCGATTGGTTTCATGTGGTGCATTCTCCTTTACTGATTCATTCTTTCTATACGATACCATTTTTCCCAAAATGACACAATAAAAGTTTTTTGCTTTTTATATCTATTTTTGCTATAATGAATTTCCATAAGAAAAATAGTACATCCAGCCGCACATGCCTTCTAACCGGCGTATTTTGTACGGCAACATATATACCAAAGGAGGAGCTCATCATGTTAGTTTATAAAACTACCGGAACCTGTTCACAGGCTATTCAGCTTGAACTGGACGGCGATACCATTAAATCTGTACAGTTTATCGGTGGCTGCCAGGGCAATACCCGGGGAATTGCAAAACTGGTAAAGGGAATGAAAGTCGATGAGGTAATCGAACGTTTAAAAGGCACGGACTGTGCAGGACGCGGAACCTCATGTCCGGATCAGCTGGCAAAAGCACTGGAAGCCGCAAAAAACTATAAAGGTTAAAGGAAAAAGCAGCCCCTGAGATACGTTTTCAAACGGATATCTCAGGGGCTGCTTTTTTCATACTCTATCTATCCCATTTGTCACACAGGGAATTAACCTGATCTGCAAATCGTGCCAGGTCTTTATTGGCTCCGCCTTCATTTTTCCGAATCACTGCCATCAGGCGCTCTCCGGCTGCCAGCAGACGGGCAAATACACCAGAAGCTTTGATAGATTTGGCCGACGCTTTTTTCAACGGAACACCTACGGTTTCCTTCACACAGACATTTTCCAGAAGATCGTATTGTGTGCCGCTGAAAGGCGCCATGGTATCATATCCCAATTCGTCCCGCAAACGCTGGGCGAATGTCTCACACACCAGATCTTCTCCATGTACGACAAATACCTTCTTCGGCGCTTCCTCGAAGGACTGCGCCCAGCGCATCAGTCCCGCATTATCCGCATGACCACTGATACCCGGCAAACGGGTAATCTCCGCATGCACCTCGATTTCTTCCCCAAAAAGCTTACAGGATACCGCACCCTCTAACAGAGCCCGGCCTAACGTACCGTTCGCCTGATATCCCACAAACACAATGGAACTGTCCCCTCTCCACAGATTGTGCTTTAAGTGATGCTTAATGCGTCCTGCATCGCACATACCGCTGGCAGAAAGGATAACCTTTGGTTTTTCATCAAAGTTGATCGCCCTGGATTCATCACTGGTAATGGACAGCTTTAAGCCGGGAAAAGCCAGCGGATTCTTACCGCTTTGTACCAGCTCCATTGCCTCCTCATCATAACACTGCATATAGTGTTCTTTAAAAATGGAGGTTGCCTGCACCGCCAGCGGACTATCCACATACACTTCAAAGTTCGGAAATTCCGGAAGCAGATTATCCTGCTTGATCCTCCGGAAGAAATACAGCATTTCCTGCGTACGCCCTACCGCAAAGGAAGGAATGACCACATTGCCGCCCCTCTGGAAGGTTCTCCTCAACACATTCACCAGCTCCATCGCATAATCGGGACGATCTCCGTGACTGCGGTCCCCATATGTGGATTCCATTACCACATAATCTGCCTCCTTTAAGTAAGTGGGATCTTTGATCAATGGTTGATCCAGATTGCCGATATCTCCGGAAAATACAATCTTCCTCGTCTCTTCCTCTTCTGTAATCCATACTTCTATACTGGCAGATCCCAGCAAATGCCCTGCATCTACAAAACGCACCTGAAGCCCTTCCGCCAGATTGATCACGGTGTCATAAGGCATACCGACAAAATTGCGGAGCAAACTGACTGCATCTTCCATAGTATAGGCTGGAACCATTTCCGGCTGACCTTTTCTCTTTCCTTTTCGATTGCGCCATTCTGCCTCAAACATCTGGATGTGGGCACTGTCCCGAAGCATGATGTCGCATAACGAACAGGTCGCTTCCGTAGCATATACCTGCCCCCGGAATCCTTTTGCATAAGCCATAGGCAGCATACCGGAATGATCAATATGGGCATGGGTCAGCAAGATAAAATCCACCTGTGCATAAGATACCGGAAGTTCCTGATTCTCATAAATATCCTGCCCCTGCTCCATACCACAGTCTACCAGAAACTTCTTGCCCGCACCTTCCAGATAGAAACAGCTTCCGGTCACTTCATGTGTCGCGCCAATAAATGTTAATTTCATAATTGAAGCCCCCTTTGCTACATTATGATGTCATTCTGTGTCAATTGTCTTTCTTTTATTATAACACAGCCAGGTAGTATCGGCTATTCCTTTCACAGGGAGATGTTTTTTTGATGCAAAAATGTTGACTGCACGTTACGTGCAATTTTAGGATATTAAAAAGTAGGAGGAGGTATGAATGAAATTACATTAAGAGAGGTATGTGATTCCTTCGGAGTATCCCGGCGTGCTGTGCAGGGCTATGAAAAAGCAGGATTAGTTTCTGCAACAAGCAGAAACCGGCGCGGTTATTTATTGTATGACGGCAGCTCACAGGAACGAATCAAAAAAATCAAATTATTTCAGGAAATGGGGTTTTCCATCAAGGAAATCTGTGAAATTATTGATGCTCCGAATCACATCTTAAAATCCGCACTGGAGCAGCGAATCAAGAGTCTGCAGGAAAACAGCCGGCATACAGAGGCTATGATCCGCAAAGCAAATGAGCTGATCGATCAGCTTTAAATAAACAAGGGAGCATTGAAACCATTTTGAGACAAACGACAAGCATGTCTGTGAAAAGGGAAAAAATATGAGTAAAGAACATACAGATACACAGAAACGGTCCGGCAAAGCAAATGGAATCGTGGGCATGATCGCCGCCATTCTTTTACTCGTTATGGGCGGAGTCATCTATCCCTGGTTCCATGAACTTCAGGAAAACAAAGAAACCGGAATGCATTCTATTAAGAGTCAATTAGAAAATACAGAGGAATTCATCACACAAGTTTTAACCTACACGGGATATATGGAAGTTGCAAAAAATAAGCTTCCTTCTCTGACAAAAAGTAAATCTTTTATGAAATACACGGCAACGGTGAGCGCCGGCATAGACCTCTCAAAATCCACGGTACAGCTTCGAAAAGATCATCTGATCATTCAAATACCACATGCAGAGATAGTAGATATTAAGGTAGAAGCGGATACCATCGAACTTGACCACAAAAATCTTTCCTCTTCTGACAAAGCCGGCATAAGGGATACAGCCGCGGCAATCACACTGGCCGAAACAGATGTTCAGAAAAATGCAGATTATTCTCAGCTGCTGGCAAATGCAGACGCCTATGCCCAGGAACTGATACACAAGCTATTAGACGGCACTGTGCGTCACAGGGATATCGTAATCTCCTTTCAATAGGCCCACTCCCATGACACCTACGCTAAAAGCCGTGCACCTCAGCTTCCGCTTTGGTACACGGCTCTTTCTCTTTTGTGCTTTCGTGTCAATGTTATCTTGGGTAATTTCTAAGCATTTCTCCTAAGTGTCTATGATATGCACACAGGCTGTGTGGATATCCCATAACAATCTATATGCGATTACTAGTACGCCACCCAGACACCATCGGTAAGGGTCACCTGGGATTCTGTATTATCTCCATCTTTCTCTACCAGATGGGCTCCCTGTACCCGGTAGAAAAATCCGGAGGGTACCTCCACCGTATACTCTTTGGACAAGGAAGAGGCATTTGTCGTGGTTCTTTTCCAGGTACGGTAATCATACCAGTCATCTCCTACCTTTTGCTGCAAGGTTAAGGTTAAATACACTTTATCGCAGACTACATGGGCTATGGTAGAACCTCCAGCACTGACAGTGCCATCCTCATGATTCACCAAACTGGCAGTTCCATAACTTAAATAATTGCCCCGGAGCAGATCGCGGCTGTCATCCTCCACCACCAGAAGATCCGTCAGCAGAGAACCGTCTACCACCGTACCCAGCTCATCCAGGCCCTCTGCATAAACCGGCTTCTGCACAAAAATTACAGCGGCCATACAGCCTACTATCATTAGTTTTTTTAACATACATCTCATTTTCATAAGAAGTCTCCTCATACGTTTTTCCCATATCAATACAACATATTGCTTAAAATACTCTGAAGCTCCTCCAGATCCATCATAGCATTAAAAATATAATAATTATTCTTATAAGTCCACTGGGCAATATACAAAGGTTTTTCCTGATCATCGCTCTGTAAAGCAGAAATAGCAATATCAATCCCCTGATATTCATTTTCCACATGAGCAACCAGCTCACCATCCAGAGCAAACACTCTCGCAGCATCCTCCTCGTTCGTTGCTATATACAAATACGCGATTTGATCATTTACAACATAGTTCATCAATGCCACATGAATCTCTGTCAGAATTTCAGCCTCCTCAAACTTCATACCGTCCGGCTTCACGAGAAAGGTGGGGACTTCTACGAGCAGCTGTGCCTCAATCTCCGCCGCAGCTTCGCTTTCCTCTACGCCTGTAATTTCTCTGTCACCACTATTATTCACCTTAACGTTTACTTCGTTCCCCACCAGAGAGTCCACCTGTTTCATCATATACGCCCTGTTTGCTTCACTGGTCATACTCACACCAAAGATGCCAAGACAGATAATGCACGCAACAGCAGCCCGTTTGGCCGCACGATAAGGATGTGGGAACGATGCCAGGGTATGCTTCTTGGGATTTTCTTCTGCGGGACCATCCTCATCGAAACAGGTGCCGTGTGCTTTTAATTTCTGAATAATCTGGTCATACATATCTTCCGGAACCGCATCTGTTCCGTCATCTTCTGGTAATGCACGTTCAATTTCTTCTGCTTCCCGCAGATACTCTCTGCGGACAAATTCCTTGATTTTTGCATCTTCTTCGTTAGAGATTACCGGATCATCCGGCTCTTGAACAAACTTTTCTAATTTACTCATGAAACTCCTATCTTTCCTTGACTTTTTCGTGTGTGTGTATCATAGTTATTGATAACTCCATCTTTTACACGGAGAAATGGAGCAAATATATAACCAGCAGGAGGACGCATAATGAAACATATCGTACTCACCGGCGGGGGCACTGCCGGACACGTTACTCCCAATATTGCCATGATTCCAAGGCTTCGGGAACTGGGCTACACCATCTCCTATATTGGTTCCTACAATGGAATTGAGAAAAAACTGATTGAAGAAATGGATATCCCTTATTACGGTATCGCTTCCGGCAAATTAAGACGTTACTTTGATCTGAAAAACTTTACAGATCCATTTAAAGTACTAAAGGGCTTTCGGGAAGCCCAGAAGATACTTCGGGAATTAAAACCGGACGTTGTATTCAGTAAAGGCGGTTTTGTCACTGTTCCTGTTGTTGTTGCCGCAAGCCGGCAGAAAATTCCGACCTTCATCCATGAGTCGGACATGACGCCTGGACTTGCGAATAAAATCGCGATTCCCTTTGCTACAAAAGTGTGCTGTAACTTTCCGGAGACAGCGGAACACCTGCCGAAAGAGAAAGCGATTCTCACAGGCACCCCCATTCGCCAGGAACTGCTGTCCGGGGATGCTGACGCTGCGAGAGCTTTTACCGGTCTCACCTCTGATAAACCGGTATTGATGGTCATTGGCGGAAGCTTAGGGGCTGCTGCCATCAATAACAGCATCCGCGCCATTTTACCGGAATTATTAAAAGAATTCCAGGTAATCCATCTGTGCGGTAAGGGGAAAGTGGATGAATCCTTAAACGGCACAGAAGGTTATGTACAATATGAATATATCAAACAAGAATTACCAGACCTGTTCGCTCTGTCTGATATTCTCGTCTCCCGGGCGGGAGCCAATGCAATCTGCGAAATTAGTTCTTTGAACAAACCAAACCTGCTAATCCCTCTCTCTGCCAAAGCCAGCCGTGGAGATCAGATTTTAAATGCCCGTTCTTTTGAACGTCAGGGTTACAGTATGGTTCTGGAAGAAGAACAGGTGACAGAAGAATCTCTGCTCTTCGCTATCCGGGAATTATACAGCAATCGCCATTCTTATATGGAAGCAATGGCCGAAAGCCGTCATATAGATTCTATCGAACACATTGTACAGCTTTTCGAAGAAGCTTTATAAGTCTTCGTATTCATCCTTGTAATTCTCACGAATCCAATTTTTCGCTCTGTGGAGCTTTGCACGCAGACTTCCTGGTGACATGTGCAGCTCCCGGGCGACTTCTTTCTCAGACTTGTTCTCAATGATAACTCCCACAATAATCTTGTACCAATTCTCATTATGCTTTTCCAAGTCATACAAAAATCGACACGTCATATCTTTCAGGATGATATTATCGATCATCTCATCTGCTTCGCTGGGCTCTACTTTATCCGCTTTATCCGCGTCAAACATATCTACCATTTCATGCTTCTGATATGATTTTCTCAAATAGTCAATGGCTTTGCGCTTCGTATTCACAGTAAACCATGCTCTCAGAAAATCATCTCCAACACCCATACCTTTCTCGCAATATCTTACAAACACATCCTGACAGATATCTTGAGCCAGTACATAATCATGTATAATAGAATTAGCAATTTTCATTACCAGATTGCAATATTTTTCATAAACTTCTTTAAAATGGTTCTCTTTTGTATGTTTCTTCATGTTTCAGGTCCCCTCCTCTGTTGACCTTACACATAAAATTTGGAGATAATCTCTTCTTTGTCTTCCTCAGACAAAGTTCCAGGAGTCCATTCCACAACTGCATGATCGCCTTCATAACGCGGAATCAAATGCAGATGAAAATGAAAAACTGTCTGTCCGGCAGTGATTCCATTGTTCTGTACTACATTTAAACCAACGCAATGCAGTTTTTCTTTCAGCTGTGTTCCAATTTTTTTCGCCAACACCATCACTTTTTGCGCTGTCTCTTCGGGTAATTCATAGAGATCTGCGTAATGTGACTTTGGAAGGATCAGGCAATGTCCTTTACTGGCCGGGCCTAGATCAAGGATAACTCTGAATTCCTCGTCTTCATAAATGGTTGCTGCTGGAATTTCTCCATTTGCAATCTTGCAAAAAATACATTCTGTCATTTGATGACCTCCTACTTTTATCTTTGGTATGTCTTTCGGTCAATTGCTGCATAGCTACTTCCATTACCGTTCATTCGCTCATCTTAAATTCTTATAAGAGGTGATATTATGTTAACTACCAACGACTTAAACAAAATTCAGGAACTGAGCAACAGCAATCCAGAACTTGCGTATTATTTTGAAAAACTGAAAGAGGATAAACAATATGCCCTCTCAAAAGTTTCTCATGAAATACGTAATCCTGTGACCATTATTAATAGCTTCCTACAATTATTCGAAACAAAACACCCAAATGTTACGCAAGATTCGTATTGGATTAAAATAATTGAAAATATTTCTTATCTTCGGGCTCTTTTGGATGAACTTTCATCCTTTAATAACTCCGAAACGGTACATAAAAGCCCTGAGAACCTTTACACACTGCTAAGCTATGCGATAGAATCCATCCGACCGGTTTTAGAACAAAAAGCCATTGCCCTATGTTTTCGCAAGGAAACGCCCGTACCGGATCTTATGCTGGATACCATAAAAATACAGCAGGTTTTCTACAACCTTCTTCGCAATGCGACGGAGGCACTGAATGATACAAAGGACGGCCGTATCACTGTCTCAATACAAACCGAAGCTTCTCAGGTTGTCATCCAGATCGCAGATAATGGCACCGGTATCCCCTCTGAATACATGGATACGCTTTTTGAGCCATTCGTTACTCATAAAAAGGAGGGAACCGGTCTTGGACTGGCCATTTGTAAACGAATCATCGAAGCTCATAACGGCACTATTCATGTAAAATCAGAGCCGGGAAAAGGCACTGTTTTTACGATCTGCCTCCCTATCATACATCCTAAAAGTGAATCTTTACTTAGATTATCATTATAACATGGTTTTATTGCTTTGCAATGTCCTTTCTATAGAAGAACAAAAAGAGTGCAGCCCCCTATCTACTGTGGCTGCACTTTTTTTCGATACAGCAGCACACTTAAGAGCAGCCCCAGCACGATACCGCTCAAATGTGCAACGTTGTCCACACCCGTACTGCTGACACCGAAATAAAGAGACAATGCCGCCATAAACACTATTTTTTTCGTGGTCATATTTTCCAGACGGCCCCGATGCACAACGACTACATAGATTAAAGCACCCATAACTGCAAATACTGCTCCGGAAGCACCGGCGGACACGATAACCTCCTGCTTCCATAATACCACCTGATAAGAAAACCAGCTGGCTCCTAATCCGCCCAAAAGGTAAATGAACAGATAACGGACTTTTCCCACTGCCCGTTCCAGCATATCTCCCAAAAACAGCAGTACCAGCATATTATTGACCAAATGTTCCATCCCAAAATGAAGAAACATACTGGTGAACAGCCGATAATATTCTCCCGCCGTTATAAGGGGCGTATAGGCTGCACCACAGCTTATCATATGAATGATATCCTCGGATGGTCCTTTGATCTCCACATAAAAAAATACTGCTACATTGACAGCTATCATCAACGTATTCATCGGTACCTGCTTTCTCATCCGTATAAAATTGTTCCAACCCGACTGTCTGCCGGAAGGATAATAGTTTCCCATAGAATCACGCCTTTTATTTTTCTATCCGACTATTATATAACTTCCGACGATATTTCGCAATTTTAAAACTTGCATTGATAGCCCACGTCTGCAAATTCTACCATATCTCCATGGTGCAGTTCATATTCCTGATCCGGGACAAGCGGACTCTGATTAATACGCGTCCCGTTTTTCGAACGCATATCAATTAAGATTACCTGATCCTTTTTTCTTGTAATCCTGGCGTGCAAACGACTTACAGCAGAAGAGGGAATGGCTGCATCGGCATTTCCCGCAGCTTTTCCAAGAAAAATAATATCCTTATTCAGCATGATGTCCGGATACTGTTCCGGATGCAGACTGCAGAGCATCTGTCCCGCAGGCTCAGCTTCCGGCTGATGCCGCAGGCATATGGTCTCTTCTTCTCTGTCATTTTCTTCCATCCACTTCGGCAGCGTAAAATCCTGACTCGGTTTCCCTTCTTTTTGTTTCTTTCCTCTTCTTTCCTGCCACCAGCTGCACAGCCTGCTCCACCAGCTTTCCTGTTCCCAGTCTTCTTCATCAAACAGACTCTTTAGTGCTTCCCTGCGCAGGGTTTCCTGTTCCTGCGTCAATACTTCCCGGGGATCCACCTCTTCTCTTTCCCTCCGATCCTCTCCTGACGGCTCACTGATTGCCTTTCCGTAAAGTTCCTCCTCTATTTGCTCCAATGTAACGCGATCTTCCATCGCACGGCGATAAATCCCATATCCCAGTGTCACAGCATCTCTGTCCTGATGATCGATTTTCGGAAGCAAGTACTCCGTCAGTTCCCGGAATCCCTCCAGCATATCTTTACAGTAACCGGGAAGATAACAGAAAGAATATGTCCCCGTCTCTGCATGCAGGTACAAAAAATGAGGATCTAACACCAAATGCTCCGGATCCAGCAAAAAAGAACGCAGCCGCTTCAGAACCTGAGATAAACTGACAAACAGGTTTTGCAGTTCCTGATAGTTTAACTTTTTTCCTGCATACGCTCTATCGAATTCCTGACCCGCAGTAATCTCAAAATAATAATATATCTGCGCATCCAGCTGCTGTATCAGGCACGGCAGCAAACCTTCAATCTGATTTGCCAGAATCATCCGGATCTCATAAGATGACGTATCCACCCCATCCTTATCTTTTATAATCATAAAATGATGCTGTATGTCTTTTTTATACTCCGCTTCTGCCAATATCGTTTCATTCATAGCGAGCAATCCCTCTCCCTGTTTCCAAAAGTTGTCCCACATTACGTGCTTTTCGGATAAACACGACCGGTTTTATCACCTCGCACACGCCTTTTGCAGTAAACTGCATTTTTCGATTCCCATAAATCCACGGCATCTCCCCGGAAAAGGCGGCGATGACCGTATCCTCCGACAAACTTTCCGTTGCCGTCACGGTACACCCAACAAAGCCCCCTTCTTTTATTTTCTGTATCTTATCCTGAAGTACCTCACGGGGCTTTCCATCCCTGCTGACACCTTCTGTAGCGGCGGCCGCCGCCGTCTCATATGCGGCAGCCGTATACCATGCCCGGTTATACACCCAAAGATGCAGAGAAATCACTGCAAATACAACCAGTAAAAACAGAGGCGTCAAAAGTGCCGCTTCTACGGTAAAACTCCCCTTAATCCCAACCGGATTCTTTTTCATATCATACCTCCTGTCAGCACATATCCAGCAAACAAAAAGGGAACAAAGGGAATGGTCAGCCCTTTTTTTCTCCGATACAGAACCAAGAGTGTGAGGGCACAAACAGCTGCCAGAGACAATGCCCACAATACCATCCATGCCGTTCTCTCAAAGCCCAGAACCATTCCCAGCGGCAGCAGCAGCAAACCGTCCCCATACCCAATCTGCTCTTTACTGATTCCGGCCGCAGCTAAAAATACCAATGCCGGAAGCAAGCCTAACAGCATAATCCATATTTCCTGAAAACTCCCCTTCCACTGCACTGCTGTCAAAATGATTGCGGCCAACAGGCCCAAAACAATTTGCCATACCGGCAATTCCTTTCGGCAGATGTCCTCCAAACTGAGTACTGCCAGGTACATCATAACAATAACTTCCATAAAACCTCCTCTATCCACAGCGGGAACAGACCCGCAGACCGGAAACCTCTTCTAAAGGTACCAGGCGAATATTCCGCGTCAATCCACTGCAGGTTCTAGACGCATGATAACGATCCCCCTGTTCAGTAATGTAGCAGTTTCCATGCGAAATGGCCTGTTTTATACATTTTTCACAGGGCTTATACCGACTGCCGTCCAAATTTCTCTTTGTTCCCACGGTATGGATATCTACGGCTGTAACAGACAGCTGCAGATGAGAACAGGATGCTTCCCGATGATATACCGACTCCCAATCTGTCAGATATACCATCTCTCCGGAGGTATTTTCCGACAGTTCTGCCTGATAACTGCCATCATATCCGTTCCAGGCGCGGACAGTACAGCTGCTGATCATGGGAATCTTCATAGCCGGAAACAAAAAGACCGGAAATTGACAGGTATATTTCGCCTGCAGCTTAATCTTCTTGCTGTCCATATAACTTCCGCCCAAAGAGATTCCTTTCATTCCTCCTGTAAGTCCTGTCAGCCGAACCCCTGACAAGTCTTTTTCCAGCCGCGACTTTGCATAGGCACAGCCTGCCTCTCTTGTAAGAATGGATGCCGTTATGTTATCCGTATCTTCTCTCCCGTAGGCATATATTCCCAGTTTCTTCCCGCTTTCACATAAACTTGCTGTGATCCGAACCTGCACACACAGCACATCCAAATAAGAAATAAGTGCCAGCATGCCGAATAAAAATATCGGCAGCACAAACGCACTTTCCACCGTCAGACTCCCGGAGACGGAGATGCCCGAAGACACCTTTCCGGTCTTTTTTTTGCTCCGTTTTGCGAGAAGCTGTATGAAAATTAGGGGATTTTTTATTTTTAGAAGAGAGTGGCGAATTGGTTTTGCTACATAAGGGTAAAAGATCCGAAAAGGCATCTTCGAACACCTCCTTTCTCTGCTTACATCTGATAACTATAATCTCTGGCAAGTATATAGAGTCTGCCGCGGGCATCCTGTACTCTTCCCTCTATGGCCAGAGATTGTATACAACAATCCAGTCGAAATGCCTCTTTTCCGGGCAGTTTCCGCACCGTACCCTCTATCATATCCAGAGAGCGCAAGGTCTGCCGGGACAGATCCCTTTGCATAAACAGCAGCAGTCTGAGGTACGAAGCATAATCCATCCCGGATTCCGTCTGCTCCTTTCCAACTGCCTTTAATTCTTCCAGTACATAGAACAGCCTGTCCACAGACAATTTCCAGCTCTCCTGGTCTTTCATAAGCGGTACTTTTCCTCCCGACAACAGCGTACGGACATCCAGCAAACTTTCTCCGTAAGCCCAGCACAGACGCAAAACCACTTCCACTACAGCAGATGCCTGCGGTATCCCCACTGCACTTGCCAATGACAGCGCAAATGCCGCGCACTGCTGTCTCGCCGAAGCATTGGCTGCAAGATAAGCATAATTAGAGGCTTCTCGGAAACGCAGCAGACGTTTCACGGTTTCTTTTAAGTTTTCCTCATCGCTGTATTTTCCTTCCAGAATATATTCTATTTGATAGTCTAATTCTCCTGCCCCACGCATCTGCCCGAAACAGCTAAGTTTTTGTATACAGTATTCCTGATACATGACATCCTCCAATGGCGAGAACGTTATGGGAATCTGTGCTCCCATACCCGTATTTTCCTTTCTATTGGACAAAAGCTGTGTCGCTTCCACCCGTTTTCCCGAAACAGAAACAGAATCCGGCATCACCAGTGCCAAAATCCCCATCTTCTTCACTTCCCGAATCTTATCAATGGGATTTTCCTCTATACCTTGAAACGTTACTGCCCCATCTGTTTCTTCTTCCGTCTGCTGCCTGCTTTCCTGTATCTGTCGGTCATATAACGCTTCCGGATCATCGCGGGTATCCCGATGTACTTCTTTTTCCTGTTCCTCTGCGGTTTTTTGCTTTTTCTGCAGGTCCTGAAGCAGCAAAGCAATCCCCTGGGTTCCCAGGCTTTGTTTCATAAAGGCCACTGCCTGTTCCTTCCATACATTGCCGTTCTGATCAGAGGCCAGCATATACTCCGTGAATCCGCTTTGTTTCATTTTGTATTGATCATTTTCAGCCTGCAGCGTGTCATTTGTGTAGTTCTCCAACATCTGAATCACCTGTGCCAGCTGCAGCTGACCGCTTCCGTAAGAGGCATCCAGAAAAAACATATCATACTCCTCCAACAATTCCTTATCGTATTGGCCAAACAGACTATACAGCCCAAGATCAATACTTTCTGCTGCCAGAAACCGAAAGGACGCCAGCTGCACAGATCGGACACATACCACACTCAGGGAAAGGATCAGAACACTGAGCAGACAAAACATAACCGTCATACTCCCTGTACATGCCTTTGCCTTCATACTTCTAAATGGCATTGCTCTGACTGGTAATCTTTTTCAATATGTTTTCCACCAGGCTGGTCAGCTGTTTCTTGAAAATTACAACCAGACCGATCAGCACCACCAGAATTAATATAATTTCTACCACACCAACTGCATCTTCTTCCATCATAAAATTTTTTATCTCTTTCATTTCCTGCCTCTCCTTTCAGAATTTCACATTAATAAAAGTTCATAAATGCCGGTACCAACAAAATGACTAACACATCCAGCAGCATAAATACCATGGGAAACAACATTTTTGTCACGGCCTGTTCTCCGTAAATTCTGGCTCGTCTCTTTCTCTCTTCCAGCGTCTGAGCAGCCTCCCTTTCCAGTATTTCCTGCAGTTGGTGATTGCCTTTTTTCAAATGCTGTACCAAAAGGGTAGTAAAGGTACGGTATCTGGGAATTTGTATTCGATTTCCCATTCTCCGATACGCTTCTTCTTCCGTAATCCCCCTTTCCATCTCTCTGCATGTGATCAGAATTTCTTCATATATGTATCTTCTTTTTCCGGTTTCTTTTCTCTTTTTCTGATAATCGGCCGCCATTTTTTCCAATACTCCCCGAACTGTCATCCCCGCCCCCAGAAAAAGTATCATCTGGCTTACGATGTCCGGATAATCTAAGATCATCTCCTCCCTTTTCTGTTCCCTTCTGCGACTTTCCCTTTCTTTTTTTCTCATAAATAAAAGCAGCACCACCAATACCGCCAGGCCAGTCAGTTCCAGCAACTGTTCCTTCATCCTACACCTCGATCTCCATAATCCGCTCCGCCATGTACCATGCCGCTAAATACACCATCAGACATCCCGTCATAGCCCCTGCGCCCAGCCAGTTTCCGTACAGACAATCCAAAAATCCGGGAGAAGTCCATCGCATATACAGGATCATCACAAGCGGCATAGCACTCATAATTTTCTGTTCCATCTGTTTCCCTGCGATCATACTGTCTACTTCTTTTTTTACATCAATTTTTTCTTCCAGTATCCGGGCACTTTTCATCAAAATTCCCGCCATATCGCCGCCCATCTTCCTGGCGGTGATCAGCACTGACGCAAAATACTCAATATCTTCTAACTGGCTTCTTTGGCCCAGATCTGCCAACATGGCCTCCAGAGAGAGGTTTATCCTGATCCCGTTTGCAATGATGGAAAACTCCTTGGTCACATCTGCCTTTGCCCCATATATCTGCTCCAGATCCGACGCTGTCTCCTGCACGGCATTTTCCAGAGAATATCCGGCACGCAGGGCAACACCAAGAGAAACCAGCGCGTCTTTAAACTGATAATTCAACTTTCTCCTTCTTGCCCTGCACTTTCTTTTATGACAATAAGGCAGCCATAGAAAGGAAAAAGGGATAAGCAAAATATAGCTATAAAGAGACTGATAAAATAAAACATTCACCAATACGGCAATTCCCAGCATCTGCAGCAGCAAAACTGCCTTTTCTCTGCCACTAAAAACATAACGGCTATAATCGGTTTTCATACACTTCCTCCGCTTTGCAAAATCGCTCATTATCCTGTAACTCTCCCACTTGGATTAACTGTTCTTTCAGCTGAAATAGCGGCTGCATTCTTACCTCACCCTGTACATATCCTGTTACTTCCGCTATCTCCAGTATCTTTCTGCTTCCATCTCCCATCCGCCCAATATGAATAAAAATATCAAAACCGGCGGCGATCTGTTTCCGAATAGCTTCCAATGGAATATCCATCCCCGTAAGCACCATCATTTCCAAACGGCTGACCATATCCCTGGTACTGTTGGCATGAAGCGTAGACATACTTCCCATATGTCCCGTATTACAACACTGGATCAGGTCAAAACTTTCCTCCTGTCTTACCTCCCCCACGATCACACGGCTGGGCCGCATACGCAGACTGGTCTTGATCAAATCCCGTATCGTAATCTCCTGATTGCCCTCCATATTGGCTGTTTTTACCTCCAAACGCACCAGATTTTCAATCCCCTGGATCTGCAGTTCCGCATTATCTTCGATGGTAATAATCCTTTCCTCTCTGGGAATATAACCGGAAAGTGCTCCCAATAACGTAGATTTGCCGGAACCGGTACTCCCTCCGATCAAAATAGAATATTTCCCCCGCACCAGTGTAATCAAATACTCCGCTGCCTCCCGGCTAAGACTCCCCCACTGTACCAGTCTGGACAAAGTCACCGGTTTTTCCGAAAACCGACGGATCGTAAGTATGGGACCGTTTAATGCCACCGGGGCAATAACTGCGCTGACGCGATCTCCGTTTTCCAAACGGGCATCCATGATAGGATGGGAGGCATTGATCATCCGATTACAGCGGGCTGCGATCTGCTGTATTACATCATATAGTTTTTCTTCTGAAGTAAATTTTTTATCATATTTCTGAATCCTCCCAAATTTCTCTACAAAAATGCATTGCCAGCCATTCACCATAATCTCTGTCACTTCCGGATCCTCCAGCAGTTCCTGAAGTACATCCATTTTACGAACTGCAAAAAAGAGTTCCCGCCGCAGACGATGCTTTTGCTGCAGGGACAAATAACAGTTTCGGTTTTGAGAAAGAATCAGGTCGTCAATCATTTCCAAAATCTCTTCATCCGTTAATTCCCGGGACACATCCAGCCTCTTCTGCAATTCCTGCAGCAATTCTTCTAATATTCTAATGATCGGCTATCCCCTTTCTTTTTCACTTCTCAGTAAGTTCCGCACATAATCTCCCAGTTCACTCCACATCAGCTGCTGCACATAGCTGTCTCCATTCCCAAAACTATTGTGATAAGGCGGCCGTATCTTCTCAATCTTATTCAGCAATTCTCCCATATCCCACATGACCAGAAGGTTCTCAAACTGACTGATCTTTGCCTGCGATACCATATCATTAACCACCGGCATATAGATACGGTCGCAAAGATTCAGTATATGATACAAATCATCTACCCCATCGCCAAAATCCAGAATCACAGTTTCATAGACGCTGTTTTTTACGATTTCTTCAATCAACTGCGTCCACTCCTGTGCAGTTGTGCTTCGAATATCTGCGGGTGACAGCACCGGAGGCAGATAATCCAGATTATTCACAGACTGAACAATACGATTTAGTTTTAATACAATGTTGGAATGATCCTGACGGATATAATAGAGCAGATCACTGAGATTATGCTCATAGACCTGTGAAAATAGAGTTTCAAATCCGGAATATTCCTCCAGATTCAAATATAGAACTGCTTTCTGACGGGCAAGTACCTGCCCCATAGTTAATGCAAAAGACGTTTTTAATACTCTCCCCACCGGAGAATAAATACCGATAAGTTCTGTCTTATTTTTTATCACCGACAGGGGCTGTACTTCTTTTCCCTCTCCGTAGCAGGCCATCACCTCCCGTATCACGGCGTCGGAAGACTGATATTTATAAACACTGGGAAATTGATCCAGAAGCGGTGCATGTACCCCTTCTGACAATATGATGATCTTGCCGATCTCCAGCTCCGCGATCTCCGCACACATAGCCTTGTCGGAAATCAGCAAAATCTCCACCGCATGTTCCTTTGCATAGGCTGCCACAAGCTGCGCACTGGTAAATGCCTGAATCTCGAAAGGAATACTTTTTTTCTGATTGATATATTCCATAAAATGATACGCATAGGCCTTCTCCAGATCACAGACAGCCAATATACTTCTTTTCAATTCAATAATAACCTCCTGCATACAAGATCATTCCCAACAAAATGGGAATCGTAAAATGAAAATTTTCCGGACGCTCCCCTGCCTTGCGATAGGGTACTACCTTCCCGGTCTTCCCATATTCGCACAGATACTGTAACAAATACTGCATCCGCTGAAACCAGTTGCCGCACATCAGCAAAAACACAGCGCTGAATACGCCTCCTATCACAAAGGACAATACCATCCCGCGAAGGATCACCTTCCATCCCAGAAAACCGCCCAGCACGGAAAACAGCTTGATATCCCCTGCTCCCAGCATCCGAAAATAAAACAGCGAATACAGCGCCAGCACCGGCAGAGCAGCTCCCAGAAGAAAAATCCGCAGACCGGCTGTTCCTCTGGCATTCAGCCAATATACCAATCCCAGACACCAGCCCAGACCGATCCACACATTACTCACCCTCTGTTTCAGCAGATCCATACACACCGCACCGGAAGAAAACAACAGCACGAAATACATCTGCAGCGACATTCCTTCACCTCACTTCCATATGAAATTAAAAATGCAATTGGGAATATACAGTCCGAACGGACTGTGTAAGAAAAGACTCACAACTGTGATTCTGGACTTTATTATAAACACCTTTTTTTCTTTTTGTCCAGTCATAATTTGCAAAAAAACCTGTTTTGTGAATTATGACTAAAATTATTATTTGCAATACCAGTGTCCATAGAGTAAAATAAAATTACTGAAAGTATAGAACCCTATACTTGCTATTTTAAACTGCGAGGAAATACCTATGGGAACAATTGTATTTTTAGGAGACAGTATCACAGACGCAGATCGCCTGAACTCTCCCAACGGGCTTGGATACGGATATGTCAATCAGATCGCCGGTCAGCTGCAAAAAACACAGACAGACTGGACTTTCATCAATAAGGGGGTAGACGGCTTTATCACTGCGCGCCTGATGCGCAATCTGCCCACGGACTGTCTGGTACATCACCCGGATTATATATGTATTCTTGTGGGGATCAATGATATAGGACTGATCATGAACACAGTCTCCACCGAAGAAGACAAGCTCCGCATTTTTGAAGACTGTCTTCGTGCATACCACCAACTGCTGTTCGACATTACCCAAAACACAGATGCCCGCATCATCACTATGGAACCGTTTTTGTTCCCCTGGCCCGCAGAATATGCAAACTGGCTCCCCTGGAGGCAGAAATTCTCCAAACAGGTGCACAAGTTAAGCCGCAACTACGGGGCAGAATTTATTTATCTTCATGATCGTTTAAACGAGACTGCACAAAAACAGGGATACGATAAAATCACCACCGACGGCATCCATCTTACAGAGGCCGGACATCAGATCCTGGCAGATGCTGTTTTAGAAATCCTCAAAAAATAAAGGGATGCTGCATTTGCAGCATCCCTTCACTTCCTCTATTTCCATCTTTACATCGTCACATCCGCCAGCTCTGCTTTGGTCACTTTTACCAAATCCATAGGTGCCAGTTTAATGGTAGAACCTATTTTTCCCCCACTGACATAAATGTCCGGATAATCTGCAGCACTTTTATGCAAAATGGTCCGATACTGTTTCTTCATGCCGAGAGGACTGCAGCCTCCCCGCACATAACCGGTAATCTTCGTAATATCCTTTACGTGGATCATTTCTACAGACTTTTCCCCTAACACTTTTGCAGCTGTTTTCAGGTTGATCTCGTCGGCAATAGGAATCACAATGACATAATAATTTCCGCTCTTCCCCTGCACTACCAGAGTTTTAAAAGACTGTTCCACCGGGGCCTTAGTCAGTTCTGCCGTATGCAGCCCGTCAATAAACTCATCACATTCGTAAGATATGGTTTCATAAGAAACTTTATTCCGGTCTAATATACGCATCGCATTTGTCTTTGTTTCTTTTTCTTTCGCCATTCTAACCGCCTTCTATTCTGTCAGATATCCTGGTGTGGACAGGTAACGGTCCCCTGTATCCGGCAGTAATACTACAATATTTTTTCCTGCATTTTCCGGACGTTTTGCAACGATCGTTGCTGCATAAACGGCTGCGCCTGCAGAGATTCCCACTAAGATACCTTCATTTGCTGCAATCTCTCTTCCGCCTTCATAAGCCTGTTCATCGGTAATCGGAATAATTTCATCAAACAGACTCACATCGGTAATCTCCGGAACAAATCCGGCTCCGATGCCCTGAATCTTATGCGGACCTGCCTGTTTTCCGGAAAGAACTGCAGAACTTGCCGGTTCTACTGCCACGATCTGAATATCCGGATTTTGTTTTTTCAGATATCTTCCCACACCTGTAATGGTTCCGCCGGTTCCTACGGTGGCCACAAAAATATCTACGTTTCCGTCTGTATCGCGATAGATTTCCGGACCAGTTGTGGCTTCATGTGCTGCCGGGTTAGCGGGATTCACAAACTGTCCCAGAACCAAAGATCCGGGAATTTCTTTTTCCAGTTCATCTGCTTTTTCAATGGCACCCGCCATACCTTTTGCGCCTTCTGTCAATACCACCTGTGCGCCATAAGCCTTCAGCAGATTTCTTCTTTCAATACTCATCGTATCCGGCATGGTCAAAATTGCTTTATATCCTTTGGAAACAGCAGCTGCTGCAATACCAATGCCCGTATTGCCGGATGTGGGCTCAATTAAAGTAGCTCCCGGACGAATCTTGCCTTCTTTTTCTGCCGCCTCGATCATTGCCAGACCTACTCTGTCTTTGCTGCTTCCTGCTGGATTGAAAGACTCTACCTTTGCAATCAGAGTCGCTTTTAATTCATACTTTTTCTCATAGTTGGACAACTCCAAAAGCGGAGTATTTCCAATGAGTTCCGTCACACTTTTTTTAATATTTGCCATTTTTTACCGCCCTTTCTTTTCCCTACATTATAATCTTGCTTAAAAACACCCATCACAGAATTCCCTATATCGGGACGCTATACTTATCTGATAATAGTACGTCAATTTTGTTCTGTCAATACTATTCTAAGCAGACGACTATGCAGTGTATAAAAAAAGCCCTCCTTCATATACTAAACGTATCATCACAGCAAAGGAGTGCCTATATGAATCCAAAATCTAAAGTATCTTCCGAATATGATAAATATAATGTAGAAGCAAGTTCCAAAAATGACTGGAACGGCTATGCCACAACAGAAATGACCGGATTGATTCCCGCTTCTGTTCAAAATGAAGCAGAATTAGAGGCATACAAAGCTCTGTATCCTTTCAGTCCTGAACAATACGAAAATGATTAGTCTTCCGACTGTTATTCCCTCCAAAGACCAGCCTTGGTTTTTGGGGGGAATCGTCATAAAAATCCCGTCTTTGGACGTTTACTTCATCATACCTGCCAAAACCTGGTTTACCAACTTTCCATCTGCTTTACCTTTCACTTTCGGCATCAGTTCTTTCATGATCTTTCCTTTCTCTTTGCCTGTAGGTGTCTCAATTCCCAAACCGGAAAGAACTTCGTTGATCACTGCCTTGATTTCTTCTTCATCCATCATTTTCGGAGCAAACTCTTCGTACACAGCGATCCGCCCCTTACATTCTTCGATGATATCCATACGGTCCGCCGGAGTCATGTCCAACGTTTCTTTCGTCTGTTTGATCTCCTTTAACACCGTTTCATTTTCTTCTGCTTCCGTCAGATTTCCCCGTTTATCAATTGCTTTATTTTTCAGTGCTGACAACAACATGGACAGAGAATCCTTCCGCGGTTTATCTCCTGCTTTCATTGCCGCCACCATTGCGCTTCTTACTTCATCAATCTTGCTCATATTACGGGCCTCCTTTTTCTTGTTTTCGGCATAAAACACCGATTAAAATTTAGTATAACACAGTTCGAAATAATTCTCAATTCGGTTGCGTTTGATTACAAAATATGATACCATTTCTTTATCGAAGGCAGAAAATGAATGGATTGTCATGAAATTCTCTGTCTTTTACATATTATACTTTTTATCTATTTTAGGAGGTTATGCAAACTATGATTAAATTAGTACTTCTTACCGGTTTTCTGGGTTCCGGCAAGACAACTTTACTGGATGTACTTCTGAAACATTATGAAACGCGCAAGATTGGTCTGATCGTCAATGAATTCGGTGAAATTAATATCGACGCCAAATTACTGAAACGAAATGGTGTTTCCATGTCCGAACTTTCTAACGGCTCCATCTTCTGTGCTTGTATTAAAGAAAATTTTGTTAATGGTCTGCTGGAAATGTCCAAAGAAGATATTGAATATCTGTTTATCGAAGCATCCGGCCTTGCAGATCCCAGCAGTATGCAGGGATTGTTGGAAACAATTGCCGTAAAAACGGCGAATCCATACAGCTACCTGGGCTCTATCTGTGTCATCGACGCAGAGGCTTTCCTGGAATTAAAGGAACTGCTTCCGGCAGTCTCCAATCAGCTGACATACGCCGGTGCTGTCATTGTAAATAAAACAGACCTGGTAGGACAGGATACTTTAGATATCATCAAAGCGCATATTGAAAAGGCAAATCCTAAGGCAAAAATCTACTTTACTACTTATTGCAAGGCAGATATTGACGAATTAACGGCGGCTCTTCATCCATCTGATGTGGAAAGCGCCCCCAGCACCAACGTTCCGGAATCCCGTCCTATGACTCTGATCGTAAAGATAGATGAGACTATTACTGTTCAGGAATTACAGGATTTCCTGCATCTGGTAGCACCAAGCACCTTCCGTGTAAAAGGTTTTGTCAAAATCGGCGGCCGTACCTATTCTGTAAGTGCAGTACGCGACCACGTTATGATGCTGCCATGGCCGGAAGAGGTAGAACAGTCCGAACTGGTTATCATCTCGTCCGTTGGTATCAAATTGACTACACTTGTAATCAATGCCATTGAAAAAACTGTACCCGGAAAGATCACTTTATAAAAGCATATCAGCAAATTGTTTCCTTGAAAAAGCTTTAAATTGTACCTTCCATTTTTGAAGCGTTTCTCTTATAATGAAGACAATCAGGAAACAATTCACAAATTGTATCCGAAATTCCATTACCATTTTATTATATTATATTTTAATGAATAAGGAGGAGATAACACAATGGGAAAAGAACTTATTATGAAAGTCCTGAATCACGAAGATACCAACGGCCAGATTCCGTGGGTGCCATTTGCAGGTATTCATGCTGGTAAACTGAAAGGTTATTCTGGTAGAGAAATCCTGACAGATGCTGACAAACTGGTTGAGTGTCTGAAAGAAGTACATAAAATGTATGAGCCAGACGGTATGCCGGTTGTATTCGATCTTCAGCTGGAAGCTGAAATCATCGGCTGCGAATTATACTGGGCAGAAAACAATCCACCTTCTGTAACAACTCATCCATTTGAAAAAGAAAAAGGAATCCCATGCAAATGTAAATTCCCTACACCAGAAAGCGGAAGACTTCCAATCATCTTAAAAGCTATGAAAGAAATCAAAGCTTATGTTGGTGAAAGCACAGCTTTATACGGCCTGATCTGTGGTCCTCTGACTCTGGCTTCTCACTTACGCGGAAGCGGAATCTTCAAAGATATGCGTAAAGATCCGGAATATGTAAAAGAATTAGCTGCTTACTGTGCAGAATATGCTTGTAAGATGACTGACTTATATCTGGATGCAGGTATGGACGTAATCGCAGTTGTTGACCCACTGGTTAGCCAGGTTGCTCCTAAGACTCTGCACAACGTATTCCATGATGCATTTACATCTGTATTTGATTACATTCGTTTCAAAGGTGCTAAATCTGCATTCTTCGTATGCGGTAACGCATCTCTTCAGATCGATGTTATGTGTCAGTGCAATCCTGACTCTGTAGCTGTTGACGAAAATGTTAACATGGCAGAAGCTAAGAAAGTTACAGATCAGTACAATGTAGCATTAAGCGGAAATATTCCTCTGACAACAACTATGTTATTCGGTTCTCAGCAGGATAACATGAAAGGTGTTCTGGACTTAGTTGACAGCATCGAAAATAAAAAGAACCTGATCATCAGCCCAGGATGTGATATGCCTTATGATGTTCCGTTGGAAAACACAGTAGCTTGTGCTATGGCAGTACATCGTCCAGAAGAAGCAAGAGCTATGGTTGCTAACTACTCCGGTACTTCCTTCGACGATATTGAGATCGAAATTCCAGACTACAAGAACCTGGATAAAGTATTGATCGAACTCTTCACTCTGGATCCGGAACAGTGTGCAGCTTGTACATACATGGTTGCTTCTGTTGAAGATATCTATGAAGAATGTCTGAAAGATAAAGCTGACTACGTAATCTACAAATACTTCATTAAAGAAGATATCGCTCGTACAGCTAAGATGGGTCTTAAGAACCTTCCAACTATGTGCATCGATGGAGAGCCAAAATACATCTCTATCATCCCTAACAAAGATGAGCTGATCGAAGCTGTAAATGCTGCTTACGCTGCAAAACACTAATTAAATTAATACCTACACTTAAACGTTCTTTACCTTAAAGGAGCCACATCATAGTGAAAACTATGATATGGCTCCTACCTTTTTTCGCCATAAAAACAACATTCATTATAATCCTGCTGCTTTTAATAATCGTTTTAATCCATCGCCGCCGATCATAATGGCGGTTTCTTCATGTACATAATCTGTAATATTGGCATCAAACAAAACATTTGCCTGAGCCGGAAATTCCTCGTCTCCATCCCAGAACAAAAATCGAATAAAAAGTCCGGGAAAAACTTCAGCCTCAAATCCTGCGTCCGAATGAGAAAGACTGGTAAATTCCAGCTTCTTCCCCGCTTCCCGTAATAAATCTGTCTTCCCGGAAAAAGAATCTGCAAATGGCTGCAGCGTATGCTGTATAAATGCCCGTTCAAAAGGCGCTGCTCTTTTCACCTCCCGAAGGGGAACCCAGATTCCAGAGGGCAACGGATGCGGTTTAGAATAATAAAACACATGATAAATAGCCATAGACGTATCAAAGGACAATTCTGCCTCTGGATGACCTGACTCTGTAATCTCACCTGTATGGGGATTTAGATAATACAAAACTCCATAATAACGGACAGGCAGCAGTTCCTCATTATACCCTTCAAATCCCAGGGCCTGATAACGCTCCTGATAATCCCAGGTGACCGCCTTTTCTCTCCAGGATGCTTTTACCTTTTCATAATTATCTTTATATTGACTTTCCATATCATAAACTTCCTTCTTCTTTTATCCTGCTCCAATGACTCTCTCTTCTCATGAAAAATTTACAAAATCCACCGCTACTTTAGTATAATGCTCCATTGCCTTTTTCTCATTTAAAGAAAATCTTTTCTGCAGTTTACACAAAATTTCTTCCTGTCCCTTTCCTTCCTCCAGATTATCCAGAATAAAAGCAGAAATACCCTGTTCCATTCCTTCTTTTATTCCTTCCTCTCTTCCTTCGCAAAAACCCATTGCTTTTATTTGTTCAAAAGCTTTACACATATCAAATTCCCCCTTTTCTTTTTCCTCTTCCCATATCTGTGTTCCATGAAGCACGGTCATAATAAATTCCTTCGTATCTATATCCATCTTCTGCAGTTTTTCTCTGTGTTCCCAAGCATAACGCATCATGCCGTCTCCATCACGACTTAACTGCAGTAATTCAAATATCTCTTTCCATTCTGTCCGGAAATTCTCGGGATTAACATCCTCCGGACAGATCAGATGGATCTCATACTCCGGCAAATATTTTCGATATGGCTCCAGTTTAGGAGGCACACGAAACATATCCTTCAGATTCTGAAAACCATCCCAGGGATCATCTCCGTAATAAAACACCAAATTAAACACGGGAATTAAATAGTCGTCCTTTTCCATTCCTGAAAGAAACCCCGCGCTTCCACTCCAATCCTTTGCTGCTCTGTGCTTCCGCTCCCATTCTTTCATCTGACTGGTATAATCTAATGCATCATACAGCATACTCCTCACAGGCATGCCATAATGTACTTCACTTTGATTATCTATGGCAAAAACTCCATAAATCCCCTGAATCCCGGCGCGCTTTACCGTATCTCTTCTGCGCTCTACATACATGGCCTTTTTTTGCCCCGGAATCCGTTTTTTATTCTCTCCCGAAAGTGTCTCCATCATCTCTGGTTTTAAAATCTCTGCCCCATTAAAAATGGTTCCATTAAAAAAGTCACAAAAATGTTCCGGTATCTCTAAATATCCAGTTACTACCACGTCATTTTTTGCCATAGGCACTTCCTCCTGTATGATATTTTAAATAATTGAAATAATACGGCCGAACGGCCAAATGATATCTCCCCGGGCGAACGCACTCTGCGCGACAAAATATGCCCGAATAGATATAGAAACGTATATTCATCATATCATACGGATAAGAAGTCTGCAATTTTATATTTTGCAAAATCATATCATAAAAATACTTTTACATCAATATAAAGAAGAGGAATTTCTGTTTACGCAGATATTCCTCCCTTCCTCTATAACACTGGACTGATAGTAAACGCCGCCCGCCATTCCTGATCCGACGGAATTCTATACTCTTCATGTACCGGTGCACCCCAGCTGTCATCACCGCCAACTCCCATCTGACAGGCCAGCAGTCGAATCCAGGTATACTGTATTTCCGGCAAATCTTCCAAATGTGACGCCGTTTCCAGTTCATACGCACTGTAGGGCAGCACGCTGCTCTCAAGCGGTGTTCCTTCCGCTGCAAAACAAAGTCCTTTTCCTGCAGAATCAATAACCTTCACCCAGCGTACTCCTGTACGATTCCCACATTCCTGGGGAATTACATAACGGGATACATTGTCCCGGGCAGTCGTTGCAAAAATCCCCAACCTGGCACCCTGACAGCGATCTATATAGTTCTCTTCCGGACCATATCCGTAATAGGAAACCTGATGCAGCGCTTCCTTCACCTTCATCTCCATGCCAAATGCCGGAAGTTCCGGAAGTCCTTTTTTTCCATGATAAATAGCCTGTACATGAATGATACCATCACATCCCACCTGATAAATCACTTCACACTCTGTCTGTGGCTGAGTGGGCAATAGATAGACAAACCGTACCTGTATGCCGCCTTCCCATTCTTTAACCTGCGTTTCTTTTAACTTCTGAAACAATCCCGCTGTCAGCCACTGTGCCTTGTCAAAACCATGACTGCAGCCTCTGTCATTATCTGTACAGGCTCTCCAAAAGGTAAGTTTCGGAGTTCTGGTCACATACTCTCTCCCATCATAACACAAAGAAGCCATGCCGCCTTCTGCCTTTGAAAACATGACAGAAAAATGCTCTCCCCGGACACCAATATTCACATCTCCATGTACGATCTGCAGCTTTCCTGATGCGGCCGGCTTTTCTTTCTCTATCCGCTTCCAGACCATCTGACCAAAACAGAGCACATAACCTGCCTCTGCCCACAATTCATCCTTTGCAAGCTCCATATCCGCCTCAATCACATATTCTCCCGGATCGGTACAGGACGGAAGCTTCCATTCCTGATATCCTTCCATACCAGGCGCTACATTTTTACAAAAAACATCCTGAAACACACAATTGCCGTCTCTCAGCACCCGATATACAAACCGATATTTATCAGTAGAAAGAAAATTGTTCTTATTTACAATACGAACTCCCTTTTCCTCCGGATATAGCTTAACATTGGCATACAGCTGCTTTACTTCCTGTGCCTTTGGGGAGGGCTGCCTGTCTGCATACACAATACCATTGGTACAAAATTCATAATCCGTAGGCCTGTCATCAAAATCACCGCCGTAGGCAAACACTTCTTTTCCCTTTTCATTTACACGAAGTATAGACTGATCCATATAATCCCAGATAAATCCGCCCTGATACTTCTCATATTGATCTTCCAATGCAGTATACAGACTAAGACCGCCGCAGGAATTGCCCATAGCATGCGTATATTCACAATTTATATACGGTTTTTCGGGAATGCTCTGCAAATACGCTTCCACCTCTTCCGGTTTGGCATACATGCGGCTTTCCATATCGCTGATCGCATCGTACTTCCGGTTCCAAAAGACTCCCTCATAATGTACCAGACGAGTATCATCCTGGTCATGGAAAAACCGGGATATAGCCTGAATACCAGTCCCTGCATACGATTCATTGCCGCAGGACCAGATCAGCACAGACGGATGATTTTTATCTCTCTCAAACATAGAACGGGCACGATCCACAACCGCTGCCTCCCACTGGGGCAAATCTCCCGGTATATTCCAGGATGGTTCCGGCACAGACAGCTTCTGCCAGGAGCCGTGTGTTTCCAGATTTGCCTCATCTATCAAATAAATCCCATAACGGTCACACAATTCATACCAAAGATTTTGATTGGGGTAATGGGAAGTACGAACGGCGTTGATGTTATGCTGTTTCATAAACCGAATATCCTGATACATCTCCTCTTTTGTAATAGCACGTCCTTTTTTCATATGGAATTCATGACGATTTACGCCTTTGAATACGATACGTTTCCCATTGATGCACATGATACCATTCTTCATCTCAAAACGGCGGAATCCCACATTTTCCTGCACCACTTCCACCAGTTGCCGGTTCTTGTCCCATAAATAAATCTGCAGCCGGTACAAGTAAGGGATCTCGGCACTCCATACCTGCACTTTCCCCACCAGAGCAGCAAAATGACACCTGCCTTCTGCAGGAAATTCTTTTCTTAGAATCCTTTTGCCTGCCTCGTCCAGAAGAATCACCTCTGCGGTACCATCCATATCTCCCAAGACATCCAACGTAACATCTAATATGCCCTGCCTGTAAGTGTCATCCAGCCTTCCTTTTATAAACAGATCCCGGATATGCGTCTTTGGCACTGCATACAGGTACACTTCTCTAAAAATGCCGGAAAAACGCCAAAAATCCTGGTCTTCCAACCAACAGCCAGTGCTTCTCTTATATACTTCCACAGCCAGTTTATTTTCACCCGGCTGCAGATATCCTGTTATTTCAAAATCAGAAGGAGTAAAGCTATCCTCACCATAGCCCACAAACGCACCATTGACCCATACATAAAACGCGGTTTCTACACCCTGAAAAGAGAGGAACACCCGCTTGTCCTCCCATCCCGGCTTTACCGTAAAATACTTCACATAACTGCCGACAGGATTATCGGTTCTTGAAATCACCGGAGGACGCAGCTCTTCCCTTCCATCCCAGGGATACATCGTATTCACGTACTGACATCGATCATACCCCTGAATCTGTATATGCCCCGGAACCTGAATCGGAGCAAATGCACTGCAGTCATATTCCGGTTTATAAAAATCACGAATACGGGCATCCGGATTCGGTGCATAAGAAAATCCCCAAATACCGTTCAGGCTCTGCTTCAAAGGCATATTCTCTCCCAGCTCCAATTCTTCCGCTCTTTCATAAAAATGGTGACTGGAATGTGCTGCCTCCCGATTCACCTGAAAAATTTGGGGATCCTCCAGCCAATCCAAAGTTGGTACCATCGTCTTCATAATATCATCTATCCTTTTTTTCATATTCAATCTCACAATACTCATAAGCATTGATCACAACCGTATCTTCAAATTTTGATTTCTGAGGAATCCGTATTCCATAATTCCTGTGAATATGGCCATGGAGAAAATATTTAGGCTGATATTTTTTTAATAATGTGCAAAAACACTCAAATCCTCTGTGACTCAAATAATCAAAATCATTATGGTTTCTCGCCGGCGCATGCGCCACCAGAATATCAAAACCTTTATGCTGCCAGATTTTAGGCATAAGCTTCCAGATACGCCTTTTCATCTGTCTCTCTGTATACATATTCCGTCCATCTTTATAACGGTAAGATCCTCCAAGACCTAAAATCCTTATTCCCTGATATACCACCAGATCCCCGTCAATACATTCACAGCCTTCCGGCGGATTATCCGCAAAACTGTCATCATGATTTCCATGTACGTAAAAAACCGGACATCTGGCCATGGTTACAAAAAATTCCAGATAATATTTCGGCAGATCTCCACAGGCTATAATCAAATCGTATTCCCGCAGACATCCCGGACGATAATAGTCATACAATTTTTTTGCTCTTACATCAGACAGCGCCAGTATTTTCATGTTTTATCTCACCAACAATATGTTCTTATTTGCAAACAAATTCACGTTATAGTATAGTATACTATAAATATTGATTCACTTACAAGTTATGAAGGAGGGAATTTATGTCCAATTTCATTGCAGAAGCCACTGTCGATTACGAAAACGCATACCGTCTTGGAAAGAGAAGCGGAGGACATTTAAAATATTTAGACGAGGTTTTAAAAGAGAATCATATCCGTGTCCCTAAAGAAATTTCCCTGGGATTGGTAGAAATCCCCATGGAACAGATTGTGGGAACCAAAACCGAAGGAAGAGCTACCGCTTTTGCCCAAAACTTTTATCCCATATTGGAACCAAAAACAGAATTTTCCAACAAGTGGATCTCCCTTTGTGCCTCCCATCTGGACGAAGGAATACAAGAGCCCATCCACGCCTATGAATTCATGAATGAATTTTACGTGGTAGAAGGCAACAAACGCGTCAGTGTTTTAAAATATTTTGACGCTCCTTCCATCAGCGCTTATGTCATACGCATTGTACCTCCCTATAAAGATGATAAAGAAACCAGAATATACTATGAATTCATGAAATTCTACAGTCTTTCTTCTATATACTATATTCATTTTACAAAGGAAGGCAGTTATGATAAATTACAAAAACTTGTAGGCAAACATCCGGTAGAGTCCTGGAGCATAGACGAACAGCGTCAATTCAGCTCTCTTTACTATCATTTTCTGGATACATACCAGAAAATGGATATCGACAAACTGTCCATTTCCCCCGGTGATGCCTTCCTCTCCTTTATCAACCTATACGATTACCAGACCTTGATCAAAGAGGATTACAGTGAGATCACCAAAAAGCTGGAACAAATGGAAGATGAGTTCAAGCTGCTGGATTCTGAAGACTCCATTCAGCTACATATGGATCCTGCCGATTCGAAAAAGAAAAATCTGCTTAAACGGCTGCTTCCAACCGGAGTATCACATCTTAAAGTAGGTTTTATCCACAAAAAATCTTCTGAAACCTCCGGCTGGACTTACGCCCACGAACTGGGCCGAACACATTTGGAAAATAAGTTTCCCAATCAGGTTACCACTACCTTTTACAATGGAGCTACAAAAGAAAATGCAGCCCAGCTTCTGGAACAGGCCATTGCAGACGGCAATCAGCTGATTTTTACTACTTCTCCGTATTTGTCAAAGGAAAGCTTAAAAGCGGCTCTGGAACACCCGGATGTGAAAATCCTGAACTGTTCTCTCAACAATTCCCATAAGTCCATGCGAACTTATTGTCTGAGAATATATGAAGTTAAATTTATACTGGGTGCTATTGCCGCCTCTATATCGCCCAATGGAAAACTGGGTTACGTTACCGGTTATCCGCTCTATGGAACAGAAATCATCAACGCCTTTGCACTAGGTGCAAAAATGGTAAATCCAAGGGCAAAAGTATACTTGCCGGGAGACAAGATACTGGCAGAAGATAAGGATTATTTTGCAAAAAATAATATTTCCATTATCTGCGGAAAAGATATGACTGCGGCAGGTCTTTTCGATCCTCGTTTCGGTCTTTATGAGCAGCGGCAGGATACCTTATTTCACATTGCCATGCCGATATGGAACTGGGGCAGATTTTATGAAAAAATGATCCGAAATATTATGGAAGGAAACTGGAATCTGGATGATACTTCCACAGAGACTACCGGTTTAAGTTATTGGTGGGGACTCTCTGCAGGAGTTGTGGATATCGTTCTCTCCCGCCATCTGCCCAGCGGTACCCTAAAGCTGGCCAATCTCTTGAAAGAAAATATTGCTCATTATGGTTTTTCTCCATTTTCGGGAATTTTGTATTCACAGGATGGTCTGGTGCAGCCTGATCCCAATTACACACTGACGCCAAAAGAAATTCTTTCCATGAACTGGCTGTCAGACAACGTAGTCGGAACTATTTGCAAAACAGAAGACGAAATTATTGTTTGATATACCGGCTTCCCGCCACTATCATACGCATCTTCAGAGCAGGCCGCTGCCATCTGTCTAATGGGCGCCTCTCACTTAGACTATAAACCTTTGTAGCTACATAGCTGCTTTATAATATTTCACATGCTTCGTAAGTCAACTGGGCTTGTTCGACCTATATCACAAGGGAGTGCCATACCGCACTCCCTTGTGTTGATTACGTTACATAAACAAAACAAATATTCTATTAGTATTCTATTAATTATTAGTATATAATTACTGACATAAAGTGAAAAAAGTCAAAAGTTGGTTTAAAAGAGCCTTAAAATAAGAAATATTATTAATTATTTTAATTTATTACGGATTTTGCGTAACATTTGGACGTTTTATTTCGGATAATTATAGGAAACTATTGGTAATAGTCACAGCATTACGTATTTCATGAGTAAGCTTTGAGAGAATAGTAATGGAAGCGTCTATACCACAACTGACCGAAAAACATACCAAAGATAAAAGTAGGAGGTCATCAAATGACGAAATGTATTTTTTACAAGATTACAAATGGGGAAATCCCGACAACAACCATTTATGAAAATGAGGGATTCCAAATAACGTCCAATAAAAAATATTGCCCGCTTCTTCCAAAATCACATTATGCAGATCTCAATAAATTATCCAAAAAGATGACACAAACAGCGGCGGTGCTGACGAAAAAAATTATAATGATTTCATACTATAAAGGCAATCATACAGTAGTGGAATGGACTCCTGGAACGTTGTCTGAGGAAAATAAAGGAAAGATTATCTCCAAATTTTATGCGTAAGGTCAATAGAGGAGGGGACCTGAAACATGAACAGAAATACAAAAGAGAACCATTTTAAAGAAGTTTATGAAAAATACTGCAATCTGGTAATGAAAATTGCTAATACTATTGTACATGATTATGTTTTGGCTCAGGATATCTGTCAGGATGTATTTGTGAGATATTGCGAGAAAGGTATGAATATTGAAGAGGATTTTCTGAGAGCCTGGTTTATCATGAACACGAAACGTAAAGCCATTGACTATTTAAAAAAATCTTATCAGAAGCATGAGATGGTAGATATATTCGACCCGTATAAAACGGATAAAACAGAGACCAGCGGGGCAGACGATTTGATTAACAATATCATTCTGAAAGATATGACGTGCCGGTTCTTGTATGACTTAGAAAAGCACAATGAGGATTGGTACAAGATTGTTGTCGGAGTTTTAATCGAAAACAAATCTGAAAAAGAAGTGGCCCGGGAACTGCACATGTCACCAGGAAATTTGCGTGCAAAGCTCTATAGAGCGAAAGTTTGGATTCGTGAAAATTACAAAGATGAGTATGAAGACCTGTAAAAATAGAAGTAAATAATTATGATGTATCTTTTCTATTGAATATTTGAGGCTGCAAAGAAAAGATACGACTGGGTGAAAGGCTTAAAAATGAGCTTTCCACCCTTGTTTTATATATGCCGTCTGACGGATGACATGTCAATAACAGGAAGTCTTCCCCTGAAGACGAAAATTGCCCCCGTTCATCTTTAAAGAAGAAGGGGGCTTTTCACAGACAAATTAATTTTCCAAACCGCTGGTATATTCTTCAGAATCTGTCAATTCATAGCTGACTTCCATATTAACCTTACTGCTGTTGGCTCTTACTGATCCGTAGATGAAGGAGGCAATAACAACCAGAATGTTAAGAGTAAGCAGAACCGGAGGTAGATCAAGGAAGGATGTGGCACCACTGTAAAGAATCGTTGCCATACTTAACAGACCGAGAATGATAAATACAGGTGTGTTAAGGTGAAACTTAGATTTCTTCCACGAATCAGGCAGAACCTTAGGCAGCCTGAAGAAGCACAGCAGAACCATGAATTTCGTAACCGCACCGATACCAATATTTACGTCAGCGATTGTATTAACATCAAGATTGAATAGAATCGGCAATGTACAGCAAACCCAGTAGTAACCCAGCCAGAACAAAGGAGTACGATATTTGGGATGCAGCTTTGCCCAGGATTTCGGGAACCAGCCATCGTTACAGGACTGAATCATAGGAATCGCAAAGGTAGCAATATCTGCGTTCAAAGTAGTAAGTAAAGCCATCCATGCACCACCGATCATGAAGAAGTAGTACAAAGGACGTGAGAAGATGACATCGGCAACAGTAGATAAAGGCTGTCCGGCAACATCAGCAACCGGCAGAACGCCTGCGGCAACGATAGACATCAAACCGTAGAAGATAGCTACACCAATCGTAGATACCAGCATGGCTCGAGGGATATCTCTTGCCGGGTCTTTAGCCTCCGGGCTGAAAGAAGACAGATACTGAGCACCATCACAGGTAAAACTCATAAGAATACTGGCTTTTAAAAGTCCGGGAATACCGCCTGTCATCCAACTTTGAGGATCGAAGTAATTTCCCTCCAAATGGGTAAAACCAATGATCGTAAACAGTGTCAGGGCAATAGCCAGAACAAAAACTGTCAGGTTCTGCACTTTTGCAAATACGTTAACACCAAAGTAGTTAACTACGATCAAGATAGTTACGATACCGATAGCGATTACCTTTCTAGGTAAAAATGGTAGGAACGGCATAGCATAGTCAGCAAATGACAAGCAGTATAGTGCACAGGTAATACTGGTCAGGAAACAGATCAGAGAATAAGCACCCGCCCATTTCTTACCAAGCATGGTACCGATTATGGAGTACACGCCGCCTCGGAATCGAGCTACGGAGTTGATGAAGATCAAGGGCAGTCTCATACATAACATGAAGATAGCACCCAGGAAAATAGCGATGGGAACAGAACGTCCTGTGTCTGCAATAGCCCATCCTGTCAGGGACATAATACCGGAACCAACAATGGAACCGACACCAGCCAGTACCAAGTCTTTAAACGTTAGTACTCGTTTCAAATCTTTTGATGATGTTAATTGTTCGGACATTTTATTGTCCTCCTTCCCTTATATGTATAATATGTGTCTAATGGAGACGAATAATCTTTATCCGTTTTCATCCATTGTAGTTTTTCTTGAATTCTTCTTTGATTTTTGCAAGATTTTCAGGATCTGCCCCTACTCGATAGCCTGTCAATGCCATGAGTTTGCCAGCTAAGATACTCTGATCAATAGGGAATTCCTGACAAGTTAAAGCGGCAATTTCGTTACTGTGGCCGATAGGGGTAACCTCATCATCTTTTACAATGGGGAATGTAATCTCAACTGTGGGAATCTCGTAAGCAATACAGCCTAAGTCAGTAGATGCCTTCGGCATAGCTCCGAATGGAAACTTAGAACCGTCAATCCCAAGATCATTTGCATAATCAGCGGCCATATGGTACAGGCTGGGAACCGGAGTTGCACAATACATGGGGGCATCCCATTCGTATTCAGCTGTCGTTTCGGTCATCAGTTCTGCACCTTTCACGATATTATCCACTTTTTCCATTAAAGAATTCAATTCTTCGGAAGAGTTAGCACGTACTTCCAGGCTGAGTGTAGCTAAATCTGGAACAGCATTGGGAACAGCCCCTCCGTTGGTGATAACATAATGAATACGATCTGTTTCGACTGTATGCTCCCGTAAAAATTCTAATGCAATACTTGTCAAAATGACTGCATCTAATGCGCTGCGGCCATTTTCCGGTTCCGAAGATGAATGTGCAGTTTTTCCTTTAAAGGTGAGTCGCTTTTCAGGAGCATGCCAAGCCATAGCTTTCTGTGTTACTTCAGAAACCCAGCGTGAGCCATAGTGACAGGCAAGCATTAAATCTACGCCTTCCATATGGCCGCCTTCTAAAATAAAATGCTTAGAGCCGGTTACTTCTTCTGCTGGAGAACCATAGACGATTACAGAACCGATTGAAGAAAATGCGTCTTTTAATCCTAAAGCGGCAGCAAAACCGGCAGAAGCTATAAGATTATGGCCACAGGAATGCCCATTGGGCATAGCATCATATTCCAGCACGACGGCTACAACCGGTCCGCCTTCTTTTCCCGTGTATGTGGCTTTAAAGGCTGTGGGCATATCTATTATTTTATTTAATTTGGGATTTTTACCGACTAAACCTCTTTGTACTTCAAATCCTTGCCGTTCCAGCTCATCCATCAGTAAAGAAGAAGACTTGAATTCTTCCCAGCCCACTTCGGCAAATTCCCATATTTTTTTAGCCACACGATGAATATCTTCTCTTTTGCTGTCGATTACTTCCATCATTCGTTTCTCTTCACAATTCATTCCCATATTCTTTTCTCCTATCATCTTTTTTGCTTTCAGGTATTACAGGTATCTATATCTACTTAAAGTAGCCTTTTCATGAAAAGTCTGAACATAATATAGCATATCTGTCTATTGTGTACAATACTTTTTTTTAATTCCAAAAATGTGCCATTTATATTTAAATTCGCGTATTTTTTAACAAAATTTTATGCAAAAAATCAGATGTTGTTCTTTGCTTTGTTGATAAAAATTGACATATTTTTTTATCAGACAAATGGAAATACCACCTAAAATTAACGCCATGAATCATGTGTTCCAAAAGGCTAGAATATTCTGGAAATTATAAGGAAAAGAAGGCATGTTGTGAACATTTGTGCAACGAAACACTTATCAGGATATCCTGCCTATGTTATAATATAGATAAAATAATTGGGTATTGGGGGAATGCCTTTCATGGCTTTTTATCTAAAAAAAACAAAAGTAAAAGGACGCACCTATCTTTCTATTGATGAAAGTTTCTACAGTCAGGAAAAAAAGGGAACAGCCCATAAGTGTTACAAATCCTTGGGATCGCTAGAGTCCTGGCTGTCCAAAGGTATGGAAGATCCAATTTCACATTTCCAAAAAGAAGTGGATGCTCTTAATCTGAAACGAAAAGGCAGTGCACGCAAAATATCGGACATCTCCCCGGTTTTTTATTTGGGATATTTTCCGCTGAAGGCGCTTCTGGAAAAGATAAATATTTCGAAAAAAATGAATGATCTTATCTTTGCTGAAGAACTTCCGTTTAATCTGTATACCTTTTTGTCTTCGCTTATCTTCGCCAGGGCAGTTACTTTTGGCAGCAAACATAAATCATTTAGAGAGACTCTCCCCGATTTGTTTGATGTTATTTGGTATTCCGATAAGCAATTAATAGAGGGACTGAAATTTCTCGGATGTCATTATGAAAGTATAGTGAACATGTTTACTGAACAGTTGAAAAAAACTTTTGAAATAGATGAATCCAGGACTTATTTTGACTATAATAATTTTTATTTTGCCTTTCGCCAGCCGGAGAATTTGTTTTTGCATACAAAGGAAAAGAGAAACAAAAAGGAGCTTGTAGTGGGTTTTGGCCTAATTTTAGATAATGATCAAATACCCATCGGAATGAAAATGTATCACGGGGATGAAGCAGAACGTTTGGTACTGCATGAGACTATTGGTTATCTGAAATATCATAATGACATAACCGGAAGAACTGTTTATGTAGCGGATAAGGATCTGGACAATGCAAAAGATTTTATATTTTCTAAAACAAACGGTGACGGTTATCTGTATTCTAAGTTTGTAAAGCAGCTTCCAGAAGAAGAAAAAAATTGGGCATTGATGGATGATGGATGGAGAGATTTAAGGGATAAAAAGGGCAATTTTCTTGTTCGATGCAAATCCTGTATCGAAGAATTTTCGGGAAAAGTAGGAGAAGGTGAGAAAGAAAGTTTGACCACGTTTCGGGAAAAGAGATTATTTACTTTCAGTCCGTCTTTGACCGCCATGAAAAAGTATGAGATCAACCGGTTGTCAGAGCAGGCCAGAGAGCTGGTAGCCTCTCAAGCGCGTCCGTCAGAGTATGGAAAAGCAGGAAAATATGTGAGCTTTACGGATGAAGAAGGGGCCGCTGTTATTGATTGGAAAGCAATTGATAATGATCTTAGATTCGCAGGCTATAATCTGCTGGTGACTTCGGAAACAGCAATGGAAGATTTGGAAATGTATGATACGTATCTGAATCTTTGGCGGATGGAGCAGTCATTTAAAGCTATGAAGTCGGATTTGGATACGATACCGAAGTTCTGCAGGGAAGAAAAAACAATAGAGGGACATTTCCTTATCTGTTACCTTGCTATTTTACTGGAACGAATTTTTCAATTTAAAATACTGGACAAGAAGTATGGGACTGCAGAAGTATTTCAATTTATCAGTGATCTGAAGGTTACAAAAGCAGATACAAGCTATATCAATACCGCTAAAGCAAATGAGTTGATTTCTGATCTGTCCAAGTTGTCAAACCTTCCTTTGACAGATTATTTTCTGACAGAAGAACAGATAGACACTATTCTAAATTATAAATTATAGGAATTGTGATATTTTTTCAACGGCAGAGTTAACGCCATGTTTTTCAATGCAGAAGTCTGGAAATAGGACTTGATTTTGGTACAAGAAAAATGCAATATTATATGAATTAATTTGTTTATTTTTTAACGATTATTATTAAATAATAGCCAAAATTGTCATTATTTTTTGCTATATTTATGCGAATAGTCTTTAAAATTTAATTTTTTGTCCAAAAAGTTGCTAAATTATAAAGGGGAAGTTTATTCTATTTTTAATTTGCTTGTAATGCTATGGATGTTAGAGTCAAAAAAAACACCGCCCCCGGACCTTTAACCGTCCAAAAACAGTGCCTTTAATGCGCCTTCAGGGGTTCGAACCCTGGACACCCTGATTAAGAGTCAGGTGCGAAGCTAAAATCCCCAAAACCCGCATAAATACTGAATTCTTTTTGATATGAGTCCAATCGGACACTCTGATTTATATGTAGATTTTTCAATCTGATTACCCAATCTTGTTCGTTTTACAACAAAAAAACACCGCCCCCGGACAGCTAAGCGTCCAAAAACAGTGCCTTTAATGCGCCTTCAGGGGCTCGAACCCTGGACACCCTGATTAAGAGTCAGGTGCTCTGCCAACTGAGCTAAAGGCGCGCGCATTTTATATAATTTTCAACGCAAGAATCATTATAATTGATGTACTGATAAAATGCAAGTATTATTTTCAATTTTTTGCATAAGATGATGGAATCCCCTACTTTTTCTTTTTAATTTCTATTTCTCTCAGGGTTTTCTCCATCTCTGTTACAGATTTTAACATCTGCGCCGCTTTTGTTCCCTGTTTTTGATTCTCATAGCTCCAGTTCAAAAGCGATCTTTCCCATCCGCCTTTTTTCTTCATACTACACACTCCCCATCCATATCACTGTTATATAAATTCCTGTTTCTTCCTATTATATAGTATGCAGAAAAATACAAATGGTTATCTTTGAATGATCATCTTGTGAATGGGGTTTCCCATACTGGAGAACTTTTCTTCATATTCCGTCATGACATTCCCCTTTACCATCTCTTCATCCTGATGAAGATCAAAGGTATGCGCCAACAGATGCCATTTGCTTTCCTCCACTTCTTCCAGAGAAAAGACAAACAGATCACGATTATCTGTCTTAAACTCTATCGTTCCTTCCTTTGCCAGAATCTTATCATATCGTTCTAAAAACTGGCGGGATGTCAGTCTTCGTTTAGCGTGCCTTGCTTTTGGCCATGGATCGGAAAAATTCAGGTAGATTTTTTCTACTTCTCCTTTCTCAAAGACAAACGGCAATTCACTGGCATCGATACACAAAAACAGCAGATTCCGGGGCAGCTGACCTGCTTCTTTTCGCTCATCCATCTTCTGCAGCGCACGGATCAATACGCTGTCATACATCTCAATCCCTATATAGTTAATGTCCGGATGCAGCGCAGCCATGTCCATGATGAAACGCCCTTTCCCCATTCCCACTTCAATATGCAGGGGCTGCCGGCTGGCAAACACATCTTTCCAGTTTCCTTTCTTTTCCTGTGGATCTTGTATCACATAGGGGCTTTTTGCAATAGTTTCTTTCGCCCCCGGTATATTTCTTAACCGCATTCTTTTCTCCTGCCTCTCATCTATCGTTAAGATTCTGTAAAAATTATCTTCCATGTAAATCGTTCTATTTATCTTAACATGATCATAATTCCCATGCAAGGCTTTGTATTCCATCTATTTCTTTGCATTTTTTATGCATTTTTCACAAACAGGCATTCCATAAACCCTATATCAGATGGGTTTTAGCAAAATTTACCCTTCCATTTTTCTCAAAATAGTGTATGATAAGGGAGGAAATAATTAATTAAATCATGTTGTCAATCTGCTAGATTTTGTTTCCATTAAAGGAAACATCATATAAAAGAAAAATGATTGGAAACAAGGAGGAAAGCGATGGAAGACATTTTAAAAAAATTGTATGAAATCGAAACTACCGCGTCCAGTATTATGGATGATGTACTTGTCCAGAAACAGAACCTGGCACATCAGATGGAAAAAGATATAAAAGATTTTGATGATGCCACACAGGCGGATATCAACCGACAGCTGGATGAACTTCGCCAAAAACTGGAAGCAGAAAACAAGGATCAGCTAAAAGACCTTGTCATTCAGACACAAGAGGCTGTTTCCCAGATGGATGCTTATTATCAGATGCACCATCAGCAACTGGCGCAGGAAGTATTCGAGAAACTGATAAGGAAGTGATGTCATGGGAAGTTTATTGTCATACAGCGGTCTTGCCACTAAGATACGCGCCATGCAAAGCCGGCTTTTTACAGAACCTGAATATCAGGAGCTATCCCAAATGACCAACCTTTCGCAGGCAGTCTCCTACATCAAAAAACATCCGGGATTTTCTCAGTTATGGCAGGATATAGATGAATCCTCACCGGATTTAAACGAGATCAAACAACGGCTTACTTACTCCATCTATGCCAACTATACCCGGATTTACCGTTTTTCTAATTCCAAACAACGGCGATTTCTGGCTCTGTACTTTAAGCGTTATGAAATTCAGATTATCAAGGCATGTCTGCGCAAAATTTTCGACCACAGGGATATTCATCTTGATCTGTCCATCTTTCATGACTTCTTTATTCAGCATTCCAAACTGAATCTGGACAAGCTTACTACTTCTTCCACAATAGAAGAATTCGTAAACAACCTGAAAGGTTCCGAATACTACATGCCCCTGTCACACCTTCTGAATGCGTCCGATTCGAATAATACTACTTTATTCGAATACGGCATGGCTCTGGATCAGTATTACTTTACACTCATCTGGAAGAAAAAGGAAAAAATATTCTCAGGTGCTGACCTGGAAGAAATTACGAAGGCGTACGGACGCAAGTTTGATATGCTGAATCTAAACTGGATATACCGTTCAAAACGTTATTATCATATGGAACCGGCTTCCATTTATGCCCTGCTGATTCCTATGCAGTATAAACTGCAAATGAAAGAAATTACAGCTTTGGTGGAAGCATCCGATATGGAAGAATTTGGCAAAATCCTCTCGGAAACTTATTACAACAGACTTGCACCGGAACTGAAACCAGAATCCCTGGAACAGGCTTATGTCCATATCCTGCGAAGTGTTCTGGAACAGGCGGCCAAACGGCATCCTCATTCGGTAGCTATTATTTATAATTATCTCTACCGGAAGGAACATGAATCTGATCGTCTGACCACTGCGATTGAGTGTATCCGCTACGGCGTATCACCCGAAGAAACTATGCGCCACATAATGAATAATTAACCTTCGGAGGTAATACACGTGATTGTTAAAATGAAATTTGTAAGTATCACCGGTCCCAAAGAAGATATTGACCGTGTGGTAAACCAGTATATGTCCAAATATGAAGTACATTTGGAAAATGCTTTGACTCAGCTGAATCAGATTCAGCAGCTGTCTCCTTACATTCAGATCAACCCCTATAAGGATGACCTGGCCAAAGCAACACATTTCACAGAAATGCTGGGCAATACCTCTTCCATTTCCAGTGAACCCATTTCACTGGAGGAATCTCTTGCCCTGATCCATTCTCTGGATGAACAGCTTGCTTCACTCAGTGAAGAGTGCAGCGAAATCGAAACACAAAAAGCAGCGCTTTTTGAATCTCGAAAAACAATTGAACCATTCCGGAAACTGCCGTTTGAATTATCTCAGCTGCTCCATGCACGATACATTCACAGCCGTTTCGGAAGAATTGCAAAGGACTTCTACAACAATTTTGAAAAATTTGTTTATGAAGATCTGAATGCACTGTTCTACCCTTGTCTGGATGACGGTGAATATATATGGGGCGTTTATTTCGTGCCCAAAAACCAAATTTTGCAGGTGGATGCTATATTTTCCTCCATGCACTTTGAACAGCTGACGATTCCGGATGAATATATCGGTACACCGGAACAGGCTTATGAACAGTTAAGCCAGCAAATTTTTGATCTGGAAGAAAAGATTAAGAAGTGCCGCACAAAAATGACTGCACTTCTTCAGAAACAGGCGATTAAGATCATTTCTGCAAAAGACTGTCTGGATGCTCTTTCTACTAATTTTGATGTACGTAAAGTAGCTGCCTGCACAAAAGAGCAGAAAGATTCCTTCTACATTCTCTGCGGATGGATGACAGAAGAAGATGCCGCATCCTTCCAGGAGGAAATCGCGGATGATATTAATGTCTTTTCTCATATAGAAGATGTTGACAGCAATCCATCTCGCAAACCGCCTACCAAACTGAAGAATCCGAAACTTTTTAAACCATTTGAGCTGTATATCGGCATGTACGGTCTTCCGGCCTATAACGAAATAGACCCTACCATCTTTGTTGCCATTACTTACTCATTTATCTTCGGTATCATGTTCGGCGATGTCGGGCAGGGGCTCTGCCTCCTCATTGGTGGATACCTGCTTTACAGGTTCAAGAAGCTTGCGCTGGCTGCCATTATCAGCTCTGCCGGTTTCTTCTCCACCCTATTCGGCTTTATGTTCGGAAGTTTCTTCGGTTTTGAAGATGTGTTGCCTGCATTGTGGCTGCGTCCGGTAGAGCATATGACTACACTTCCTCTCATCGGACAGATGAACACGGTATTCGTCGTAGCCGTTGCCTTTGGTATGTTCCTGATCCTGGCAACCATGATCCTAAACATCATCAATGCATGTAAGGCAAAGGATTCGGAAAATATATGGTTCAGCCAGAATGCTATATCCGGTTTTATATTCTACGGCTCTTTAGTCGCCGTAATCTTCTTGTTTATGACCGGACACACGCTTCCGGGAGCCATCGTTCTCGCCATCATGTTCATCGTTCCGCTGATTATTATTATGATGAAAGAACCACTGGCGCACCTGGTTGAAAAGAAACATCCGGTTATTGAAGGCGGCGTAGGAATGTTTCTAGTGCAGAGTTTCTTCGAATTATTTGAAATTATGCTCAGCTATTTTTCCAACACCATTTCCTTTGTCCGTATCGGCGCTTTCGCAGTCAGCCATGCAGCCATGATGGAAGTTGTTCTGATGCTGGCAGGCGCCACGGAAGGCGGCAGTCCCAACTGGCTGGTTATCGTCCTGGGCAACATTTTTGTATGTGCCATGGAAGGTCTGATCGTCGGTATTCAGGTACTGCGTCTGGAATATTATGAATTGTTCAGCCGTTTCTACAAAGGAGACGGAAAAGCATTTAAACCATTTTTAAAGAAGAATTGTTAATTTAAGGAGGATTATTATTATGACAACATTAATTCAATTTACAACAGCTGCTGCACTTATTTTAAGCATTATCGTTCCTATGGGATATTTCTTCCTGGGAGAAAAAACAAAAGCCCGCTATAAAAAATCACTGGTTGCTAATTGCTGCTTATTCTTCGGCGCTTTATTAGTGGGAACCATTGTAATGTTCTCCGGCGCAGTAAGCGTAGAAGCAGCAGAAACCGCTGCATCTTCTGCCGGACTGGCTACAGGCCTGGGTTACTTAAGTGCTGCTCTGGTTACCGGTATTTCCGGTATTGGTTCCGGTATCGCCGTTGCAAGTGCTGCATCTGCTGCCCTGGGTGCGATCAGTGAAGATGGTTCTCTGTTTGGTAAATCTATGATCTTCGTAGCTATGGCAGAAGGTATCGCTTTATACGGTTTGATTATTTCCTTCATGATCTTAGGCCGACTTTAATTGACAGATAAGAGAAGAGGATAGCTTTATGAAAATGTTTTTAATCAGTGATAACCTGGATACCCTCACCGGCATGCGTCTGGCGGGGGTGGACGGTATCGTTGTAAAGGAACGCCAGGAGCTCCGTCAGGCACTGGAGACTACGCTGGCTGACAAAGAGGTGGGAGTCATTCTCCTTACCGAAAAGTTCGGCAAGGAATTTCCGGACATTATCGATGATGTCCGCTTAAACCACAAGCTGCCTCTTTTAATCGAAATTCCGGATCGTCATGGAACCGGACGTGCTCCTGATTTCATTACTTCTTATGTAAACGAAGCAATCGGAGTCAAACTGTAAAACCTGTGAATTTTACAAAATAATCTCAAAAATACAATATTAGCATAGATTAGAAGGTGATTAAATTGACAACGGAAGAAAAGTTACAGCATTTTTATGACACTTCCATGGAAACTGCAAGGGAAGAGGCTGCGCAGGAACTGGAATCCTATAAAAAAAAGCTGGCAGCTCAGCTGGAAGAACATAAAGAGGCCAAGCTGCGCCAGGCTGAATTTGAACTAAAGACCGAGTCTGACAACTTAAAACGCCAGATCAATAAGTCCATATCCACGAAACAGCTTCATATAAAACGAAAACTTTCTCTGAAACAACAGGAGTTGAAAACACAGCTGTTTACAGAAGTAAAATCCCTCCTGGAAAAATTTACCTCTACTCCTGCCTATACAGAGTATCTGACTAATAAAATCAAAACTGCCGCTGCTTTTGCAGGCGGAGATGAGATCCACTTTTATATCTCTCCTGACGATGCTGCTTTACAGGCAGACTTGTCCTCCCGCACAGGCTATCAGGTAGAAATTGCCAAAGAGCCCTTTTTCGGCGGCATGAAAGCAGTGATACCCGGCAAAAACATATTAATTGACAATACCCTCTCCTCACTGTTTGAGGCAGAAAAGGAAGAATATTCATTTAGCGGAGGTCTGATGCATGAGTAAAACAGGAATTATATATGGAATCAATGGCCCCGTCATCTACCTGAAAGGCAATACCGGTTTCAAAATGGCTGAAATGGTATACGTAGGAAAAGAAAATCTGGTAGGCGAAGTTATTTCTCTTACCAAAGACATGACTACCATTCAGGTATTCGAAGAAACCAGCGGCCTGAAACCCGGAGAAATCGTAACCGCCACCGGAGACGCCATTTCCGTTACTTTAGGGCCTGGTATCCTGAATAATATCTTCGACGGTATCCAGCGGCCGCTTACAGAAATCGCAAAAGCTTCCGGAAAATATATCACTCGCGGTATGAGTGCAGATCCTCTGGATCCGGATAAAAAATGGGATGTTACCGTAAAGGTATCCGTAGGAGATATGGTACACGGAGGTACGATTATCGCAGAAGTACCGGAAACTCAGTCTATCATGCACAAATCTATGGTTCCGCCTGATATTTCAGGTGAAGTCGTACGCGTAGTTCCAGATGGATCCTATACGGTTCATGAACCAATCGTTATTGTAAAAACAGATCAGGGAAAAGAAGTGGAAATTACACTGGCACAGAAATGGCCGATCCGTATTCCCCGCCCTACCAGCAAACGATTCCCGGCCAATAAACCACTCATCACCGGACAGCGTATTCTGGATACCCTGTTCCCCATCGCACAGGGTGGTACTGCAGCAATCCCCGGCGGATTCGGTACCGGTAAAACCATGACCCAGCATCAGATTGCAAAGTGGTCGAATGCAGACATTATCATATACATCGGCTGCGGAGAGCGTGGCAACGAAATGACACAGGTTCTGGAAGAATTCGGTGAACTGATCGACCCAAGAACCGGAAACCTGCTGATGGATCGTACTGCACTGATCGCCAATACATCCAACATGCCGGTAGCTGCCCGTGAGGCTTCTATTTACACGGGTCTTACTCTGGCTGAATACTATCGTGATATGGGCTACGACGTAGCGATCATGGCCGATTCTACCTCCCGTTGGGCCGAAGCTCTTCGTGAGTTGTCCGGACGTCTGGAAGAAATGCCTGCAGAGGAGGGCTTCCCTGCTTACCTGGCATCCCGGCTGTCTGCTTTCTATGAACGTGCAGGCCAGATGGAAACTTTAAACGGTGCAGAAGGTTCTGTATCTATTATCGGTGCCGTTTCACCACAGGGCGGTGACTTTTCCGAACCGGTTACCCAAAATACCAAGCGTTTCGTACGTTGCTTCTGGGGACTGGACAAATCATTGGCCTATGCAAGACACTTCCCGGCTATCCACTGGCTGACCAGTTACAGCGAATACCTGGGAGATCTGGCTCCATGGTACAAAGAAAATGTAGCTCCAAACTTCGTAGAATACCGCAATCAGATCCTTTCCATTCTAAATCAGGAAAGCAGTCTGATGGAAATTGTGAAACTGATCGGCAGCGACGTTCTGCCGGATGACCAGAAATTAACTTTGGAAATTGCCAGAGTCATCCGTCTGGGCTTCTTACAGCAGAACGCATTCCACAAAGACGACACCTGCGTTCCTATGAGCAAACAATACAAAATGATGGAAATTATCCTGTATCTGTATCAGAAAGCCCGCGCACTGGTTACGATGGGTATGCCTATGTCAGTTTTAAAAAGCGAAAATATATTTGAAAAGATCATCTCCATTAAATACGATATTCCTAACGACCAGCCTGAACTGTTTGACGAATATCGCACAGCTATTGATGACTTTTATAACAACGTATTGGAAAAGAACGGATAAAGGAGGAAATAGATTATGTCAATTGAATATTTAGGCCTCAGTGAGATCAACGGCCCCCTTGTCGTTCTGGAAGGCATTAAAGATGCTGCTTATGACGAAATTGTCGAATTCAAATCCGATGACGGCACAAAGAAACTTGGCCGTATTATAGAAGTTTATAAAGACAAAGCAGTTATTCAGGTATTTGAAGGAACAGAAACCATGTCTCTTCTAAATACCCATACGAAACTCACAGGACATCCCATGGAGATCGAACTTTCTTCAGATATCCTGGGCCGTACCTTTAACGGCATCGGAGAACCTATCGACGGATTAGGACCAATCGCAGGCGATGTACGGTTAAACATTAATGGACTTCCATTAAATCCCGTAACCCGTGAATATCCCCGTAATTACATTCGTACAGGTATCTCTGCTATCGACGGGCTGACCACCCTCATCCGCGGACAGAAACTTCCTATTTTCTCAGGAAACGGTCTGCCCCACGACCAGCTGGCTGCACAGATCGTACAGCAGGCTTCTCTGGGTGATGACACGGATGAAGAATTTGCTATCGTATTTGCCGCTATGGGTGTTAAATACGATGTTGCCGACTTCTTCCGCCGAACGTTTGAAGAAAGTGGAGTATCCGATCATGTAGTCATGTTTCTGAACCTGGCAAATGACCCAGTTGTAGAACGTCTGATTACACCAAAAGTAGCCCTGACAGCCGCTGAATATCTGGCGTTTGAAAAAGGAATGCATATTTTAGTTATTCTGACAGATATTACTTCGTTTGCAGAGGCTATGCGAGAAGTATCCTCTTCCAAAGGTGAGATTCCATCCCGAAAAGGTTATCCCGGATATTTATACAGTGAATTGGCAACCATTTATGAAAGAGCCGGTATCGTGCGCGGAGGACAGGGTTCTGTTACGCAGATTCCGATTCTGACCATGCCAAATGATGATATCACACATCCAATTCCTGATCTTACCGGATATATCACAGAGGGTCAGATCGTTCTGGATCGTCAGCTGCATAGACAGTCTATTTATCCGCCAATCAATGTATTGCCTTCTCTGTCCCGTCTGATGAAGGATGGCATTGGCGAAGGTTATACCCGTGAAGACCACCAGGCTGTTGCAAACCAGTTATTCTCCTGCTATGCCAAAGTAGGCGATGCCCGTGCGCTGGCATCCGTTATCGGTGAAGATGAATTATCTCCATTGGATAAAAAGTACCTGGTATTCGGTAATGCTTTTGAGCACAGCTTCGTGGGACAGGGAGCACTGGAAAACCGTTCCATCCTGGAAACCTTAGACAAAGGCTGGCAGCTTCTGGGATTAATCCCAAGAGAAGAATTGGATCGTATCGATACCAAGGTTCTGACACAATACTATAAGCCAATGGAAATGAATCTTCAAACAGGAGAAATTCTTCCAGCGAAAGCAGAAGATACAGAGTAAGGAGGGATTTCATGGATCTGAATACCTTTCCCACCAAGGGAAATCTTATGCAGGCAAAAAATTCGCTGGCACTGGCACGACAGGGCTACGATCTGATGGATAAAAAGCGTAATATTCTGATCCGCGAACTGATGGAACTGATCGATCAGGCAAAGGATATCCAGTCTCAGATCGACAGCACCTTTCGTACTGCCTATGCCGCACTGCAGAGCGCCAGTATAGATATGGGCATCAGCAATGTAGAACAGATTTCATATACCGTGCCGATAGACCGATCCATTCGTATTAAAACGCGAAGCGTTATGGGTACAGAAATTCCGCTGGTAGAATCCGATCCTACCACAAACCGTCCCACATATGCGTACTACAGCGCCAAATCCAGTCTGGACGAGGCCAAAGAAGCCTTTGAAAAAGTGAAGCTTCTGACCGTCCGGCTGTCTATGATAGAGAACTCCGCATATCGTCTGGCGGTAAACATTAAAAAAACCCAGAAGCGTGCGAATGCGCTGAAGAATATTACCATCCCTAAATATGAAACTCTGACCAAGGATATCAGCAACGCGCTGGAAGAAAAAGAACGAGAAGAATTCACTCGTCTGAAAGTAATCAAGCGAATGCAGCATAAATAATCTTAAAAAGAACAAAGAAAAGCAATTCATTTTGCAATTCTTTGTTCTTTTTATTGCAGTTATGGTAAACCCATAATTATCAGACAATTATTTGAATTTATTTATAGTTTGCAATATTTTTCCTTTTTTTCTTCTACTATTTTAATACATAAAAGTCAAGTCCTTTTCTCTTTTTTTATCCATTTTTCTCAATTTCATCAAAAGTGGCCAAAACGATTGTTCGCATTCTCGTTATGTCAATCCACATTTTACACCTTTTTTTGTGTGGGTAATGTGGATAACTCCGTGTAAAACTCACTTTTCCCCATGTTTGAAGGGTTTTTGTATGTGGATAACTTTGTTACCAAAGTATTACGAATGTTTTACTCTTTTCATTCTCTAATATTTTATTGTGCACTTTTTATTCTGAGAATTTTCTGAATATTATTTTTTTCAAAATTTATATAAATCAGGAAATCATGATATTTTACATGGTCTACATAATTCATTATATAGGTTTTGCAATATTTCCTTCAAAACATAATCTCTTTTCCCAAAAACGGCAGAATAAAAGAGAACAGCCCTTCCAACTGCTCTCTTTTACTTATAATTATGATTCTTATAAATAGCTGACGATTTTCACCGGAGTGCGATAATGATAATCCGAAATCTTAATTCCCGTTCTGGCATTACTTGCATGCACAATCTGTCCATCTCCGATATAAATTGCGACATGATTGATGGAGCTGCTCCCGCCATAAAAAAGCAGATCACCGGGCTGCATTTCTTCTTCTGAAATAGCCTCTGCACCGGCTGCCTGTTCTCTGGACGTTCTGGGAAGATCATATCCAAAATGCTGATACACAGACATTACAAAGCCAGAACAATCCGCTCCGTTTGTCAGACTGGTACCTCCCCAGACATACGGATTTCCAACGAACTGCTGGGCATAATCAATCAGCTCCTGCCTTATATTGGCATGCTCTGCAGCAAGCCGGGCTTCCTCTTCTTCTTTAGACTCCGCTTCTTTATAAGTTTCCTCCAAAGTCACGTATTCTGTGGAAATGTAACATTCCTGATCCTCAATAACGATTTTCTCCCAACCCTCTAAGGTTTCTTCTACAACAACCGTCTCACCTTCTGCCAATGCATCTAAAATCCTTGATTCCGCAGTTGGCTCTTCTCTCACATACAGAGTCTGTGTATTTACCGTTGCTGTAGTAATTTTAGCTGCGGCAATCTCCTCTTCTGCCGCATCGCCATATACTAAATACTCCCTTTTTATGTATCCGGTCACAGAACCCGAAGTCACCTGGAACCAATCTCCCTCTTGTCCCAGAATGGTTGCAACACTTCCGTTGTACAGCTTGCCTAAAATCTCCCCTTCTTCGGATGCACTGTCGCGGATATTCACATAATCATTCACCTGTGCGGCTGCCAGACTCCCCTCTGCTGCCGCCATCTGTGTATCGGCTGTACCTGTGTCATTCTCATTCGTAGAAGTACTCTCCAGTGTTACGCTAACTCCCGCAAGTGCATTCTCTGCGGGCAGTGCCCACACATTGCTGCTCATGCCCGTTGTCAAAATAACACCTGCAACAGCACACACCGCTGCCTTCCATCTTCTATTACACATGTAAACCTCCAAATCCCTTATTTTTTTCCTAAAAGTTCAGCCATGCTTCACAAAATGGGCGAATGGCGCGGGCTGAACGAACGTTAACTTTTCTGCAACAATTTGTATCTGTTTTTATTTATTACAGATTTGTTACAACTTATTACGAACTTATTTTAACAAAATAACATTTTATTGTCAAGTCTTAATATTCTGGCAAAGAAAAAGGCCATGGACACACATGTCCTTGGCCTTTCCCACTACTTTATTCTATTGTTCTGCAAGATATTTTTCTGCAGATGCCACACAATTTGCACCATCTGCCACTGCGGTTACAATCTGGCGCAATGCCTTTGTTCTCACATCCCCGGCTGCATAGATTCCCGGTACGCTGGTCTTTCCTTCTTCTCCTGCCACTATATAGCCGGCTGCATCCTGTTCCAGAAGGCCTTCTCCTGCTGCAGAATTCGGTGTCATGCCCACACCGATAAATACGCCGTCCACCGGAAGTTCTGTCTGCACTTTCGTGCCAACATCCTGCAGCACCACACCAGTTACCTTTCCGTCACCCTGAATTTCCGTCAATGTGTGATTCCATATGATTTCCACATTCCTGCAGGTACGTAAGCTCTCCTGCAGCGATTTCGCTGCCCGCAGCTCTCCTCTTCTATGAACCAGATATACCTTCTGGCAAATTCTGGACAGGAACATGGCATCTCCCACTGCCACATCTCCGCCGCCCACAACCACTGTGGTTTTATCCCGGAAGAACGCGCCGTCACAATGTGCACAATAAGATACACCTTTTCCCTTATATTCCTCTTCACCCGGTACACCCAGATGCTTATGCGCCGCACCGGTAGCCAAAACAATAGTTCTCGTGAGATATTCTCCATGATTTGTGATCACACGCTTAATGCCCGGGGCTGGATCATCCGGCACAATTTTCTTAACCGATACTCTCTCAAAAACCGCTTTCATCTTCTCTGCATGTCCACGAAAAGCAGTTGCCAGTGAAAAACCGGAAGTTCCCGGCACACCCGGATAATTATCGATCTCCGGCGTGGTAAGTACCTGTCCTCCGGTAGCATAACTTTCTTCCATTAAAATAGCATCTAAACGGGCTCTTGATGCATAAATAGCAGCAGCCAAACCCGCAGGACCGCTTCCTACAATAATCATATCATAAATATGTTCCATATCTTTTGTCCTTTCTTATTTTTACACATCTATGTAGTAATTGTATCACAATCATACCCTATTTATCAAAAAAATCTTTGAAAATTCATTTCTACCAAATTCCCTCTGCACATACAATAATAATAATTCTATTTCTTCCGCCTAAGAAAGGTATCCATGAAAAAAATATCATTCTCTAACCTGCACAAGTATAAAAAACGGCTGATTTTTTTCTGTGCAGCAGCCATTCTATTGGCAGGCCTTGGGTTTTCCGGCTGGCACTTTGGTTTCCTTCTCACAGAGAATCAAAAATTTGACCGGTTTACGCAGGAACTGTTCAGCCGGGAGATCAGCTCTAATACCCTGAACATGCACTATACCCTGGCTTATCCGGAGCAATACGGCATCAAAAATTACGCCATTAGCCTGGGTTCTCTCTCTGCTGATGACATGTCCAGGTCCTATCATCTTCTGGAGGAAGACCAAAAGAAACTCCATGATTTCACTTACAAGAAACTTTCAGAAGAAAACCAGATCATCTATGATATTCTGGATCTGGATATTCGTACACAGCTTTCTGTCAAAGACCACTATATGCTGACCGAAGTATTAAGCCCTAATCTGGGTATTCAGGCACAGCTGCCTGTACTTTTGGCAGAATATACCTTCCGGACCAAACAGGACGTGGAAGACTATCTGGGCCTGCTAAACACGATTCCTGCGTACTTTGAAGAAATCCTGGCTTTCCAGCAGTTAAAATCTCAGCAGGGACTGTTTATGAGTGATACTGCCGTGGATCGCGTCATCGACCAATGCCAGCTGTTTTTGACACAGGCCGCTGCAGCTTCCGCCGATATGGCAGAAAGCGCACCAGCCGACGGAAGAAATACAGCAGACAACTACCTCTCCATCATGTTTCAGGAAAAACTGACCTCCTTTGATGAACCTCTCACAGAACCGGAAATTTCCTCCTACATACTGACCCACGAAAAGATTTTAAACCAGCAGGTCATTCCCGCCTATACGAATCTTATGGAAGGTCTGCAGGCACTGAAAGGCACCGGCATAAATGAAAACGGATTACGGTATCTTCCCGGCGGCACCGAATATTACGAATACCTCATCCAGTCGGAAACCGGCGATTATTCCGGTGTAGAAGCGATTGAAAAGCGCTTATATAATCAGCTTCTTGCCGATTATAAATCCATGCGCCAAATTCTCACTGCCCATCCGGAACTGGTAAATACATTAGCCTCCGAAGACGGTCTGAACACGCAGATCAGCACCGATAATACAAAAATTCCTTCTCAGATGCTGAAAATCCTGGAAAAAGCACTCACACAGGACTTCCCAGAAATGAAAATCCCCTCCTATGAAGTCAAGTTTGTTCATCCGTCCCTGGAAGAGTTTTCAAGTCCTGCCTTTTATCTGACACCTCCCGCCGATACCTTATCGCCAAACATCATCTACATTAATAACAGCAGCACTTCTACAAAAATGGATCTCTTCACCACATTGGCCCACGAAGGTTTCCCCGGACATTTGTACCAGACGGTCTATTTCGGGCAATGCAAGCCGGCAGATATCCGCAACATCCTGAATTACGGCGGATATACAGAGGGCTGGGCAACTTATGTAGAGGCCTATTCCTATCAATATTTGAGCAAGGATAAAAATCTGACTCAGGTGTTATGGCAAAACCGCTCCATTAACTTATGTCTTTATTCTATTATGGATATTGGCATACACTACCGGGGCTGGACTGCAGATACTGTCACCGAGTATCTTCATTCCTTCGGCATTTCCGATGATGCCGTATGCCGGGAAATTTTTCAATATATCGTGGAAAACCCTGCAAACTATTTAAAATATTATATCGGCTACCTGAACTTTATGGATCTGCAGGAAAAAGCCCGCGATACCTGGGGCGAAGACTTTACTTTAAAAGAATTCCATAAAAAAATACTGGAAATCGGTCCCTCCCAATTCCCAGTATTAGAAAAATATCTCTTTTAACGGAAGCGTCCTTCGGGACGCTTGTCTTCTACTCGCAAATAATCTCACGAAGATTCACGATCTTCTTTCCCGCATGGGTCAGATCCTGTTCCCCGGAAGTCGGATTCTGATAGCCATAGCAAAAAATCCCTGCACGGTTTGCCGCTTCCACACCTGTTCGGGAATCTTCTACCGCAACGGCCTGTTCGGCCGGAATTCCGGCCATTTCCAGCACTCTCAGATATACATCCGGCTCTGGTTTTTTCTTCGGAATCTCATCTCCGGAAACGGTATAGTCAAAATACCCCTGAATACCCAGAATACGCAGTGCATCATCTACCAGCACTCTGGTTGAGGAAGAAGCCAGTCCCACCTTAATATCGTGCGTTTTTGCCCAATCCAGCACTTCCCTCAAGCCGTCCGACGGCGGAATATGATTCTCCTCAATCTGCCGCGCCACCAGGTGATACTGCTGCGCCTCTAAATCATAGGGATCTCCCTTTATGCCGCATATGGCAATGATCTGTCTCCAGAATCCACTGGAAGAATTCCCCACGGGGCTGGGAAAGCTTTCATCGGGTACAATACCAAAATTTCGAAACATGGTCTGCCGCGCGATCTCATGAAGAGGCTCGCTGTCCAGGATCACCCCGTCCATATCAAAAATAATTATTTTCACATTTCTCTGGTTCATTCTATGATCTCTCTTTTTCGTCTTATACCATTTCCATAACCTGGCGGGCGGTTGTCTCGTCAATCACTAAGGTGTCGATACACCCTGAATTCAGGGCTGCACGGATTGCTCTGACTTTTCGCGTTCCGCATGCCACCAGTACAGTATTTCTAATATTCTTTAAACATTCCATATCTGCTGCCAGAACACGATCTGCAATGGGACAGTGATCATAGCTGCCGTCCTCCCTTAACGGGTTTACTGCAATATCCCCCACAAATCCCTGCTCCTGCAGGATATGGATATCTTCTTTTGTAATATACCCTCTTGTACACATGGTCGATTCTTCCGTCAGTTCTCCCACGCCCAAAACGGCAATATTGCACTTTTTCATCCATTCATAAGAAGCTTTTACGCTCTTTTCCTTAAGAAGCCACTTCTTGGTCTCGGCATTTTCTACCACAACCGGTGCATACAGCATATAGCTGGCACAATCCAGCCGATTGGCCATACCCCTGGCAATCTCATCAGACTTTTCCACAGACTGCTCAAAATTCTGCGCCCCCATCAACTGCACCACACAACATTCTGCACGGCGTTTAAAAGGCATCTGTTTTACCACCTCTGCTAAAGTCTTGCCCCAGGATACTCCAATAATATCGCCCTGACGGATAATCTCATCCAGATACTGTCCCGCTACATTCGCCACTTTATACAATGCTGTATCTGCTTCCCCATAATCGGAGGCAATAATTACTTCTTTTAGGCCATACTTTTCCTCTACCTGCATCTCCAGTTCCACATGGTCACGCTCATACCCATGAATATTAATGGATACAATCTCCTGATCCGGAAGAGAATTAATAATCTGATTTATCTTCTGCCTCGTAAAAGATAAACGTTTTGCAATCTCATCCTGTGTCATCCCCAACGTAAAATACCAATATGCTATTTTTATGTTTAAATTTCTATCCATCTTTATTCCTCTTGCCGCTCCCAAAAAGGTCTCCCAAAACCACCGCTGCAATCGGAGTTTTGGGAGATCTCCTGTTTTAAGTTTGAAAACGAAAAACTAGAATTTGAAGGCAACTTTAAAATCGCCATATTTTCCGGTCGCATATTCAAATGCTTTTTCCCACTCTTCCAGAGTAAAGTAGCTGCTTACCACTCCTTCTGTCTTCAGATTGCCTTTTACCATATTCTCAATTACAAATGGATAAGCATAAGGGCTGAGATGAGATCCCAGAATATCCAGCTCTTTACGATCGCCGATAATCGACCAGTCTACTGTGGTTTCTGAACCAAATACAGAAAATTCTACAAAACGTCCCAGTTTTCTTGTAACCGTTAATCCCTGAATAACACTGGATGGATGTCCGGTTGCCTCAATATATACATCGCATCCGTAATCATCTGTCAAAGCCTTAATCTCTTTGTCAATATCACATTTGCCCGGATTGAATACCAGATCTGCGCCAAATTCTTTTGCTTTTTCCAGACGGCCTTCCTGCATGTCCAAAGCAATTAATAATTTAGGATTTTTCATTCTGGCATAGGTAATCATACCAAGACCCAGTGTACCCGCGCCGGAGATCACTACTACATCTTCGTTTGTGATGCTTCCACGGTCTACGGCATGTTTGGAACATCCATAAGGCTCTACCAGAAGTGCCTGCTCCAGAGACATCTCTTCCGGTACTCTGGAAAGCACACAATTTTTCGAATATCTTACGTATTCTGCCATACCGCCGTTATTGTATGACTGGAATCCCAGCATATCATGGGGCTGACACATCCAATAATGTCCATCCTTACAGAAACGGCATTTTCCACACGGAACAATCTGATCTGCAATAATTCTGTCCCCTAATTCATATCCTTCTACATTTTCGCCCATCTCTACGATACGGCCAAAGAATTCATGTCCCGGAATAAATGGAGGTTTTACCCAGGATGGCTGCACATCATCGCCCCAGAACATAGCTGCACCGTGATTGCACTTTAAATCGCCGGCACAGATACCGCAGGCTTCTGTCTTAATAATAATATCATCTGGTCCACATTCCGGTGTGGGATATTCCGGTTCAAAACGATAATCGTCCTTACTGTATGCTACCAATGCCTTCATTGTTTTTGGTGTAGTACCTTTGTTTGCCATAATTGTTTGCCACCTTTCTTAAATAAATGATTGTTCCTTATACCTCAAACTGTCCCCAGACAGTATCAAGAGCCTTGCTTACTGCACGATATTTTTCATATTTCTTCTGATAAACGGCAGTCATCTTTGGATCTGGATACACACGGTCAGACACATGTACCATATGCTCTGCTGCCTCTTTATAATCTTTGTAGACACCTGCTGCGATCGCTGCCGCCATACCGCAGCCTAACGCACCCAGTTCCTTCGCATCAACGGTTTCAATGGGATAGCCCAGTGCATCTGCGAACATCTGCACCCATACCTTGGAATTTGCCGCACCGCCCGCCATACGGATGGCCTCCGGAGGCTTTCTGGAAGATAGTAATTTATCAATATGCGTCTTATGAGAATATACAACACCTTCATAAATGGCGCGCAGCATATGCGCTTTTTCATGATAAGTAGTCAGCCCCACAAATGCGCCTTTGCCCAGTGGATGCGCATTGGAACCATACAGAAACGGAAGAAAATATACATCACATTCCTCCGGATTTACGCTGGCAACTTTCTCATTGATCAAGTCGTATAAATTCGCGCCTTCCGGTACCGGATACCCTTCCATACAATGCTCCAAAAACCATTCCAGGTTGCCGGAAGAAGTAGCGCTGCACTCTTCCACCAGATAATATCCCGGCATTGCAAACAGAGAGTTCATAGCAATGCTTCCGTCCATAACCGGTGTCTTGGAAATATATTCATTAATACTCCAGGTTCCCGCAATGGTACACATTTCCTTTGGAGAGGTTACATCTACTGCTACCGCACAGGCATCAATATCAAACATACCGCCTGCCACCGGTGTTCCCTCCGGAAGTCCTGTCAATTCTGCAGCTTCTCTGGTAATGGTACCGCACAGATCATAAGAATACTTAATCGGCGCCAGCTTTTCATACACTTCGCCAATGCCCAGTTTTTCCAGGATCTCTTTGTCAAATCTGGCATTTTTTACATCCATAAGTCCGGAGCCGGATATGTCGGTTGCTTCACAGTAGGCTTCCCCTGTCAAACGAAAACGCACGTAATCTTTTACAGAAAATACATACTTAATGTTATCATAAACCGCTCTGTTATGATCCTTAAACCAGGCAAGAAGTGCCACCTGCTGGCATGCCATAAATTCCTGGCACAGCTGATCGTGCAGCTGCGCATGCACGCCGCTCTCATACCACTTCTTCGGATACTCCCATGCACGGTTATCGGTGGAAATAATGCCATTGTAAGCAGGCTTGTCATCCTTGCCCCAGGCATATAATCCTTTTCCGTGACCGCAGACAGCAATACCCAGCACATCGTTTCCATCCACTTTTGCTTTCTCCAGCGCACGCTTCACACAATCACAGTTAGCCAGCCAAAGCTCTTCCATATCTCTCTCTGTATAACCGGATTTTGGCGTAATCACCTTTGTCTGCTTTCCGGCTGTCGCAATTTCTCTGCCTTCCAGATCAAAAATTGCGGCCTTCGTGGAGGTTCCGCCATTATCCAGGCCAATTACATATTTTGCCATGTTGCCCGCTCCTTTCCACACATCAAAATATATGTTATAACCCTAATATTTCCTGCGCTTTCGCAAATTGTTCATCCAGGAAGATACGGTTATTTTTTACGATCTCTTTCCAGTTTTCTTCGTTGCAGTACCAGAACTCCGCCACATACCTGCGCACTCCCTGCTCATATAATTTTGCAATCAGCGGAGGAAAATCTACCTGTCCGGTTCCGTATGGAATTTCACGAAACTTGCCGGGTACGGTTTCCTTCAGATGAGCCGCTGCAATGTGTCCTTTTCCAGTGATAATATCTCCGACCACATCCTTCGTCGCATTGGAAATATTACCGATATCCGGATATACCTGCAAATACGGTGACTGGATGCGATTCACACTGTACATGGCTTTTTCTATGGTATTCATGAAGTCATTCTCCATGGTCTCATTAGCCAGCATCACTCCATGAGACGCTGCCAGCATCACTCCCTCTTCCAGGTTGCGATAGTAACGTTCCCTTGTAGTTTCGTCGCTGGTTTCCTCATAGTACACATCATAGCCCTGAGTCTGAATGATGCGAATACCCATCTTCTTTGCGAAAAGAATCCCCTTTCTCAACAGCTCTTTGGCCTCTTTTTCCCACTTCTGGCTTCCCAGCGGGTACTTTCTCTGCGCACTGAAACAAATACTTTCAATGGGCAGGCCCACCTTGCGCTGCACCTCCAGCATATCCGCAATCTGCTCATCGCTCCAGTCCAGGCGGGACATACGCATATCTGTCTCGTCCACACTCATTTCTATAAAATCAAATCCTGCTTCCTTTGCATAGGCAAGCCGTTCTTCCCATGTCAGCTCTACAGGAAATGCCTTCTCATAAACTCCCATCCGGCAGGTCTTCTTAAGCTCCATAGATCCATTCCTCTCATCTTAAATTTCCCTGTGTTTTTCCTCTTTCCACACATAAAATACCATAATTAATTATACAATTTCCCTTCCTAAATAGCAATGACATTTTTCCATTTGGAAAACTTTTGTAAGATTTTCTCCTCCTCACTGTCAGATACGCTGCATCATACCCGCCAGCCACACACTTGCCGCAATTCCTGCCATGGTAGCCAGAAAGGCACCCGGCAGTGTATAACGGGTCTTTTTTACCCGGGCAGCGATAAAATACACACTCATCGTATAAAAAATAGTCTCCGTACATCCCATCATAATAGAAGTAATCAGCCCGATCCCGGAATCCGTTCCATACTCTTTAAATAAATCCAACACCAGTCCGGTAGCTGCACTGGAAGAAAACATTCGTACGATAGCCAAAGGTACCAGTTCTGACGGAAATCCTATGTATTGGGTAATATTTCCCAGCCAGTCTGCCAGCAGATCCAGAAAGCCGGATGCCCGCAAAACACCCACTGCCACCATCAGACCCACCAAAGTGGGAAGAATCTGTACCACCGTTTTCAGTCCGTCCCTGGCACCTTCCACAAAATCATCGTATACGTTTTTTTTCATCAAAAGTCCGAATCCTACAATGTAAAACAAAATCAGCGGAATCATCATGTCCGACAAAAACATCAGCAGTCTCATAACCCATCTCCCTCTATTTGACTTATGTACCAATGTATGTTTTGGAGCAGAAAAAAAGAATCTTGTCTCCAAGATTCTCATTCTTCTTCCAACAGGTAATTCACGATCAGATCCACCACCCTGTCATAGGTTTGAATTCCCAATTCCTGCTGATTCCATTTTAAATAAGTATCATTTACCGTTTCTGAAATATCCGCCGTTAAACCTTCGTGCCGATCCCAAAACTCTGTATTTGCCCGCAGATCCGCAGCTGCCGATTCCGGCAAACTATCCCGAATCTTCCGATAGGTGACTTTATCATAAGTATACAGTTCATTGCCGCAATAAATCCACCCCATCAAAGCGCCGCTGTAAGAAAAAGCAGCCTCATCTGAGCGGCGGCACGCCAGCCAGGCAATAAAATTAGCCTCATCTTCGCGCATATATCCCTTTAAATGAGACAATTCATGGCACATGGTAAAGGGAATATTGTAGGCTGTCATCTCCCGGTTATAATTGGCTTCTATTGTAAAAGGCGAATAAATTCCCGTCAGCTGTTCATAAGAAAGGACCCAGGATGCTCCCAGTCCTTTCGGCACCGGATAATGACCGGCCAGACCGGCATACTCCTCTCCCAGCTGTTCCATGGCTGCTGCTGCCAGCTTCCCGCACTCCTGAGGTTCCAAAAACAATCCGTCCGTTCCGCGCTCCACCTGATCGGCCCATTTCTCAATGTCCGCTTCCAGTATATAGCAAACCTCTGCCAGTTCCTCCAAGGTATAACCTTCCCGTTTTAATTGATGTTCTTCGGAAAAAGAAGCCGCCGAATAATTTATGCCGCCGTGCATCACAAATAAAAAGAAAAGAACGCCTGCAATACACCAATAAAAGGCAAGTTCACCTGCCAATATTTGTTTCCCGTTTCCCTCTCTTCGAAAGGTTCGTATTCCTCTTATCACACGAAACAGAACCCCAAAAAGCAGCAGATAAAAACCACACTCTGCCACAGAACATGGTATCCGGCCATAAAGATTACCCCAAAAATCTGCCTGTCTCTTATAAATATGTATGCGATACCCATCCGCAAAACCGGGAATCGTTCGTGCCAGCGCCATAAACAAAAGTCCCAGAATTACCAGAACGGTGCCGACAATTACGGTTATATTTTTTCTCTTGTTCATATCTCATTCCTGACATCTTTCGTTCGTTACGATACACTCCGCTTTCGGTCCATCATTTTACAAAAAGCAATTGCCACTGCCGTACTGACAGCGGTTGCCGCAATCGCCGGCCCTACGATTGCCGTCGGGTTCACACTTCCGTACTGGCTCCGGTAGGCAATAATATTCACCGGAATCAGCTGCAGTGAAGAAATATTAAGAATCAAAAACGTACACATTTCATTGCTGGCAATTCCCTGCATTACCGTCTTTTTTTCATCCTCCAGCCTGGCCAATGCCTCCATGGCCTTTAGGCCTGCCGGCGTAGCAGCCCAGCCCAGTCCCAGAAAATTGGCAATGATATTCGTTGAAATGTATTCCATGGCCTCATGATCCTGTGGAATATTGGGAAATAAAAAATGCAGCAGCGGCTGCATCTTTCGTGTCATAACATCCATCAATCCAGATCTGCGGGCAATCTCCATCAATCCTACCCATAATGCCATGATTCCTGCCATGGCAATGCAAAGCGCTACCGCCTCTTTCGCAGAAGACAGTGCTGCATCTGTCACCTCTGCAAGACGGTCCGTCACAGCACCGTAGAGAATTCCTATAAGCAGCATACATCCCCATATTACATTCAGCATACACACTCTCCTGTCGTTTTGCTAATATGTATTCACCGATTATGGGAATTATTCTTCTTACTTCTTTACCGGGACAGCAATGCCTGATAAATCTCTCTTTTGCTGACACCCCGATCCTTTGCCACAGCTTTCATTGCCTCTTTACGATCCATTCCCCGCTGTTCATACAGGGCCATATGTTCTTCTATCGTCATTTCTTCCCATTTCTTCTGTTCTTCTTCCTGAATCTGACGACGATCCTTTCCCTGGATGACCAGCACACATTCGCCCTTAGGCGCCTCCTCCTGATAGTAGGCCAACGCCTCCGACAATGTGGTGCGAAATGCTGTTTCATGCTTTTTCGTCAGTTCCCGGCAGACACTTACTTTCCGGTCACCCAGAACCTGCAGCAGTTCTTCCAGAGTTTTCACAAGCCTATGTGGTGCCTCATACAAAACAATGGTTCTGGTTTCATCCACCAATTCATCCAGCACTGCCTTCTTTTCTTTTTTATCCGAAGGCAAAAAGGCTTCAAAAGCAAATCTTCTGGCAGAAAGGCCGGATAAAGTCAGCGCGGTAATACATGCAGCCGCCCCCGGAAGAGAAGTAACCGCAATACCTGCTTCATGGCACATAGCTACCAGTTCTTCTCCCGGATCGGAAATCCCCGGCGTACCGGCATCCGTGATCAATGCCACATTCGTTCCCTGCAGCATCTGCTCTACCAGATAATAGCCCTTTTCTATCTTGTTATACTCATGATAGCTGGTCATAGGTGTTTTTATGTTAAAATGATTCAAAAGCTTAATGCTGTTCCGGGTATCTTCCGCAGCGATCAGATCCACTTCTTTTAATGTACGCAGTACCCGAAACGTAATATCTTCCAGATTACCAATGGGAGTTGCGCACAAATACAACATTCCTCTCATGCTTCCTCCTGTTCCCGCCCATAGATATCCAAAATATCCCGGGTATATGTGCCGTTCTTCTCATAAATGATCAGTGGTTTTTCCACTGTGATACGGGGATTGCCTCCATAGACAGCCTCAATGAGCACCATGGTCGGTTCCTTATCCACATAGGGATACACCAGCTGCATTCTTTTGGGTTCCAATTTATATTTCATCAATGTTCCCATAATCTCTGCCAGCCGAAACGGTCTGTGGATCATATAAAATCTGCCTCTGGATACCAGCACTTTTGCCGCCTGAGATACCACATCTTCCAGCGTACACAGCACCTCATGACGCGCTATTGTCTTTGGCAGACAGGCATTTTGCAGACCATGCTGATTCGTCATATAAGGGGGATTACAGGTAACTACATGAAAAGAAGCCCCTCCGAAAATGGCGGAAGCTTCTTTGATATCCCCGGTTACAATGGTAATGTCTTCTTCCAGATGATTGTAAGCCACACTCCGCTGTGCCAGTCTGGCACTTTCCTCCTGAATTTCCAGACCGGTAAAATGCTCACCCTTCGTCTTCGCCCGAAGAAGGATAGGAACAATCCCGGTGCCTGTCCCCATGTCCAGCACATGTTCGCCCGGTTTCACCCTGGCAAACCAGGATAGAAGTACTGCATCCACACCGAAACAAAAATTCTGAGGATTCTGAATGATCTTATAACCATTTTGAAGGTCATCCAGACGTTCGCCTTCTAACAACATTTCTCCCATCTCATCGGATCCCTTCTGTTTTCTATTTATTTTTCTCCAGTTCCCGCAGAGCCTTCATATCTTCTTCTGAAATCTTTTCCTTGTCTTTTCTTGCTCTCGGCTTAAACTTCAGTTCCCCTACCTTATACTCACGTATTTCCTTTTCATCATCAATATCTACAATAACCTTCACTAACTGACGCAGCACGCTGACGCTCTGCACCTCACCTTTTAACCCTTCCGGTGTGGTAACTCTGTCACCGGTTCCCGGAAGTTTCTTATTCAGTTCTTCATAGGTTTCCTGTTCATTTTTCAGACAGCACATCAGACGCCCGCATACACCGGAAATCTTCGTCGGATTCAGGGACAAGTTCTGTTCTTTCGCCATTTTAATGGAAACCGGCGCAAACTCAGATAAATACGTATGACAGCACAACTGGCGTCCGCAGATCCCAATGCCTCCCAAAATCTTTGTCTCATCTCTGACACCGATCTGGCGCAGTTCAATTCTGGTCTTAAATATAGCAGCCAGATCCTTTACCAGCTCACGGAAATCAATTCTTCCATCCGCAGTAAAATAAAACAATACTTTATTATTGTCAAATGTATACTCTACATCAATTAGCTTCATCTCTAATTCATGCTCTTTGATTTTTTTCTGACAGATCTGAAAAGCTTCTTTTTCCTTTTTGCGATTATTTTCTTCTTTTGCGTCATCCTTCGGTGTGGCAATACGCAGCACTTCTTTCAGCGGCTGTACTACCTTTTCTTCTTTTACCTCACGGATGCCCAGTACAACATGGCCATACTCAACGCCTCTGGCTGTTTCTACAATGACATGCTGTCCGGTCTCCACCGGAAAATCTTTTGGATCAAAATAATAAATCTTGCCTACATTACGAAATCTAACTCCGATTACTTTTACCATTCTTAGTTCTCCCTGATCGTCAGGAACAAAAGCTCCATCACCAATTCAAAATTAACATTGGCATGCAGACGAACCTTCGCCCGTTCAATCGCTTCTATAATAATTTCTAATCCTTCATAGGAACTTTTTTTCGCCCGTTCCTCGATGGAATTAATCTCTTTTTTAAATACCAGCGTATCTACTTCCTTTGTGGCCTTAAACATCAGCACATCCCGGAACCACAGCAAAAACAGATCCAGATAATCATAAATGGAATCCTTTTCCTGTGTCAGCTGCTTAATGGCTTCCACCAACTCATACAACTCCATCTTCGGTGTATTCCGCAGCAGATACAAGGCATGGTCTGTCATCTCCCGAAATTGATGGGATGCCGCAATTTCCTTTGCTTTTCCCACATTTCCCTGGGCAAACGCTACGCTCATATCCGCCTGATAATCCGGTATCTGCATCTCTTCCATAAGATAATTACGAATCAGACTATCCTTTACCGGCTTCAAATGCAAGGTTACACATCTGGATAAAATGGTGGGAAGCAGCGCGCTGATATTGCTGGTCAGCAGCATAATAACCACATACGCAGGCGGTTCTTCTATTGTCTTTAAAATAGCATTCTGTGCCTGCAGATTCATCTTCTCTGCTTCATCAATAATATAAATCTTATATGGACCGGTGTATGGCTTAATAGCCACATCGTTCACTACCTGTGTCCGAATCTCATCAATACTGATCAAATTCGCTTTCTCATGATCCAGGAATATAATATCCGGATGATTTCTACTCTGCACCTTCTTACAGGATGAACACTGAAAACAGGGTTCCGTTCTTCCGGCCTCGCACTGCAGTGTCATGGCAAACAGATTTGCCAGCAGCTTTTTCCCGGACTTCTCTTCTCCATCAAAGATGTACGCATGAGAAACCTTATCCATGAACACAGCATTTTGCAAGTGTTTTATAATCTCTTCATGTCCTAATACCTTATCAAATCCTGCCATATACTCACCCCTATCTGAAAGTCTTCTTCATAGTATAACACATTTATCGCATCCCGCCAATATATTCCTCAATCTGCTGCAGACAATGCGCAAAATCTCCATTGACAAAACGCCTGGTAATACCTGCTTTTTCAATATTTGCCTCTGAAAAATCCTGTGCATCAGCCAGAAACCGGCGGCACATTTCTTCGTACTTCGGCGTCTGCTGTGCCTCTTCCCTTGCGATAGCGCGCTTCAGCCGTTCTCCATCCTCTACTTCAATATAAATCGGACACACCACGTTCTCACCATAGTAATCTTTCAATTTTTCATAAGATTCCAGGGTGCCGATTCCCAGATAGTCATTTTTTTCTAATTCTATCTGTCCTTCATCCGCGGTAAAATAAGACCAAATCCCATATACGGTATCATAAGACCGGGATTCTATCACTTTTCCGGCTTTTATCAATTCCTGTCTTTTCTCTTCCTTTACGAAAAAATACTCTCTTCCTTCTTTCTCCCCTTCCCGGATCGGGCGGGTTGTATACAGAACCAATGGCTCCAGCCGAAAACTCTTTTGACTTTTCAGTTTTTCATAAATGCTGTCCTTACCGGAAGCACTTTTTCCCATAATGTAAAATATCTTTCCCATTTTTCTGTTCCTTATTCTATTACCATCTGTAAAGATTCCAGGCTGTCATCCTGAGGGCCCTGCACTTTCAGTTTTCTCTTCTGATAGTCTTTCACCTGCATGAGCAATTCTTCCGTCAAAATCTCACCCGGCACTGCCAGCGGTATGCCCGGCGGATACAGATAAATATATTCTGCGAAGACTTTTCCTGCGCAATTTTCATAGGGCACGGATATACTATCCCGTTCCCACGCTTCTGCTATCGTCATAGCAGCTTTGGGTTTCTGTTCTGCCATTTCCTTCTGTCGGTTCTCTTTTGTTTCCAGTCTGCGGTCAATCGCCTCACAGGCACTGCACAGGCGATCATAGCCATCCTGCGTATCCATCACACTGGTCATAGCCAGCACATATTCCGGCGCGTCCATCTCCATCTGCAGGTGATAGTCATCCAGCAACTGATGATACAATGTAGGCCCATCCAGATTCGTGTATCCTGTATATAAGATAAGTTTGGAAGGATCCATCCGATAAATCCCACAGCTTCCTTCCACATCTTCCGGCACCAGACGCAGATGCTCCAATGCCTTCAGCTGTTCCCGGCACGCAAACAGCTTCTTTGCGTAAGCGGCAAACAGCTCCTTCCCTTCCTTCGCTATCATGCCCACACAGGCATCCATACTTGCCATCAAGACATAAGAAGGGCTGCTGGTCTGATAAATACTTAAAAATCTCTGTATGGCATCACCGGACACCCGCGTCCCTTTCTGCTGCAAAAGAGCGGTCTGAGTCAGCGCCGGCATAGTTTTATGTAAACTATGAATCACTAAATCCGCATGATGAGAAATAGCAGAGTCCGGAAAATATCCACAAAATCCCAAATGGGCTCCATGGGCTTCATCCACGATCAACGGAATCCCATGTGCATGCACAATTTGAGCAATTTCTTCTATGTCGGATATTACTCCATCATAAGTAGGAGAAGTAATGAGTACCGCCTGAATATCCGGGTTCTCTTTCAGTTTTCTTTTTACTTCTTCGGGAGAAATTCCTCCGTTTAATCCATACTCCGGCTCTTTTTCCGGAAAAAGATACTCTGTTTTCAATCTGCGCAGATAAGCCGCATGATAAGCTGCCCTATGACAATTGCGAGCCATAAGTATCGTCCCGCCAAATGTAGTACAGGCAGATACCGCTGCCAGGATCCCGCAGGTGCTGCCATTTACCAGATACCAGGTCCGATCCGCCCCATACAGTTCGGCTGCCCGCTCCTGCGCCCGGGCGATCACTCCCTGGGCATGATGCAGATTATCAAAACCCTCAATCTCCGTAATATCAATAGAAAAAGGATTCTCACAAAAACAGCTTGCCGACTGCCGCTTGTGCCCCGGCATATGGAAGGGGTAATAATCCTCTGTACTATATAATTTTAAACATTCATCCAATCTTTTCATGCAAAATTCTCTTCCATATTTATTATAACACACTGCTCTCTATACGATAAGAAAAGAACCCCGCTTGCGAGATTCTTTTCCATTTTACACTTTAAAACGATATCCTACTCCCCATATTGTTTCAATATATTGAGGTTTCGCTGTATTAAACTCTATCTTTTCACGGATTTTCTTGATATGTACCGTAACGGTAGCAATATCACCGATAGACTCCATATCCCAGATTTCTTTAAATAATTCATCCTTAGTAAATACCCGGTTCGGATTCTGTGCCAGGAACGTAAGCAGATCAAACTCCTTGGTTGTAAAATTCTTCTCTTCTCCGTTCACCCATACTCTTCTGGCCGTCTTATCAATCTTAATACCGCGGATCTCTACAATATCATTTTCCTGCACACCGGTTCCGATCAGACGTTCATATCTCGCCATATGTGCCTTCACCCTGGCAACCAGTTCACTGGGACTAAACGGCTTTGTCATATAGTCATCCGCGCCCAAACCCAGACCGCGGATCTTATCAATATCATCTTTTTTGGCAGATACCATAATAATCGGAGTATTTTTCTGAGCACGGACTTCCCGGCAGATTTCAAATCCATCCACTTCCGGAAGCATAAGATCCAAAATAAACAGATCATATTCCTGTTCCAAAGCCTTGCGAAGTCCTGCATCTCCCCGATGCTCAATCTCCACTTCAAATCCGCTTAATTCCAGATAATCCTTCTCCAGATCCGCTATTGCTTCTTCATCTTCGATAATCAAAATCTTACTCATTGATCGGTACCTCCTGATACTTTCTAAGCACAAAATAGACTGCTGTGCCCGTATTTTCTTTGCTGGTCGCCCAAACCTTTCCTCCGTGATCTTCAATGATCTTCTTCACAATGGAAAGGCCGATCCCGCTTCCTCCTCTGGAAGAATTCCGGGATGCATCCGTACGATAAAATCGATCAAAAATGTTCGGAATATCTTTTGCTGCAATTCCTTTGCCATTATCTTCAATCTCAACCTGCACAAAATCGCCCACATCTTCCAGACGAATGTTCACAATCCCCTTCGGCTTATTCATATATTTCAAAGAATTGCTGACAATATTATTGATCACACGCTTAATCTGCTCTGCGTCTGCGATCACTACAATATCTTCTTTCAGGTAATTAAAATATCCCAGTTTCACCCCTTTGGATTCCAGCTCCAATCCAAGATCTTCCACACAGTCATCAAAATAATCACTGATATGAATCTTGTTAAAGGTATAGGGAATACGATTTGTATCAATTTTTGAATAAAATGTCAATTCATTGATCAAACGATCCATATCGTTTGCTTTATTATAAATGGTACGGATATAGCGGTCCATCTTTTCCGGAGTATCCGCCACGCCGTCCATAATACCTTCTACATAACCCTTGACGGCAGTGATAGGGGTTTTCAGATCATGAGAAATATTACTGATCAGTTCTTTGTTGTCTCTGTCAAACTGTATCCTTTCCTCTGCATTATCTTTCAACCGTTTTCTCATTTCTTCGAAATCCTGACACAATTCACTGATTTCATCTACACCATCAGGTTCCAGCGTGAACTCCAGGTTTCCTTCTTTGATATTTTGCGTCGCCTGTTTTAATTTTGCAAGAGGCGTAGCAATTCCACGATAAATCCAAAGGCTTAATCCCAAACCCGTACATACCAAAATAAGAACGACCGTAACGATCATATTTTTGATCAGCTCACTGTACTGGGGAATACTTTGCAGCGCATTGGTCACAATAAACGCACTTCCCGTACGTCCGTCATGCAAAATAAAATCCACCTGGCGAACCAACGCATTTACCTGGCTGACAAAATAAATACTGCCCTCCATACTGTTCCCATAAACGGGAAGATTCTCCACGAGATCTGAGATATCATCATTCGTACCGGTATAGGTTACCTGTTCCGTAATCTTTACCAGCAAGAAAGAATGTTTATTGGCTAACTCCGTATTCAGGGAATCCAGATACTGAACATTCTCAAAATTCTCCGGACTCTCTACAGCCTGCGTCTCCAGCTTGTCAAACGTATTGCGGGTCAGATTCGTGATCATCTGCGCTGTATTTGCAAGGCTCTCATACGTAGGGTTCTCAATTCCATACTGCTCTTCTATGGCTTTCAGCTGATAATTACTGAAAGCATACAGAGCCGCACCCGTAAAAATAATCGGCACCAATATAATAATAAAAAAGGAAATGATAATTCTGGTCTTTAACTTCATAAGTAAAACCCCTTTTCCAACACGAAAAAGAGCAAAGAATGCTCCTTTTACAGTATATCACATTTATATGGGAATTACATATAAACAAACCAGTGAAAATCTAAACTTTCCATAAACTTGCTGTGCTTCATTTTTTCCGTTTTATACAATAGATATCATGAAAATAAGATATCTAAAAAAATGAAACGTCTTCTCTGGGCAAGCATATTTGCAAGCGAGTCCGAAGATCCAGCGTCTAGTAAGCACTTATACTCGAAGGCTATCCTGAGAGTATTAGGTGCGTCTTGACGATTAGCTGAGGAGGAGTGTTTTGCTTGCCCAGGGAAGACGTTTCCTTTCATAATATCTCAGTTCCATAAATCCCTCTCTGACACGTAAAAACGGTTCCCTGCTTTCACAGGAAACCGTTTCCATACAATTCTTATTCTATCAAGCTTTTCCGTCGCTGCCAAGAACGTTTTTGATCTTATGAGCTACTAAAGCTTTTACGTTAGCACGACCAACTTTCAGATATTCTCTTGGATCGAATACTGCAGGATTCTGTGCCAGAACCTGACGAACACCGGCTGTCAGAGCAAGACGTAAGTCAGAGTCAATATTGATCTTACATACTGCAGATTTTGCAGCCTGACGAAGCATATCTTCCGGAATACCGATAGCATCTGCCAGATTACCGCCGTTTTCCTGGATAATCTTAACATATTCCTGAGATACACTGGAAGCACCATGAAGTACGATTGGGAATCCTGGGATTCTCTTTGTGATCTCTTCCAGAATATCAAAACGTAACTGTGGTTTCTGACCTGGTTTGAATTTGAATGCACCGTGGCTTGTTCCGATAGCAATTGCCAGAGAATCAACGCCTGTACGGCTTACAAACTCTTCTACCTCGTCCGGATGTGTGTAAGCAGCATCTGCATCTGCTACTTTTACATCATCTTCAACGCCTGCCAGTTTACCCAGCTCGCCTTCTACTACTACACCTTTAGAATGAGCATAATCTACTACTCTTCTTGTCAGTTCAATATTCTCATCAAAAGGAAGGTGAGAACCATCGATCATAACAGATGTGAAACCGCCATCAATACATGCTTTACATGTTTCAAAGTCCGGGCCATGATCCAGATGCAGAGCAATTGGAATATTATTCTCAATCAGAGCTGCTTCTACTAATTTTACAAGATAAGTATGATTTGCATAAGCTCTTGCTCCTTTGGATACCTGCAGAATCAGTGGAGAATTCAGTTCACCGGCAGCTTCTGTGATACCCTGTACGATTTCCATGTTGTTTACATTGAAAGCACCGATTGCATAGCCGCCTTCATATGCTTTTTTGAACATTTCGGTTGTTGTTACTAATGGCATGTTTTATTATCTCCTTTTCTATATATTGTATCCCCGCTTCATGCGAAAATTCTCAGCTTTCTCCCAAAAGAAAGGCCTGTTTTATCCCGCATCAGAGGTGTGGATCTTCAATAAAAGAATACTCTATATCTTTGCTTTCGTCAAGATTACAGATACTTTTTCAGCACTTCTACTTTATCCAGCTTCTCCCAAGGAAGATCCAGGTCATTTCTGCCAAAATGGCCGTAGGCTGCTGTCTGTTTGTAAATTGGTCTTCTCAAATCCAGCATTTTAATAATGCCTGCCGGTCTCAAATCAAAGTTTTCCCGAATCATTTCCACCAGCTTGTCATCCGAAATCTTGCCGGTTCCAAAAGTATCTACCATGATAGAGGTTGGATGTGCTACTCCGATGGCATACGATAACTGGATTTCACATTTATCTGCAAGTCCCGCTGCAACAATGTTCTTAGCTACATAACGTGCCGCATAAGCTGCAGAACGGTCTACTTTTGTACAGTCTTTTCCGGAAAAGGCACCGCCGCCATGACGAGCGTATCCGCCGTAGGTATCTACAATAATTTTACGTCCTGTCAGACCACTGTCGCCATGAGGTCCGCCAATGACAAATCTTCCCGTTGGATTGATAAAGAATTTTGTCTGATCATCAATCATATCTGCCGGAAGAATCGGCTCAAATACGTGTTTCTTAATATCTGCATGAATCTGTTCCTGTGTTACATCCGGATCATGCTGCGTAGACAGAACCACCGCATCCAGACGGACCGGTTTGCCTTCTTCACTGTATTCTACCGTAACCTGGGTCTTTCCGTCCGGTCTTAAATATTTCAGGGTACCGTTCTTACGTACTTCTGTCAGTCTCAATGCCAATTTATGCGCCAATGCAATGGGATATGGCATAAGTTCTTCCGTTTCATTGCATGCATAGCCAAACATCATACCCTGGTCACCTGCACCGATTGCATCGATCTCTGTGTCAGACATGGTATTCTCTTTTGCTTCTAAGGCCTTATCCACGCCTAATGCAATATCAGCAGACTGTTCATCAATTGCAGTAATAACACCGCAGGTATCCGCATCAAAGCCATATTTTCCTCTGGTATAACCGATCTCGCGAACGGTATCACGAACCAGTTTCTGAATATCTACATAGGCATTCGTGGTAATCTCACCCATAACCATAACCAAACCGGTAGTCGTACAGGTTTCACATGCTACACGGCTCATAGGGTCCTGCTCTACCAATGCATCCAAAATCGCATCGGATATCTGGTCACACATTTTATCCGGATGTCCTTCTGTTACGGACTCGGAAGTAAATAATAATTTTTCCATCTTAAAAGTTCCTTTCTTTTACTTTCTTATTCTCTGGTATCTAATTGCTGTGCGGCGGATAACAAGAAAACTCAGCGAAGTATACGAGATCTACAAGGCAAAAATAAAGTCCGTCATAAGACGGACTTTAATACAATCTTAAAATCCTCTTATTGTTCGATCATTCGCTCAGGGAGGCACCTTCCGCACTGCGGGGTTGCCGTGGTTTCACAGATCCTATGTATCTCCGCCACTCTGAATAAGAGAAAATCTCATATTTAATTCTAGATAAACATACTTCTTTTTCGTACTTGTGTCAAGCACTTTCTCTTCATCCTACACGAAGTTTAAACTTTTGTATTTCCTTTTCTGTGGAAACACGTTCAATCTCGGCTCCCAGACTTCTCAGTTTCTCTTCAAACCGCTCATATCCTCGCTGGATGTACACGATATCATCTATAATCGTAATCCCTTCTGCTGCCAATCCGGCAATGACCAGCGCTGCACCTGCACGAAGATCCGGTGCGCTTACGCGTGCGCCCGTCAGTCCGTCCACCCCATCAATAATGGCGCTGTTGCCTTCTACCTTAATATTGGCGCCCATTCTGGCCAGTTCGTCTGCATATTTAAAACGATTCTCAAAGATACTTTCCGTTACAATACTGGTCCCTTCTGCAAGAGCCAGAGCCACCGCAATCTGTGGCTGCATATCCGTAGGATAGCCCGGATATGGGAGTGTCTTAACATGGGTGCGTCTCAGCTTCTTAGAAGCAATGACCCGAACCGCATCATCAAATTCTTCTACTTCACAGCCGATCTCTTCCAGTTTTGCAGTGGTCGCCTCCAGATGCTTGGGAATTACATTTTTCACCAAAACATCTCCTTTGGTTGCCGCTGCCGCAAACATATAAGTCCCCGCTTCAATTTGATCCGGAATAATAGAATATACTGTACTGTGCAGCTTCTCCACTCCTCTTACACGGATCACATCGGTACCGGCGCCTTTAATGTTGGCTCCCATACTGTTTAAAAAGTTCGCCACATCTACTACATGCGGTTCTTTAGCTGCATTCTCAATGGTCGTATTGCCGTTTGCCAGAGCTGCTGCCATCATAATATTAATGGTAGCGCCTACCGATACCATATCCAGGAAAATATGACTTCCCTTCAATTCCTCTGCTCTTGCCACAATGGCGCCGTGCATAATATCCACGGAAGCGCCCAGTGCACGGAACCCCTTCAAATGCTGATCGATCGGTCTGCTGCCGATATTGCAGCCCCCCGGAAGCGGAACTTCCGCCTTTCTATACTTACCCAGTAAAGCTCCTAATAAATAATAAGAAGCACGAATTTTCTTAATATACTCATACTCAACAGAGATTCCGCCGATGGTGGAACCGTTAATCTTTACAGTGGTTGCATCCAGCCTGTCTACGGTTGCTCCAATCCCTTCAATAGCTTCCAATAAAACATGGATGTCACGCACGTCCGGCAGATTCTCCACTGTTACCGTCTCGTCCGTCATAATTGCTGCTGCCAAAATTGCCAGGGCTGCATTCTTAGCTCCGCCAATCTCGATTTCGCCGACCAATGGATTGCCGCCTTTTATAATATATTGTTCCATATAAACACCTCTAATTATTCCCCTTATTTGCCGTATACTCCCTTTTTCGTATGTCCCCACATAGGAAAAAGCAAACCAGATGAAGCACAAGCGCTACCCATCCGGGCATACTTTAGGCATATATGTACTTAGCCTATTATTATAAGATCATTATAATTTTATAACACCCACTCCACTTTGTAAACAAAAATTAACCTTTTCTTGAATTTTCGTTCATAATGCCTTCATAATCTCCCAATACTACTGAAATTTCTTCAATAATGTCTGCAAAGTCCCCTCCGGATCCAAATCCTGTTCGTCAACAATGACATGGGCATACTTTTCATACAACGGTACTCTTTCATTATATAAGTCCCAAAGTGTCTGTCCTTCCTTCAGTACCACCCCTCTGTCATGAAGATTTCCCAGTCTCTTTTCCAGCCGGTCATAAGAAAGCTTCAGATAAACTACCGTTCCGATCTCCCTCAGATGCTCCATAGCCGCTTTCCGATATACCACACTCCCTCCTGTGGCAATGACGGAACGCTCTGCGCAGATCCCGGCATTCACACGGCCTTCAATATCCAAAAAGCCCTCCTGGCCTTCCTGATCAATAATTTCTTTTAACAGACGTTTCTCCTGTCCCTGAATCAGAAGATCCGCATCAATAAACTGATATCCCAGTTCTTTCGCTAAAATTACGCCGATGGTACTTTTCCCCACCCCCGGCATGCCGATCAAAATAATATTATTCACCAGTATTTCTCCTATTCTATCCTCTGTTCTTTTTCTTCGGACGTTTTTTCTGTACACTGTAACCAAATTTCCCCAATTTCTTCCCAAGGCCGTAATACTCTCCATGAGAGTACACAATGGGATGGGCTGCCGCCAGATCAAACTTCCCTTTTTCGTCCAAATAATCCGCTTCCACATGAACACTCAATACTTCTGCCGTAAATACACAGTGAGAGCCATATTCCTTTTCATCTACTACCCGACATTCAATGGATACCGGCGATTCTTTAATAAGCGGTGCTCCTACATAGGTCGCCGCCTCCCGGGTAAGCTTCATCTCCTGAAACTTATCCGTATCCCTACCGGAACGCACACCGCAAAAATCCGTGGCCCGGGCTAATTTTTCTGTTGTAAGATTAATAACAAACTCTTTGGTTTCTTTTATCATATGATAAGAATACCGCTCCGGGCGAACGGAAATAGAGACCATAGCCGGACTGGAACAAACCGTTCCGGCCCAGGCAACCGTCAGTACGTTATCATTTCCTTTTTCATCCGCCACAGTTACCAGCACCGCCGGCAGCGGATAAAGCATATTACCCGGACGCCATTCCACTTTACTCATCTTTTTTCCTCTCTATATCTGCTGCAGAGCGCTCATAAATGCCGGAATCAGCTGTTTCTTACGGGATACCACTCCCTGCAGATGATAGACATCCTCTTCCTTTTCCACAGAAAAGGCATCTTCCACTAAACGCTCGCTGTTATCCCCACAGCACAGCAGCTCTGTAGACTCTTCCATAATATTGGTTAACATAAAGAACATCATAGGAATTCCTTTTTTACCACTCTCGTTTTTCATAAATGGGATCAGACGTTCTTTTACCTCCAGCAGCTCTTCTGTACTCATAGAACTGATCTGACCCACGCCAAAGGAAGTATCCTCTGCTGAGAATTTCTTGAAATCCTGATAAAAGATTTCTTCAATCCCTTTATTGTGCAGATTGCTCCCGGCCTGAAACATTTTCATGGAAAATTCTTCTATATTGTGAATTCCCGCGATAGCAGCCAGCGCTCCCGCCGCATTCCGATCCGCCTGCGTACAGGTAGGAGAACGGAACATCAGCGTATCGGAAATGATCGCCGCGCATAAAATTCCGGCAATCTCTGTGGGAATCGTCAGGCGGCGTTCCTGATACATTTCATACATAATACTGGCCGTACATCCCACCGGCTGGTTACGGAAATACACCGGCTGAATGGTTTCCAGAGGCTTCAGACGATGATGATCTACAATCTCCAGAATTTCTGCAGCTTCCACATTATCCACCGCCTGGCTTTTCTCATTATGATCTACCAAGATCAACTGTTTCTTCTTCATTCCCAGCAAATTCCGCCTGGAGACTGTTCCCACATATTTTCCCTTTTTATTCAATACCGGAAACGCTCTGTGACGGGTCGTTGCCATAATATCCTTAATAGAATCCGTAAAATCCTCCGTACAGAAGGTAATCAGATCCTTTTTCTTCATTACATATTTCACAGGTATACTCTGATTGATCAGTCGGGCTACCGTGAAAGTATCCAGAGGAGTGGCGATCACCACACACTGCTTTTCCTCTGCCAGCCTTCTGGCCTCCTCTGACAGTTCGGATCCCACCGTAATGATGATACAGCTAACACCCTGCTGGATGGCACGAATATGATCCTCCTGTCTGTCCGCCAGAATTACCAGATCATCCTCTTCTAAATAGGCTTCCATCCGCTGAGGATTGGCTGCCCCAATGTATACTTTGCCCTTCATAAAATATCCGTGTTCATTTCCCACGATCACGGTGCCGTCCACCGTCTGGGCAATACTGCGGAACTTCGTACGGGCTCTGGATAAAAAAGCATTATCATGCACATCCATATAGGATTTGGCAATGTCTCCTGTGGTAATCAGGCCCTCCAGGCTGCCATCCTCCTCAATAATAGGAAGCGTTACCGCATTGCTCTCTTTCATGATACTCCATGCGTCTTTCAGCGAAATATCGCTGCTCACCCCCGGTGTTTCGCGGATCTCCATATCCTTTACCTGGGTTCCCACATCTCCCAGATACGCCGGCGGCGCAACGTGAAAATAGTTCAGCACATATTCTGTCTCTTCGTTTAACTGTCCTGCACGCTTAGCCACATACCGGCCTTTATCACTCCGATTTTTAATATCGGCATAGGCAATCGCGGAGCAGATAGAATCGGTATCCGGATTTTTATGACCAATCACATATATTTTTCTCTGTTTTAACATATCCTGTCCTTTCCGCCAAACACGTCGGATCATAAGCCTTCTATTTGACTCACATAGTAGCACAATTTCCTTGTAATGGTCAACCGACGCGTGCTATAATCAACGCAGAGCGTATTAACATTTTCCCAAAGGGGGTATATTTATGACTGAAGAAACGAAAGTAACAGAAACCATGAGTGACTACGAACAAGAACTGGAGGCCTCTATGGAGCATATGAATTCCTGTGACGATCCTACCTGGGTTACACTGCAGGAATACAAAGATAATCAAACGGTTCTGGAAGTAAAAGTCGAAGGCATTGTAAAATCCGGTGTTATCGTATATGTAGAAGAGACCCGCGGTTTTATCCCTGCTTCCAGATTATCTCTCAATTATGTGGAAGATCTGAACGATTTCCTGGGCAAAAAACTGCAGGTAAGAATTATTGAAGCAGACGAAGAGTCCAAAAAACTGGTGCTTTCTGCCAGAGAACTGTTAAGAGAAGCGCAGCAGAAAGAAAAAGAAGACAAACTGGCTGCCATAAAAGTAGGTGACATCCTCACCGGTACTGTGGAATCTTTACAGGGATACGGCGCTTTTATAGCACTGGAAAACGGCCTTTCCGGACTTGTCCATATTTCCCAGATTGCTTTAAAACGCATCAAATCTCCGGCAGAAGTTCTTTCTGTAGGAGACAAGGTAACGGTAAAAGTAATCGCCATAAAAGACGGCAAGCTTTCTCTTAGCATCAAGGCATTACTGGAAAAAGAGGACGACGAGGAACCGGAAGCAATAGACTATGATCTTCCGAAATCAGAAGAAGTTACCACTTCCCTAGGCTCTTTGTTTGCCAATTTAAAACTGTAATCTGCCGAAAACGGAAGTGGGAAGTTATTATGAAAAAAATACTGAATCACATATTTATTGACGGTTTAAGCGGTATGGCCACCGGCCTTTTTGCCACACTGATCATTGGAACCATCATTCAGCAGATCGGCAATCTCATTGGCGGAGAACTGGGAACCGTTTTATATCAATTTGGTAAAATAGCAGCCGCCATGACCAGTGCCGGTATTGGTGTGGGTATGGCTTCCAAATTCAAAGAGCCCCCTCTTGTCACCTTATCTGCCGTTACTGCCGGTATGGCAGGCGGCTATGCCAGCAAAATTCTGGACGGAACTTTTTTTACAGAAGGCAACGTACTGTTAGCCGGTCCCGGTGAACCCCTGGGTGCATTTATTGCTGCGTTTGTGGCCATTGAACTGGCGCATCTCGTATCCGGCAAGACAAAGTTAGATATTATTGTCACACCTTTTACAGGTATTGTATCCGGTTCCATTGTCGGCCTGTTAATCGGCCCGCCTATCAGTACCCTGATGCTGAAACTGGGTGATATGATCAACTGGGGAACCGAACAGCAGCCATTTCTCATGGGAATCATCGTATCGGTGCTCATGGGTATGTTCCTGACCCTGCCAATCAGTTCTGCAGCGCTGGGAATTATCCTGAATCTGTCCGGACTGGCGGCCGGTGCTGCCACGATCGGATGCTGCTGCAACATGGTAGGCTTCGCAGTAGCCAGCTATAAGGACAACGGTTTTTCCGGTCTCCTGGCACAGGGTATCGGAACCTCTATGCTGCAGGTTCCGAACATTTTGAAAAAGCCTATTATCTGGCTGCCGGCCATATTATCCAGTGCTATTTTAGGTCCCGTGGGAACTATGCTGTGCAATATGACCAGCAATGCCACCGGTTCCGGAATGGGAACTGCAGGATTGGTTGGTCAGATTATGACATATCAGGTAATGGCCCCCATCGAAGGCCCCACCGTAACAATGATCAAAATTGCCATTCTTCATTTCCTGCTTCCCGGTGTATTAGCACTGGGCATCAGCAATGGGATGCATAAGCTGGGATGGATCAAGGATGGAGATATGAAATTGGACCTTTAATAGATTTCATCATCAGAAAGGAGCATCTTTATGCCAGAAAAGAAAGACGGTTATATTCACATTTACTGTGGCAACGGTAAAGGCAAGACAACAACCGGTATGGGACTTTGCACCCGTGCAGCCGGATATGGTTACAAAGTACTCATTTATCAGTTTATGAAAAATAATAAAACCAGTGAACGAAAAGTATTAGAGCATGTGCCTAATATCACCATTATTGACGGCCTGGAAAGTGAAAAATTCAGTTTCCAGATGACAGAAGAAGAAAAGAAAGAACGTACTGCTTTTTATGAAAAACAGTTTGCAGAGATTACCCAAAAAGCCGCTGCTGAAAACTACGATGTGTTATTCATGGATGAAATCATCTATACCATCGGAGCCGGTCTGTTCCATGAAGAACTTTTACTGGATTTTCTGAAAAACAAACCGGAGAAATTAGAAGTAATCCTTACCGGCCAGGGACCAAGCGAAAACCTGATTGCTGCCGCTGATTATGTATCGGAGATACAAAAAATCAAACATCCTTTCGACAAAGGACTTCCGGCTCGAAAAGGAATTGAATCCTAACCCGTAAGACTCTGACTATCACATAAAAAGCTTTGTAAAACATACGTAAGAGGAAGTGATTTTATGGACTTTAATTCCTTGCCGCTAAAAGATTATGAAGACGCAGACAGCTGGGAAACCATTATGTTTCTTTACAAAGCTGCATTAAAAGAAATCTGTACTAAAATCGACATATTAAATGATGAGTTTCAATATGTCCACCACTATAACCCGATCGAACACGTAAAATCCCGCATTAAAACGCCGGAAAGTATTGTAAAAAAGCTGAAAAAGTACGGATATGATACCAGTGTGGAAAATATGGTTCAGCATGTAAACGACATCGCCGGCATCCGTATCATCTGTTCTTTTTCCTCTGATATTTACCGGATCGCGGATATGATCGCAAAGCAAAATGATTTAACTGTTGTTGCTGTGAAGGACTATATTAAAAGCCCAAAAGAAAGCGGTTATAAGAGTTATCACATGATAGTATCCGTACCGGTTTATCTGGCGTATACTATGATCGATACCAAAGTGGAAATTCAGATCCGAACAGTTGCACAAGACTTCTGGGCCAGCCTGGAGCACAAAATTTATTATAAGTTTGAAAAAAATGCTCCTGAATATATTCACAAAGAATTACAGGAATGTGCCCGTATTGTAGCGCAATTGGACGAGAGAATGCTTTTGTTGAATAAAAGCATTCAGGAAATAGAGAATTAAAAAATACCGGAAACGAGATTTTAATAAAATTTCATTTCCGGTATTTTTAACTTCTATTCAATTTGTTGTAAAATTCTTTTTATAATCTTCCTATTTTATTCGATTCGTGGAGTTTCTGTATGAAATAACTGCTTTTTTGCTATAATACACCAAAATGGAGGGTATTATGAGCAATAATAATCTGTGTACAAACTTGCGGCGTCTGCGTGAAGCAAAAGGCTATACCCAGAAGGAAATAGCAGAACAATTGAATACACTGAGCCAGACCTACAGCAATTATGAAACCGGTCAAAGAATCCCTTCTTTAGACTTTCTCATTGACCTGTCGGAATTCTATCACATACCGCTGGATATTCTGATCTGTGGCGTTGAAGATGGAAACGGAAATACTGCTCGCACACCCTTAAATTCCGATCTGGCTTCATTATTGACAGAATATCAGGCACTTTCTTCCTGGGATCAGCACGAAATCCGCTCTCTGATCCGGTTGAAACTGCAAAAGCCCTCCCATCTGTAAAATAAAATAGCAAATTCCTATTTTGCTTTCGGATATTCATTGCACAGCAATCTATATGCCGGCTCGTCTTCTTCGATATTCGGAAATCTTCCCATCGACTGATGAAATCTATTATCCGTCGTATCGTCGTTGCACATGGAAACTTCTCCAATGAGCACATCTCCGGTTCCCGGCTTTACATCAAAATCATGATATTGATGCGGCCAAAGTGTAATGCTTTCGCCCGGCATCAGTTCAATTCCGGTACCTGCAGGTACATAATAGGATCTTCCATCTGTATTCACATACACATCCGTATCTGCCAGCTCCCCATTTCCATCATCATTATACACATGAATAATCAGTGTACCGCCTCCCCGGTTAATAATATCTTCGGATTTTATCCAATGAAAATGCATGGGAGAATGCTGTCCCTCCTTTAACATAAGCAATTTTTCCGCATATACTTTCTTATACTTAGGATTATTCTGGTTTCCATTACGCAGCGTAATAAGGGCAAAGCCCACCTTTCTCCAGTCTCCCAGACCGTAATCGGTAATATCCCATCCCAGCATATTATCACGTATCTCATCGTATTCGGAACCTTTTTCCTGCCATTCCTCCGGTGTCCAGTTACAAAACGGCGGCAAATGAAATTCATTTTCCCTGATTAACTCTTCCATCTCCCTGATAATCTGATTCACTTCCGAACGCTTCATAAATAATCTTCCTTTCTTTCTAAAATATTACTGTCAGTCTGCTGCGCAGGACATTTTTTGTATCCCCCAATTTCAAATAATTTTCTTGCGTCCTGCTGCCAGATATGCTATATTGAGGATAGAAAAGGAAAAGCCAGAGACGCACGGCCTACCCTCAAATAATTACGACAACTGTTTTACACAGCCGTTCACTATTGCGAGTAGTGGGCGGCTATTTCTTTCTCCCAAAGATTGTGTAACACAACCCTATGAGAGCGACAATTTCCATCCGGCGATAAATAAAAGCAAAATTCCCCATAAAACGAGGAGTGCCCAGACATCTCTGCCTGGGCAATTATTATGAAAAAATTTTATATGTGTAATGAAAACATTACCATTATTCATACCAAAATCATTTGGAACTATGTATATAATAGCAATATATTATGTATATAACGTGAATTTTTTGTAAACAAATTGTAAATTCATGTTATTTTGACTAATTTTCACTTAATTTTTTGCTATAAATATGTTCACATTTAACAATTATATTCCCCTCGTCTTTGTGCTTATTATCCATTTCGCGGTGAGAAAAGCTTATATTTCTTACATAAATCCCACAAGTCATGTCCGCACATTTATCATTTACTGAAACAGTGACTGGAAGAAGGAAGACACTGCATCAATAAGCCTTGCCAAAAATCCCTGTACTTCTTCACTGTCCCAGTCAATATTCAGTTCACTTAATTTGTTATAGATATCCCGTGCCTGATCTTTTAACTGATCCACATCCAGATCCAGCTCAGACACTTTCTGTAATACGCTTAAGATTTTCTCAATATCTTCATCTGTCAGCTGAATATCCAATTCCTGGGCTGTCTTTCGGATAAGTTCTCTGATTTCATCATCGCTCATATCTTCCGCTTCCACAACCTGCTCTTTCAGAGCACCAAAAAGCTGCTCCGCCTTATCGGTATCTCCGATACTGTCTGCCACTTCCCCGGTGATTACCAATTCGCTGGTTGCCGCTTCTATACTTTCCGGATCAATCACCTCTCCGGTCATATCTTCATAAGCTTTGATCGTACCTACCAACGCTGCCGTTCCCGAAATTTTGAACGGTCCGACTACCTGGATATCTGCATCCTCAATACCGGCTGTCGCCATGGCATTCTGATACATGCCCACCGTACAATAGGAAATATTCTGCGTAGACACCTGAATACCATAACCTTCTTCCTTTCCTACCACCTTGACGGAAGAAAGCGCCCGGGAGCCGATCACATCCGCACTGAGATAATCTCCCAGATAATCGTGTTCATCCTGATTCGTAACCTCCACTACTGTATAATCTGCCAAATCCTCTTCTGTCACATCCAGCAGATCCAGAACGGTAGCTCTCTCCTCTGCATTCAAATCTGCTCCCAGCGCCATAAAAGGTTTATCTAACGTAGCATCTTCTCTGTCAGCCAGCACAGATACGGGTGTACATACAGTCATCACCAATGCCAGCGACATGGATATTAATTTTTTTCTATTCATAAATTACAACTCTCCTCTCTATACCTTATCGTGCAAAGCGCGCCAGCCCGAAGGGCATGAATTACGGTATGCCCGAATGGGTATCCTTTATCCGTTACCAGTATAACACAAAGCTTCTGTAATACCTAATAAAAAAACTGTAAACCTCTTTGTGATTTTTTTCACATTCACAAAAGATTATCTTTCTGTTCACGATTTCTTCATATCTTTAACACGATTCTCTCACAATTTCACCCTATACTAAAACCATAGAAAACAAATGATTTTCACTTTTCTTTTTCGTACGTCGGTAATACCGACATTCCTTCCTTTAAGAAATA
>JBMNRU010000011.1:0-86638 GCA_050944855.1 Lachnospiraceae bacterium
GAAGTAAGACCCCTTGAAGACGACGAGGTAGATAGGGCAGAGGTGGAAGTGCAGTAATGTATGGAGCTGACTGTTACTAATAGGTCGAGGGCTTGACCGAGAGGAAAGGTCGAAGAAGAAGGTTGCAGGAAGAGATGTGAGACGTATATGTAGTTTTGAAGGTACAGACCTTTAGGTTTAGGGGATTAGTTCAATGGTAGAGCGCCGGTCTCCAAAACCGTCGATGGGGGTTCGAATCCCTCATCCCCTGCGCTAAAAGTCCAGTATTTACTGGACTTTTTTCTTTTTGTGTTGCATTTCGTGTTGCATCATTTTATATAATTATTATTCTTTATTATTTGATCAAAGTAATTATACACAACTATATAGGGTATCGCTCAATCATCTAGTTTGATAATTTTGCGATACCCTCTTAAGATCATATCTTATAGTTTAACTAGTAAATTAAATTGCAGAAGCCCCATATTCTGCTTCATTCTGTGTGAATCCCATATAAAGTAAAAATTCAATCGCTTCAGAACGGGAAGATAGGTCCGCCCTATATTCTCTGATCATTCTTATTGCCTGCTCATACCAGTTGGCACCGCAGTTATCTGCTGCATAGGTGGCGTCAGCCAGTGTGAATCCGCCGGGATCTACCAGGGAATCAATCATCAAGGCTCGTGAAAAAGGAGCCAATTTTAAAGCCTCTTTTGCCACTTCTAATGCGGCTGCCTGTCCGTTTGTCATGTTATCGGGAATCCATGCACCATCTGAACCTACATAATAGCCGTCTGGCGTTCGGGTACTTGTCAGCATAGCGCCGTTGGAACCTACATAGTAGTTTCCAATCCACTGGTTAGCTGCCATATAGCCGTTTGCATGGAAATAGTACCAGCTGCCATTAATCTGTGACCAGGTGTTGGCCGGATAACTGCCGTCTGCATTACGGTACCACCAGCCGGTGCTGTCCAATACCCATCCGGCAGAAATCTTCTGGTATCCGGGAATCCATGCGCCGTCTGATCCCACATAATAATTGTCTGGTGTCCAGGTGTTGGTGAGCATAGCGCCGGAAGCACCTACATAATAGTTACCGATCCACCGATTGGTTGCCATTGCGCCGGAAGCTTCTAAATAATACCAGGTGCCACGATCATTTAACCAACCGGTTTGCATAGCACCGGAACCATTCAGGTAATACCAGGTATTTCCGTCCAGGATCCATCCTGTCTGCATATAACCGTTGGAGTCAAAATGATACCAGGTCCCCCCGTCATTCAGCCAGGTACTGGCAGGCCAGCTGCCGTTATCGTGTTGATACCACCAACCGGTACTGTTGAGCTGCCAACTTCCCGCAAAAGTGAGCACAGGTGTAGCTACCGTAAGCGTAATAGCCAGCGCGAGTGCCATGAAACTTTTCCTTCTCATAGAGTAAAACCCCCTTCCTAATCCTACAAGTGGATAAGCTGTTTCTTTTTATAATTCTATAGTAGCATAGGTAGAGGGAAAAAGCTAATAAAAAGCGCAAATAAAAAAGCAGATAACGGGAATCGAACCCGCCTTTCCAGCTTGGGAAGCTAGCGTTCTACCGATGAACCATATCTGCCTGTAAAATCATTATAGCATTTTGAAGGGAAAATTCAAGAAAAAGATAATGAGGATAGGGCCGTGTTTCTGGCTGCCGCAGGATAAGGACTTTATTGACAAGCATTATTTTCATAGATATAATGTCTTATATTAACTGCATAAATGCAGAATATTGAGTGATTGAGGTTGAATGTTATGTATTACAAAATTCCAATAGAAACATCCGCTCGTCATCTTCATTTGTGCCGGGAGGATTTTGAAAAGCTGTTTGGCGAGGGAAAAGACCTGACTCCCATGAAAGAATTAAGCCAGCCAGGGCAATATTTGGCAAAGGAGCGTTTGGATGTTATCGGCCCTAAAGGAAAGTTTGAAAATGTGGGTATCATTGGCCCGCTGCGAAGTGTTACCCAGATGGAGATCAGTGTGACCGATGCCAGAAAGTTAGGAGTTCCTGTGGTAATACGTCAGTCGGGAGAAGTAGATGGCACACCGGGTATGACTTTGGTCAGTGATACAGCCAGTATTGAACTGGATCGGGGTGTGATGGTGGCTAAGCGCCATATTCATATGACTCCGCAGGAAGCTATGCGTATGAATGTGAGAGACAATGAAGAAGTATTTGTTGTTACAGAAAGCTTCGACCGTTCTATGATTTATGGCAATGTGGTGGTTCGGGTGAATGACAATTTCCGTCTGGCCATGCATATTGATACAGACGAGTCTAACGCTCTTTCCGGAGGCGAAACTGCCTTTGGCGTGATCATAAAATTGTTCGATGATGAAACATTTAATCAGCATATGTGGGTGGAAGAACTGCTCTGGGGAATTGATCGTTAGCGGATTGACAAAGGAAACAATCCGTGATAACATAATGACCGACAGGATGTCGGTATATCTTTTAGTTGGGAAAGAAGGCAGGATTTATGCGCATTGTCAAAGAAGCAGCCGTACGCAGAAACGAGATATTGGATGCTGCAGAACACCTATTTGTGACAAAGGGATTTGACGGGACCAGCACGAATGATATTCTTGCCGAGGTTGGGATTGCCCGCGGAACGCTTTACTATCATTTCAGATCAAAAGAAGATATTCTTGACGCCATGATTGAACGAATAAATGAAAGTCTTGTAAAAGGGGTCGCCGGGATTTCCAGTCAGAAGGACGTGCCGGTGCTGCAGCGCCTGACGGAGATGATGCTGGCACTGCAGGTGGACAGTGACCTGGGACATGAAATTATGGAGCAGATGCATAAACCGCAAAATGCTTTGATGCACCAGAAGATGCAGGAGAAGCTGCTGGCGGGAATTACTCCGATCATTGCTGGTTTGATTGAGGAAGGTATCAGCCAGGGAATTTGTCAGACGGATTATCCTGCAGAGGCAGCGGAAATGTTGCTGCTGTACTCCAATACGGTATTTGACACTTTGGCAGAACACAGTGAGGAGGTACTGCAGAGAAAAATCGCGGCCTTCATTTATCATCTGGAGCGTTTGCTGGGGATGCCCCGGGACAGTATGCGGGAGGTTATCCTTCCCCTTTTTCAGGATAGAAAGCATTGATGGATAATATTAAATAGAGGAACGGAAGTGTTCCTCTATTTTTACAATTTATTACCGACCGTCAGACGGTCTATAAGGAGAGGATCATGAGGAATCAAAAAAGTAATTTTCCAAAATTTATGCTGCTGTGGGCCGGAGAACTGATTTCTGCCGTGGGCAGCGGACTGACCAGCTTCGGGTTGGGGGTATATGTGTTTCAGAGCACCGGAAGTGCCGGGAGCATGGCACTGGTGACTTTATTGGCTTTTCTGCCCACCCTGCTGCTCAGTGTTCCGGCCGGTGTATTGGCGGACCGCTATGACAGGCGAATGCTTATGATGCTGGGAGACGGTTGTTCGGCGCTGGGAATTTTGTACGTTTTGTTGTGTATGATGCGGGGCGAGGCAGCTCTGTGGCAGATTTGCACCGGTGTGTTTATTAGCTCCACCTTCTCTGCTCTGTTGGAGCCGTCATACCGCGCTACAGTTACCGATCTGCTCACAAAAGAAGAGTATTCCAAGGCAAGCGGCATGGTGAGCCTCGCGGGCAGTGCGAGATATCTAATTTCCCCTGTTTTGGCAGGAGTACTGCTGGCCGTCAGTGACATTAAGCTATTGCTGCTTATTGATATAGGTACCTTTTTCCCTACGGTGTTTGGTGCGGCTTTTATCCGAAAAAAAATCGCGGCGAAGACAGTGGAGTGCAGGCCGCCCTTTGGAGAGAGTCTGCGTCAGGGATGGAATACTATCGTCGGCAACCGGGGAATTTTTATTCTGGTTGCGGTTTCTTCTGTTATGACCTGCTTTATGGGAAGTTTTCAAATTTTGGCCCAGCCCCTGATTTTAGATTTTGCAGACAGCGCGGCGCTGGGAATCGGAGAGACCGTATGCGCCGGCGGTATGTTAGTATCCAGCTTGTTTTTGGGGATTCAGGGAATTAGGCGCGGTTATGTCAAAGTGCTGAGTGTTTCTCTGTTGGCGGCAGGATTTGCCATGGTCGGGTTTGGAATCTGGGAAAATATCTATCCCATCTGTCTGTTCGGATTTTTGTTTTTTGCCACATTGCCTTTTGCCAATAATTGCCTGGATTATCTGGTTAGAACCAATATCCCGGACGAACTGCAGGGCCGTGCCTGGGGAGTCATTGGATTTTTATCCCAAATCGGATATGTGGCGGCCTACAGCACTGCGGGAGCAGTTGCAGATGGCATTGCCGCAGGGTTTCAGATCGGCGTGGGCCGCGGTGCAGCGGCAGTAGTGATTCTGGCAGGAATTCTGTTAGCGATCACCGCAGGGATCCTTTATCAGATGAAAAGTGTACGTGCATTGGAGGGAGTATGATGTTGAAAAAATTAATCTGGAATGATGTGCGGCAAAACAAGCTGATGTCCGCTGCCACCGTTTTCTTTATGACGATTTCTGCCGCGCTGTTGATTCTGACGTCTTTGCTGCTGACTAATCTGATCGGGACGATTAACAGTCTGATGGACAAAGCTATGGTTCCAGATATGATACAGATGCACGTCGGAGAGGTGGATGAGAGAGACCTTTCTAAGTTTGCCCGGAGCCATTCGGAGGTACAGGACTGGCAGCTTTGTCGTTTTTTGAATCTGGATAACAGTCAGATTGTTCTGGGCGGGTACAATATGGCGGACAGCACTCAGGATAATGGCTTGTCTGTACAGAGCGAACGGTTTGATTTTCTGCTGGGAATGGACGGAGGACTTCCGGAAATCTTGCCGGGAGAGGTTTATGTCCCCATTTGCTACAAGGATAAATATGGTCTGATGATCGGAGATGAAATGACAATGGAAGATCAGAGACTTATTATCACAGGATTTATCCGGGATGCGCAGATGAACGCCATGATGGCGTCCTCCAAACGGTTTCTGGTGAATATAGAGGATTATGAAAGACTGCGTGAACAGGGACAGGAGGAATACTTGATTGAGTTTCTTCTGCGGGAAGGAACGGATCCCGGCGTTATCCAGACGGCTTATACGGATCAGAGGCTGCCCTCTAACGGGCCGGTCATCACCCGACCATTAATCCGTATGATCAATGCATTGTCAGATGGTATGATGATTTTTGTTATTTTTTTGGTGAGCGTTATCGTGCTGCTGATTTCCATGCTTTGTATCCATTTTATTTTGTCCATCCAAATGGAACGGGACAGGAAAGAAATGGGGATGTTAAAAGCGTTGGGCGTTGGCAGACGGGAGATACGGCGGCTTTATTTTACAAAGTATCTTTTGTTTTCCCTCTGCGGTGCTCTGTTGGGATTGGTGATGGCGATGGCTGCTCAGGAACCTTTGGCGAGACAGCTGCGGGAGCTGTATGGCGCAGCAAAACAGGGTGTATTCATGATTGTAATCCCCTTTTTGGCGGCATTTGTGACAGAAGGGATTATCCTGCTTTCGATTCGGCATTCTCTTAGAAAAACAGATAGATTATCTCCTTTGGACGCTATGTTTCAGGCACGGAAAAAAGAAAAAGGCCGGGTACAGTATATTTTGATCGGCATTGTGACAGCAGCCTGTACATCTCTTATGCTTATACCGAATAATCTGTATCATACGATGTCCGATCCGTCCTTTGTTACCTATATGGGTATCGGAAACGGCCAGGTGCGCATTGACGTGCGGCAGACAGATAATATCAGCGGTCTGACCGAGCAGATTGCTGCTGTTTTAAAGGAGGATGCGCAGGTGGAAAAATATGCTGTACTGCAGACAGGTTCTTACCCGGCCGTCCTGCCGGATGGAAGTAAGGTAAATCTGACAGTGGAGGCAGGTGACCATTTGGTTTTTCCTGTTAGTTATTCGGAGGGAATGGCACCTGCGTTGAAGGGCGAGATTGCATTGTCTACTTTGAATGCGGAGGAACTGGAATTGTCTGTAGGAGATACTCTGCAGTTGTTGGAAGACGGAATTGAGACAGACTATACTGTTTGTGGAATCTATTCTGATATCACAAACGGGGGCAAAACGGCGAAAATCAGCGGTAGAGAGATAAAAACACCGGTGATCTGGAGTGTCCTGTATGTTTCGCTGGAGAAATCCGTGGAGGAAGAAATGTGGATGGAACGGTATTGGGCCATGGGTGTGGATGTGGTCAATATTGCCGACTATGTGCAGGATACTTACGCACAGACACTTACGCAGCTTAGGCTGGCATCCCGGGCGGTTGTGGGGATCGGCGTGTTAGTGATCGCTGCGGTACTTGGGTTGTTTTCACGGCTGATAGTAGAACGAAGCCGTTATACCATCTCCCTGTGTAAGGCTCTGGGCTTTACCGGCAAAGAATGTGAGCGGAAGTATTTTATCAGCGGGATGAATCCGGTTGTGATAGGTGCCGCAGCCGGGCTGCTGCTGGGCTGCCCGGGCGGTGAAGGCCTGTGCGGAGTGGTATTGAAGTCTTTTGGCGCCAGCGGTTTTCGTTTTGTAATAGACCCGGTACAGGTGCTGGCAAAAATTCTGCTGATAGTCCTTGGAATTGCCGCTTTGGCCATTTGGATCGGTGTTACGGGAATAAAACATATGAAAGCTTACGAGTGCTGCATGGGAAAGGAATAGAGGAAATGGAACAATTACTGCGAGTAAAAAATTTGTCTAAGGACCGGATTTTGCATGGGATTTCCTTTGATATGGAACAGGGTGAAATGCTGGCGGTTATGGGACCGTCCGGCTCCGGAAAGTCTACGCTGCTATATAATGTGGCAGGCATGGATCAGCCGGATGATGGGGAAGTCTGGCTGCGGGATACGAAGCTTACCGGGCTTACTGAGGATGGCAGAGCCAAACTGCGCCTGCATCGGATGGGATTTGTGTTCCAGCAGATGAATATGATGGCAAATTTGAATCTTTTGGACAATATTCTGCTGCCGGCGGTACAGGCAAACCGCGGCAGAGAAGGAAAATCCAGGCTGGAATTAACAAAAAAGGCGAAAGCGCTGATGGAAAAGCTCTCCATCGCAGGACTGGAGAACCGATGGATCACCGAGGTGTCCGGGGGACAGCTTCAGCGGGCATGTATCTGCCGGAGTATGATGAATAACCCGGAGATTCTCTTTGCAGACGAGCCCACCGGCGCACTGAACCAGAGCGCGGCAGCAGAAGTCATGACAGAACTGGTGAAGCTGAATCAGGAAGGAACGACAGTTTTAGTTGTGACCCATGACAGCCGGGTTGCCAGCCGATGCGATAGAATTTTGTATCTTCTGGATGGACATATCTGCAAAGAGCTGGTACTGGAGCCAATGGCCAGCGAAAAGCAGCGGGAGGACATGGTGAATCAGTGGCTGACAGGGATGGGTTGGTAAACGGTCAGAACATAGAGCTTTATATGCTCTTTATTATTGAAAAAGATTTAAAAAGTTTTTTGGGGGAATAAAAAAGGAGAACCGGGATTATAAATCCCGGTATATGAAAAAAGAAAAGATATATAAAGGTAATTCCTTTATCTGATTCTTATTATATAAGACAAATGTGTCTGATTTATGGCAAAAAAAGAAAAAAAGTCTAAAGAGCCTAAAAAAGTTAAAAATTGATATGAAAAAACAAATAAAAATGGTATTGTGACCATGGATTTATACCCTTCGGGCGGGCGCGCTTCGCACGGTAAGGTATAGGCGGCTGTCAATTGGCAGCCGCCTAGTTTGCTTTTACAAAAAATCTGCTGAGATTTGTTTGCTTTATTTCAGTGGATCAGACATTTTCAGATAGATAGTCTAATACAATTTGTGCAAATGCAGCTGTTCCTTTGTATAGAACGGAATCATCTGCCAAAAACTGCGGGGAGTGTGGGGGGTAAATGGAGCCGTCTTTTGCAGGCTGTGATGTGTCCAGCAGAAAATAACAGCCAGGAATATCTTCCAGGAGGAAGGCAAAGTCATCACCGCCCATGTAGCAAAAGTTCTCGTAAATAACAGAATCTTTACCATAAAGCTTCTCTATAGATTTCACAGCTAGTTGTGTGAGTGAAGGATCATTTTCCAAAACCGGGTAGTCAGGAACCAGCTGCAAGTCATAAGTAGCACCATATGCTTTCGTAGTTCCGTCTACTATTTCACGGAATCTTTGGAGGAGCATTTCACGTGTTTTTTTATCATCATTTCGTATGGTTCCGATCATTTTTACTTCATGGGGAAGGATATTGTCGGTACCGGTTTCCCCGCGAATATCGGTGATACTGACGACGGCACTTTTAGCAGGTTCCGTGTTTCTGCTGATGAGAGTCTGCAGGTTCATAATAAGGGCGCTGGATACTACGATGGGATCTACACATTTACAGGGATGAGCGGCATGTCCGCCTTTTCCGTATATCGTCAGGTGGATTATATCATCACCTGCCATATAACCGCCGCTGCGGATCAGGAAAGAACCCGGAGCCGGATTATTTTTTTCAATGACATGTATGCCAAGAACGGCATCTACATGAGGATTTTCCAGCACACCCTGCTGTTTCATCAAAATGGCGCCTCCCGGAGGAACTTCTTCAGCCGGCTGAAAGATAAGCTTTACTTTGCCTGGTAATTCATCTTCGTGTTTTTTGAGAAGTTTAGCCGTACCTAAAGCAATCGCTACATGGCAGTCGTGTCCACATGCATGCATCTTTCCAGGATGTGTAGAAGCATAGGATAGTTCTGTGGCTTCTTGTATAGGAAGTGCATCCATATCAGCACGAATGGCTATAACTTTTCCCTCTTTATTACCAATCATGGCTGTGATTCCAGAATGATCCGGGTATGTTTCATAGGGAATACCCATAGCGTCCAGCTGCGCGCATACATAAGCGGCAGTCTTAGGAAGCTGATATCCACATTCCGGAATTTGATGAAGTTCTCTTCTCCATGAAATAATGGAAGGGGACAGAGCTTCGGCTTCTTTTTTTATATCGAACATAAATTCCCTCCTTTTTGCTGTGCAGCCGGTATCGTATATAAGAAAAAATTCCCTTATAATATTTTTTACAACCTTATTATATAATGTAGCAGGAGGTTATGCAAGTACTTTTGAGAGAAGTTTGTCTGTAGAGTAAATGCCGGAGTGCGGTACTCCGGCATTCGTGAAGATGAAATCTATAGAAAGGTAATAATAGTTAGTCGAGGACAAACAACTACACATAAAAGCTGGTATGTACAACCGCTGCCCTCATTCATTTACAATATTATTATATGGTTAATATATGAGAGAAATGTGTCATGGGCATAAAACTTCTCTTAAAAAAATAAAAAATTGACAAAGTATGACAAAATTTTTAAATTTAAAATAATTTGTACGGGGTCGCTAGTAAATGAAAAAAACTATGTTATAATAGGGGCACATTGGCTTTTATATGTCTGAAAGATTGTATAGATACCAGAAAGAAATGATGGGAGTATTATGGGAAAGAAAAAGCATAAAAATAGTACAAAGTATTTAAAAAATAAAATAAAATCTCAAAAACCAAAGACGCCGGAAGAGAAGGAGATGGCCAGTAAGATTAATGAGGCAATGTCCAAGATAGTGGAAGATACCATTGGTGATGAGATTCGGATAGAAGAGCAGGAACTGAAAGAGAAAAAGCAGAAAAACAGAAAGAAATTCAGGACAATAGCCATTATAGCGGGCATTTTACTGGTGCTGCTGGCAGGTGTCTATGCCGGAATGGCTTATTATTATGCGAATAAGTTTTTCCCGGGAACGACGATTAATCATGTTGTATGCAGCGGGCTGACAGAAGAGCAGGCTGAAAAGAAGATTCAGGACGAAGTGGAGAATTACAGCATAAGTATTGCGTTCCGAGGGGACAAAACAGAGGAGATTGTGGGGAAAGATATTGCATATTCCTATGTTCCTACAGGAGAAGTGGAACAGCTATTAGAGTCCCAGTCTCCGATCAAGTGGTTCGCCGGATATTTCCATAAGAATGATTATGAGGTGAAATATTCAGTAGAATATGACGAGGGAAAGCTTTTGGATAAGATGATGGCCCTGCAGAGCATGCAGCCGGAGCAGCAGGAAGCACCGGTGGACGCGCATATTATATTTGATCAGGATCAATTTGTTCTGGTGGAAGAATCAGAAGGCAATACGGTAGATGCGGGCATATTATTGAAAAAGTTAAATGAGGCGATCGCTGCCGGAGAGACAGAATTGTCCGCTGAGGAGGCAGAGGCTTATGTAAGGCCGGAAGTATACAGAGATGACGAGGAATTGCTGAAGGATCTGGATATTTATAATGAATATGCAAAAGCAAGTATTACATATCTCTTCGGTGATACGAAGGAAGTATTGGACGGCATGACCATTAAAGACTGGATTTCTTATGATGAAGAAGGAAATCCTGTAAAAGATGAGAAAGCATTAAAGGCACATGTAGCTGATTATGTGAAGGATCTGGCCAAGAAGTATAATACTACCGATAAGGACCGTCAGATTAAAAATACCGCTACAGGAGAGATGGTAACGGTTTCCGGCGGTAATTATGGATGGAGGATCAATCAGAAGGAAGAAACGGCACAGCTTCTGAAAGATATTCAGGAAGGGAACATTACAGAAAGAGCTCCTGCTTTTTCTCAGGAGGGAACCACCTGGGAAGAAGATGATATTGGAGATACTTACGTAGAAGTCAACCTGACGGCACAGCATGTCTGGTGCTATGAGAAGGGAAATGTGGTATGGGAATCGGATTGTGTATCCGGCAACATGAGGTATAAGGACAGAGCAACCCCGGGAGGCACCTATACGGTTGCCTATAAGCAGAAAAATAAAGTTCTTCGCGGCAAACAACGGCCGGATGGAACCTATGAGTATGAGTCACCGGTTTCTTACTGGATGCCGTTTAATAAAGGAATCGGTTTCCACGATGCTACCTGGCGAGGAAGCTTTGGGGGCAATATTTATAAGACGAGCGGTTCTCACGGATGTATTAATCTGCCGAAAAGTAAGGCGGCGGAATTGTTTGAACATGTTGATAAAGGAACGATTGTCGTGGTATATTATTAAAAGCAAAAGGGCTGTGTCCAGAGGCACGGCCCTTTCTGAATGATAGGAAATGCAAGGAAGAAGAGCAGGAGAGAATATGTTAGAAAATATTGTGGACCCGCTGCTGCAGTGGTACGACGGCAACAAAAGAAGCCTTCCTTGGAGAGAAGAGCCCAGCGCATATCATGTGTGGGTATCTGAGATCATGCTGCAGCAGACAAGAGTGGAAGCGGTCAAGCCCTATTATAAACGGTTTATGCAATCCCTGCCGGATGTGAAGGATCTGGCAGTGTGCCCGGAGAATAAACTGTTGAAGTTGTGGGAAGGATTAGGATATTATAATCGTGTAAAAAATATGCAGAAGGCAGCTGTTTTTGTGATGGAACATTACGGGGGAAGCCTTCCTGCAGATTATGAAGCGCTTTTAGAACTTCCGGGAATTGGGAGCTACACAGCCGGAGCCATTGCTTCCATTGCCTTTGGGATTCCCCGTCCGGCAGTAGACGGGAATGTGCTGCGGGTGATTTCCAGGGTGACAGAACAGGAAGAAGATATCCTAAAGCAGTCGGTCAAAAGGAAGATGGAGGATGCGTTAACCCACATTATGCCCGCCGAACGTCCCGGGGATTTTAATCAGAGTCTGATGGAATTGGGGGCAACGGTATGTATCCCCAATGGAATGGCCAAATGTGACAGCTGTCCGTTGAAAAAACTGTGTCTGGCGAAAGCCCATGACCGGGTGATGGAACTGCCGGTTAAAAAGGCGAAAAAGGAACGGCGAATAGAAGAAAAAACCATTCTGCTTATTCAAAATCAGGAAGAATTTGCCATACACAAACGGCCCGCTCAGGGGTTGCTTGCCGGGCTGTATGAATATCCGGGAATCGATGGATTTTGTACGCAGCAGGAGATTATTGACTATGTAGAATCTCTGGGGATGACTCCTCTGCGGGTGCAGTATGCAGGGGATGCCAAACATATTTTTTCCCATGTGGAATGGCGCATGAAGGGATATGTAGTCCGCATAGCCGGCATAGAGAAAAAGAGAATAAAAGGAATGACATTCGTAAGCAAGAAAGAGGCGAAAGAAAATTACCCGATTCCGTCTGCTTTTCGTGCTTATCGAAAATATATAGAGGAGGATTAGGTATGAAACTACTTACGATAGCAGTTCCCTGCTATAATTCACAGGAATATATGAGAAAATGTATTGATTCTCTCTTAGTCGGAGGAGACAGAGTAGAGATTCTTATTGTAGATGATGGTTCGAAAGACGATACAGCAGCTATTGCCGACCAGTACGCCAGTGAATATCCTACGATTGTAAAAGCAATCCATCAGGAAAACGGCGGACACGGGGAGGCAGTCAATACGGGTATCAAAAATGCCTCCGGTTTGTATTTTAAGGTAGTAGACAGCGATGACTGGGTAAAGCAGGAGGCTTACGAGCAGATTTTAGATACCTTGGAGGAACTGCTGGGCGGCCCTGTGACACTGGATATGCTGATCAGCAATTTTGTCTATGAAAAGCAGGGCGCAAAGCGAAAGAAAGTGATGCGTTACCGGGGCTATCTCCCTCAGGACAAGACATTTGGATGGGATGAGTTTCATAAAATGCCGCCGGGAAAATATCTATTGATGCATTCTTTGATCTATCGTACAAAATTATTGCGGGAGTGCAAACTGGAATTGCCGAAGCATACTTTTTATGTAGACAATCTGTTCGCGTTTCAGCCGCTTCCCTATGTGCGAACCATGTATTATCTGGATGTGGATTTTTATCGCTATTTTATCGGCAGAGAAGATCAGTCCGTACATGAAGATGTTATGATTCGCCGGATCGATCAGCAGCTGAAGGTAAACCGTCTGATGATTGACGCCATTGCCGGTATGAAATGGGAGAATAAAAAACTCCGGAATTATATGATCAGTTATCTGGACATTATTACGGCAATATCATCTATTATGCTGATCCGTTCCGGAACGGATGAGAATTTTGAGAAGAAGAAGGATTTATGGAAATATCTGAGAAGCTCAGATCCCTGGCTGTACCACAAAATCCGATGCAGTCTGATGGGACGCTGCATGAATCTGCCCGGAAAGCGGGGAAGAGAAGTGTCAGTAGCTGCATATCGGATCGCACAGAAGTTTTATGGGTTTAATTAAGATGGATAAGAGGGAACTGTTAAGAGAAATTCAATGGTTCGTACTGGATATGGATGGAACCTTCTATCTGGGGGATCGGATGATCGACGGCGCACTGGATTTTCTGAAAAAAGTAGAGGAAACCGGGAAACATTTTCTGTTTTTTACAAATAATTCTTCCAAAGTAGGAGAGGATTATATGAAAAAATTAAAGAAAATGGGGTGTCAGATCACCAGAGAGCAGATTATGACCTCAGGGGATGTTACCATCCGATATCTGCAGACAGAGCATGCGGGGAAAAGCGTGTATCTTCTGGGAACGCCGGAATTGAAGAAAAGTTTTCGCAGGTCCGGTATTTGTCTGACGGAGGACATGCCCGATATTGTAGTGGTCGGATTCGATAAGACGCTTACCTATGAAACCCTGACGAAAGCGTGCACGTATATACGGAGGGGTGCGCTTTTTCTGGCCACGCATCTGGATATCAACTGTCCTGTGGAGGATGGATTTATTCCTGACTGCGGAGCTATCTGTGCGGCGATCGCCCTGTCTACGGGAGAGAACCCTAAGTATCTGGGGAAACCATTTGCGGAAACGGTGGATATGGTACTTCAGGTGACCGGATGCAAAAGAGAAGAAGTGGCCTTTGTGGGAGACCGTTTGTATACAGATGTGGCTGTGGGCGTGAAGAATGGGGCTCATGGTATTTTGGTACTTTCCGGTGAAACCAAACGGGAAGATGTGCCGGGATCTGAGGTACAGCCGGATGCTGTTTTTGAATCGCTGAAAGATATGATAAATTATATGTGAAAATATCAAAGAGGATGCTGGGAATACCAACACCCTCTTTTTTATGCTTTTTGTTTGACACGCCGTCTTACAGTATGCGGCACAGGCTCTGTTTTGTACAGCAGCTGATAACACACAATATTTAATACAAAAGCGCCGATCACATCCAAAAGTGTATGCTGTTTTAGAAATACAGTGGACAGGATGATCAATATACTGAGAAGAGAAGTGCCGGCTATAATCCCTTTGTGTTTTTGTAAAACTTTGTTGGAAACGATGGCGATATAGCAGGTCACCGTATTAAACACATGTATGCTAGGAAAGATATTGGTAGGCGTATCAATGCGATACAGATGCCGTACCAGACTTGTGAATATATTTTCCCGCGGAAATACTACCGGTCTGAGTGTCTGCCCGTTAGGGAAAAAGAAAGAAATCAGTAAAAATAAAGTCATGCCGATTCCCAGAGAACAGATCAGCTGGTAAAATTCCCGTTTATCTTTGTTAATAAAGGTAAAGAAAAACAAGGTTACCGCAATGAACGCAAACCACAGGAGGTAGGGAATAATAAAATATTCACAGAAAGGAATCTTATCATCTGCCGTCAGACGGATGATATAAATCTGGCCCAGGGAGCGTTTCTCAAGTGCGGCAAATGATATCATATAAAAGATACCATACACAAGGATGATCCAGGCGTGAGAGTAGTTTTTTAGTTTGTTCATAAGACACCTTCTTACTTTTTCACGCAAATAAATACTATTTATTACTCTGCGCTCCAAATTATAGCATAGTGATTTTTAGATAACAACAAAGTTCATTATATTTTTAGAATTATTCACAAAATGGACATAGTTTTTGCCAAAATGACGTCTGTATTATAAATATAAGCAATGCTGTTTCAGATTATGCGTTTTATTATGAAAAGTTCAGCCATGCTTCAAAAATGGGCGAATCATGCTCGCATGAATAAGCACATTTTGTGAAGCATGAGGTGAGCGCCCGTATATGAGCAAAAATGAGCTGCGTCAGCAGCGGAGAGCGCTGTAGGCGCGGTTTTGCGAATAGCGCGGCTGAACGGACGTTAATTTTGAGGAGTAATGACCCGTAACTGTTCCGGAAAAACCGAAAAAACTGCCTGCTCTTGTTCGCCGCCGGGTTCTCCGTCAAAATGCAAAGGAAGCGGGTATTTGCTGTTGATCTGTATTTTGGAAGCAGACATCATATGTACGCCTTTGAATTTAACGTGCTTGCCCCAATAAGCGGTGGGGAGAAGCATAAGAATTTTCTTCTTTGTGATATCGCCGATCAGGCAGATATGGAAACATCTATCCCTGCTTGAGGCATTGGGGGCAAAGAGAAAGCCTCCGCCTTCGTAAGGCTGGTTCATAACTGCAGCAAAATAGGAACGCGGATAGGAGATAGGTTTTTGCTGATCCAGCTGCAGGGTAAGCGGGGATGCTTTATAAAGTAAAATCTGTCTTAATGCGATTCCTACATAGATGAGCTTTCCCAGTTTTATTTTGTTGAGCATCTTTTTTAAAGAAGAACAGTATGCTTCGTGACAGATGGCGGCATCCCAGCCTAAGCCTGCACTTACCATGAAACGGGTGCGGGCATCTTTGGTCTCGACAACGCCTACGTCCGTGAGAGTAATGTTTTCCGGGTGCATCAACAGTTCAAAGGCTGCGTTTGGATTATTTGGAATTCTCATGCCGCGGGCAAAGTCATTGCCGGAACCGGCAGGAATATAGCCAAATGTAACAGTGGAAAAATTAGACATGCCATTCACCACTTCATTTACGGTACCATCGCCTCCGATTACAACCAGGGTACAGTTGGGAGCCTTTTTTGTAATATCTGCAGCCAGTTCGGCGGCATGATGGCGGTATTTTGTGAAATAGATCTCATAAAGAATATGGCGCTGCTGTAGCTGGGCCTGAATATGTTTCCAAATAATTCTTCCGTGTCCGGAACTTGAATTGGGATTTACGATAAAATAATACATAAGATAGCGGCTCCTTTCTTTTTCATTGTAACAGCTTTTCTAGAGATAGTGTATAATTTTTACTTGTTTGACAAAGTATTTTTTGGTATACTAATGAAAAAGTATTGATTTGAGCGGAAAGGAAGGAGTGCAGGATGGACAGAGTAACACTGGGGAATACAGGGATTACCGTCAATAAAAATGGTTTTGGAGCATTGCCTATTCAGAGGGTAACGAAAGAAGACGCGGTATATCTTCTTCACAAGGCATATGACCATGGTATACAGCTGTTCGATACAGCCCGTATGTATACAGACAGTGAGGAGAAGCTGGGAGAGGCTTTCCATGATAGAAGAGACAAGATCTTTATTACGACAAAAACAGGTGCACAGACTGCAGAGGGGTTCTGGAAAGATCTGGAAACATCTCTGCGTCTGCTGAGGACGGATTACATTGATGTATATCAGTTCCATAATCCGGAGTTCTGCCCAAAGCCGGGTGACGAGAGCGGGTTATACGATGCTGTGATGAAAGCAAAAGAGCAGGGGAAGGTCCGCCATATTGGCATTACGAATCACCGTCTGTCTGTAGCCCATGAGGCTATTGACAGTGGACTTTACGAAACTTTACAGTTTCCATTCTGCTATTTGTCTGAGGAGAAAGAAAAAGAGCTGGTGGAAAAGTGTAAGAAAGCAAATATGGGATTCCTGGCAATGAAAGCCCTGTCAGGTGGTTTGATCACCAACTCTGCTGCAGCGTATGCTTTTATGAATCAATATGAGACAGTTCTTCCGCTTTGGGGAATCCAAAGAGAGAGGGAATTAGATGAGTTTTTGTCTTACCAGGAATGTCCGCCGCAGCTGGCCGGTGAGCTTCAGGAAGTGATTGAAAAGGATCGAGAGGAACTGCAGGGTGAATTTTGTCGTGGATGTGGGTATTGCATGCCATGTCCGGCTGGGATTGAAATTAATACTTGTGCCCGTATGTCTTTGCTGCTTCGACGCTCTCCGGCAGCAGAGCATCTGTCAGAGGCAGGTCAGCAAAAGATGAGAAAGATCGAAGAGTGTCTCCATTGCGGCCGGTGTAAGAGTAAATGTCCGTATGGGCTGGATACACCTGCTTTGCTAAAGCGAAATTATAAAGATTATATGGAAGTTTTAAGCGGAAAATAGTATTCGTCGGGATATACTGTAATACATATCCTGCAGATATAGGTTTTCACAATGTGAAAATATGATATAGTTGAAAGAGGAAAAGTCTTCCCAGGAAAAGCAAAGCGTTCCTGGGAAGACTTTTGGCTCTTTCGCAATATTCTATGATTAGGATGGGGAAAACTATGTCGATAAGGTATGGATGATCGTTCGCACTTACAAAACCGCCCTGCCTGTGCCATGTCGTCAAACAGGCCGCTCCTTCTCAGCTAGCCGTCAAGACACACTAAGCCTCTCAGGAAAGCCTTCGAGTCTAAGTGCTTACTAGACGCCGGATCTTCCAACTCGCTGTTACCAAATGTTTTTGCCATGGCACAGGCGGAGCGGTTCTGGTAGCCCGAAGAGCGATCATCCATACTCTTCTGTTATATTACAGGAAAGTATTTACAGTTGAAAAGGAACGTGTGTTCTGATATGATAAAAGCAGAATTGAGAAGATGTTATGGAGCAGGAGTAAAGATATGGATCAGAGGATGGATAAAGTGATTTTTCATGTTGATGTAAATTCTGCGTTTTTGAGCTGGGAGGCTGTATATCGTCTCAAGCATCTGAACGGGAAACTAGATCTGCGGGAGATTCCGTCAGCAGTCAGCGGCGATATGGCCATGCGAAGGGGAATCATTCTGGCAAAATCCCATCCTGCCCGCAAATATGGTGTGAAGACCGGGGAGACCATTATAGAGGCAAAGAGGAAATGTCCGAATCTGATGCTGGTGCCGCCTAATTATGGCTTATATCAGCAGTCTTCCGATGCGTTTATGGAGATTTTAAAAGAGTATACTCCGGATGTGGAACAGTATTCTATTGATGAGGCATTTATGGATATGACGGGAACCCAGAGACTCTGGGGAGGGCCTGAAAAAGCTGCGCATATGATCCGGCAGCGGATTTACCGTGAGTTGGGATTTACTGTGAATATAGGCGTTTCTACCAATCGTTTATTGGCTAAGATGGCATCAGATTTTGAAAAACCGGATCAAGTGCATACGCTGTTTCCCTGGGAATTAAAAACAAAGATGTGGCCTCTTCCTGTTTCTGAGTTATTTTTTGTAGGGCGTGCTACGGCAAAGAAGCTGCATACCATGGGGATACGTACCATAGGAGAATTGGCAGAAACAGATCCCAAGATGCTGCGAAGCCATCTGAAGAAGCACGGGGAGGTTATCTGGGAATTTGCCAATGGCATGGATGTATCCGTAGTGGAAGCGGCGCCAGAACCGAATAAGGGGTACGGTAACTCTACTACGATAGCTTTTGATGTTACAGACCGGGATACGGCTAAGATGGTTTTGCTGGCTCTTTGTGAGACTGTGGCTGCCCGCCTGCGCGAGCATCGGGTGAAGGCGGAAGTGATTTCCGTGGGGATCAAGAATAACGAACTGCATCATGTATCCCATCAGAAAGTCCTTTCTTCTGCTACTGATATTACAAGTGAACTGCACAGGACGGCTTGTCAGTTGTTTGATGAATTGTGGAACGGAGACCCTATACGGCATCTGGGCGTTTATGCCAGCCGTATCCGGGATCATGATTTTACCCGCCAGATGGATTTGTTTGATCAGACTAATTATGAGAAACTGGAAAAGATGGATGCGGCAGTAGATGCAATCCGTCAGAAGTTTGGTATGGATGCGGTGAAAAGGGCTTCTTTTCTGGAGGGAGAGATTGACCATATGTCTGGCGGCATTTCCCGGGAAAAAAGAAGTGTAGATTATAGTAAGATGAATATTGAATAGGGGAAAAGAATATGGCATTTAGGATAGATACAAATATGGGGCTTCCTGATAGCGGGAGTTATCGGGGAGAGATTAAGGAGGCTGCATGCAGCTGCTGGTTTACCAGTAAAGGCAGTGCCACTCCCCGTATGTTAAAATATGTAGATGAAGAGGGGATTATCCGTACCCTTCAAAATATTACTGTTCTGCAGGAAGAACAAAAGTATTATAATGGAATTTCCACAAGAGAATATCGATGTGAAACAGAGATAGAAGGGATTTGTTATCCTTTTGTATTATTATTTCGGCCAGAGAATTGTACCTGGTCAGTTTCATTTGGCAAATAGATGGTGCCACTTTGTATTGTCATGCATATTATAATTACGAAAAGTGGAACATGAGGTGCAATTTTGCCATATAAGATTGTTATTGACGCAGGTCATGGGGGAGAAGATCCCGGAGCAGTTTATCGGGGACGGCAGGAGAAAGATGATAATCTTCGGCTGGCTATGGCTGTGGGACAGATTCTGGAGAACCGGGGAGTCGATGTGGTGTATACACGAACTGGTGACGTGTATCAGACGCCTTTTGAAAAAGCTACCATAGGGAATGAAGCCAACGCAGATTTCTTTATTTCTTTTCACCGTAATTCCAGTCCCCGGTCTAATCAGTATTCCGGTGTGGAAACACTGGTATATGATAAGTCCGGGGAAAAGCTGGAACTGGCAGAAAATATTAATGGAGCACTGGGAGAATTGGGATATCAGAATCTGGGAGTGAAAGCCCGTCCGGGACTTGTGGTTTTGAGAAGAACAAAGATGCCGGCTGTTTTGATTGAAACCGGATTTATTAATACCGATGCGGATAATCAGCTGTTTGATCAGAAGTTTGACCAGACGGCTCAGGCAATCGCGGATGCTGTATTGGGAACGCTAGGAGAGGAAGAAGTAGAGCAGGAACCACAATTGTATCGTGTGCAGGTGGGATTGTTTCGTGTGAAGCAGAATGCAGATAATTTATTGTATGAATTATTGGATAAGGGTTATCCGGCGTTCATGTTGTATGAGGATGGTTTTTACAAAGTACAGGTAGGAGCATATCGGGTACTGGGCAATGCTGTCAAGATGGAACGGCAGCTTCGTCAGGCAGGATACGATACGTGGATTACAACGTAATTGACATAATATGGAAAACAGGAGCTCGTATGCCGGGCTCTTGTTTGTTTTATTAGGAAAATTATGATATACTGTTTATGAAGATAAGATATTTGTATGGTGTACAGTTTTTAGATACAAGGAGAGAACTATGGAAACAGCAGAAATACATATTACGAATGCCATTATACATATTTTAGATTCCATGGTGGGTATGCCTGTATTATCCGATACCGTATTGGATCCGGGAGCGGATTTTGATGATTTTTTAAAAGGGCATATTCTTAAGATTATGGAAAGTGACGATAAGAAAAACTGTAGTTTTCAAGAAGAATCTTCCGTATATGCGCTTTTAAAAGATTGGGATTCTGAGCGATTTGTTGCGGCATCCCAGGAAATAGCAAAAGAGTTGTACCATATTATGAATAAAAATATTGCGATTCCGCCGGCTGATCTTTTAGTGGTGGAATATGTAATGGAGCAGTGTCCTTATCTGGCTCTGTTGAAAATGAATTATCGAAGTTCCTATACACATATGACCAATTCTGACCCCTGGGGGAACAACAACGGGTTGGTAAAGCAAAAGGCAATTCTGCCGGGAGAGCATCAGAGACTGCAGGAGGCGGCCCTGATTGATCTGGAGCATGGTTCCATAAAGGTACTGGAGAAGAAGTACGAAGTAAACGGCGTTAAAACCAATTATTTTTCTTCTATGTTTTTGAAGTGTCAGGGAAGCCTTTCACCAAAAACGAAGCTGGCTATTGTCAATCGCACGGTAGAAGATATCCAGAAAAAGTATTATAACGAATCGGAACAGTTTGAAGTCCGCATGGAAACAAAAAGTATTATGAATCAGGAACTGGAAGAAAATGGATGCCTGGATGTGCCCAGGGTGATAGACCGTATTTTCCGGGGACAGGATAATATGCGGGAAGAAGCACAGGAAAAGCTGGAAAAGTGGAATATTGCCCAGAAGCCTGTGGAACTGGAAAATCCGAATACAACGAAGAAATATACAAAACAGCATTTGATGACAGACACGGGAATTGAGATTAAGATTCCCATGGAAGAATACAACAATAAGGAACATATAGAGTTCATCACGAATCAGGACGGCAGTATTTCTGTATTGATCAAAAATGTAGGAAGTATTGTAAGCAAGTAGTTATCGGACAGAACCGGAGGTCCAATGGAGAGAATAGAAGTAACATTATTGGGAAGTCCTTCCGTGGAATATCAGGGAAAAAGCGTATTGTTTCCCTATAAAAAAGCTGAAGGTCTGTTTTATTATCTTTGTGTGAAAAAACGGATGACCAGAAATGAGGCAATCGAGATTTTCTGGAGTGATTGTGATGCAGCCACTGCAAAGAAGAATATGCGCAACGCCATTTATAACATACGAAAGGTGTTTGGAACGGACATTCTTCTGGTAGAGGGTACCTCTGTAGTTAAGCTGAATCCGGAAAGAAATATTTCTATTGACATGGATCATCTTTCGGATGAAGTCATTGCGGACCATGAATTTCTTCATTTTTTTTATATCAAGGATTGTTATGAATTCGAACAATGGGTAGAGGATGTCCGGGGAGAATTAAAGGACAGATATATCCGTGTTCTGAGAAGACAGATCGCTCAGTGCCGGGATAAGAAGGATAGTAAATTTCTGGAAAAAAGCGGACTTCGTCTTTTAAAGGAACAGGTGTGGGAAGAAAGTCTGCACAGGGACTTGATGAGTAAGATGGCGGAGCTGGGGGATTATCAGGCTGCCATCAGCCAGTATCAGCATTTGTCAAGAGATCTGGAAAGTAATCTGGGCGTGGCATTGGAAAATGAGACGGAGGAACTGTACCAGAGGATCTGTGATATGAAAAGTCAGGTGACAAGTGCTGCTGAAGAAGTAGAAGAACATTTTTACGGAAGAGAAAGTACGTTGTATCACATTTTTTCCAGAGTGAACGGAAACCGTGAAAGCGGGGACGCTGCACAGGCAATTTCTTTTGTCATCACCGGGGAGGCCGGTGTGGGAAAGAGTATGCTGATGAAACGTCTGCAAAAGATGATGAGAGAATCCGGACATCTGGTGTTTACCTGGATCTGCTGGGAAACAGATATGTATCTGCGTTCCTGGTATGGGCTTATGGATAAGGTAAAGGCTTACTGTAAGCAATATAACATAGAAATAGAGGGGATGTCTCAAGAGGTTTTCGGAAAAGAAATTCACAATGAAAAGAGTCCTGTTTTTCTGACAAAACTGCAGCTTGCCATAGAGTCGGTATTTCGTCAATTGCAGAAAGTATTTCCAGATAAAAAAATAGTGTTGTTTATCGACGATCTGCAGTGGATGGATGATACGAGTCTGCATTTATTAGGGAATATTGTTTTTCGTATGGAATCCTCCAATTTTAGTGTGATATCCGCATATCGGGGGGTGTGCTGGAAGCAATACATAGAAAAGCTGAGCAACTATCAGATACCGTTGATTGTAAAAGGTTTATTGGAGATTATGGAACTGCCGTCTTTTACAGAGGGAGAGACACGGGAGATTATCTGTCAGGAACTTCGGGAAGATATCAGTGAAACGGATTTACAGGAAGTTTATGCAAACACGGGCGGAAATGCCTATTTTCTTAAGGAAATGGTGAAGCAATATAACAAAAGTGGAAGATGGGAAACCGATACGCCGGAAATAAATAATATTATTAACAGTCGGCTGATGCATTTGAATGAAGCAGAGAAGACGGTACTGGATGTATTGTCGATGTTTTCTGACAGAGCATCCATAGAGGAGATCGTTTCCGTACTTCCGGGGTCGGAACTGAAAATTGCGGAAAGTATTGATTCTCTTTTAGTCAGAAAAATTATAACAGAGGAACTGGAAGATGATAAAATGTATTTGAAGTTTTCTCATCGATTAATAAAGAGCTATATGTACAAAAATCTGTCAGAAAGTAAGAAGTATTTGCTGCGTGCCCGGATGAATGAAAAGAAAGCATAGGAAACAATCAATGAATAAGAGGCCTGCAAGGGCAGGTTGGTGAAAAGAGCTGGAAATGAGTGGATTTTCAGCTCTTTTCCGTTTATTACGTCAAAGACGTCCAGAGATTATAGACGGTAATTTGTATTTTTTCCTAAAAATTCTTCTAAAAAAAACTGAAAAGAGAAAAATGCACAAAAGTCTGGGCGGTTTCTGGACGCACCGTTTGTTATACTCTTACATAAATATTTATGATATTTAATAATATGCAAGGAGGATCAAATCATGAAGAAAGAAGTGTTTACCCCAAAAGGAATGAAAACTTTTGGAGGACCGGTAGCAGAGGCTACGATCGCCGGAGGATTTGCTTTTATTTCCGGACAGGTGGCTTTGAATCCTGAGACCGGTGAGATTATCCACGGTACTATCGAGGAAGAAGCAGAAGCAGCGCTCAGCAATTTAAAGCTGATCGTGGAGGAATTAGGGGCAACTATGGAAGATGTAGTAAAATGTGATGTTTTCTTATCTACCATGGAAGATTTTGACAGAATGAATGTAGTATATGAAAAATATTTTGGCAGTGAATGTCCGCCTGCCCGCAGTGGTGTGGCTCTGGAATTGTGGGGCGGTATGAAGATTGAAGTGGGTGCTATCGTAAAATTGTAATAAAGGGAGGACAAAGATCGATATGCTTAGAACGATCAAGCAATCAGAGATTGAATTAATTCATGAGAAAACGCTGCATCTGTTGGAACATGTGGGTGTTGTTTTTGAACATGATGGAATCATTGAGGAATTTAAGAAACATGGAATCCGTACAGATGGTTATCTGGTTTATTTTGATAGAAAAACAGTAGAAACAGCAGTTTCTACCCTGAAACGCAGTTTTGTTATGAAGACACCTTTTGAAGAACTGAAGATCGGTGAAGGCGGAATTGCATTTTCTTCTGCTTCCGGATGCCGTAAGGTGCTTCGTGACGGCAGTATGTATGATACTACGATTGCGGATTATGTGATGACAAGAAAGCTGGATGCAACCAGCCCGATCATCAATCTGTCCAGTTCTCCGCTGATGTATGTGGCAGATTTTCCGGAAGGAAAGACTGACCTGATCAAAGCGGCTTTGACGCTGAAGTACTCCAAGCATCCGGCTATTATGTCCTGCTTTGGAAAAAAAGATGCAGAAGAGACCATTGCTCTGGCAAGGGATTTTTATGATACAGATGAAGGGTACTATACCATCGGTGTAGGAAATGTTATCTCCCCATTATATTATAATGAAAGTGATGTAGAGGCGATTCTGGCTTATACAAAACGGAATCTGCCGGTTGTTATCGCCTGCTGTTCTTCACCGGGTATGACCAGTCCGATCACTTTAAGCGGTACGATGATCCAGAACAATGCAGAGGTATTGGCAGGTGTGATCATGACACAGATCGTGAATCCGGGTGCTCCTGTTGTGTATGGAAATACAACGTTTACTTCCAATATGAGAACGGCAGAGACGGTGTCCTGGGGTCCGGAAGTGGATGTATTTATTCATTATGCGAAAGCCATGGCAGATTTTTACGGACTGCCGTACAGAGGCGGCGGTTCCCTGTCAGCGGCGAAAGATCTGGATTACGAAAACGGAGCGGAGACCGCATTATCCCTGCAGGCAACCATGGACGCAGGCACCGACTTTATCTTCCATGCATTTGGCGAGCTGGACGGCCTGAATGCATTCAGTTTAGAAAAGTATGTACTGGATGAAGAATTGCTGGCCTCTATGTTGTCAGTGAAAGATCGCGATCTTTTTGATGATGAACTGTTATGTATTGAATCCATGGAAGAGGTTGGCCCAAGAGGCAACTATCTGGTAGAGGAAGAAACGGTAGAGTACTATCAGGAAGAAGTCTTCTATCCTACTTTATTCAATATTGGCGCTTACAATGCATGGGAAGCAAAAGGAAAGCCCGGTGTTGCAGAGAAAGCCAAGGCGGCAGTAGAGAAACGTCTGGCAGGATATGAACTTCCGGAATACTCACCAAAACAGAAGAAGATTTTGGAGGATATCCTGCAGGGTATTGATGAGGCGTAAAAATACGAATATAACTAAATACAATGAAACTTGAGGAGGGTGGATATGTTAAGTGCAGTTGATAATACAGTGATTTTTTTATGCATTCTTGGAATTTTAGGAATCGGATATTATTTTTCAAAAACCTCTCAGAGTATGGACAGCTTTTATAAAGCAAACCGGGCACTCCCCTGGTCTTTGGTAGTTGGTACGCTGATGGCGTCCTGGTATAGTGGATCCGGTATCATAGGTACCGTAGGATATGCTTCTACTATGGGTTTTGCAGCTTTCTTTATCTGGTCGATCGGGGCGCATGCGGTTCGCTTCCCGCTGGCTTTGTGGGTGGCGCCGAGAATTTCTGTTAAGGCAAAGGGAACTATTCCGGATCTGCTCCGCAGAAATTATGGTAAGCTGTCAGCTGTTCTGGGTTCTATTGTACTGGTAATTTCCTGCCTTTCTATCGGTGAAGTAGCGGCGGTAGGATACGTAGGAGAAGCAGCATGGGATCAGAATAAGGTGGTAGTTGCAGGCATTGTAGTTGCGGTATCTATTGGTATTACCTGTCTTGGCGGTTTGATGGGCGTTGCTGTTACCGATATGATCTTTTTCTTCCTGATGGTTGTCTGCGTGTCTTCTGTATTCCCGAAGATGTTCTTTGGAGTAGGAGGAATTGAGGGATTCCATGCAGTATTAGATACAGCAGCTCCGGAAATGATGACGCCTTTGGGCGGTATTCCGTGGGCACAGGCAGCTGTACTGATTATTCTTTGTATCAATCTGTACAAGGATCCTACATTTTATCAGCGATTTTCAGCAGCTAATTCACCAAAGACCGGTAAACGGGCTATGCTGACCTGTTTCTCTATCTGGCTTTCTTTTGACGTGGTAACACAGATGACAGGTACTATTGTACGTGTAATGGATCCGTCTCTGGCAGTACAGCCGGAAGTTCGTTACATTCAGTTGGTGTTGGAAAATCTGCCGGTTGGTGTGCGGGGATTATTTATTGTAGGTATTCTGGGTGCCATTGTATCCACTTTGGATAGTTACTATCTGGTAGGCGGAGAGATTATTTCTAATGATATTATCTATATGATAAGAGGGGACAAGAGACTGCCGGATAAGCTCAGTATCCGTATTACCCGTTTTTCAGCAGTTATTTTCGGTGTTGTAGGACTTGCTACAGCATTCCGTTTTGACCGTGTATATGATGCTTTCTTATTCCTGACGAGTATCAGTATGACACTGTTGTTTGTTCCGGTTATTGCGGCCCTGATGTTTGATGGGAAGAAAACCAACGTGGCTGGTCTGGCAAGTATGATTGTAGGTGCGGTTTCCTGGATCTTCTTCCAGTATATTTGTCCGGTTTATGCCGGAGACTATATGGTAGATCCGGTTATCATTGGCCTGCCGCTTTCCTTTATTGCTTTCCTGATCGGAAACCGTTTTGGTGTAGATCTGAATGCAAAGAGAAGACTGGAACTGGAAAAGGCAGGAACTCCTGTGGAAGACGACCAGCTTACTCCGGAATTTAAAGAAGAAATTAAAGTACGGTGGATTGGCATTGATGGTGCTTTAGTGTTATTATATATTGTATTAGCATGTATTTATGGTTATGGTCTGATCCACAGTATTGACTGGATTATAGGATATATGGCTCCGGGTGTGGCAATGGCAATTGCTACCGGCGTATTCCTGAAATATTGTACGGAAGTATTTTCCTTTGCTACAGGTAAAAAAGGAAAATAAAAAATGCGGGAGGGATTGTTTTGAAAATACAGTGTTTTCCAGTGACGATGACACGGGAAGAGGCTTTGGCAATTGCAGGAGGAAGAAAAAATCCGCTGCTTAAGGCCTTTTACGGATCAAAGAAAATCAATCTTCGGTTGATGTATTTGGAAAGTCGGTATTTTATCTATGAAATGACGTATATGGATAATTTGCTGATGAAGCTTTTTAGAAGAAATCATCCGGAAGAAAAACAGAAAATTCGTATTATGGTAGAAGCAACTACCTGTACAGCTTCCTATACGGATGCGGAGATACATACGATTGAAAAAGAAGTAGATGAAAACGATATTCAGCTGGCCAATTATGAAGATCAGCGTCTGGAAGACTGTGGTGCCACGATGGCAAGATGTATGGTGAGACGCCATATGGGAAGAGATCTGACAATCCGTCCGATATCGATGCAAAAAGTTTACCGTCCCTATTATATTGCTATTTACGGGGAGATGGTTGAGGGCACAAAAGCCCACTATCTTCCCATAGCGGCGGATGGAAACGAGGTTTACAAGACGCTTTAATACAGGAGGGTAAGATGAGCAGAGAACTTTTTATAAAGAAATATAAAGTCCCGGAGGCTGCCAAACCATATTTATCTCTTATTTTTACAGAGCAGGAAATGGATTTCGCAGAACAGATGGAATCGGATACTTTTACGGCAGAGCAGGTGGCAGAATTGGCAGGAAGTTCTGCAGCAGAGACATTTTATAAGAGGGGTATTATTTCCTTTACGGATAACAGCAGGACAAAATATTGCCTGGGAGATTTTTATACCCGTCTGGATCTGTTCGCTCTGGGAGAACAGGAGGTGTACCGCAGTATACCGAAGGAGGGGCAGCAGGCTTTGGATGCCTGGTATCTGGATGCTTTTCAGAAACGGCTGGATCCTGACTGCAGTAAGAGACCCACAGCCGATGAAGTTGTCACTTTAGAAGAAACTCTGGAGTTTATAGAACAGCAGGGTGATAAGGAAGTATATTTATTGGACTGTGACTGCAAGAGTTTAAGCGGTGCATGTAATTTACCGAAACATGTCTGTATCAGTTACCGTACAGGTGTGAATCTGACAACAGACAGAGGAATCGGAGAAAAGATTGATAAAGAAAAGGCAAAAGAAGTAGTCCGCATGGCGGACGAGGCAGGGCTGATGCATACCATAAACGGCGAAGGCATCTGTAACTGCTGCGGAGACTGCTGTTATCTGTTTCGAACGATGAAGCAGAGACAATCCACCGGGCTATGGCCGAAAAGTAATCATCGGATCGCATGGGAGGCAGAGACATGCGTGCAGTGTGAAAGCTGTCTGGAACGCTGTCATTTCCAGGTACTGCGTATGGAAGAAGGAGAGATGCAGATCGCCCATGAACAGTGTGTGGGCTGTGGAATTTGTGTTTCTGCCTGTCCTGTGGATGCACTGCATCTGATACCGAGATAAAAGAGAGGAGGAATCTTATGCGAGAGAAGGCATTGCGTTATGTAGGGGTATCCATGTCCAATGATAACGCATACGGAAAAGTAACCGGAAAAGTGCAGTACTGTGGAGATTTAAGTGCGCCCGGCCAGTTGCATATGAAGATAAAAGGCAGTGAGATTGCTCACGGGAAAGTAATTCAGGTAGATGATGCAGAAGCATGGAAGGTGCCGGGTGTAAAGGCAGTGTACAGCTGTTTTAATACACCGGATACCTTATATGACAGAGGCAGGGTAGCCGCTTATGAAGGCGGCGCTTTCCAGGAGCGTTTATTTGATGCGCATATTCGTTTTATGGGTGAACGTGTAGCAGCAGTTGTCGCAGATACGGTGGAACATGCGGAGGAAGCATGCAGAAAAATTAAAGTCGAATATGAGACATATCCGATGGCAGCTACGATGGAAGCGGCATGTAAGGAAGATGCCCCGAAAATTCATGAAACGGGCAATGTACAGGAACTGGATGTGGTTTCCTGCGGCGATTACGACGCCTGTGAAGCCGAGCTTGTACATAAGAGTCATACCAGTTGGGGAAGGATCACTCATCTTTCTATGGAAACCCATACAACCAGAGCTCTTTACGAGAAAGGTGCCAACAAATTGACCGTATGGACCGGATGTCAGACAGTATTTGGCATTCGCAGTACCCTGGGAGATCTCCTTGGCATGCCATATTCCAAAGTGCGGGTGATTAAGACCACCATGGGCGGTTCATTTGGATGTAAGCAGGAAACCATAACCGAACCATTGGCAGCTTATGCGGCAAAGGATCTGGAAGCAGATGTCATGCTGGCATATACCCGAGAAGAACAGATCAATAATTCCATGTTAAAGCATAGTGTAAAGACAGAAGTGGAAAGCAAAGTGCATCCGGATGGAACCATCGAAGGCTTGAAAGTGCGGATGATGATGGATGCGGGAGCTTATCTGACGGTTTCCCCGTCTTTGGCACAGAAAGTGGGGAAAAAGCTGGGAAAGGTTTATCGGATTCCTAATATTTATTATGATGGAAAAGTGGTTTGTACGAATACGGCAGTAAACGGAAGTTTTAGAAGCTGGGGTTCTGTTGAGGCCGCTTTGATATATGAGAATCACTGGAATCAGGTGGCAGAAGAACTGCATATGGATCCCGTTGAATTCCGTCTGAAAAATGTACACGAAGCTTATGAATTAGAGCCGATGTACAAAGTAACTGTAGGCAATACCCATTTCAAAGAGTGTTTAATCAGAGGAAGGGATGCCTTCCGATGGGAAGAACGCAGAAAAGCGTGCGAGGAGAAGAATAAGAAAGGCGGGCGCTATCGCTATGGTGCAGGTATGGCGCTGGCTTCGCATACCAGTTCTTTTTATCCTTACGGTGCAGATATGGCAAATGCAGTTGCCAGAATTCAGGATGACGGAAGCCTGTTAGTTCATGTGGGGGTTCACGATCACGGCTGTGGTACCGTTATGGCAATGAAAAAAATTGCAGCGGAAGTGATGGAAATCGACCTGGAAAAGGTAGAATTAAAAGAAGCAGATACAGATGTGAGTATGTATGATTATGGCTGTTATGCAAGCCGTACCGTATATATGTTAGGTCAGGCGGTCAAGAAGTGCTGCGAGGATTTAAAAGAGCAGGCACGTCATATGGCAGCTATAAAAATGCAGTGTAATTACAGTGTGCTGCAATATGAAGACGGCGTTTTTATTAAAGAGGATGAACCGGATAAGAGAATGAGTTTGCTGGAGACAGCGCGTTACGCATTGGGAGTCATGGCGGAAGATTTATATGCAAAAGCAACTGTACATTCCCGTGAAAATCCAGGCGTGCCTGCTGCACATTTTACTGAAGTAAAGGTAGATACTTACAGCGGTATGGTAGAAGTCGTGGATTGTCTGTCTGTTCATGATGTGGGTAAAGCAGTGAATCCGGATATGTGTATTGGCCAGGTGGGAAGCGGTATCCAGCAGGGCATGGGAATTGCGCTGTGTGAAGAGATTAAGATTGATCCGAAAACGGGAAAAACACTGATCACCAACTTTAAAAATTACGAAGTGGCAAACGCGGTAGATGTACCGGAATATGAAGCCCTTTTTATCGAAGAAGGAAATGAATTCGGGCCTTATGGTGCAAAATCCATCGGTGAAGTAGTGGTAGTTCCGGTTCCGCCGGCATTGGTGGCAGCTGTCAATCATGCACTGGGAACCAGGCTGACTGATCTGCCGCTGACCCCGTCTGTGATTCTGGAAGCGCTTGAGAAAAAGGAGGGAGAAAAAGCATGATCATTCATTTTACTGTAAACGGAGAAAAGATGACAATGGATGTGCCTCCTGAGAAAAGATTATTGGATTTTATCCGGGAAGATCTGCTGCTTACCGGAACGAAGGAAGGATGCGCAGAAGGAGAATGCGGCGCCTGCACGGTGATCCTGAATGGAAAAGCGGTACATTCCTGCCTGACTATGACCGGACAGCTGGACGGCGGAGAATTAATGACAGTAGAAGGGTTGGAAAAGAACGGGGAACTGGATGCACTGCAGAAAGCTTTTATCAAAAAAAGTGCGGTGCAGTGCGGATTTTGTACGGCAGGTATGCTGATGTCCGCAAAAGCTCTTTTAATGGAGAATCCAAATCCGACTCCGGAAGAGATTAAACGTGCCATCGCAGGCAATATTTGCAGATGCGGCGGCTATAAAGAGATTAAAGCAGCCATTGCAGATGCGGCTGACCAGGAAGGAGCGAAGTGATGATGAATGGTAGTTTTTTACATCCCCACACCATGCAGGAACTGGCAGAAGCTCTGGGTCAGATGACAGAAAAGAGCCGTATTATAGCAGGCGGCACAGATCTGATGATCGTACTTCGCAATAAAAGACCGGAAGTGGATATGTATGTGAATATTTGGGGTATGGAAGAAATAGAAGGTATCCGTGAAGAAGAGGGATGGGTGCGCATTGGTGCCGCCACGACTCACGATACGATCTCTAAAAATCCCATTATAAAAGAAAAATTCAAAGCATTGTCCATGGCATGCGGAAGGGTCGGATCCCAGCAGATCCGCAACAAAGGAACCATCGGGGGCAGTTTAGTCAATGCCTCTCCGGCAGGTGATATGATTCCTTGTGTGTGTCTGTTTGGCGGGGAACTGGAAATTTTAAAGGCAGATGGCAGTACGTATCGTATACTGGCGGCTGATTTCACTTTAGGAGTGAGCAAAACAGCTCTGCGGCCGCAGGAGGCGCTGACAGCGATCTGGCTGCCCATACGTGAAAACCGGCATAGTGCATTTGTAAAGCTGGGAAGTCGTAAGGAAGTGACGATCGCACAGGTGAATATGGCAGTTTCCTGGGAAAAAGATGAGTATTTCCATAATATAGAAGGATATTTGGGTGCGGTAGATACAAAACCAGTTTATCTGGAAGAGTTAGACCGTATTTTAGCGAATAAGAAAATAGAGCAGAAGCAAAGAGAAGAACTGGTACAGTCTTTAAGGGATCGTATCACCGCGATTCGCGAGAAGCGGAAACGCCCGCCCAAATTGAAAATTACGGAAGCCGAGCAGCTTTATAAAGAAAGAGCTGTGAGAAGCGTCGTATATGACATGATTGATCTTATGGAGGTAGAGTAAATGAGTAAAGTAATAACGCTGGGTCACAAACTGACCCTGGAAGAATTCATGGATGTTGTTCGTTATCATGCGAAAGTGGAATTTTCAGAAGAGTACAAAGCAAAAATCCGTAAATCCAGAGCCATGGTAGAAAAGTGTGTGGATGAGGCACGTCCAGTGTACGGAACCACTACCGGTTTTGGTAAATTAGTAACACAATCCATCCCAAAAGAACAGGCAGAGCTGCTTCAGAAGAATATTATTCTTACACATTCTACTTCAGTAGGAGAACCTTTCGGTGAGGAAGAAGTGCGTGCCATGATGCTGATGGTGCTGCAGAGTATGGGTGTGGGCGTAACCGGTGTACGACTGGAACTGGCAGAAATGTATCGGGAAGCACTGAATAAAAATCTGATCCCCTATGTGCCGAAGGAGGGATCTGTAGGTTATCTCTGTGCGGAAGCTCATATTGCTACCATTATGATCGGAGAAGGTCGGGCGTATTATGACGGTGTTTTATATGATGGCAAGACCGCTCTTGAAAAAGCAGGCATGAAACCTATCGTATTGAGTTATAAAGAAGGCCTGATCTTAACCAACGGTGTTACATCTCCGACGGCAATGGCTGCTATTGCTATCTATGATATGATTCGTGCCGTTAAGACGGCAGATATTATTGGCGCCATGTCTTTGGAAGGACTTAACGGCATTATTAAAGCATATGATCCGCACATTACGAATTGCAGGCCGCAGGAAGAGCTGATTCATACAGCTGAAAATGTGCGTACCATATTGAAGGATTCCGAAGTGATAAAAGCTGCGAAAGGAAGTCATGTACAGGATCCACTGTCTCTTCGCTGTATTCCGCAGATGCATGGAGCCGCAAAGAGGGTGCTCTATAATGCAAAAGATGTTATCGAAGTGGAATTAAATTCCTGTGCTGACAACCCGATCCTGTGTGGTGAAGGCGATGATTTTGATGCCTTTTCCAATGGAAATCCGGACAGCTCTTACGTAGGACTGCAGATGGATGCAGCCTGCATTGCAGTCACTTCTGTTGCCAAAATGTCTGAGAGAAGAAATGTCAGATTCCTGGATACGAATCTTTCCGGTTATCCATGGTTCTTAGTAAAGGAACCAGGTTTAAATTCCGGTTTGATGATTCCTCAGTATACGCAGGCAGGACTTTTAAATGATATGCGTATTTTATGTACACCGGCCAGCATTGATAATGTAACCACCAGTGCCAATCAGGAAGATTATGTAGCTATGGGTTATAATGCCTGCAAGAAATCTTTGACTATAGTGAAGAATCTGGAATACGTGATGGCAATCGAACTGATGTCTGTATATCAGGCACAGCAGTTTGTGGACGAAGGGTTAGAGAGAGGCCAGGGAAGTAAGGTTGTATATGATCTGTTGAAGGATAGAGTTCCGGTTATGGATGTGGATATGTATCTGTATCCATGTCTTGAGACACTTCGGGATATGATTCATAGCGGTGAATTACTGGAGGCTGTGGAAAAGGTAACCGGACCATTGAAATAGAATACGATCCATGTGTCGTTGGGACATACAGAGGCGGGGGACGGAAAGTTCCCTGCCTCTTGTCTTTTTATCATACAGGAAAGTTCGCCCTATATGATAAAACTTTTGTTGAACAAAGACAGGGGATGGCCAATCATCGATTTGATGTACAGGAGGTAATATCATGTATTTAACACAAGAGCAGCAGGATATGTTAGACGGAAAATACGGCAAAGGCACCGCCTATGCCATGAAAATTCAGGTGGCCATCGGAGAGTCCTTTGATGCTGAAAGAATGGTGCCCATTACAAGAGCCCATGTAGCATTAAGCAATCAGGAAGCAGACCTCTGGTTTGCGGAAAAACTATTATCAGAGGGAGCAAAATGCCGTGTGGCTCCCACTGTGAACCCGGGCTTTTGCCTGTCTTATTTTACGGGACACCATATGGTATCCGATGAGGATGCCGCATTGATGCAGAGAACGCATAATGCGTATAAAGGATTGGGCGCAGTGCTGACTTATAACTGTACCCCCTATGTGGCAACCAATGTTCCAAATTTTGGAGAGATCACCGCATACTCAGAATCCAGTGCCACACCGTATATTAATTCCGTGTGGGGTGCCAGAAGCAACCGGGAAGGTGCCAACAGCGCTTTATGTGCTGCTATTACCGGTTATGTGCCGGAATATGGCCTGCTGCTGGATGAAAACAGAAAAGGTAATATTTTAGTGGAAGTAAAAGCAGATATGAAGTCTGATTTCCAGTATCATCTGCTGGGATATATGGGCAAAAAGATCGGCAAAGGGATTCCGGTATTTACCGGCCTGCCCAAACAGATCGGACCGGAAGCCCTGACGAACCTGGGAGCACAGCTGAATACATCCGGTGCCTATGGTATGTATCATATTGCGGGATTTACGCCGGAGGCACAGACCCTGGAGCAGGCCTTTGGCGGAAAAGAACCGGAAAGAGTCGTAGAGATCACCAATGAGGATCTGGATGCTATTTTGGAGGAGATCTCTTTGGAAGGCGGCCGCAAGATTGATTTTGCTATGTTCGGATGCCCGCATTTTACCCTGGAGCAGGCCAAATACATAGCAAAACGGGTAGAAGGCAAGAAGTTAAAAGCAGAAATGTGGATCCTTACCTCTTACCATGTAAAAGAACTGGCAGACCGCATGGGGATCACAGAGATCCTGGAGGCAGCAGGGGCTGTGATCGTACCGGATACCTGTCCGGACCAGCCGTGCTGGGGTCATCTGCGTGGTAAGATCGGCGTGACAGAATCACCAAAATGCGCATATTATCCGAAACGCCGGGGCATTGATTTTGTGATCCGTGATCTGGATACATGTATTGAAGCAGCATTAACAGGGGAGGTATTATAAGATGGGAAAAAAATACAGTTGTCATAAAATCTCAGAAGGCAAGACGACAGGAGAAGCACTGGTATCAAAAGATGACATTATGTTTTATCTGATCAATCCGGAAACCGGAGTTGTCATTGAACCGGCACACTGTCTGGAAGGAAAGAGCATGTCACAGAAGATCCTGATCTTTCCAAGTGGAAAGGGAAGCTCTGTTGTACAGGCAGACGGATTGTTTCAGCTGATGAAAAGAGAAAATACACCAAAGGGTATGATTATCCAGTATCCGGAAACTGTACTGGTCTCCAGTGCCATTATCATGGAAATCCCTATGGTAGATAAAGTGGATCCGCAGTTTTATGAGGACGTGAAAGATGGAGATACGGTATGTATCAATGCGGATGAAGGCTTTATTGAAATTTTATAGAACGAAAAGGGAAAGGAGGATTCTCACCATGAATCTGACAAGAGAAGAACAGGCGATGTTAGATGGCGAAAAAGGACGTCTGATCCAGGTAGCCATGGAGAATGTTGTGCGTTATGCCGAAGTGTTGGGTGCTGAAGAATTATGTAAGATCACGAAAGCCACTGTATTTTGCGGCGGTCATAATTATCTGGAAGTTTGCGAGTCCGAGGATTTCCATGAAGTATTTACGCGTATGAATATGGCGCGTAATGAGGTGATACCTTTTGACCGGACCTGTCCTGACTGCTATATTCAGTCCTGTGTTGCTGCCTGTGACCAGTTTGTATATGAACCTTTGCATCAGAGTAAAGAATTTTTTGAAAAAGATCATTATTACATTGAAGAGGCAAGAAAAGCAGGAGTAACGATAACAGGAAGCTGTTCTCCGTATCTGACAGGATGGATTCCGGTAAGAGGAGAGCATTTTGTTACCACGGAATCCGGAATGACCATTTTAGGAAATTCTCTGTGGGGAGCCTGCTGTAATGCAGATGGTATTGAAGCGGCCTTCTGGTCCGCTATCTGCGGAAGAACTCCGAAATGGGGATATCACGTGCAGGAAAACCGTTACGGAACCCATTTGGTCCACATTGATACAAATCTTGAATCCATTACAGAATGGGAAGTTTTGGGAAAAGCAATGGCATTAAAATTGCCGGCTACGAATTGTGTTCCGGTTATTGTGGGAGATTTTCAGGATGTAGATTTTGTAAAACTGAAATCTTTCTTTACCGCACTGGCAATTACCACCAATTGCCGTATGTGCCATATTGTAGGCATTACGCCGGAAGCCGCTACTGTGGAAATGGCTTTTGCAGGTCATGAGATCGTGGATGAATTTACGATTACACAGGAGGATATTAATGCGGCGTATGAGCCTTTATGTGATAAGCCGGAAGGCGAAGTAAATCTGGTAAGCCTGGGTTGTCCGCACTATGACATTAATCAGATTAAAAAAGTAGCAGATTATATGAAGGGGAAAAAGGTACACCCGAAGGTAAACTTTATGGTATGGACAGTATATCCGATTAAAGCCATGGCGGATCTGAATGGTTACACAAAGATCATTGAAGAAGCCGGCGGTCATATTTTTACAAGCACCTGTCCTACAACCATTGGAGAAGTATTGCTGAAGGATTATCCAAATCAGGTGTATGACAGCCTGAAACAGTCAGGAAGTGTACGCTCTCTGCCATTAGAACAGAATATTTACTATACAGATGTATATCGTGCTATGGAAGCGGCCATCAGCGGCCAGTGGAAGGAGGAATATCGATGGAAAAAATAATTTTACATGGTCGGGGTGTGATCCCCGGAGTCGTAGAAGGAGAAGCATTGGTATGTCCTCGCAGTATCACCGGATGGGGCGGTATTGATCCGAAGACGGGAGTTATTAAGGATTGGGATAATCCGAATAAAGGAAAAACGATTAAAGATACTATTTTAGTTATGCCGGGAAGCAAAGGATCGAATGGCTGGTCCTGCTATTTTGGAGCTGCCCGGGCAGCAGGCTGTGCGCCGAAGGGATGGATGTTTACGGAGATTGACTCCAGCGCCGGCGTTGCCAGTGCTGTTATGCAGATTCCCACCATCGTAGATTTTGCAAAAGGAGAAGATCCCTGCAAATGTATTGCAAATGGAGATTATGTCCGTATGGACGGCAGCACGGGAATTGTGGAAGTGACGAAAAAATAAAGGGATCAGGAGGAGAAGGTATATGGGTGTAAAAGTAAAAGTTGAGGAAATCAGAGGCCTTATGACAGATGCGCTTGCGCTCCGGGGAATTACGGGGGAAGAGGCCGCATTTATCATTGATGATTATATGGAGTCTGAGCTGGAAGGCCATAAAACACATGGTCTCTCTAAGTTTTTAATGATAGATATCGGAATTGCCGAGAGAAACGGCGATATTAAGATCGTAAAAAAAGAAAACTGCTATGCAAAGATTGACGGCAACCGTGAGTTGGGCCACATTGCTGCAATGCACGCAACGGACCTGGCGATTGAGATGGCAAAAGAGCACGGTGTGGGCATTGTTGCCTTTGACCATATCAGCCGTTATTCCCGTATTACTCCGTATGCAAGGAGAATTGCAAATGCAGGTCTGGTAGGTATGCTGACCAACAACGGCGGTCCTATGTGTGTGGCTCCGTTTGGCGGCAAGAGAGCAATCTTTGGAACCAATCCATTGTGTTTTGCGTTTCCAAGTAATCGGGAGAAACCATATATTTTTGATTTTGCTACCGCGCAGAAAGTATGGGGAGAGATCCGTCAGGCTATGGTAGAAAAACGTCCTATGGCTCCGAATGCTTTTCTGGATGAGACCGGTGCATTTACCCAGGATCCCGAAAAAGCAGTAGCAGGTGTGCCATTTGGCGGACCAAAAGGATACGCTCTTTGCTTTGCTTTAGAGGTTATGGTAGGTGCTCTGATCGGAGCTAAGATGGGAAGTGAAGCACAGGATGAATTTGATCTGGGCTATTTATTCATGGCATTTTCACCGGATATGTTTACGGATCTGGAGACCTTTAAAACAGAGATGGATATGCTGGCAGAGGATGTGAGAAACTGCGAGCCCATAAAACCGGGCGGACAGGTATTCATTCCGGGAGAAGTCTTTGGCAATAAGAAAGTGAGTGATATTGATCAGAATGAGGTAGAGATCGAAGAAGACGTATACGAACGGCTGCAGATTATGAGTCATTCATTAGAGGGCGGACTGGAGAACAATAAATTGCTGAATTAAAGTATGTTAAAGGGTATTCCTCAAGCCATTTTAGGATTTTTGGGATACCCTTTTATCGTTTATCCGTGATGCGTACATTTATCTTCCTGTATTTTCACCAGGATAATATCTTCTCCGATCTGTACGATACATCTCCAGGGAATGACAAATTCACTGCAGGGAGAGAAGAAACTGAAGGATTTTCCATGAATGGGTACAATAAGGGCAGTGATGCAGCCGGTATCGCAGTCCAGTTCCAGGTCAATGGGGCAGCCTAGAGACTTACAGGTACAGGTGTTTATGACTTCTTTTTGTTTTAATTCACAGAAACGCATGGAGGCTCCTTACTTAAATTTCTCTGTATTTATGTATATGATAGATTCGGGAAAATTTTTCTGAAAAAACGTGTTTTGTCTGCATTGACGAAAAAAAAAGGATATATTATACTTTACATAATATGGAACGTGAAAGGAGAACAACATGCGCTGCCCTTATTGTAATCAGGATAATACCCGCGTAGTGGATTCCCGCCCTGTGGAGGATACAAACTCTATTCGCAGGCGGAGAATGTGTGATGGCTGCGGAAAGCGTTTTACCACCTATGAGAAGGTGGAAAATATCCCTATGGTGGTGATCAAGAAAGACCAGACCAGGGATCAGTATGACCGGTCGAAGCTGGAAGCCGGTGTGAGACGTGCCTGCTATAAGCGTCCGATTCCCGTACAGGAGATTGAAGATCTGCTGGATGAGATCGAAACGGCGATTTTTAATATGGAAGAAAAGGAAGTCAGCAGTTCTGTGATCGGCGAACTGGTAATGGATAAGTTAAAGGATCTGGATCCGGTTGCCTATGTTCGTTTTGCATCTGTATACCGGGAATTTAAGGATGTGAATACCTTCATGGATGAGCTGAAGAAAATGCTGAAATAGGAAAAGAAGATTTCGATTGTCCCTGCAGTTGAAATCTTTTTTTGTCGGGAGTATAATACCAGAGAACGAGTTAGAAAATTTAAGAGAAATGCTTTCTTACATAGAAGCAGGAGAGAAGGAAATATGAGAACATTTGGAAAGTCTACAAAATTGGATAATGTGTGTTACGATGTGCGGGGACCGGTGGTAGATGAAGCGGCACGGATGGAGGAGCATGGAACCAAGATTTTAAAATTAAATATCGGTAATCCTGCGCCTTTCGGCTTTTCAGCACCGGAAGAAGTCATTGAGGATATGATTATGACGCTGCGTGATTCGGAAGGTTATTCGGATTCCAGAGGCGTATTTGCCGCAAGAAAGGCCATTATGCAGTATTGCCAGAAGAAAAAAATTCCCAATGTAAGTATGAATGATATTTATACGGGAAATGGTGTCAGTGAACTGATTAACCTGGCGATGCAGGGGCTGATCAATAATGGAGATGAAGTGCTGGTTCCTTCACCGGATTATCCGCTTTGGACCGGATGTGTGCATCTGGCCGGCGGAACTGCGGTACATTATATCTGCGATGAAGAAGCAGACTGGAACCCGGATATTGAGGATATCAAGAAGAAAGTGACAGACCGGACGAAGGCTATTGTTGTGATCAATCCCAACAATCCTACCGGTGCTTTATATCCGAAGGAGATACTGGAGCAGATCGTGCAGGTGGCAAGAGAGCATGAACTGATCATCTTTGCAGATGAGATTTATGACCGTCTGCTGTTTGATGACGAGGAGCATGTATCCATTGCATCATTGGCACCGGATTTATTCTGTGTTACGATGAACGGTTTATCGAAATCCCATATGATAGCAGGATTCCGCGTGGGCTGGATGGCACTGAGCGGAAAGAAGGATCATGTGCGGGGTTATATAGAAGGCCTGCATATGCTTTCTAATATGCGTCTGTGTTCCAATGTGCCGGGTCAGTCTATCATTCAGACTGCATTGGGCGGTTACCAGAGTGTGAATGAATATATGGTTCCGGGCGGAAGGATTTATCGTCAGAGAGAACTCATATACGAATTGTTAAATGATATTCCGGGTATCACTGCGAAGAAACCAAAGGGCGGTTTCTACATTTTCCCGAAAATTGATACAGAGAAGTTCCATATCCATGATGATGAGCAGTTTGCTTTGGATTTTCTGAAACAGAAAAAAGTGCTTTTAGTTGGAGGAAAAGGATTTAACTGGGAGAAACCGGATCATTTCCGTATTGTATTTTTGCCAAGTGAAGGCAAGCTGAGGGAAGCCTGCGGCAAGCTGAGTGATTTCCTGAGCACTTACAAACAGGTATAGGAAATGTTACATCAGGAAGAACATGATTTTACAAAAGGTACGGTAAAAGGGAATATTCTGCAACTGGCACTTCCCATGATGCTGGCGCAGCTGATTAATATTTTTTATAATATTGTGGACCGTATGTATATTGGAAGAATACCGGGGGCCGGTTCGCTGGCCCTGACCGGTCTGGGAGTGGTATTTCCTATTATTTCGGCAGTTCTCGCCTTTGCGAACCTGTTTGGCTACGGCGGTCCTCCGCTGTGTTCTATTGCCAGAGGCAAGCAGGATGAGAAGAGGGCGGCCGCGATCATGGGGAATACTTTTTCTATGTTGGTGATCACCGGAGTGGTGATCACAGCAGTGGGATTTTTGGTGAAAAAGCCCTTGCTATATACCTTCGGTGCCAGTGCCAATACCTATTCTTATGCCAATGAGTATCTGCGGGTGTATCTGCTGGGTACGGTGTTTGTCATGATCAGTGTGGGCATGAATGGATTTATTAATTCCCAGGGATTTGCCCGGAAGGGGATGCTGACGGTACTGATCGGTGCAGTTTTAAATATTATATTAGATCCCATTTTTATTTTTGTACTGCATATGGGTGCCGGCGGGGCTGCATTGGCAACGGTGATCTCACAGATGGTTTCCGCTTGCTGGGTTTTGGTTTTTTTGCGGGGAAAGAAAACGCTGCTGCGGCTGGATGCGGTGTCTATGAAGCTGGACTTTTCATTGATGAAGCAGATTACGGCAATGGGCCTGTCAGGATTTTTTATGGCCTTTACCAACAGTGCGGTACAGGTGGTGTGCAACGTCATGCTGCAGCTGCAGGGCGGAGATGTCTATGTGGGTGTCATGGCTATTATTTATTCCGTACGTGAAGTACTGTGTGTGCCGCTGAGCGGATTTACCAGCGGAGCACAGCCGGTGCTGGGCTATAACTATGGTGCAAAGGCGTATTCCCGTGTAAAAGAGGGGATTCGTTTTTTATCCCTGATCGGTATTGTCTATACAATGGTAGTATGGCTGATTACTTTGATCTTCCCCTGGTTTTTTATATGGATTTTCAACGGAGGACCGGATTTGATGGAAGCGGGCGTGATCTGTATGCGGATTTACTTTTTCGCCTTTGTCTTTATGTCACTGCAGTTTGCCGGTCAGTCCACATTTACAGCATTGGGAAAGGCAAAACATGCGATTTTCTTTTCGCTGCTCCGTAAAGTGGTCATCGTAATTCCACTGACCATAGGGCTTCCCTATGTGGCTAATCTGGGAATTTACGGTGTATTTCTGGCAGAGCCTGTATCCAATCTGCTGGGAGGATGTGCCTGCTTTTTTACCATGCTGTTTGTGACGAAGAAAATATTGAAGGAAGAATAAGGAGGCGGACGTATGAATGCTGAAAAAATGATACAACTGGCCCTGGATGCCGGATTTACAAAATGCAGTATTATAAATACAGAGAATCTGGTTTTTAAACCAGAGTACAGAAAGTACTGCGAAGAAAATACCTGCGGCAATTTTGGCAAAAATTATGCCTGTCCTCCGGATTGCAAAAGCCCGGAGGAATTAAAAAATAAGGTGTTGGAATACAGGAAGGCAGTGGTATTTCAACTTGCAGGTCAGGTGGAAAGTGCTTTTGCCAAAACAGAGACCATGGAATTAAAGAAGAAGCATATGCTTGCTGCCTGGGATGTGGTGGATCAGTACCGGGCAGAGGGGGTAGAAGGGTATCAGATCCTTGCCACTGCCTGTTGTTTATGCCCAGTCTGCCAGAAAGCAGAGGGTAAGCCATGTCTGCATCCGGAAAAGGTATCGCCGGGCATGTCTGCGTACTGTATTGATGTGACGCAGATGGCTGCGGTATGCGGCATGGAGATGGGCTGGAAAGAAACGGATGTATCTTATTTCAGTATGTATTTGTTTGATAAGAAATAAAAGTGAGAATGTAGAGTATGAAATCATTAGTAATTGCAGAGAAACCTTCCGTAGCCAGAGATATTGCCCGGGTGCTGCAGTGCACGAACAGCCGCAATGGGGTGTTGGAAGGAAAACAATATATTGTCACATGGGCATTGGGACATCTGGTAACGCTGGCTGACCCGGAACAGTATGATAAGAAATATAAGGACTGGTCTATGGAAGTGCTGCCTATGATGCCGAAAAAAATGGAGCTTGTAGTGATAAAAAAGACGGCAAAACAGTACCATACAGTCAAAACGCAGCTGTATCGCGAGGATGTGAAGGAGATTATCATCGCCACGGACGCGGGAAGAGAAGGAGAACTGGTGGCCAGATGGATTCTTGAGAAGGCCAACTGTCATAAGCCCATCAAACGTTTATGGATCTCTTCTGTGACAGACAAGGCGATCCGGGAAGGTTTTTCCCATTTGAAGGACGGAAGGGAATATAATAACCTGTATGCGGCAGCGGTAAGCCGTGCGCAGGCAGACTGGCTGGTGGGGATCAATGCCACCCGTGCGCTGACCTGCAAATATAATGCCCAGTTATCCTGCGGCCGTGTGCAGACGCCTACGCTTGCCATGATCGCAAAAAGAGAAGAAGAGATCCGCAAGTTTCAGCCGGAACCGTTTTATGGATTGGAAGTAACGGCAAAGGGTATTCGCTGGACATGGAAAGAGAAAAAATCAGGAAGCCTGCGGACTTTTTCCAGGGAACGGATCGAGGAGCTGGAAAAGAAGGTCAGCCGTGGGGTTCTGCATATTGAAAAAGTGGAAAAAACAGAGAAGAAAACCTATTCTCCGGGCTTGTACGACCTGACGGAACTGCAGAGAGATGCGAATCAGCGTTATGGCTATTCTGCAAAAGAGACGCTCAATATCATGCAGCGTCTCTATGAGAATCATAAGGTGCTTACGTATCCCAGAACCGATTCCCGTTATATTGGAAGGGATGTTGTGGATACGCTAAAGGAAAGGCTGGAAGCCTGCGGTACAGGACCTTATAAGAAGCTGGCGGGGGCTTTGATCCGAAAGCCGATTCAGACGAATAAGTCTTTCGTAGATGACAGTAAGGTGAGTGATCATCATGCCATTATTCCCACGGAACAGTTTGTGCAGCTGGATCATATGACGAATGAAGAACGTAAAATTTATGATCTGGTAGTCAGACGTTTCCTGTCTGTTTTATATCCGCCTTTTGTATATGAACAGACGACCTGTACCGCCGTGGCGGAAGGAGAAACTTTTGTTGCGAAGGGAAAGAGAGTAAAGGCTGGCGGTTGGAGAGAAGTGTATGATAATGCCGTTTCGGACGAGGAAGAAAGTACAGAGAGCGGTATGAAAGAACAGTCTCTGCCGGAGATCAGACAGGGAGAAAGCTGCCGGATGGATCATGTGACTATAACCAGCGGCAAGACAAAGCCGCCGGCACCGTTTAATGAAGGCACTTTGCTGTCTGCTATGGAGAATCCGGTGAAATACATGGAATCCCATGACGCAAAGGCCGCCAAGACGCTGGGAGAGACCGGAGGTCTGGGGACGGTTGCCACCCGTGCGGATATTATTGAAAAACTGTTCCATTCCTTCCTTATGGAGAAGCGGGGGAATGATATTTATATTACTTCAAAGGCAAGACAGCTTTTGCAGTTAGTGCCGGAAGATTTGAAGAAGCCGGAGCTGACTGCCGATTGGGAAATGAAATTATCCCGCATAGCAAAAGGAAATTTGAAAAAAGAGGTGTTCCTTCAGGACATCCGGGAATATACCCAGGAAATCGTACAGGAAATTAAGACGGGAGAGGGAACCTTCCGGCATGATAATCTGACCAATACCAAGTGTCCGGTGTGCGGAAAAAGGATGCTGGCGGTGAAGGGAAAGAACAGTAACATGTTGGTATGTCAGGACAGGGAATGCGGCCATCGGGAAACAATCTCCCGCGTCACCAATGCTCGTTGTCCCAAATGCCATAAGAAAATGGAAATGTATGTCAAAGGAGGAGAAGACATATTTATCTGCAGCTGCGGTTATAAAGAAAAGCTTTCTGCTTTTAAAAAACGCAGGGAAAAGGAAGGCGCCGGCGTGAATAAAAAAGAGGTGCAGCGCTATCTGAATAAGCAGAAAAAAGAAGCCAGTGAACCCATTAATAATGCTTTTGCGGACGCATTATCAAAACTGAAATTATAGAAAAGGATGAATATCATGATATATGTATCCCATTTATTAGAAGATGAGGAAATGAGAAAAATCTGTCAAAAGTATGAAACGGGTGTTGAGGCAATTGAGTTTAGTATTGGAGAGAATCTGACAGATCCTTCGGCCAGTCTGGAAAGTTATCCGAAACGCTGGGAGTATATGGAAGGAAAGAACCTGATTTTTCACGGACCTTTCTGGGATCTTTCGCCTACCAGTTATGACAGCGGCATTGCAAAAGTATCTTATAAACGATACGATACCGCCTTTCAGGCTGCAAAAACTATGGGGATAAAAAAGATGATCTATCATACCTGTCTGATGCCGGATGGTTATATCCTGGACGACTGGATCAAGAGAACCGTTGCATTTTGGCGGGAATTTTTGGAAACCCATACGGGTATTACCATTTGTTTTGAAAATGTGCTGGACCGTCAGATATGGCCTATGGCAGAAGTAGCAAAGGCAGTGGATCATCCGCAGTTTGGAATTTGTCTGGATATCGGACATGCGGAGGCCTATTCTGCGATACCGGCAGAAGACTGGGCAAGAGAATTAAAGCCATGGATCAATCATCTGCATGTCCATGATAACTTTGGAGACAGGGATGCACATCTGGCATTGGGAGAGGGCCGTATTGATCTGAAACAAGTTTTTGATGTCCTGAATATCAGAGAAGAGCCACTGGATATCACGATTGAGAATACCAGTCTGGCAGATGTGGAGACCTCCCTTCACTGGCTGCAGGAATATCTGGCACAGGAAGAAAATTGAATGATAAATAAGAAAACCCGGTGAGGAATAAATATTCCCCGCCGGGTTTATTGCTGTGTCATAACGTATATGTCTTATTTCAGGATTTTTAATGCGCCTGTTGGACATACATCTGCACACTGATGACAATCTGCGCAGCCTGCGATTACGGATTCATCGCGGAATTCCGGTTTCACGACTGTGTCAAATCCACGTCCGATCAGACCTAAGATGCCTTTTTTAGCATTTTCTTCACAGGTACGTACACAAAGTGCACACATGATACATTTACCCTGATCACGTTCGATGGAAACAAGACGCTGTTCTTTGAAAGCCTGATGCTTGCTTCCTTTCAGACGTTCCGGGTTGATCGGCTGTTCGTTAGCACACTGGATCAGCTTACAGTTGCCATAGTCATGGCAGCCACATTCCAGACAACGTTTTGCTTCTGCACGTGCTTCGTCTTCCGGCAGACCTAAGTTTACTTCCAGGAAGTCATGTTTTCTTTCTTCCGGAGATCTGTGAGGCATTTTCACACGAGCCTGTTTTTCGCGGTCTGCGAACATTTCAGGAGTTACTTCACGCTCGGAAACAAATGGTTTGTGGTATGCAGCATCCACACCGTTTAAGTAAGCGTCAATGATTCCTGCAGCTTTGTTTGCCTCTCCGATGGCAGCGATGGCAATGCCTGCTCCCTTGTTGGTAGCATCACCGACAGCGAATACACCTTCTACGGAAGTGCGGAACGTAGCTTCATCAGCAGCGATCGTGCCGCGTTTTGTTAACTCAACAGCTTCCAGGCCGGCTGGATTCAGTCTCTGTCCGATAGCAGCAATGACATTGTCTACTTTCAGGGTTTCGAATTTACCTTCTACAGGTACTGGTTTGCGGCGTCCGCTGGCATCTGCTTCACCCAGTTCCATAACCTGCAGTTTTACTGCAGTTACATGACCGTTTTCGCCCTGGATTTCTGCCGGGTTGGTCAGGAACTTGAATTCAACGCCTTCTTCCATTGCCTCTTCGATTTCAATATCTTCTGCCGGCATTTCTGCACGGGTACGACGATAGATTACATATACATGTTCTGCACCCAGACGTACAGCTGTACGGCAGGCATCCATTGCAGTATTGCCGCCGCCGACAACTGCTACATTTTTGCCCATGCCGCAGTCTGTCTTAAGCTGAGCTGCGCGAAGGAAGTCAATACCGCCGAGAACGCCTTCCAGGTCTTCTCCCGGGCATCCCACGCCGGAGCTCTGCCAAGCGCCTACAGCTATCAGTACGGCATCGTACTGTGCTTTGTATTCTTCAAAACTAATGTCTTTTCCAAGTTTTACATTGTTTTCTAACTTGATGCCGAGAGAAGCGATTTCTGCGATTTCAGCATCCAGTACCGCTTTTGGCAGACGATACTCAGGAATACCATAGCGGAGCATACCGCCCATTTTCGGCATGGCATCGGTAACGGTTACTTCATGACCTTTTAATGCCAGGAAATATGCAGCAGTCAGACCAGCCGGGCCGCCTCCGATGATACCTACTTTTTTGCCGGTAGCTTTTGCTTTTTCAGGAACATATCCACCGGCTTTGCGAACATTGTCTCCCGCAAAATATTTCAGAAACGCGATAGAGATTGGTTCTTCTACATGGTTTCTGCGGCATGCTTTTTCACATGGATGCGGACATACACGGCCGATAGAAGATGGGAATGGTAACTTTTCTTTGATGATTTTTACTGCTTCCAGGTCATTGCCCAGGGCAATTTGTTTTACATAACCCTGACAGTTTGTGCCTGCAGGACAGTTCAGAGAACATGGACCCACACAGTCACCTTCATGATCACTCATAAGCAGCTCAAGAGATACTTTTCTGGCCTGCAGAACACGCTCAGAATTTGTGTTGATCACCATACCGTCAGATGCTGTAGATGAACAGGAACGCAGAAGTTTGGGAACGTTTTCGGCTTCAACGACACAGAGGCCGCAGGCACCGTATTTTTTAACGCTTTCATGATGGCAGAGGGTTGGGATATGAATACCATTGTTTTCAGCAATTTTTAAAATGGTATCGCCAGCCTGTCCAACACATTCCTGACCATTTATAATTACTTTAATTTCACTCATTTTCTTTATGCCTCCTTATTCCACGGTCACTGCACCGAAACGGCATGCGCGTAAACACTGACCGCAGCGGATACAGGTATTGGCATCGATAACAAACGGGCTCTTAACCTTTCCGGAAATAGCCTGTACCGGACATTTTTTAGAACATTTAGAGCAGCCGATACATTTTGTTGGATCGATGGAGTAGGTCAGCAGAGCAGCACATTCTTTTGCCGGACATTTCTTTTCATTGATATGTGCATCATATTCATCTCTGAAGTAACGGAGTGTTGTCAGAACAGGGTTTGGTGCTGTCTGGCCAAGACCGCATAATGCACTGTCTTTGATAGAAAGACACAGCTCTTCTAACAGTTCCACGTCGCCGGGACGGCCTTCGCCGTTTACGATACGTTCCAAAAGCTCAGAGAGACGTTTGGTACCAATACGACATGGAACACATTTACCACAGGATTCTTTTGTGGTGAAGTTTAAGAAGAATTTCGCAATACCTACCATACAGGTGGTTTCGTCCATGACCACCATACCGCCGGATCCCATGATGGCGCCGGTAGCGGACAGACATTTATAATCGATTACAGTGTCCAGAAGGTGTGCCGGGATACATCCGCCGGACGGACCACCCATCTGTACAGCTTTGAATTCATGATCGCCTTTGATACCGCCGGCAATGCCGAAGATAACATCACGAAGAGTTTTGCCCATCGGGATTTCAACCAGACCGGAACGTTTTACTTTACCGGTAACGGCAAATACTTTTGTTCCCTTGCTGTTTTCTGTACCCATAGCGGAGAAAGCAGCGCCGCCGTTGTTGATGATCCATGCAATGTTGGCATAAGTTTCTACGTTGTTGATATTAGAAGGTTTCAGCCAGTAACCGCCCTGAGCCGGGAATGGAGGTTTCAGACGCGGCATACCGCGGTTTCCTTCCAGAGATTCGATAAGAGCAGTTTCTTCACCGCATACGAATGCACCGGCACCGGCTTTAATACGCATTTTGCAGGAGAAGCCTGTTCCAAGAATATTGTCGCCTAAATAACCGTTTTCTTCTGCCTGTTTGATGGCATTGGTCAGACGAACGATAGCCAGAGGATACTCTGCACGAACGTAAACGATGGCTTCCTTTGCGCCGATTGCGTATGCGCCGATCAGCATACCTTCGATCAGGCTGTGAGGGTCGGACTCGATTACCGCACGGTCCATGAATGCACCCGGGTCGCCTTCGTCGGCGTTACAGATTAAGTATTTTTCTTCGCCCTCACTCTGACGTGCAGCGTTCCATTTGAACCAGGTTGGGAAACCGGCACCGCCACGTCCGCCGAGACCGGAAATTTTGATCTCTTCGATGACTTCTTCAGGAGTCATTGTGGTAAGTACTTTTTTCAGAGCCTGATAACCGTCATCTGCTGTGTATTCATTAATATCTTCCGGATTGATGATACCGCAGTGGCGGAGAGCAATACGTGTTTGTTTTGTTAAGAATTCTTCGTCTTCAGGTTTGATGACGATGTCTGCAAGCAGGGAATAATCCCCTGTTTTTACTGCAGAAATAATAGTATCTGCGTGTTCAGGAGTTACCTGTACACAGCGATGAAGCTTACCATCTGCTTCATATACATCTACGATTGGCTCCAGATAACAGATACCAATACATCCGGTAATGGAAAGAGATGCGGGGATATCAGCGGTAAGTTTTTCTTCGAGGGCAGAATATACTGCACCTGCACCGGCAGCAAGTCCGCAGCTGCCTTCTCCTACTACGATTCTAGTGTTCATTACAATCCCTCCTTCGCACGGATGTCCCGAAGAATCTGACGTACCTTCTCAGGAGTCAGGGAGCCATAAGTATCTTCATTGATCATCATGACAGGTGCCAGAGAGCAGCAGCCCAGACAGGATACCAGACTCAAAGAGAACAGACCGTCCTCTGTGGTCTCGTTGTTACTGATACCGAGTTCATCCTGTACAGCATCAGCAATACTGTCAGCACCATTTACATAACAAGCAGTACCTTTACAAAGCATAATCAGGTATTTACCAACTGCCTTGAAACGGAACTGAGAATAGAAGGTTGCAACACCTAATACCTTTGCAGGGGTAGAACCAGTGCGTTCGGCAATATGGTAGACTGCGTCGATGGGGATGTAGCCATAAATTTCCTGTGTCTTTTGCAGTATGGAAATGAGGCTGCCTTTGACGTCGGCATATGTATTAAGAACGTCGTTCAGCAAGGAAAGGTCCACACTTTCATGATTACAGCACATTATCTTCACTCCTTGTCCTTAAAAAAATTTTACAGTTCACTCATATGAGCATGAGCATGTTAATATTATAACAAAACAAACGATAATTGCAATACTAAATTCTTTCCTATTATATAAAATATATGGATTTAAAACTGTAAGAAATTTTCAAGTATCATTGTGAAAAACATGCTCTTCGGGCGCACTTTGTGCGACGAAGTGAAAAGAGCGGGAGAATGTCTGTGCGACATTCTCCCGCTCCTGTTACTTTTCAAGTCGTTCAAATACCATATCGTATCCATCATTTCCATAATTGAGGGAACGATTGACCCGGCTGATCGTTGCAGTAGAAGCTCCTGTTTTCTCAGAAATTTCCAGATAGGTTTTTTTGTCCTTTAACATCTTGGCAACTTCAAAGCGCTGTGACAGAGACAAGATTTCATTGATGGTGCATACATCTTCAAAAAATGTATAACATTCGTCTCTGCTTTCCAGACTCAGGATAGCATCAAACAGAAAATCTACCGCTTCCGTATGAATTTTTTTGCTCATAATGACTCCTTTACATATTCCGTTAGAATACTTTTCTTGTGTATTATTTTAACACAGTAAAATTGTGGTGTAAAGAAGTTCTGCCATTTCTATTTGAATTTGTGTAACGATTCAGCTATCAAGCCACAGACTGCCTGCTGTGCAGGCTATTTGCTGCAAAAGCAGCATTTTGTCTGCGGCTTATGGCTAAACGCCATATGTCATAACACAGAAATAGCTGTTTATATGCGGGCATAACACATCTGTTTCTGTGCTATGACGCATAGCTGAATAGTTACATAAATTTGTGGAGATGTTTCTTTAATTCTGCCACGGATCGGTTGATGATTAATTCCTCCGGAAAGCCCAGTTCCGTAATAAGTTCTTCCGCATAATCATGCCGCCCCACCAGGGTGTCTGCATGAGCATCGCTGCCAACGATAATTGGAACCTGATATTTCATGCAAAGCTTTAACAGTTTCCGGTCCTGTTCCCTGGCACCGGTGCGGGTACAGCGGGGATCCAGAGAATTGTTATTTATTTCAAGGAGTGTGCCTGTCTCTTTAGAGCCTTTTACCAGTTCTTCCATATCTACAGGATACCGTGAGTCATCTGGATGACCGATGATGTCTACATAAGGATTCTCCATAACCTTCCGATAAGAGCGGGTATGCTCCTTGAGACTTCCGCAGGGAAGACAGGGGGTGTGCATGCTGGCGATAACAACATCCATAGACTGGAGCAGTTTTTCGTTCATATCAATATGTCCCTCGTAATCTATGATATTGAGTTCGGTGCCAAAAAGTACTTCGATTCCGTACATTTCCCGTTCCAGCATACGAAGGTTGTAAAAATAGAACTCATGACAGGTGCCGGGCATACGCATGGAATGTTCTGTAATGCCCAGAAGTTCCAATCCTTTTTGAGCCGCTGCCTGAGCCATTTCTCTTATTGTGTTAAATGCATGGCCGCTGGCCAGCGTGTGGGTGTGTACGTCTAATACGTAATTCATTCTTTTTCCTCCGATACAGGGGTAATGTCTGTTTCAAAATATATCTGAGACAGTGCAGAGATATCTCCGCTGTCTTTTAGTGTATCCAGGGTCTGATCTAAATATTGCATCAGCTGTTCCCGGTCCGAGGAAGTGTAGATAGCAATCTTTCCTTTTTCCACCGTTTCCGGCAGCTGTTCCTGAATCAGGCTCAAGTCAGCATAGGGCTGAGATACACAGTAGAGATCTGGATTTTCCTCTGTAACAGCCACAGAAGATATGACACAGTCTACAATGTCGGCATCCAGTGACGGAAGGAGATTATCCCGGGTAATATCTACAAACTGTATTTTTAATCCAAGACTGGATGCAATCGCCTGAGCCAGTTCAACTTCGAATCCTACAGGTGTTACGGTATCTTCTGTGACAGAGGCCATAGGAGCAAGATGCATATACATTCCCACTTTCAGGATCCCCTTTTCTAAAGTCAGATTTTTTGCGGAAGCCGGATTTTTGCTGTTTTGGCAGGCTGTGAGACAAAAAATCATAATGACAGCCAGCATAAAAGAACCCCATTTTTTCATAGTTATCACCCATCCTTTCTTTTCTGCGTTCAATGTAGCACTCAGACAGAAATTTGTCAAATAAATCTCCTGCCAGAAGGGAAATTTGCCGTGTTGACGTTTTCAAATGCCGGTGCTATGATGAAAAAAGTGGATCAGGCTTATACGCCTGACAAATTAGAAAGGCTGGGTATTGGGTATGACAATAAATGAAAAAGCACTATTATTGCATGAAGAATGGCAGGGCAAGCTGAATACTGTCCCGAAATCTCCGGTTCATACCAGAGAAGATTTATCCTTAGCTTACACGCCGGGTGTTGCAGAGCCCTGCAAGGTAATTGCCAAGGATCCGGAAGCTGCTTACAAATATACACAAAAGGCGAATACGGTTGCGGTGGTTTCAGACGGAAGCGCTGTCTTAGGTCTTGGAAACATCGGTCCTCTGGCTGCTTTGCCGGTTATGGAAGGAAAAGCGGTTTTATTTAAAGAATTCGGAGGGGTGAACGCAGTTCCCATCTGTCTGGATACACAGGATACCGATGAGATCGTGAAAGCTGTGACACAGCTGGCACCGGCTTTCGGCGGTATTAATTTAGAAGACATTTCTGCACCCCGTTGTTTTGAAATTGAGAGAAGATTAAAAGAGACACTGGATATTCCGGTATTTCATGACGATCAGCATGGTACAGCGGTAGTTGTTCTCTGTGGTATCATTAATGGACTGCGTCTTACCGGAAAGAAGAAAGAGGAATGTAAGGTTGTAATCAATGGTTCCGGTGCGGCCGGGATCGCCATTGGAAAACTGTTATTGAATTATGGTTTCCGGCATATGATTCTCTGTGACAGCAAGGGTATGGTAAATAAGAAAAATGCCAATAATCCGGCAAAAGCGGAGATGGCAGAGAGAACGAATCTGGAAGGCAGAAGCGGAACTCTGGCAGATGCACTTGTGGGTGCAGATATTTTCATTGGCGTATCCGCGCCAAATAGTGTGACGGCAGAGATGGTGCAGTCTATGAATCAGGATCCATTTATTTTTGCCATGGCAAATCCGGTTCCGGAGATTATGCCGGATGTGGCAAAGGCAGCGGGAGCCAGGATCGTAGGCACAGGACGTTCCGATTTTCCGAATCAGATCAATAATGTCATTGCGTTTCCGGGTATTTTTAAGGGCGCATTGGAAGGAAGAGCAAAGCAGATTACAGAAGAAATGAAAATGGCAGCGTCTATCGCACTGGCAAACCTGGTATCGGATGAAGAACTGTGTGAAGATTTCATTATGCCGGAAGCCTTTGATCCAAGAGTGGCCGAGGCAGTGGCGAAGGCAGTAAAGGAAAATATTTAATACGATGTACTGGAATGAGAAGCCGTATCATTCTTTTGATTATATGTTAAAAGAGTGTTTTCAGGAAAAAGTATATAAAGTAGCATTAAATGGCGGCATGACCTGTCCGAACCGTGATGGCGCATTGGATACCAGAGGATGTATCTTCTGCAGTGCAGGCGGTTCCGGTGATTTTGCCGGGGATAAGAATCAGTCGATCACTCAGCAGATTGAAGAACAAAAGTCCCGTATTCAGAAAAAACGAAGTGCGGACAAATTGATTGCTTATTTTCAGGCATACACGAATACGTATGCGCCGACTGCCTATCTGGAGCGTTTATATAAGGAGGCAATTTCGCATCCGGATGTGGTAGCTTTGTCTATAGGAACCCGCCCGGATTGTCTGGGGGAGGATGTACTGGATCTGCTCACGGAGCTGCAGAAGGAAAAGCCGGTATGGATTGAACTGGGTTTGCAGACCATACATGAGAGGACGGCCCGGTATATACGGCGGGGCTATCCTTTATCCTGTTTTGAAGAGGCAGTTTCTCAGCTGCGAAAAAGGCAGATTCCTGTTATTGTTCATACGATACTGGGACTTCCCGGGGAAGCCAGAGAGGATATTCTGCAGACTATAAAATATCTGAATGCGAAGGATATTCAGGGCATCAAACTCCAGCTTCTTCATGTATTAAAAGGAACGGATCTGGCAATTGATTATCAGGAAAAAAAGTTTTCCGTATATACCATGGAAGAGTATATTGATCTGGTAATCAACTGTCTGGAGTATTTGTCTCCGGATATTGTAATCCACCGGCTTACCGGAGACGGTCCCAGGGATTTGCTGATCGCTCCTGTCTGGAGCAGTGCAAAAAGAACGGTTTTGAACACGCTGCATCACGAGATGAAACGCAGGAATACATGGCAGGGCCGTTTATATCAGCCATAAAAAACGGCGGCAGACCGGGATATCAAAATGTCTGCGAAGAAAAGATGAGAAGGGAGAATTTATGGCAGAACCATTGACACTGTATAAGTTGATTATTCTTTATATGTTGAATAAAGTGGATTTTCCGCTGACGAACTCTCAGATATCAGAATTCATTCTGGACAGAGGATATACGAATTATTTTCATTTGCAGCAGGCAATTTCAGAGCTTTCAGATTCTAATTTGGTAGAGACAGAAAGTGTGGGAAATGCGACACATTTTCATATTACCAATACAGGCGTGCAGACCATACACTTTTTTGAAAAAGAAATATCGGAAGAGATCAAGCAGGAAATTGTAGAATATATGAAAGCGAATGCCTATGAGCTCCGCGATGATGTTTCTACCATTGCGGATTATTATAAAGAAGCAGCAGATGAGTATGTGGTGCGCTGTCAGGTGAAGGAAAAAAATACGCGTATCATTGATCTGACCCTGTCTGTTCCGGGAGAGGAAGAGGCACAGGCCATATGTGGGAATTGGAAAGAAAAAAGTCAGACCGTATATGCGTATCTGATGAAAGAATTGTTATAGAAGGAAATACCCCGGCAGGTGAAAGAAAAGAGGATTCACTGCCGGGGTATTCTATGTTTGCCGTAAATATCGTTACTTCTTTTTCTTTTTCGAGTCCGGCTTCTCCGGTAGTTGGTCGACCAGTTTTTCAATCAGCTGTTTTTTCAGATAGACATCAAAACTCAGCATACAGATAAAAGCGAATGTATGCATAAACTCTTTTTCATCTTCCGGCACTTCAGGGAAAGACTCCTGTGCCATATGATACTTGCGTGTGATGTCCTTTTCCAGCGGAACGATCTGATCTAATTCCAGGTGTACAATTTCATTATACAGGGCAGTCAGGTCGAATGCCTCTTCTGTATGGAAATAATCCCGTGCCAACGGTTCCAGCAGGCGCTGGATATCATTGATGGAAAGAATGTTTTTAAAATAGTATATAAAGGTAAGCATCAGCAGATGTTCCCTGGAATACTTTTTCTTGACCGGCGGGGGCAGCAAATCATTCTTAGCATAGTTATTGATCATGGTTTTGGTCAGAATCTTGTCCTCTGGATATCGTTTGGAGGATTTCAGGTGAGATTCCATAAAAGTTGTGACCTGATCCATGTATAATTCAATGTCGGGTATTTCTTCCGGCTTAATATAATCAATGCGGGAAATGCTGGAAAGTATGCTGGCCAGCAGATCGCTGTTATCAATCGTCATGTGATTCACCTCTGGTCTTTATTATATAGTATTCAAAACTAGATAGCAAGCGTTTCATTGGTATTCCTGTGGCGCAAATACAAAAACTATGATATACTTTACCGTGCGTAGCACGCCTGCCCGAAGGGCCTGGATTACGGGATGCCCTGTGGGTATACTTTATCGTGCGCAGCACGCCCGCCCGAAGGGCGTGAGTTACGGGAGGAATATTTTAGCCTTGGAAAGGAATTTACATAATATGAGCATTTATGATACTTTAAATGATAAACAAAGAGAGGCAGTCTTACAGACGGAGGGTCCGGTGCTGATACTGGCTGGAGCCGGTTCCGGGAAGACCCGTGTGCTGACGCACAGAATTGCCTACCTTATTGAGGAAAAAGGTGTGAATCCATGGAATATTATGGCAATCACCTTTACGAATAAGGCAGCAGGCGAGATGCGGGAAAGAGTGGACAAGCTTGTAGGTTTTGGCTCGGAGAGTATCTGGGTCAGTACATTTCATTCCAGCTGTGTGCGGATCTTACGTCGTTTTATTGATCGTCTGGGATACGATCATAATTTTACTATCTATGATACGGATGACCAGAAGACGGTGATGAAAGACATTTGCAAGCGCCTGGAGATTGATACAAAGACCTATAAGGAGCGTGCTCTGCTTAGTGCGATTTCATCTGCAAAAGATGAATGTATCACCCCTCAGGAGTATGGGATCAATGCCATGGGAGACTTTTATAAGAGTAAAGTTGCCATGGTATATAAAGAATATCAGGCACAGTTAAAAAAGAACAATGCTCTGGATTTTGATGATCTGCTTGTGAAGACCGTGGAATTGTTCCGGGCATGTCCGGACGTGCTGGAGTATTACCAGGAACGTTTTCGCTATATTATGGTGGATGAGTACCAGGATACCAATACGGTTCAGTTTAAGTTTGTCAGTCTGCTGGCTTCTAAATATCAGAATCTGTGTGTGGTAGGGGATGATGACCAGTCCATTTACAAATTCAGGGGCGCTAATATTGGAAATATATTGGGTTTTGAAGAGGTATTTCCCCAGGCGAAAGTGATTAAACTGGAGCAAAATTATCGGTCGACGCAGAATATTCTGGATGCAGCCAATGAAGTGATCCGGAATAATAAGGGAAGAAAAAGGAAATCTCTCTGGACGGATAATGAAGAAGGAAATCTGGTTCATTTCCGACAGTTTATGAATGGATTTGAAGAGGCAGAGTATGTCATTGGCGATATCAGTAAAAAGGTGAGAGAAGGAGTGGCCAGATACAACGACTGTGCTGTATTATATCGAACCAATGCCCAGTCCCGTCTTTTTGAAGAAAAATGTCTGCTGGCCAATATTCCTTACAAGATTGTGGGCGGCGTGAATTTCTACGCCCGTAAGGAAATTAAGGATTTGCTGGCCTATCTGAAAACGGTGGATAATGCCAGGGATGATGTTGCGGTGAGAAGAATCATCAATGTACCCAAAAGAGGGATTGGCGCTACCACATTGAGTAAAGTACAAATGTATGCAGATGAGCAGGGGATCAGCTTTTACGATGCTCTGCGCGAGGCGGACCAAATTTCTTCTTTGGGCAGGGCGGCAGCAAAGACAGCACCTTTTGTTACCTTTATCCAGAGTCTGCGCAGTCAGCTGGATATACTGTCTGTTACAGAATTGCTGAAAGAAATTATTGATCAGACCGGTTATGTACAGGAATTGCAGGCGGAGGATACAGAGGAAGCCCAGTCCCGTATTGAAAACATCGACGAATTGATCAGTAAAGTAGTTTCTTATGAGGAAAGTGCAGAAGACCCCACATTAAGCGGTTTTCTGGAGGAAGTGGCCTTAATTGCGGATATTGATTCCGTGGATGAAAACAGTGAACATGTACTTTTGATGACCTTACATAGTGCAAAAGGTTTGGAATTCCCTCATGTGTATCTGGCAGGAATGGAAGACGGACTTTTCCCAAGTTATATGACTATTACTGCAGACGATTCTACTGAGCTTGAAGAGGAGAGACGGCTTTGTTATGTGGGTATTACCCGTGCCATGAAAGAACTGACTTTAAGCTGTGCGCAGCAGCGCATGCTGCGTGGAGAGACGCAATACAATAAAGTATCCCGTTTTGTGAGGGAAATTCCAAGGGAACTGGTAGATTTGGGAAGAAAAGTTCCGGAGCGTAAAGTGAAGGAGGTTCCCATATCCAACTCATATCAGCAGATGAAACAGGCATTTAAGACAAAAGCCTTTCAGCCGAAGCAGTTTGAAGTGAAGAAGTCAGAAGGTCTTTCCTACAAAGTAGGAGATACGGTAAAACATATGAAGTTTGGTGTCGGTATCGTGACACAGATCGTAGAGGGCGGTAAAGACTACGAAGTGACCGTAGATTTTGATAAGGTCGGAACGAAAAAAATGTTTGCTGCATTTGCCAAATTAAAGAAAATTTAATTTGCGGAAATTGTGGTAAAAGCCGGGATATAGTGATATAATATGTAAAATAAGTGTTTATTTTAATGAAAGGATGGTGCAGATATGAGCATGAATAGATTTGAGGATTTTCTTGCTGCTTTGCAGAAAAGAGAGGAAGAAAAGAATAAGAATACAATACTGTGGATTCTGGCTGTCATCGGAGCTGTAGCAGCTGTAGCAGGAATCGCATATGCTGTATATCGCTTCTTTACACCTGATTATCTGGAAGATTTTGAAGAAGACTTTGATGATGATTTTGACGACTATTTTGAAGAAGAAGAATAGATTTCGGATAGAATTATGCTAGAGTAAGGATCCAGTCTATGTCCATGTGTGGAGTCACAAGGAAATGGACTGGATTTTCCTTTGTATGAATGAGCGTTCGTGCTTACGGTATGAGGAGTGTACTATGAAAAAAGGTGACATTTATGAAGGAATGATAGAGACAATAGAATTCCCCAATAAGGGAAAGGTAACAGCAGATGGCCAGACAGTTATTGTAAAAAATGGGATACCGGGTCAGAAAATACGCTTTGTGATCAACAAAAAACGGAAAAATAAAGCGGAGGGCCGTCTGTTGGAAGTTCTGGAAAAATCTCCATTGGAGACCAGAGAGAGAGTATGTGACATTTTCCCGGCATGCGGGGGCTGTATGTACCAGACCATGCCTTATGAAGCTCAGCTTTCCATGAAAGCAGAACAGGTAAAAAAATTGCTGGATGAGGCAATTTGTGCCGGCGGTCAGACTACGGAAGAGGGAAAGCCGGATTACGTGTTTGAGGGAATCAAAGGCAGTCCCAAAGAGTGGGAATATCGGAATAAGATGGAGTTTTCTTTCGGAGATGAGTATAAAGACGGACCCCTAACATTGGGCCTTCATAAAAAAGGAAGTACCTATGATGTATTAAATGCCGGTTCCTGCAAACTGGTGCATGGAGATATGCGTCAAATTGTCGTTTGTGTGGGAGACTATTTTAGAAAACGTAAGGTGAGTTATTATAAAAAAATGCAGCATGTGGGATATCTGCGTCATCTGCTGCTGCGCCGGGGAAATACGACCGGAGAAGTTCTGGTCAATCTGGTCACCACCAGTCAGGAAGAACATGATCTGACACCCCTGGTACAGGAACTGCTGTCTTTGCCGTTGGAGGGAAAAATCGTGGGCATTCTGCACATTGTTAATGATTCCTTATCCGATATGGTACAGAGCGATGAGACACATATCTTACATGGACAAGATTATTTTTATGAAAATATACTGGAGCTGCAGTTTAAAATCACACCATTCTCCTTTTTTCAGCCCAATTCTTACGCTGCTGAAGTTTTGTATGACACGGTACGTTCCTATATGGATCATACTCAAAGTATGACCGTATTTGATCTGTACAGCGGAACCGGAACTATTTCTCAGATGATGGCAAAGACAGCCAAAAAAGTGATCGGTGTGGAAATCGTGGAAGAAGCCGTTGTGGCAGCCAGAGAGAATGCTGCCAGAAATGGTATTGATAACTGTGAATTTATCGCCGGAGATGTGCTGAAGGTGTTAGATGAAATAGAAGAAAAACCGGATTGTATTATTCTGGATCCGCCGCGGGATGGCATTCATCCAAAGGCCCTTCCGAAGATTCTGGATTATGGGGTAGAGAATATAGTCTACATCTCCTGCAAACCCACGAGTCTGGCACGGGATTTGGAAGAATTTCTGGCGAGGGGATATCGGGTTGAGAAAGCCGTGTGTGTAGATCAGTTTTGCTCGACGGTGCATGTTGAAAGTATCGTGTTGCTTTCAAAACTTCATACAAAACAGAATATAGAAGTGGAATTGGAAATGAGCGAGCTTGATTTGACGGTTGCGGAGAGTAAAGCAACCTATGAGGAAATTAAGGATTATGTTTTGAAACAAAGCGGATTGAAAGTCAGCAACTTGTATATTGCACAGGTAAAGCAGAAATGCGGCATTATTGAGAGGGTAAATTATAATCAGCAAAAATCGGAAAACTCCAGACAGCCGAAATGCCCGCCAGAGAAAGAAGTGGCTATAAGGGAGGCGTTGGAATATTTTCGTATGATTTAAATTATATCAAATGAAAATGATTTGAATTTTCTGGTCGAGAATTATGGCGTAGGATTGATGAAATGTTGGTCTGTGTTGATGCATTGCAAACAAATGGATTGTTACAGTAGTGTATAGATGGAAAATGTTTGCTGTTTGTGAAGGATGAAAGCTATGAGAGAAAAGTTATTAAACGAAATCATAAACTTTTATTTGAGTTCTAGTAGATTTAATGGATTGCCTATTTATGATATAGATGAGTATGATGCAGAAGTAATGATAGAATTAATCAACGAAGGGATGGTAGAGGCAATATCCGAGAAAGATGTTTTGAATCCTCATATTAAGGGATTTGAACTGGGGTTATCAAAAGAGCATCAAATTAAGAATGCCAAAGATGTAGATTCACATACTTGCTTCTATCCGACTGACAAGGCATTAGAGAAGGTAAAAATAGACTATCAATGTCCATATACTGCTCTTATGCAAAATGGAAAAGCGCAATTCGATATAATTTTTTTTGATGTAGAGATATTGGAGAGATATAATAATAATCCTAAGTTTTTAATAATGGACAATGGATATAGGGGATGCATCTCTATTAGAGATGAGTTCTATGATGAATCTGGCGAAAATGAATATATTAAGGATTATGGAATGGCTTATATTGATGGGGACAAATTAAATAGGGCAATTGGAGTATTTGTAATAGATTTGGCAAGCTTGGCACCCCGTATTCAAATGTTGTGGAAAGGGTTTGAGTTAGAAAAACAGGAGTCTTGCAAGATAAATGATGGGTTTGTAAAGAATTTGATTGAAGGACGCTGGGTAACACAACATTGGATTTTTCATGTACTTTTAGAGGAAATGAAAATTATAAATGCACAATGTAAGGCGATGGAGCTGCCGGATCTTTTTTTACATGTATATGGTACAGGTTATAATGAAATGCCGGAAGGTTATAGAAGTATTTTGTTGCCAACACTAAAAAATTATTATGATTTTATTTTAGTAATGGAAAAACTGATTGTTCATAATATTTCGATTAAGACTTTTCAAAAAGAATCTTTATGTATTGCAAAAGTGGAGCGTAAAGATGAAAATGGAAAAGATAAGGGTAGTATATCTATGCTACAAGAATGGCTCAAGAAGAATGTTACATCTAATTTTGATATAGACGAGGTTATTGTTAATCCGATAAAATATATCAGAAAGATTAGACAGGTTCCAGCTCATGAATTGACAGATAATAAGTATGATATTGATGTTTATGAAAAGCAAAAAGAACTAATGATAAATACATATGGGGCAATAAGAGCGATAAGAATATTGTTTATGGGGCATCCATTAGCAAAAGCTATAGATATACCAGATTATTTATTACAGGGCAAAGACATCGTTTTCTACTAGAAAATGAATTGAGGAGGAAATAGGATATGTTAGCAGATGAGATTAAGGCAGGGGAGTCAACTAATATTGAGTTTAAGGTTGAGGTTCCTAAGAAAAGTGAAAGGTATATAAAGAGTGTTATTGCGTTTGCTAACACAGCTGGTGGCAAGATTATTATTGGTGTGGATGATGAAACACATGAGATAGTAGGAGTTGATAAAGATGAAATCTTTAAGATTATGGACAGTATAACAAATACTATTTCTGATATGTGCTATCCGCAGATATTCCCCAATATTGGAGTAGATACTGTTGATGGAAAGTGTGTAGTTGTTATTGAAATATACCCAGGAGCGAGCAGACCATATTATATCAAATCACTCGGAAAAGAATCAGGTACTTATATCAGAGTATCAGGAACATCCAGACCGGCTGATGAAGCGATTTTAAAAGACTTAGAGTTGCAGGGAACTAATCACTCTTTTGATGAGATGATTTGCGTAGAGCAAAAATATGATCCACTCCTTGCAGAAAGGCTATGTGCTGCCATTAAGAGTTATATGGTGGAGGCTGCCAAAACGAAAAGTGAAAAAGAAAAAGTAAAAGATGTAACAGTACAGAATTTAATTAATTGGGGTATTGTAAAAAATTTGGACGGAATACTGGTTCCAACAAATGCCTTTGTTTTATTGACAAATAATACATTTCCATTTGCAAAAATTCAATGTGCATTATTTAAAGGTACTGAAAGAGTTATATTTATTGATAAAAGAGACTTTGAAGGTCCGCTTTATGAGCAGATTGAAGAAGCGTATGAATTTGTATTGAAGCATATCAATTTGGGGGCAGAGATAAATGGTCTTGTAAGAACAGACACATATGAATTGCCAACAGAAGCAATTAGAGAGGCAATTGTAAATGCTATGACACACAGAAATTTTTTGGACAGATCTTGTGTACAAGTGGCGGTATATGATGACAGAGTTGAGATTACTTCTCCTGGAATGTTGTATGGAGGTCTGACGATAGAGCAGATTAAGGAAGGTGGTTCAAAAATTCGTAACAGATGTATTGCAGAAGTGTTTAGTAGGATGAAGATTATCGAAAGTTGGGGAACTGGTATTAAGAGAATGTTTAGTTCTTGTAAAGAATATGGCATTAGAGAGCCAGAATTACTGGAGATCGGTGACAGCTTTAGAGTAAATTTGTATAGACCGTCTTATAACGATATTCACCAAAGTTCACCAAAAAGTTCACTAAAAAGTTCACTAAAAGATGTGAACCAAACACAGCAGAAAATTATAGAAATGATTCTTTTAAATCCGAAAATGACGCAGACTGCAATGGCAGAAGAATTAGGCATAACATCAAGAGCTGTCAAAAAGAGTATTAAAGAGTTAAATGAGAAGGGCATATTGCAGCGAGTCGGTTCAGCAAGAAGTGGTTATTGGGAAGTAAAAGATATTTAGAAAGATTTGAAAAGAGGTAGAGTTATGGTCGACAAAAGAGAAACGGATTATGAATAAGCATTATGAACTTATCTCCAGCGGTAAAGAAAGAATATAAAAAGTTGTATGTTGCCTATAAGCTGGATACTAATTTTGTTGATATTGTTTTCTAGAGGCAAAGATTGTGTATTTCGATTAATATGAAGTTTTCAGGGATTAATGATCCTAATGGTATCTGCAAAGATATTATCGGTTTAGGACGTTGGGGAAATGGTGACGGTGAACTGTTTATGGAGTATCAGGATGAATCGGATCAAATCATGGAAATTGTGAAGCAATCTTTTGATGCGCAGGCAGAATAATGACTTCGATACGTTAAAGGAGGATTCCTATTTGAAAAAGAAAAAAGACGAAATTACCATCCGTTCCAGTGCAGCAGAATACTTAACCTATGTTGCCTCTGTTGGCGATCAGCAGGACAGCATTGAGATGCGCTATGAGGATGAGAATATATGGCTGACACAGAAGATGATGGCCACACTGTATGATGTAGATGTTCGTACAATCAATGAGCATATTAAGAAGATTTATTCTGATTCAGAACTTGAGGAAGATTTAACTATCCGGAATTTCCGGATAGTTCAAACCGAAGGTTCACGTCAGGTGACTCGTAATACGAAGCATTATAATCTTCAAATGATTATTGCTGTTGGGTTCAAAGTGAATAATGAACGAGCAGTGCAGTTTCGTAAGTGGGCCAATGGCATTGTGAAGGACTACACCATCAAAGGCTGGGTAATGGATGACGAGCGCCTGAAAAACGGTGGCTCTGTGCTCACAACAGAATACTTTGACCGCCTGCTTGAGCAGATTCGTGAGATTCGTTTGTCTGAGCGTAGATTCTATCAGAAGATAACGGATATCTATGCTACAGCTCTTGATTATGACCGTACAGCAAAAACAACGAAACAATTTTTTGCGAAGGTACAGAACAAGATGCACTACGCAGTGCATGGACATACAGCTGCAGAATTGATTTATGAGCGTGTAGATGCTGATAAGCCACATATGGGACTGACTACATGGGCTGCGGCACCGGAAGGTAAGATTGTAAAAAGTGACGTCAGCATTGCAAAGAATTATCTTTCAGAACAGGAAATGCGTTCTTTGGAACGTATTGTTTCGGCGTATCTGGATTTGGCAGAAGACCGTGCAGAGCGACACATTCCAATGACAATGGAGGACTGGGCGAAGCGTTTGGATTTATTCCTGATGGCCGATGATAGAGAGGTCCTTCAGGATGCAGGAAAAATCACGGCAGAGATTGCTAAGGCAAAAGCAGAGACAGAATTTGAAAAATACCGTGTCATTCAGGACAGATTATTTATGTCTGATTTTGATAAATATATGCTGGAATTGGAAGAGAGTGCAAAGAAATAGCATGATTGCTTTTTTTCAATGTTGGTTTTCTAGCATAGCGAGGTCGAGTGCATGGAAATTGTACTCTCCATTTGCCCTAAAAATAGCCGATGACCTGTTTTTTGTATTGAGGAGCTGTTCCCGTAAACAGGCGAGGTCTAGGCTGTGATATAGATAACGACAAAAGCGGCTACGTTTCTACTACAGAATTTGTTGATATGTTTCTACAAACAAACATTTATAAAGGAACAGCCAGAGTCATTTTGGTGCAAACTAGTATCTGGTGCGAATCCTGAAAAGATAAGTCAGAGAATGGCTGCATGTCAGAGTTTGTAGTATTATGCTGGATATTTACAGAAAGTTTATTTAACAACAGATGGTTTGAAAGCTGCTGCAGGAGCTGTTGTTAGTGTTGTTGTTGCAACAAAAGGAAAATATAATTTTAAAAAGTAAAGTGATTTAGGAGGGGACCGTTTCAGCGGTAAAAAAATATGGTTGTATTTGATATTGAAAGTAAAGATTCAGATAAAGTAGTGTACAAATATTTTCCAGAGAATCATAGAGACAGTAAGCCTGGAATATTTAGTATATCATTAATAACAGGTGAGGTTTTGCTTGAGGTGGTTGCAGAGGAAGATCATATTTGCAGAACCTCTGCAAGTGAGTTGAACGCAATGCGGGATGCAGTAAATGAAATGCGAGCAGAAAATGGAGAGCAACCATTAACCGAAGAGGAATTGCCAACAGCAACAGAGGATGAGGAATGGTATTATTATGCGGATCGTGCCATTCGAAGAGTTAGAGACGAGTTGGAAAAGGGTGTTATTCCTGAAAAAGGAATGGTTGCCTGGTATTAGAAGATATATGAATGATTTTAAAGCAGATAAATATAAAGTTCCAGATGTGGCTATCGACCAACGAATAAAGATAAGTGGCTTAATTATCATAAAGAAAACGATGAAATATTATTGGCAGGTGGAGTAAATGAACTGGAAGAAAACTCTCCAATCTGTTAGATACTAAGCTTACCGAAATAGAAGAGATGGTGTGTATTGAGATACTGTATGGTTATTCATTGACCAGATGGCTGAATTATTCTAAAGAGATAAATTAACAATTTTAAGACATATAAAAAATATCTTTTCTGAAAGCGAATTAATGAGAAAGTGTAGCAAAAAAGTCCCAAAAGAATTTGGAATGATAAATTGAGATTTTAGGAGAAAAAATGGAAATGATTGTGTTTTATTTTTCGGGAACCGGAAATTCAAAATTTATAGCAAGGCAGTTTGCTGAAAAAATGGGAGCAGAATGCCATAGCATCGAAGAAAAAATAGATTTTAAGAAATTATTTGATATGGTTGATACAGTAGCGGTAGTATATCCTATTTATGGTTCCTGTGTACCTCGGATTATGCGCGAGTTTGTAGAACTGTATATGGATGAATTTAGAGAAAAGAAACTAATTATTTTTTGCACACAGATGCTGTTTTCAGGTGATGGTGCAAGAGCCTTTGCAAGGTTGATTCCCAATTGCGAGGAACATATCCTTTATGCAGAACATTTTAAAATGCCAAATAACATTTGTAATTATCCCCTTTTTCCGATGACTAAGAAAGAATTAGTAACCAAGCCGGAGCGGGCGGTAAAATGTTTAGATGAAATTTGCAATAACATTAGAAATGGTGTTATAAAGAAACGAGGATGGAATGTTTTTTCTGCTCTTTTAGGAAAAACACAAAATGTTGCTTATCCTAAGATGGAAGAAAAAGCAAGACATTCCTTTCATGCGGATGATACTTGTATAAAATGTGGTTTATGCGTTAAAATTTGTCCAATGAACAATCTTGAAATTGTAAACGGTCAGGTTGTTCAGAAGGACAATTGTACGGTTTGTTATCGTTGCGTAAACGCCTGTCCTAAACAGGCAGCAACTGTTTATATAAAGGCAAAACCGAAAAGGCAATACAAAGGATTTGAACAGTAACAGGTATTACTGCAGTTTTTTAACGATGGCTTTGATCTATCCTTAAAAAGTTTGCGAATATGTTTCTGAGTATGGGTAGAAGTAGCAGACGTACTTAGAGGAAACTTGAGAACATATCCACTCGGGATGGTTCAATATAAACAAATATTATTACCTGGAATGGCAAGAAGGAGGTAAGATTTAAAGTGATTAATCTGAGTAGATTAGAAGAAATAAAGGATTTGCGTACTGTGTGGCCGCATGAAGCTCTAGATTTTACTCCTTGGCTTTCGCAGGATGATAACATATCCCTGTTAGCTGATGCGGTGGGGATTGACATTACTGTTGATGAAACTGAGTCTTCAGTTGGAGATTTTAACGTTGACATTTTTGCATCTGAAACGGGAACGGATAGAAAAATCATTATTGAGAATCAGTTAGAAGACACCAATCATGACCATCTCGGAAAGTTGATTACATATGCATCCGGGAAATCTGCAGATGTAGTAATTTGGGTTGTAAAACACGCACGTGAGGAACATAAAGCAGCAATCGAATGGTTGAATAACCATACGGATGATAATGTAGGATTCTTTTTATGTGAAATTAAGCTATATAAAATTGGAAGTTCTGAGCCAGCGGTCAAATTCGAAGTAGTAGAAAGACCTAATGATTGGACGAAAGAAGTAAAGAAGAGTGAGTCGGTGAATGAGACTCAACAGTCAAGATATGACTATTGGGTGGCATTTGAAGATTATGCTTTTAATCATCCGGTATTTGCAAAGAACTTCAAGAGAAGAAAACCATCTACAGATCATTGGATGAACTTTAGTATTGGTTCTTCTGCATGCCATATTGCAGTATCGCAGATTCAGAAGAGAAATGAATTAGATGTAGAATTATATATTAGTGATGATTCAGATTTATATCATTCTCTTTATGAAAATAAAGCAGATATTGAAGCGACATCAGGTTTATCGTTTGATTGGAGAGAGCTGCCAGATAGGAAAGCAAGCAGGATTGTATTAGAAAAATCGGTTCAATTTTGGGACAAGAGCTCCTGGGAGTCTCAATTTGAATGGGTGGTAGATGTGATGATTAAGATGAAAGCTGCATTCTGTAAGCACATCTAATGATTTGATAGAATAAAGACTTTTCTAAAGGTGAGAAGAATACAAGTTCTTTGCGAGGAAGGCCGTATCCCAGGTGCTGGGAAGATTGGATCATACTGGGCAATCCCGGCAGATGCTAAAAAGCCATACGATCTGAGAATAAAGAGTGGAAATACATAAAGGAAAAGGGATAAAATAATGGCATCCAGTAAAGAATATTTAGATTACATTTTAGAGCAACTATCAGAACTAGAAGAAATAACATATAGAGCAATGATGGGTGAGTATATCATATATTATCGTGGAAAGATTGTTGGCGGAATATATGATGATCGCTTTATGGTGAAACCAACAAAGTCCGCAATCGCCCTAACGCCTGATGCATCGTATGAATTACCTTACGAAGGTGCGAAAGAAATGTTGTCAGTTGATGACATTGATTCGAAAGAATTCTTAAGGACACTATTCATTGAAATGTATGATGAATTGCCAACAGTTAAAAAGAAGAAGTAAATAATCGGAATTGACTGAGCTTTTTAGAGCAAGGGATGCTTCTTGAACGATAGTTCAAGAAGATGGATCAATAGAAATGGTTAAACAAATATTTCTAGCTAATCAATACGAGTCCATTGTAAGTTTTTCGTCAGATAGATATTAAACTTGAAGGAGTTCTAGCCGATTGGCACAAGCCTCAGGCAAATTTTTTGTCAGATAGATTCTAATTCAAAAAGGATTTTAGCTGACCAGCACAAGTCCTGGGCAACCTTTTTGTCAGATAGTTACTAAACTTGAAAGAGTTCTAGCTGATTGGTACAAGTTTTTGCGTTAGATAGATTTTAATCTTAAAAGATTCTAGCTAACCATCACAAGTTTTTCGTCAGATAGCTACTAAACTTAAAGGAATTCTAGCTGACCAGCACAAGCTCCGGGCAAGTTTTTCGTCAGATAGCTACTAAATTTAAAGGAATTCTAGCTGACCAGCACAAGCTCCGAGCAAATTTTTTGTCAGATAGATTCTAATTCTAAAAGAGTTTTAGCTGACCGGTATAAGATTTGGATAACTTTTTCATCGGATGATTTCAAATTTAAGGAACAAGTAATGCCATTCGCATTTCGTTGCGCTGCATGTGGAGACGATTGCTTTCTTGCTCCAACGAAAAGCGGACGAGTATGTTGAAGTGAAATTGGAACTGGATGATTCACAGGTAAAGAGAAAGTATGAAATAGAGATTGGAGAGAATAAAATGGCTTTTGATTTTAAAAAAGAATACAAAGAATTTTATATGCCTAAAAATAAGCCGGAAATTGTAACAGTTCCAAAGGCTAATTATATTGCTGTCAGGGGAAAAGGTAACCCTAACGAAGAGGGTGGAGCATATCAGCAAGCCATAGGTGTACTGTATGCAGTTGCCTACACATTGAAGATGAGTTATAAAACAGATTATAAAATTGAAGGCTTCTTTGAATATGTTGTTCCACCGCTTGAGGGCTTTTGGTGGCAGGACAATGTAGTTGGTGTGGATTATGCAAATAAAGATTCCTTCAATTGGATTTCGGTGATTCGCTTGCCGGATTTTATCACCAAAAAGGATTTTGATTGGGCGGTAGAAACAGCAACCAGGAAGAAAAAGCTGGACTGCTCTTATGCTGAATTTTTGACGATTGATGAAGGCCTATGTGTACAGATTATGCATTTTGGAGCATTCGAGGATGAACCGGCGACGGTGGCATTGATGGATGAATATATAGAGAAGGAAGGATATGTAAACGATCTTACTGAAAACAGACTGCATCATGAAATATATATGTCTGATGCAAGGAAGGTTGCTCCTGAGAAATGGAAAACAGTAATCAGGCACCCGATCAGAAAGAGATGAAAGGTTTGATAGTTAATAGAAAATATGACAGCAAAAGAATTATTTAAAGACTGGGAAGAGACTCTCATCTGGTCTTGTCTGCAGGGTGTCATGGGCAAAGTATATACCGATACATCAAACACCGATGCAGCAATGGCAATGCTTGGAGATTTTGCCTTTTTTGCAGGAAAACCCAGTGAGAAGTTATTGAGATATAAGCCTGAAAGCTGTAAGCAGGATTTCATTATTATGGTTCCACAAAATGAGGAGTGGTCTGCACTTATCGAACAGGTATATAAGGAAAAAGCAAAGAAAGTAATCAGATATGCCTTCAAAAAAGAACCGGATATTTTTGATAAAGATAAATTGGAGAAAATTGTAGATCAGTTGCATGATGATTTTGAAATAAAGCTGATAGAAGAAAGTGAGTTTTCTTTGTGCCGGGAAAATGACTGGTCTAAGGATTTGGTATCGCAGTTTGCGGATTATGAAATTTACAGTAAACTGGGATTGGGCGTAGTTATTTTGCATAATGGAGAGTTGGTGGCAGGAGCTTCCTCTTATGGCAGATATCAAGAGGGTATTGAAATAGAAATTGATACAAGAGAGGATTATCGAAGAAAGGGTCTGGCATATATAAGTGGTGCGAAACTTATTTTGGAATGTCTGAATAGAAATCTGTATCCAAGTTGGGATGCACAAAATTTGTGGTCGGCAGCATTGGCTGAAAAATTAGGGTATCATTTCAGCCATGAGTATACAGCCTATGAAATCACAGATTATTAATATTTAATGAGGATGTACTATGACAAATCAATATATTATAATTCAAATCATTGGTTTTATCGGGACCATATTGTTTTTTCTATCCTTTCAATGTAGGGATAATAAAAAATTATTTAGAGTACAATTTCTATCTTATTTGCTGTACACAATACATTTACTGTTGCTGGGTGCTGTAACCGGTGGGATCAGTTATATTATTAATACTATTCGTTCTTTGTGTCTTGGCAGCAACTGGAAATTTGCACGGCAAAAGAAAATGTGTGTTATTATCTGTTTCATGCAGATAGCGGCACTTTATTTTACCTGGGCAGGGTGGATTTCACTGCTTCCGGTTGCAGCTAATATTGCCTCAACGGTTGGTGCATATACGAATAATGCCCGTACCATAAGGGTTGTGGGAATGACAATTAATTCACCACTTTGGATTATATATAACATTATTGTTGGTTCTTGGGCAGGAATTCTTGATGAGTTGGTAAGTGAATTATCGATGGGTATTTCGATCATACGTTATGGCTGGAAAGGTTTGGGCAGTAATGAGGCGACAGATTAGAATTGCTTTTTGTTCGGTCAATTATCATTTATTACATAGAAAAGGAGTGTGATCCTCATGGCATACGGAAAAACAATAGAGCTATTTCTCGTCAATGGAACAGCAGACAGTCTCATCATAGCTGAATTATCCAACTGGAACGGTAAAGCCATTAAGATTCCACGTATTGAAGTTCCTTCTTGTGATCGTGACGATATTACTCAGGCAGGAGTGTACTTTCTGTTTTGCAAGGAAGACGATGGATCAGACTCCGTTTATATCGGCGAGGCTGAGAATGTTAAAGAAAGGTTGGTGCAGCACTTACGCGACTACCAGTCCGAAAAAGAAAAGTATTATTGGAATACGGCAGTTGTCTTTGTGGGCAGGGACCTGAATAAGGCCCTTATCAGATATCTTGAAAATCGCTTTGTGGAGATTGCCAGAATCAGTAAGAGATACACTGTTCTGACTAAGAATACATACCGCAACACGGTAATGAAGGAGTCCCAGATAGCGGTGATGGAGGAATTTATCGATAATGTCAAAATCCTGATAAATGTACTGGGCTACAAAGTCCTGGAATCCTTTGCGCAGATGGAGTCTGATTCCACAACGACTGATGATGAAGTTCTTTCATTATCGACTGGTTCTGCAAGTGCGTCTGGAAAAGTCACAACAGAGGGATTTGTTGTTTTTGAGGGAGCCACAATAAACGAGAAGACTTCAACAAAATCGTTAAGCGCCGGAATGCAAAAGCTGAGACAGAAGATTTTTGACTCCGGGAAAGTAAAAGGTCTGAAAACAACGGAAGATATTCTTTTCTCCAGCTCATCGGCAGCAGCAGATTTTATTCTTGGATACAGTGTGAGCGGCCCGCAGACGTGGAAAACGAAAGATGGCCGTACATTGAAAGATATTGAAAACAGTCAAACCAACTAAGGATTGGAATACACAAGAAAATATAAAGAAAGATATAATTGTAACTGAGTAAATTAGTAATTGATAAGGATATGCATACATTCTTCATGTACATCTGTGAGATTCTAAAAATAGATACTTTTGTAGTAGGTGATGAAAAGCAATCAATCTATATGTGGCGTGGTGCGTACCCAAAAGCTTTTATGAGTATTTGTGATAGAGATTATTTTCTTATAGGTGCATACGATGAGCCTTATTTACGGGTTACCAATCACACAAATATTTATAATAATGTGATTTCTATCACACTTTTATAAGATTTAGTGTGACCGTGCATGCTGATGATTGGAACAAAATTTCCCATGTCGGCAAAAACAAGATGTCAAACACAAAAATAGTTGATATTCTTGCCGATAATGTGATATACTATGCAGTAGGTTAGTATAGTTTTTGATTCGATTTATGACGGAGGATAGCAGATGCGATACCTTTCAGTTACTGAAATAGCAAAAAAGTGGGATGTGTCTGAACGCAGCGTTAGAAATTACTGCGCCCAGGGACGTGTGAATGGTGCGTTCCTTACCGGCAAGACTTGGAACATTCCCGAAAATGCAGGAAAGCCGGAGCGTACCAACAAGAGAAAAGAAGAACCGATTACTTTGTTGGATATTCTGAAAGAGCAGAAGGCAAGTAAATACTCCGGCGGTATTTATCATAAGACACAGATTGATTTGACATACAACTCAAACCACATCGAAGGTAGTCGTCTGACTCACGATCAGACCAGATATATTTTTGAAACCAACACCATCGGTGTAGAAAATGAAGTCCTCAATGTGGATGATGTGATCGAAACAGCGAACCATTTTCGTTGTATCGACATGATCATTGAGAATGCAAAAGCGCCATTAACCGAAAAGTTTATTAAAGAGCTTCATTTGATCCTGAAGAACGGAACCAGTGATTCCAGAAAAGATTGGTTTGCTGTTGGTGACTATAAGAAACTTCCGAATGAGGTTGGGGGTATGGATACGACCCTTCCGGAAGAAGTTGCCGATAAGATGAAAGCATTGCTGACAGAATACAATGCCAAGGAAGAAAAGACTTTTGAGGATATTCTGGACTTCCATGTGAAGTTTGAGAGAATCCATCCGTTCCAGGATGGTAATGTAACACAGAGACATCAGCAGAAAGCGGCGTAACAGCGGCAGACTGCTTTGTACATAAAATTGAATAGCGTATATGCCAAAGGACATTTCATCTTTTATTTAGGTGGATGTCCTTTTTTTGTACCCATTTTCAGAAGAAAGGAGATTCACATGGAACTGAACGAAATGGAAAAACGGATGCTGTACCAGACAGAAGGCTGTGAACGGTATGCCGTTATCAATGAGCTTTCTATGGCTTCACAGTATGCTGGTGACCCGGCACGGAGGAAAGCGGCAAGGGACCTTATGGAAAAGCTGCGCCCTTTGTCAGATTCCGAGTGCATGGATCTGGTGAGGGATATTCAGAAAAATTACCGGCTTCCGCAGGAAGGGCGGACCATCGGGGAGCTGATCGCGGAGGCCAGGCAGAAATCCGGCGCAGAGAAACTGAAAGGTCATGACATAATGGCGCTGGAACGCTTTGACCCGGAGGTAAGGCACATGATCGTCTTTGACGTGCTTTCAGGTGATGCTCCTGTCGGCGATAAGGGCGATAAGATGCGGCTGTTCCTTACGGATGCCGGCTATCAGAAATTCTTGGACAGCCAGGAACGGGGCGAAGTGAAACTGAAAAACCATGCGAAGGTCTCAGGCGGCCATCTCCACTATGACCGCAGGGACCGCGCCTTGTAACGGAAATAACCGGAGAAAGGAGGCTGTGAAATGGCTGTATTCCGGGTAGAAAAAACGAAGGACTTCACGATCATGTGCAACCACCATCTGCGCAATACGGAACTGTCCTTAAAGGCAAAGGGGCTCCTCTCCCTCATGCTGTCGCTGCCGGAAGACTGGGACTATACCACAAAGGGGCTCGCCCATATCTGTAAGGACGGTGTGGATTCGATCACCACCGCCCTGAAGGAGCTGGAGCGGCACGGGTATCTCACCAGGCAGCGCCTCCGCTATGGGAACGGGCAGCTCGGAGACATCGAGTATACGATCCATGAAAGGCCTGTAAATGCCGAAAAACAGGCGTTTCCACCTAAACGGGAAAATCCAAGACAGGTAAATCCAGGACAGGCAAAACCTGAACAGGCGGAACCTGGACAGGAAAATCCCGCACAATTAAATACTAATCCATTAAAAACTAAAAAATCAAAAACGGATATATCAAGAACCTATCCATCAATCTATCCGGCAGGGCCGGAGGCGGCAGGCCGCCCGGATGGGATGGATCGGATTGAGCTGACAGAGGCATACCGCGAGATCATCATGGAAAATATCGAGTACAGTTTTCTGGTGGAACGGTATGGAGCCCAGAGGATGGACGAAACGGTTGAGCTTATGCTTGAAGTGGTCCTGTCCAAACGCCCCTTTATCCGTATCGCCGGGGATGATTTTCCCAGGGAGGTGGTAAAGAGCCGCTTCCTGAAGATCAATTCCGGCCATCTGGAGTATGTCTTTGACTGTATCGACAGGAACACCACGAAAGTCGGGAACATCAAGGCATACCTGCTGGCAGCGCTGTATAATGCCCCGGCAACCATGGACAGCTATTACCGTGCCGAGGTCAACCATGACCTGTACGGCTGTTAGGCGCCTTGCGGCGTCTTTTTTCATCACGGAAAGGAGGCAGAGCATGATGAAAAGAAACAATGTGCCGGCACGATGCCCGGCGTAAGCAGGGAGCAGATTCAGGCGGCGAGGGAGGCGGACCTGTTCGCCTACCTGCAGTCCTATGAGCCCGGTGTGCTGAAACGGGACGGGCCAAATTACCGCCACAGGGAACATGACAGCCTGGTCTATGTGACCGGGAAAAGGTACTGGTACTGGAACAGCCGGGGCCGGAGCATCAACGCCCTGGATTACCTGATCCAGATTCGGGGCTATGGGCTGGTGGATGCGGTCCACACGTTGGTCGGCGGGGAAATCCGGCAGGCACCGGCCTATCGGAGCACGACAGTAACATCCCATGTGCAGAAGGAACCGGAGAAGAAAGTATTCTCCCTTCCCTGGGTCAGGCGGTGCGCCACTTCTGCCGTCTCCTATCTGCAGCGGCGCGGGATCAGCCCTGATGTGATCAGCCGGTGCTTACGGGAAGGGCTGTTCTATGAGGCACGGTATAAGGGCGAGCCGGTCTGCGTGTTTGTGGGAAAGGATGATGCGGGGAAAGCAAGGTTTGCATGTATGCGGAGCATTACCGGCAGCCTCAGGAAAGATGTCTACGGCAGCGACAAGGAATACAGCTTCTGCTATCCACCCAGGAATCCGGGCAGCCGGCATGTGGCGGTGTTCGAGGCACCCATCGACGCCCTCTCCCATGCCACGCTGCAGGAGATAGAAGGCTGGAAATGGGACGGCTACCGGCTGTCCCTGGGCGGCACTTCCCATGTGGCGCTGATTGCATTTTTGAAACGCCACCCGGAAATCCGGCGCGTCAATCTCTACATGGACAATGACCTTGGCGGCCTTAAGAATGCCAGGAGGATCAGGGCGATGCTCCATGAAGACCAGCGCTTCAAGCATATCCGGGTGGGGATCAACCCGCCCCGAACAGGCAAGGACTACAATGAAAAGCTGCTCTGCGCCAGGGAGCGAATAAAAGAGCGCCAACAACAAAGCCGCCATAGACAGGCGGCAATTTCTATTTAAGGAGGATTCCAGAAATGATGAAAACAGAGAATACCGTCTTACAGATGATCGCAGGGGCTGCCAGATGCCCGGAGTACGGGCCGGACATGGTAAAGGGCCTGATGGAAAAGCTGGACATGAACGAGAGGGCGTTTGCCCTCCTGATGAACGTGGCGCCTTCCACGATCCGGCTCTGGACCAGCGGGGCGGCGCAGCCCAGCGGCACGGCCAGGCGGCTCATGCAGATTTACGAGGCAGGGCCGGAGATCGTCGGGAAGATTGCCGGGGAGCCTTCCGCAGACAGGAGGGATTCATAGATGGCAGATAAGGAATTTCCGGCTGCGCTGCAGGCAACCCAGGACGTGCCCGTAGAGGAAAACGAGCAGGTGAAGGCGCTGGTCGTCCTGCTGATGGGGAAGGACCCTGCGGGCGGCAGGGAGCTCGAAGAACTGGCCGGCCAGGTGGCGTCCATGGAGCGGAGGCTTGATGCAGCACTGGAGGAACTGGGGGCCATACGCCAAAAGATACAGGAGGTACAGGACCGTTCCCTGAAGGCCGTGCTGCAGAAGAACTGTAAGATGCTGGAGGGGAATGTGGACGCCATGCGCCAGCGCATCCTGGAGCTGAAAGGGCAGGTCATAGAAGGATGCAGGAATATCTTAAAGGATTTTGCGGACCGCGGCGCTGTGGCCCTGGACGGCGTCTCCCGGTTCCTGCGGCTTAGGCCGGCACTGGAGGCGGTGCAGGCAGCGGCAGAAAAGACCGTGCAGTCCAGTGACCGTGCGGCCTCCAGGATCGATGCGTTCAGCACGGAATTCCATGAGGCAGGCCGGCACTTAAAGAACATGGGGCGCACCATCCAGGGGAGGCCCGCGCAGGCGGAGGCGAAGGAAAACGGCAGGGTCGCAGACGCCTTCAAGGGGGCCTTCAAGATAGAGCGCGCTTTTGCGTCTGCCATCAGCGAGAACGTGGGGCTTTCCCTGAATGCCCTTGCAAGGCTGGAGCAGCGGGCGGAGCGCCGCCCCTCCGTCCTGGGTGCCATGCGGGAACAGGCGGCAAAGCTGGAGCCGGCAAAGGAGCAGCCGGCACCTTCCCATGACAAAGGCAGCCGGTAAACCATTCTGAATGAAGGGAGGAAATGAAATTGAAACAGGAACCGTTTTCGCAGATTCACCTGGTCCGTGATACGGATTTAGGCGTATTCGCCTATGGGCTCCATATCCTGGCAGGTGATTTCCTGCGGGAAAGTGAATTCAACCTTCGCTCACTGGCGACCAACGCCGGGCCGGATTCCATTGCAATTATGGGGAAAAACCACATGTGGCTTGCTGATGCCCTGTCTGCCTATTGTCCCACAGGAGAACTTTACCGGATGGCAGCCATGACGGAATATCCCGCCGCCAGGGCCTTCCTGTTCCATACGGAGCGTAATGAGGGCGGCCGGCTGTATGGGGATGTGCTGATGATGGACCTTGAAACGCTGCGGCAGGATATAGAACAGAATACCCTTTACCCTTATGGCGTCAGCATGGAATACCGGGACGGCACGAAGGCGGAGGCAGGCATTGAGAAATGGGAGGCAATGGAGCTGTGCGAAAAGGACGCCCTGAAAAACTGGCGCTACCTTTATGCGCCGGAGCAGGCGGCTGAATGGCAGCATTCCTATCTGGACAGGTTCAGCCAGTGGGGGGAGCAGGCCTTCTCCTATACGCCCCAGGATCTGGAGGAACGTCTGAATGTGGAGTATATGGAAGAAGCGCAGAACCCGGACACGGATATGTGCCGCATACCGCTGGGGACGGCGAAGCAGATGCTCCTTGACGGCGATCCGGTCTACCGCCTCTTTCCCGGAGGGCCGGAAAAAGTCGCGCCCATTGCGGCGGTCACGGGGCTCTGGTATGAGTTCTACCGGGAATTCGCCGTTGCACCGGAGGACCTGGGCGTGCTTGACCGGCTGGTCCGAAGGGAGACGGACCGGATCATGGGAATACGCCCGCAGCCTGACAGGACACAGGAACGCCGCCCTTCCCCGGAGCGGTGACCTTTTATGACAGATTGGAGGTGATATTGATTGGCGGATAACATGCAGCATGAAGATTTCGGGGAAAAGATTGGCGGCGCAAAAAAAGATTTATGGAAGGACCGTGGGCTCAATGTGAACGACTTGGATGCCATGAATGAGCGTGAAGCTGAGAAATTCGTAAAAAAGGACAATATCTGGAAGAAACCGGATTATCAGGCCATGCTTGATGACGGGATTCCCCTCGGCGTGGTCTATTTTATCAAAAAGGCGCGGGACGGATTAAATGCTTCCCCGCAGTATTACCGCAGGGACGACACGCCGGAGAAGCGCCTTGCAAGACAGAAGGAATATATCCGGACGGTACGGGAGCTGCAGAACGCGGTCTCGGAGGTGCGCACCGTGGAGGACGCAATGGAGGCCTATGACCGTTTCTTTGTGGAGAACGGGTATCTGGAGCAGGTGCAGGGCTGGGGCAGCGGCACCCATTACCAGGCGACGGAGAAGGGCCGGGAGAACCCGGCCATTACGAACAAGCTGTCCAATGCCCTGATGGTCCGCTCGGCAGGATATTTTGAGCGGAATTTCACACAGAAGGCGCAGAAGGAGCAGTTTGGCGTTTCCAAAGACCAGAAGGTGCCGAAAGGTTATGCGATCCATTTCAACGATGGGAAGAATACTTATTCCAGGAATAATGACTGGAAACCTGATACCTGGTACGTGACGAAAGGCTATTCCATCATAAAGACAAACTTTGGATCGCGTGACGATGCCCTGAAATGGGTGCAGGAGCTGGCGAAAGGCCGGAGCAAGAGCGGCAAGACGCGGTTCGTGCCCCCGCAGCTCTCCCATGTGCGGCGGACCGGGCCGGATTACAGGAACGGCGCGGAGATCACCGGGCAGCACTACCTTGATACTTTCGGGTTCCGCGGCGGAGAGTTTGGGAACTGGATGAACCAGAATGACCGGCAGGCTTCCCTCAACATGGGCTTTGAAGCGCTCAAGGATTTGGCGTCTGCCCTGCAGGTCAGCGACAAGGATATTGCCTACCAGGGGACGCTTGCCATCGCTTTCGGCGCCAGGGGCAGCGGGAACGCGGCAGCCCACTATGAACCGCTGCGCAAGGTCATCAATCTCACGAAGATGCACGGAGCCGGCTCCTTAGCCCATGAATGGTGGCACGGATTGGACGATTACCTGGGCACGAAGATGGGCGCAAAGGGGATGCTCTCGGAACAGCCCCGCCTCTATACGCCGTTCCAAAAGCTGATCGACACCATGAAATATAAGCCGGAGACACCAGAGCAGGCGGCGGCCCGTACCGAAGCGCAGACAGAGCGTACCCGGAAAAATGCGGCAGGCTGGCTGGATTCTGCGGTGCTCGGTTCCCTGAAACGGCAGGGCAGTGAGGCACAGATGGAAATCTACGCGGTTCTCAGGGAGGCTTTTTTGTCTGGCGAGGCCGGCTCCGTGGAACAGATCAGCGCCTTCAAGAAGTCTGTCACCGGGCGGGTGATCCCAAAGAGTGAGCGGGAAAGGCTGGAGATATTCGAGCACATGCTGTCCGGGATGCAGGCACGGGAGGCGCCGCAGACCGGGCGGGTGGAAACCGATTTTTACCGGAATTCCGTGCGCATGGGTAAGGAATGTGAAAAGGACGGCGGCTATTGGGACAGCAACACGGAAATGACCGCCAGGGCCTTTGCCTGTTACATCAAGGATAAGCTGCCTTACCAATCAGATTATCTGGCAGGCCATGCAGACTGTGCCGTCACCTTTGCGGCTGATAAAGACGGAAAACTGGAGGTCTTGAAAGCCTATCCGGAAGGTGAGGAACGGCGGGCCATCAACGCGGTATTTGACGAGATCGTGGCGGACCTGAAACGGGAGCAGATACTTACCCATTCGGATGTGACGCTTCCCCTTCTGGTGCAGCCGTTGGCGGAGAATGAACAGATTTCCCTATTTACGGCAGAGAGGCCTTCGGTCATGGCGCAGCTTGCAGCGGCGAAGCCGGCAGAAAAGACGGCCCCGGCACAGGCGGCCCCGAAAAAGAGCCGTGCGCCGGAGATTTAAGGAGGTGGAAGGATTGGAGGAAAACAAAGATTACCGGGCTTACCGATACGGTGATAAGCTGACACCTGGCAGGGATTTGGAAATCAAGCACTCCATCCGCTGTGAAAATATGGACATTTCTGCTCTTGTCAAACAGGACCAGGAAACTTTGCAGACAATGCGCCGGGACAGCATTGACAGCGAGCAGAAAGCCTTTGACATCGTGGTGGCGGCAGCGAACCAGTGGGAACAGCAGGCAGCGGTTACGCAGGCCATTGACCAGGCGTTGGAATACCTGCGGATTCCGGAAGTAAAACATACGGCGAACAGATGGCAGGGATGTCAGCGTGACGGGGGATGGGACGAGATCAGTAACCGGGTATATAAAATGAGCTCACAGATTAGGGAAGTCACAAAATATAACAAAGAGACAAAAGAGATGGAGCCTGTTTCCTGGGATGTGAGCTGGGATTTATATGTGCAGTCCCCGAAGCAGCGGTATAAGTATGGTGAGAAGATTGCCGGACAGAAGGATAAACATTATAAAGACAAAGCGGCGGCAGAAAAATATCTGGAGGGCAGAAAGAAAGCCTATTCCCATCTGTTTGAGGAAATCTCCCCGCTGGTACCAGAAGAATATGCACATCATTTCACTGTCAATGGCGTGCTTCTCCCCGGCTATACGATCGAAGGTCAGGAGCAGGAAAAGAAAATGGCAGGGCATACCACCGCCAGCATTTCGGAGGGCGGTATTTCTGCACCCGGAAAAGAAGAAAAGCCTTCCGTGCTGGGAAAGCTGTCTGCGGTGAAGGTACAGGAAAAGGCAGGGAAAGAACCGAAAGCGGCAAATAAAAGGAAGGAGGACATGCAGATTTGAAAGTGTTAATGATAGAGCCTGGGAAAGCGCCTTATGAGGCCGAGCTTGACGGCAGCCTTGAATCCATGCAGGAGGCAGTCGGGGGAGGCATAGAGGGCTATTATCCTTATGCGGAACCTGTCGCGATCGTCTGCAATGATGAAGGGAAGATAAACGGGCTGCCCCTGAACAGGGCAATTTATAATGAGGACGGCGAGATGGTCGAGATCATGGCCGGCACCTTTTTCATAGCCGGTCTCGGCGAGGAAAGTTTTGCCGACCTTCCCGATTACTTTATGGAGCAGTATAAGGAACAGTTCAGATACCCAGAGAAATTTTACCGACTGGCAGGTGAGATCGTTGCGGTGAAGCAGCCCCTTCCGTCGGAGGAAAAACAGCAGCCGGCTTCTGTCATGGAGGAACCGGGTGGGGATGATATAAGGCTTGACGAATCTATGGACCTGGCTTTCGACCTGGACGAATTTTTCAGGCAGAACAGCGGGGCCTATGCAGACCTGTACCCGGATTCCCATGCGGAGAAGGAGCGCATGGCGGACGAGCTGCTTTCAGGAGATACCGGAAAAATCCGCATGAGGCTGGCGGCATTTGAGCAGGAGGAACACATGGAGGGAGAAACGGCACCGCTTCTGGAGCGTATTTCTTCCTATGAAAAAGAGTACGGGATCAGCGCCTATTCCATCTATCAGCTTGATTTATCGGATAGTACAGATGACCTCCGTTTTATGTCCCTGGAGTGGGTACAGGACAAGGGGCTTTCCGTGGACCGGGATAATTACCAGATGGTCTATGCGAGGCAGCGGGAGCCGGGCGAGACATTGGAGGATATTTACAGGCGGTTCAATATCGACCATCCGGAAGATTTCAGGGGCCATTCCCTTTCCGTTTCCGATGTGGTGGTCCTGCATGAAAAGGGCACTGATACCGCATATTACGTGGACAGCATCGGCTTCAAGGAGCTGCCGGATTTTTTCGGCGCAGGAATCCCGGAGGCAAAGCGGGATGTCTCCGTGCGGGAACAGCTTGACAGTGCGAGGAAACAGGCGGCGCAGGCAGAGCCGAAAGCGCCGGATAAAAAGGCCAGAGGGCCGGAAAGGAGCTGACAGCCTATGCTGATGGCAGTAGAGGGTCCCTATGCGCTGATGGTGCAGCCGGACGATATTTTAATCTCTCCCCGTGAGGTGGATGAACATTTCGGGACAATGGCCTGTTTCCATCCCCGCTATGCGCTGGGTGACAGCCACAATTACATGGACAAAGACGACTTCCTGCGGGAGATGTACTTAGATACCGTGGGGCATGATGAAGCGGGCCTGAAACGCTATGAACACATGGTGAACATTGTGAGCAGCCGGTTCCGGCACGGGCCGAAGACGGAGGAACGGGCGGTTGATGACGCCATGCTGAAGGTGATCTCCGAAAAATACATTACGCTGCCCCTTTATCTGATGGACCACAGCGGCCTTGCCATGCAGACCACAGGTTTCAATGATCCCTGGGACAGCGGGCAGGTCGGATGGATTTATGTTTCCAAAGAGGATGCGCTGAAGGAATTCGGCGGTGACAAAATGACCGGCGCCCTTCGGAAAAAAGCGGAGGATCTGATGCGCAGCGAAGTGGCCGCTTATGATTCCTACCTGCGGGGCGAGTGCTACGGCTTTGAGCTTTACAAAAACGGCGAGCTTACAGACAGCTGCTGGGGCTTCATGGGCGATTTGGACGATGCCTGTAAGGATATGGCTGAATATCTCCCGGATGCCTGTAAGGGCATGGTGGCTCACCTGGAGGAACAGAACCATCCGGCGACCATCATCAAGACGCTGCTGAAACACGCGAAAATCCAGGTGGACCAGGCAGCAAAAGCCTTTGAACACGCCCCGCGCCAGCAGGTGATCGGAGAGGCCCGTTAAAGGGATATTTTCTATTTATATTTACTGATTCTATCAGAAAGGAGGATGCACATGCAGGAAGAATTGGAACAGCGGACCGTTTCGGTCTCCATCCAGGCGGCAAAGCTCTCCGGGAGGGTGCTGCGCTCTGCCCTTGCCGCCGTGCTCCGTAAGATGGAGCAGGAACGCACTACCCCGAAAGTCGGCAGGAACAGCATGAAACGGCTGACCTATAGGGACCCGGGAGCCAATACCATTGAAGTGTCCGGCAGGATACGCTCTTTTGAGCGGTGCGCCAGGAAACACCAGGTCCGCTACCACATAGAAAAAGAGCTGGGGACCAATCCCCCGAAATGGACGGTCTATTTCAAGGCGAACCAGGCGGACGCGCTGACGGCGGCTTTTAAGGAGTACACGCAGAAAGACCTTGCCCGCAGCACCAGGCCGTCGCTTCTTTCGCAGCTTCATAAGTTTAAGGAGCTGGCGCAGGCGCTTGGCCGTGACCGGGTGAAGAACAAGGAACACGGAGGGCCGGAACGATGAAGATGGATACCAATGCCCTGAAAAAGCAGGTGATCCTCCACCTGCCCTATCTTCTGTTCCTTCTGGCCTTTGCGAAGCTGGGCGAGGCGGTGCGCCTTGCCCCCGGAGCGGACGCCTCACAGAAATTATTAGGGCTGTCCGAAGGTTTTAGCATGGCCTTTCAGAGTATGTGGCCCGGAGCGGCGCTGGACTGGCTGGTGGGATTATGCGGTGCGGTGACCGTGCGGATGGCGGTATATATGAAAGGGAAAAATGCAAAAAAATACCGCAAGGATGTGGAGTACGGCTCCGCGCGTTGGGGCAATAAAACGGATATCGCTCCTTTTATGGACCCGAAACCGGAGAACAACATCATCCTGACGCAGACCGAGGGGCTTATGATGTCCGGCAGGCCGAAGAACCCGGCCCATGCCCGCAACAAGAATGTGCTTGTGGTAGGCGGTTCCGGCTCCGGCAAGACGAGGTTTTTTATTAAACCCAACCTCATGCAGCTCCATAGCTCGTATGTCGTCACCGATCCGAAAGGTACGGTCCTGATAGAGGTGGGAAAGCTGTTAAGCCGCGGCGCGCCGAAGCTGGACAAGGACGGAAAACCGGTAAAGGGGAAGGATGGGAAAACCGTGTATGAGCCTTATAAGATCAAGGTATTCAATACGATCAATTTCTCAAAAAGTATGCACTATAACCCTTTTGCCTACATCCACAATGAGAAGGATATCCTGAAACTGGTAACGGTGCTGATCGCAAATACTAAAGGGGAAGGAAAATCCGGCGACGACTTCTGGGTCAGTGCGACACGTTCGCAGGCGGTAAAAAGTCTGCGCACAGTGTTGGTTTATTAAATAATAACCAGTCTGTGAACTGGTAATCCGATAGGTGGAATGATGGGGTAACGCCCTGAAACGTCTATCCTTGACGGACTTGCGTCAGCTGTAATGGCTGGGGTGAGAAGCTCCGTGACAACGACCGAGAGTAGTCGTAGGAATCTGCCAAAAGATTCTCGAAAACGCCCCAGAGGTGGGGTGCGCTACCTATAGGTCTAGGATCTATAAAATATCTATGGTTAGAATGTTTACTTTGGCGAGTAAACTGACGAAAACTGCGAATGTACGGTTCTAAAAGAAGACCATATAGAAATGTATGGGTGCGTTAAAGCGCAGTCAGTGTGGTTCAGTAGAAATTGACCCTACGAACGACCATGTTGTGTTACAGGCACATCCAAGCTGACAGGACTATAGCAGAGACCTAAGGATATATGTACAGATAGGATTATCGGAACGTGGAAAGGCATCAGATTCCATTATGGGATAGCCTGACGAAGAAAATAAGCAGGTGAACTGGTGCTGAAAAGCCGTGATCGAACTTATGATGAGTTCTGCGAAAAAGAGGAACTCGGAGGAATGGTCACAAGTCGGTTGAAATAAACAGGCATTATTCAGTCTTATGATAAGGATTACGAGTAAGACCAAAAGGGTCACTTTCGAGAGGAGGTGATGCCTTATGCCAAAGAAAAGTAAAACATTATGTGTAGATGACCTGCGTCATGCGGAGTACTATGGAATGCAAGATACTTTTGATGAACTATATCAAAAAAGTCAGAACGGTGAAGTATTTGAGAATCTTATGGATTTGATAGTGAGCAGGGATAACATTTTACTTGCGTACCGAAACATCAAAGCGAACAAAGGCAGCTACACGGCAGGAACAGATAAAAAGAACATCACAGATATTGGGAGTCGAACTCCTGATGATGTGGTAAAAAGAGTGAGATTTATTGTTACGGGAAGCGAACACGGCTACAGACCAAAGCCTGTAAGACGGAAAGATATCCCGAAACCAAACGGAAAAACACGTCCGCTGGGAATCCCATGCATATGGGATAGGCTGATACAGCAATGTATCAAGCAGATCATGGAACCAATCTGCGAAGCAAAGTTCAGCAATAATAGTTATGGATTTCGTCCGAACAGATCCGTTGAACATGCCATTAACAGAACCTACACCATGCTTCAAATGATGAACCTTCATTATGTTATTGAGTTTGATATTAAAGGATTTTTCGATAACGTAAATCATAGCAAGTTAATCAGACAGATATGGTCGCTGGGTATCCATGATAAAACGCTGATTTTTATTATCAAGCGAATACTAACAGCTCCAATTAAAATGCCCGATAATACAACGGTATTGCCCGACAAGGGTACACCACAGGGAGGAATTATCTCACCACTACTGGCAAACATCGTTCTAAATGAATTGGATTGGTGGATAGCCAGTCAATGGGAGGAAAATCCAATTGCTATAAGCAGAGGGCGAGAAAGAATAATCGGAAAAACTAAGGTTTTTGATAAAAGCCATGGTTATAGGATTATGAAAAACACAGAAATGAAAGAAATGCATATCATTCGGTATGCGGACGATTTTAGGATTTTCTGTAGAACGAAAGAGGACGCAGTCAGGACAAAAGAAGCGGTTACGGAGTGGATTGAAGAGAGGTTGAAATTAGAGGTGTCTCCTGAGAAAACAAGGATTGTGAACACCAGAAAACGGTGGTCAGAGTTTCTTGGATTCAAAATAAGGGTAAGGTTGAAGCATCATAAATATGTGGTGCAGTCGGCAATCTGTGACAAAAAGGTTGAAATTGAAAGAGCAAAGCTAGTGGAACAAGCGAAAAACATCGCAAAACCCAGAGAGAAAAAAAGTTGTTTATCAGAAATTCAGCTATATAACTCCATGGTGTTAGGCATACAGAATTACTATCAGCTTGCCACCTGTATCAGTATTGATTGCAGAGAATTCCATAGGCGAGTAATGACAGTTTTGACGAACAGGTTAAATACAGAAACAGGAAGTATGCTAAAACGTGAGGGTGGAACTATCACCCAAGCAGAAAAGGAAAGATTCGGACAGTCAAAAATGATTCGATATGTTTCAGGAATTGACCAGATGATCTATCCGATTGCATTCATCAAAAATAAAATACCGATGGCGAAGCGATCAATCGTTTGTAGTTATACAAAAGAAGGTCGTGCTCTGATTCATACAGAACTTAACCTTAATCAGTATGTTCTGAAAGGACTGAGAGAAAAAATATCCGTTGGTCATAGCACAGAATACCATGACAGTAAAATATCTTTATTTTCTGCTCAAAAGGGAAAATGTGCAATCAGTGGAGAAGAATTCGCAGATGCGGAACATGTAGCTGTATGGCTCAAAGTACCAGGATCACTTGGTGGATTTGAAAGATATAAAAACATGGTTCTGATTCACAAAAAATATCTGATTCTGTTACAAGAACTGCCCCAAGCAGCAATAAAAGACCTGATAAAAACACTCAATATCACAAAAAAGATGCTCGTGAAAATCAATAGTCTGCGAGAGCAGGCGAACCTGTCAGCAATAATATAAAACTTAAATTTGGTGACTGATTAAATGTCTTGTGAAGACAATCGATGGAGCGCCGGATGCGGTGAAAGTCGCATGTCCGGTGTGAAGTGGGGGAAAAGGTGGAGATAATATCAAAACCTTACCTATCACTATAGGCCGAGACGCTGCTGTATACGGCGCTGATCGGCTATATCTATTATGAGGCCCCGGCAAACGAACAGAACTTTTCCACCCTGGTAGAAATGATAAACGCAATGGAGGTCCGGGAGGATGACGAGACCTTCAAAAATGCCGTTGACCTTCTCTTTGACGCGCTGGAGCAGAAAGACCCGGACCACTTCGCCCTCCGGCAGTATAAGAAATACAAACTTGCGGCGGGTGTTATAAGCTTGAAGAGACTTCTTAATCACTATTTTTTAAGAAATTGGAGCTCCAAAATGATTAAAAAGTCTCTTGAGGCTTATTTTTTGCCCAAAACACAAAATTGTACTTTTTTAAAAACATTCTCAAAGGATGGCAACATTTTGCCTCGCCAGTCTGGATATAGTGTAAGGAATTTTTCAAACCGACACAAAATCCAGAGAAATTTAAAAAAGTTACGTTACTACCTTGTAAAACAGCGTCCGAAAGATGGGTTAAGTGAGAGGAACTTTTTTGAAGATCCTTACACGAACCTTGACAACGGAGCATCCTGCCCATAGTGATACCAGATTTGAATGTGCATTCAGCGTGTCTTTTCTGGCAAATACGTCCCGGAAACATCGGAACCCGGTACAGGAACGGATATGGAATGAAAACAGGCGATAAAAAATGAAGGAAGGAGGAAAACGGATGCAGGAGAAACTTACCGCATTGTATGAGCGTCTCAGCCATGATGATGACCTTATGGGCGAGAGCAACAGTATATCGAACCAGAAGCAGATGCTTTCAGAATATGCAGAATCCCATGGACTTACCCCATATATCC
>JBMNRU010000012.1:0-82850 GCA_050944855.1 Lachnospiraceae bacterium
CCGAAATCCATATTTTTGAAGAACGGAAGCCGAACGGACAATGGCTGAAATCCATCAAATTCAAGCTGCCAATCATAGAGGAAAATATGGAAGTAAGTTTGGACAATGATACACAAGTCGAGACGGTTGTTCTCTTAGGTAGGGAATTAGAGAAAAGCCGCGAACATGTCTACTTGGACTATGAGCCTTCAAAAGAAATTGATCTGCCCGGCGGTGCGACCTATGAGCAGATCAAGGCGTATGTGCTGGAGCATACCGGCTTGAAAGTCAGCCACCTCTATATCGCCCAGGTCAAACAAAAGCATGGTATCATCGAGCGGGAGTGTTACAACAAGCCCAAATCAGAGGATGCCAAACAGCCGCAATGCCCGCCGGAAAAGGAAGCGGCGATTGAGGCAGCACTGAAGCATTTCAAAATGATCTGATTGCTCTTAGATTCTGAGCCGGAGGCAGAGCCAGCCACCGCAAAGCGGCTTGCACTTGGCGGGTTCTGGCGGCGGTGCTATACTGGTGAATACGACGGTGAGGTTCTTTGAAGGATTGCTCCTGAGTTCCTCACCGTCGGCCGTTTATGGGCAGTGCCGCCGACAGGTTCAGTCAAGTGTGGCGGTCAAATTTTGCTCAGATTGCAAATAAGGCGCCTAAAGGCACAGATACACGAGAAACGAAGAAAAATTGCACAGCGTAAACGACAGGCGCACATTTCGCTATATTCTAAGACGAGCCGCAACTGCACTATGTAGCTGCGGTTCGTCTTTTACTTCTGCCTGTATTCGGGCGGGCGGCAGCCCGTCCCCATTCCGTCCAAACACACTGTTTTTGCACCAGCGTTTCTTTTTACACCCTTTTAGACTATGGAGTGTAAAGGGTGTAAACGGTGTAAAATTTTTCGTCAAGTGCCGAGAACCCTTGAAAATAGGGGGCCATCCCACAGTGGGCTTGTGTGGGATGGCCCCAAACGCAACGGTGTAAACGGTGTGAAAAAACGCTTCTGATGAACATTTTCACACCGTTTCTTCAGTTGTATACACAGCAGAAACAGTGTGAACACATTGACTTCACACTGTTTTTGCTATATAATACAAACATAAACAGTGTGAAACGAGGTGGGCGCATGGCATATAAAACGAAAAACAGTGTCAAGGGTGAACGCAAGCGCGGCTTGCAGGCCGTAAAGGAAATGGAAGCCGCTCCGGGATACGATCCCCAAGCTACGTTAGCTCTGGCACAGGCAAATTTGGATGCTTTTGGCAAGCTGGATGATCTGGATGATGCGTCATTTATCGCCTGCATGAATGATATGCGGGCAAATCACCCGGATATTTATCCTGTGTTCTGGTGGTGGCGGAAAGCCGAAGAACAGGCTGGACGTCGCCAGGAAGAAGATGGTGAAGGGACTGAATCCAGATATAAATTTTTCATGGTGACGCAGTTTCTGCTCGACCCTTTCGCTGTCGAATGGGAAGATGACAGGCAAACTCTGAAACCCGGCGTGGCCCCTTGGATTGATACGCCTCAGATTGAAGCCGGTCTTGACCACAAGAGCATCAAGCGTTGGTGTTGGATTTGGCATGATCGCGATATTTACACTGAAGAGGATGAAATCGCTGACCGAACCGGGCGAATCAAAGCAGGAGATCGAAAGTTCAAACATGCGCACATTGTGCTTGAAGTTCCTGGCAAAGTGCCGGTTTCGACTATCGCTCGCTGGTTCAAGGTACCGCCGCAGCAGGTGACGATCCTGCGCGGACGCGGGGCTTTTCTCGATGGTTCCGAATACCTCGTGCATGAAAGCCCTCGTGCGGTCGAACAACACAAGACACACTACGATGACGATGAGGTTCATACTTCACCGGGTTTTGATTTCCGCAAAGAGCTGACCGATTTGCAGGCACATAGAGCCAAATTCGGCAAGCGGTCAGGAGAAATGACGCCAGCGGATACCATGCGGATGCACGTCATGCTGGATGGCTGGACGATGAAACAGTGCCGCGAGGATGACCCGCTTACATTTGCAAAGATCCGGTCTACATTGCCTCCGCTTCGACTTGACTATCTGATGGATGCCCCACCCTGCCCTTTCAGGCTCAACATTTATGTGGATGGTCCTGGAGGTATCGGCAAATCAGCTTTTTGTGAATACATTGCACAGGCGATGTTCCAATCGGTTGATGATCCCTATTTTTGCATCGGCAACGATGAGCGTGTAACTTTTGATGGCTATGACGGCCAGCCTGCTATTATCTGGGATGATATGCGCGTGACTGATTTTATCCATCAATTTGGTTCGAACGGCGCTTATAGACTGCTCGATCCACACCCCCGAAAGATTGCGGAACAGGCAAAACATAGTCGGGTAATTCTGAACAACGCCTTGAATATTATCAACGGTGTTCAGCCCTATGAAGAGTTTATCGCTGGACTGGCGGGGACATACACAGATAAGTTTGGTACGCACCATGAGGCCGAAGATGAAAATCAGGCATGGCGCAGATTCCCCATGATTCTGTGTGTCCGCGAAAATGATTTTGATGTTCTCATTAACCAAGGGTTCGTCAATAACGATTTGAGTTCTATCAAAACCATGAGCATTTATTCTCATGTGCGCGGGAGTATGCAAGCCGTCATGCAGCGGCTGGATGGGGCAGCGAAGCAAAAAGCTCTGGCTCAATTTGGTGCGCCAGTACAGACAGCGGCCAAAATGATCGAAGCTAAACACGATGATAAAATTTCCGATCCCGATCAGATTCCGCCGGAACTGATGCCAGTGGCAGAATCAGTTGAAGAGCGTTTCCAGCGCGAGTGTGCCGAATACGAGGAGCGGCGCTTCAATACGCTGGTATCATTCGGCCATTGGTTCTGGGATTCCCCCGCCGGTGGCTGGGCGGAATACACTAAAATGTATCCTGCTGCCAAAGTTCGTCCGCAAGAAGAATATGAATTTTTGCAAAACCTGCAATGGCCGACAATCCGCGATGCGATTAACAGATATGTAGACGGCGAACTGGTAGCAACATACACAGAGCAGATTATTCGAGATACAATCGAGATGGCGTGGAACGGACAGTTATAATTGACTACTTGCGTTCTGCATGATTTACGGTAAACTGAAATCAGAAGTGAGGTGATTCAAATGGCCAAATCAAGCGCCGACTTGAAAAAACAAGCAGATACTCTACGTGCAAAACTTGCCGCAGTCCAGAAAGAAGCACGCAAGATGAAGAAGCTGGAAGATCAGCAAGCCGCCGAAGAACAGCACCGGCGTGATATACAGTTTGCGCTCGAATTTGTTCAGATGGCAAAGGAGATGTATTTTCGGGATGGCAATCGCAGCTATTATGATTACATCTCTGAGAAGATGGCTGAAAAGCAAGCAGCCGCACAACCTGCAACTGATTTAACAGAACAGCAGCCCGTGAATCAATCTGCGGGCTATGCACAGCAGATTTGACCTAAACCCCGTTGGGAAGAACCCGACGGGGTTTATAATTTAGGGGCTTGCGTTCTGAACATTTTGTGGTATGTTGCAGGTAAAGGAAGGTTTGCCGCCCGGCTGGAAACGTAGTTTCCAAAGAGGGAGCTGACGGCAGGAGGACGATGGGTTTGTTTACAAACCCTGAGGACATTCATACTGGGTTTGTAAACGACCCCGCGGCAGGAGGTGAAGCGATATGGGTTGGAAATGTGCGCCGCAAGTGATGGGCTTGGTGAGAGGTGAACCGAAGCAAGGGCAGAAACATCGTGCGAACATTCGGAAGATTGCGATGGAAGCCGGATACGAGCGAGCATCGAAATCGGATACGCTGGATAAGAGCCGGTCGAGTAAAAACCATTATGACGGATACCGCAGCGGCTCACAATTCGCCGCTGCTATGGAACAGGAAGCCTCTAAGTATCGTGTCAAAGTGAATGGAAAAACTAAAGATAAAAAGCCAGTCGTGCGTGAAAAAGGTCTGCCGCATAATGCTGTGATCGGCTGGGCGGTGATCTATAATCCGCCTGCCGAAGTTTGTGCAGCATGGACGAACGAAGATTATCAAAAATTTTACGCAGACTGTCGGGAGTGCATGGCTAAAATTGAGCCGCGATTGTTTCGCAGTGAAAATCTCCGAATGTCTGCCGAGCACTTTGATGAAGGTATTCCACCCGATGAAAATTCAGGTGTGATTGACCGTCATTTGCATGACCTCGGAGTATCGAAAGATGCAGACGGACGCTATTGCGGAAATCTTATAGATGCAAAGCTCCTGATTAAAATCAATGAGCGTTTTCCCGCTCTGATGCGTGAGCGCGGATGGGATATGGATGACCTTGACCGCACAGACTTTGAACGAGCCAAGACCGACAAAGAATACGCCAGCGAGCGAAACGCAAAACGTCGGAAGTCCGGTCTTTCCGTCAACAAACATCTGGGCAAGAAAGCTCGTGAGATGGCTGAGGATGCCGCAGAGCTTGTTGAGCAGGCAGAAGCATTGAAAGCACAGATGGAAACCGATGCCACTGCACGTCAGCAGCAGTTGGATTTGATTGCACAGCAGCAAGAAACCACACGCAAAGAGCAGGAAACCATCGCCCAGCAGCAGGAAGATATACAGAAAAAGCTGGATGGTCGAGATAAGGGGCAGCGCCGCTTGCTGAAATTCATTTACAATTTATATCAAAATCTTAGCGGCGAGCGTGCTGCATTCCGCACATACTCTGAGGGTGTTGAGATGTTCAAGGCCGCCATGGATTCGTTTGTAGAACGCACGACGACAGAGGCGCGAACGAAAGCGCAGGAAGAAGCAGCTGCTGCATTTCAAAAGAAAGAAGATGCGCTGGAAGCCCAGAAATCAGTTTTGGATGAATTGGAGCAGCTTAGAGATAAGCTACAATCGTCCACAGATACGGACGCCAGTAGAAAACGCTTTATGGAAGCTCATACGTTTAGAGATGGCCGCACGCTGGAAGATGTCTATCAGGCGTCTATTCAGCAGAAGTGGGAACGTGACGCTGCGTTCATTAGTCGTGCATCTGAGCTGACAGATGAATATGACCGGTTGAGTCAAGGTGTGGAGCAGCAAGAAAAGCAATGATATTCGGCACCTTTTTGGAGGTGCCGGATTGTTTTTCCTGCTATTTTATGATACACTATTACACAAGTACACGATAACACAAGATTGCGTGCTGAGAGGAAAATCAAAATGGCAGAAAGAAACATGGTAAATTTGACAATAACGATGACAAGAGAAGAGCGCAAGGCGCTCAAGCAGATTGCCTTGGATAAAGACATAACGGTTTCTGCCCTTCTGCGTGAATGGCTGAAAGAATATCAGGCAAAGGAGGCAGAGCAGTAATGGCAAATACATCTCTAAGTGCTGCTAAAACAGCTAAAAATGATGAATTCTATACGCAGTTGACTGATATTGAGAAGGAAATGAGGCATTATCGCAAGCATTTTCAGGGAAAGACCGTGCTGTGTAACTGCGATGATCCATTTGAAAGCAATTTCTTCAAGTATTTCGTTTTGAATTTCAACCGCTTGGGGCTGAAAAAGCTGATTGCAACCTGCTACTATTCGTCTCCGATTGCAGGGCAGCAGTTGCGATATGGTTGTGACGCAAACGGGCAGATGACTTTTGCATTTGAAGAGAAAGCCGATGGGAAAAACAACGGCCAGCGTCCCTACAAAGCCGTAGTCACACGAGTATACGATACGACTGGCGATGGCGGCGTGGATATGTTGGATGTAGCAGAACTGTTCCGCTCAGGCGAAAACGAGTTGGTGGAACTGGAAGGTGACGGGGATTTCCGTTCACCTGAATGTCTGGCTTTGCTGGATGAAGCCGATATTGTGGTTACAAATCCCCCGTTTTCGTTATTCCGTGACTATATTGATGTTTTAATGGAGCATCAGAAGTATTTTATTATAATTGGGAATATGAACGCCATCACATATAAGGAGTTTTTTCCATTGCTGAAAGATAATAAAGTATGGATTGGTGCAAAATCCTTGAATCAGGATATGTATTTTGATGTTCCGGACGAACGTAAACAATGGCTGCTTGCAAACAAGAAAGAAGGATCTGCTTACAAGATTATCAACGGTGTGGTCATGGGAAGATTGGCATCTGCGTGTTGGTTTACTAATCTTGATATCAAAAAGCGCCATGAGGAAATAATCTTGGTAAAGCGCTATAATCCGAGAGAATACCCTGCTTATGATAACTATGAGGCTATCGAAGTGTCTAAAACGGCTGATATTCCTTGTGATTACGCCGGTATGATGGGGGTTCCTATTACATTTTTAGACAAGTATAATCCTGATCAGTTCGAGATTTTGGGAATTACTTTAGGGAACACCGTAGATTTTCCGATGACATGTCTTTATAAAAATGCCATACAGCATAACAAAGATGGTAGTACGCAAGGCGGCGGCAAAGTAAATACCAGAGCCGCCATTAGAGTACAAGAAAAACCGTCTGGCACAGTTTTCTACACTGCTGAAAATGCTGATGGTTATTTGTTGAGCATCTATCCGCGTGTTCTTATTCGCAACAAACACCCAGAGCTGCCGAAAGAGGTGAAATGATATGCAGATCAATGAGTTAAAAGTGACTGTCGGTGAAGTTTGCGAGGGATACTTCAACGACGCAGAGGAAGGTGTCGTTGGCTACGACGAGCGCCTTGATATAAGACCGAAGTATCAGCGGGAGTTCGTCTATAAAGACGCTCAGCGCGATGAAGTCATTCGCACTGTCATGAAGGGCTTACCGCTCAACGTGATGTACTGGTGCAAGGTGAAGAAAGAGGACGGCTCCGACGGATTCGAGGTGCTGGACGGCCAGCAGCGCACGATTTCTCTGTGCGAATACGTGGACGGCTCTTTCTCTGTGGATGACAAGTATTTTTATAATCTGCCAGCCGACAAGAAACAGCAGATTCTTGACTATCCCCTTTTCGTATATGTTTGCGACGGTACGGACAGCGAAAAGCTGGAATGGTTCCGTATTATCAATATTGCAGGCGAAGAATTGACCGATCAGGAGCTGCGGAACGCCGTCTATGCTGGCAGCTGGACTTCCGACGCAAAACGGTATTTTTCCAAAACCGGCTGCGCGGCGGATCAGCTTGCAGGTGATTATCTGAAAGGTTCCAGTATCCGGCAGGAATATCTGGAAACAGCTATTTTCTGGGCAGCCAGCGCCGAAGGAAAAACTATTGAGGCTTACATGGCCGAACATCAGAATGACCCCAGTGCGGTGCAGTTGTGGAATTATTTCCGCTCTGTCATTGACTGGGTACAGGCAATCTTTCCGAAGAAGCGCAGAGAAATGAAAGGGCTGCCGTGGGGGCTTTTCTACAATCAGCATGGCAAGCGGACAGACCTTGACCCGAAGAAGCTGGAAGCAGAAATCCAGCGTCTCATGGGTGATGAAGATGTAACAAAAAAATCCGGCATTTATGAGTATTTGCTGACAGGTGAAGAGAAAAAGTTGTCAATCCGTGCCTTTGACCGGCGGGATGCCTTGGCTGCTTACGAGAAGCAGGGCCACAAATGTGCAATCTGTGGCGAAGAATTCGAGTTTGAGCAGATGCACGCCGATCATATTACCCCGTGGAGCAAAGGCGGAAAAACAACGCCTGACAACTGTCAAATGCTTTGCCGGGATTGCAACTTAGTGAAAGGTGCGCAACTGTAAATGGCACAAAAGAAATTGCGTTGCTATCTCTATACCCGCGTTTCCACACAGATGCAGGTGGACGGATACAGTCTGGATGCACAGCAAGACCGACTGAAAAAAGAGGCAGCTCACCGCAGTATGCAGGTAGTTGCCACCTTCTCGGATGAGGGAAAATCCGGCAAGAATACCACCGGCAGGCCGCAGTTTCAAGCCATGATGCAACGGATACAGAACAGCAATGAGGATCATGTTGATTATGTGCTGGTATTCAAGCTGTCCCGGTTTGGCCGGAATGCTGCCGACGTGCTGAACAATTTGCAGATCATGCAGGATTTCGGTGTCAATCTCATCTGTGTGGAAGATGGGATTGATTCCGCCAGTGCCGCCGGAAAAATCCTCTTTCCTGTTCTTGCCGGTGTCGCTGAGCTGGAGCGCGAAAACATCCAGGCGCAGACGATGGCGGGCCGCGAACAGAAGGCCCGTGAGGGCGGATGGAACGGCGGTCAAGCTCCATACGGCTATCGTCTTGAAGGTGGCAGTCTTGTCATCGAAGAATCCGAAGCTGCCCTTGTTCGGTTGATTTTTGAAAAATATGTGCAGTCTGATATGGGCATAAACGGCGTTGCCAAATGGCTGAATGAAAACGGGTATAGTAAGCAGACCCGTCAAAATGGGATATACAGCCGGATTTCAGCCACTTTCGTGAAGGGTGTATTGGATAACCCGGTCTATTCCGGAAAAATCGCCTATGGACGCCGGAAAAGTGAGAAAATCGAAGGCACACGCAATGAGTACCATACCGTTAAACAGGCTAAATATGAAATATTTGACGGCAAACATGAAGCTATTATCCCGGACGATCTCTGGCAGGCTGCGCAAGTAAAACGGGGGTTGAATGCCTATAAGCGGGAAAAAAGATACAGCCCGGAACATGCTCACATTCTTTCCGGCCTTATCAAATGCCCTGTGTGTGGTGCGCCTATGTATGGCGTCGTGAACCGGAAGAAGAAAAAAGATGGTTCCGGCGACTTCTACACAGATATGTGGTACTATATCTGCAAGAATACCAAAACCGTGAGCGGCCAGCGCTGCACATACACAAAGCATATCCGGCAGGACGATGTGAATGAGCAGGTGCGCCGCGTAGTACAGGAAGCGCTGCGGAATATGGATTTCACAGCGGACATTATGAAATCAATCGGAACCGACGCCAATCTGGACGCTTTACAGGCGGAAGCTGATACTCTCACTGCTGCCAAAAAGAAGGAAGAACGCCAGAAGGCCAAACTGCTATCGAAGATTATGGAGCTTGATGCCGACGATGATCTCTACGACAAAATGTACGATGACCTGCAAGGGCTGCTGCGTCAGCATATGAAGCGCATCACCGAATTGGACAGCAAGATCAATCAGGTGAGTATCGCTATTCAGAACGCAGGCAGCAAGGCCGCTACGGCTGAGGAAGTATATGCCACCATGCGGATTATCGTGGACATGATGGACATTATGCCGGAGCGTGACGAGCAGGAAATCATGCACGCATTGCTTGACAGCGTACAGATTTATCCTGAACGGCAACCGAACGGCCTCTGGATCAAGAGCGTTCGTTTCAAAGTTCCCCTTGAATTTGACGGTGTTTCGTCGCAAGACGTGATTATCGACAATGACGACAATTCCCTACCTAACGCAAGTAATGATGAGACGGTAGTACTTTTGTCCAAACTTAATACCAAGCAGCATATCGAGGTGGAGTTGAATCTGGACGAGCTGGATTTGACTGATGCGGAGAAGAAAGCTACCTACCAGGAGATCAAGGATTATGTGCTGGAGCATACCGGCTTGAAAGTCAGCCACCTCTATATCGCCCAGGTCAAACAGAAACACGGCATTATTGAGCGTGAGAACTACAACAAACCGAAGTCCGAAAATACCAGACAGCTGAAATGCCCGCCGGAAAAGGAAGCAGCGATCACGGATGCATTGAAATTCTTTGGGATGATATGAGCCTTGTTGCGGCAAAGGAGGTTACGAGAATGGATAAAACGATTTCCTGTGAGTTCAATATGGACACCGCTTGTGTGGAACTGCGTCTTCCGGATGGTACGATGATTGCGATTGATACCATCGCCGTAGAGAACGAAGTGACTGACAATATGTATGAACGATCTGAACTGGACTGGCTAATTTTCAATGCTCCGGCTGAGTATGCAGATTTGGTACTGAATGGCGATCCAGTGAAGTATCTGAAAACCGTAACCATATATAACCCTTTTGAGAACTGACCGTACAACCGTCCGTGGGAAAAAGCCTGCGGGCGGCTTTTTGAATTCGCAAGAAGTTGAGAATTTTCATCAAGATATAGATGTGTTTTATTGACTATATGCCCAATTAGATGTATAATAATTCCATATGGTTACAGTGATGAATCGAGAAAGAGTGAATTATGAAAATTAGTTATAAAAAACTGTGGATACGGCTGATTGAAAAGGAAATCTCACCAGCCACACTTCGGAAAGATCTAAACATTGCCACGGGAACCATGACGAAATTGAGAAAAAATGAAGAAGTGGCGCTTTCCGTTTTGCTCCGTATCTGCGAGTATCTGGACTGTAATATCGGAGATATTTGCGATGCGGTAAAAATTGAGAAAGAGTATGAATAATCTATTTGCTCTGAGGAGGGAGAAAATGAGGTATTGTTCAAACTGTGGCCAGAAGGTAAACGATGGAGCAAAGTTCTGTTCGAATTGTGGTGCTGCCATCGTTATATTTTCTGAAAACACACAATCTCAAAGAAAAGCGGCGTATGATGGTGTGATACATAAGTGCCCAAACTGTGGGGAAATATTAAACTCTTTCACATCACAATGTCCTGCCTGTGGATATGAACTGCGTGGGACAACTGCCTCTAATTCTGTAAAAGAATTGTATAGAAATATTCAAACAGCAAAAAGCGATAGTGAAGTCGTTCGATTGATCAAAGTGTTCCCGGTTCCAAACAACAAAGAAGATATTCTCGAATTTATGGTTTTAGCATCATCAAATTTCAATGAAGAAACTTACATTGAACATATGGGCGAGGAGAACATATCGGCTGCGTGGTTTTCAAAAATCGAGCAATGTCATAAAAAGGCAACTCTGTCTTTAAGTAACGAGGATATGCTTAAAGTCAACGAAATATATAGTGCCATAACCGGACGGGTTGCTGCTGCAAAGAAAAAATCGAGTCAGAAACGTATGTCACAACAATCGGAAGTAACTGCAAGAGAATTCAAGAAAAGTAAATTTAGAGTTGTTCTTGTGGTCTTTTCAGTTATTTCAGTACTATTTTCCGTTCTTGCATTTCAAAATGGCAGGATACTGGCGAGTTTGATCTCTGCGCTTATGGTAATTTTGTTTTTGACGGCTTTTTTGATGGGTAGCGGTGTAATTAACGAGCGAGTAAGAAATTTCCGATTGGTGCCAGCAATACTTGCGTTTTTGTTGTTTGTTCCGTATTTTTCATTGTCATCTAATCATGATAAGCAACTTCTCGACGCAGGCTATTACACAAACTGGGAAGATATTATGCTGAACGAATATGTTCCCGAACCAATAATGACTTCGGCAAAAGTAATGACAAACTCAAGCGAGGGATTTTATATTTATGACGTTGAATGCTCTCAAAGCGATTATTATGATTACGTAAATGCTTGCAAGGAATTTGGGTACAACTACGAAATTATTAAAGAGGATGAGACATCTTTTGAGGCATACAATAAAGACGGTTATCAGATAGTAGCCAACTATATAATATCTCTCACTATTGAAGTAAATGCACCAATGAAAATGAGCCAAATAGAATGGCCAAGTAGCAATATTGCAGAACTTATTCCTCAGCCTAAATCGCTATATGGTAAAATCGAATGGGAACATGACTATGGTTTTGTAATTTATATAGGGAACACAACCTTATCCGATTATGAAGAGTATGTTAATTCGGTATATAACAGCGGATTTAATATAGATTATAGCAAAGGTGACACATATTTTTTGGCCCACAATGCAGATGGCTATCGTGTTAGCATTGACTATGAAGGTTTTAACACTATGTTTGTACGTATCGATGAGCCCGATGAAGAGTAGTGCAAAGTAGTATATGGAGGTAAATATGGGAATTTTTAAAAAGCAGTCGGCCGGTGGCTTTATGGATGAAATCCGTTGTGACGATCCGTCCTATCTTATCTGGAAATGGCATCCAGCTGGATCACAACCTGGAAATAACAATCGAGAAAACGCCATTCGGTGGGGTTCTTCGCTTCGGGTGAAGGATGGTGAAGTCGCAGTCTTTGTATATAACCAGAAGAACGGTGTGATGCAGGACTACATAGAGGGACCTTATGATGAAATTATCAGAACGGAAAACCTCCCGATTTTAGCAAGCATAATTGGCCTGGCCTATGATGGCGGTACATCATTTCAGTCAGAAGTTTATTTCATTAACCTTGCCCATATTATTCAAGTAAAATTTGGTGTGCCATTTTTCGATGTGTATGATCCAAGGTTTGCCGACTTTGGCGTTCCCCTTGCTGTCAGGGGCACTATCAGTTTTCAAATTCAGGACTACCGGGAGTTCATCAAGCTAAATCGGCTGAGCACCTTCCGCCTGGAGGATTTTCAAAAACAAATTCGAGATGCAGTATGCCGCTATGTGAAGGATGCAATCGCCAACGCCCCCGCGGCCAATAACATTCCTGTCATTCAGATCGAAACCAAGACGGCGCAGATCAACGATGCGGTGGAATATGATATCGGTGAGCGGCTGAAAGAAAATTTTGGCGTTTTGGTATCTGGCGTGGATATCGGAGCCATTGAGATCGACAAGACCAGTGAGGGCTACCGTCAGTTGATGGCCATAACCAAGGACATCGCCACAACAAGGGTCGAGGCCGAGACGCAGGATTGCGTGGAACGTCTGCGTATCCAGCGGGAAGAAGGCCAGTACGCCATGCACAAGCAGACGCAGACCGCTAACATCGGTGCATTTCGGGTGGAAAAGCAGGCTGAGGTCGGCGTGGCCGGGGCGCAAGCCCTGGGTCAGATGGGAGTCAACGGCGCTGGCGATATCAACTTGGGTAGCGGTGGAGATAGTACTGGTTTTAATATGGCGGCTATGATAGCAAGTATGGCTGTCGGAGGAGCGGTAGGCCAGAATATCGCCGGAGCCATGAATAATATGATGGGCGGCATCAATCAGCAGGCAGCCACCGGCGCTGTTCCCCCACCCATTCCTGCTGTGGCATATTATGTAGCGGTCAACGGACAAGCCGCCGGCCCTTTTGATGTGTCCACTCTTTCCCAAATGGCTGTAAGCGGGCAACTCACCGCTGACTGTTTAGTATGGAAAAGCGGAATGGCACAGTGGGCCAAGGCCGGAACGGTGGATGATTTGAAGAGCTTGTTTGCTAATGTTATGCCTCCTATCCCACCGCAGGGATAAATATATCTAAGGAGAATAATTAAGATGGCACAGAATTGGGATTATGCCGAATTATCAAAAGCAGCAAAAGCGGCAGGCGGACCAGAAAAATATGTTGATATGTTAGAACAAGCTAGCCGTAATGCTGGCAAAATGGAAATGCTTCCTTGGGTGGGTGTAGCTGTCGCAGGAGCTTCGTTACTTACTGTAGCAGCTATTAAAATCGTTGATTATTTCAAATCAAAAAAGCATCAAAACCAAGAGAAAATTGAAAAAGCAAAGCAAGAAATAATGGAGGGTATCAAGGTCTATGATGCTGAACACAACACTTCAGAAAATGATGTGACCGTAAAATAGTTTGAAACAGCGGGGGGAGTTTGGGCTCTCGTTTCGACTGTTGTTATCCGTGCTTACCAGTGAAAAAATCCCGCAGAGTTCATCCCTATTACCGGATGAATTCTGTGGGATTTTGTGTTTTCGGAGCGTGGGCATACACAAGCTGGGGCAGGTTTGTATATCACAGCTGACGAAAATAGGGGTGTTCAGAGGGGGTAGAGTTCCCCTTTGACCGGAAGAATCCAAAGAAACCAGCGGTTGCGTGGCACACGATTTTCCAAGAGCAAGCTGCTCGTGAAAGTCTAGTGTGTTATACCTTTGCTTCATGACAATATGAAATGTTGTGTGCTGACATCGGAAAGGGGCTGGTGGTGACATCTGCAACACAGGTCAGTTGACAATAGACAGACCTTTTTAGCAGTAGTAGGACAGGCGGATTTTGTGCGGGTACGGACAAAATTAGGATTTTTCCAAAAGTAAATCCGCCTGTCCAGAAAAGGAAGCAGAGGTATATCAAAACCCACGTTCCGCCGCAGCGACAGCCCTCTGTTAATCCATTTTTGATTTCTTCCGGTTATACAGATTCTTGCACTGTGCACTGCAAAAAGCAGAGTCGGACTGGCTGATCTACAATGCCCCGCTGGACTATGCTGAGCGGATTTTGAATGGTGATTTGGAAATGCATGGCAGAGAAAAATTGTTAGACTAACAGTAAATAAAATCTGCTAGAAGCAGCCTCCCAAAGATGTGCTACTGGTAGATTTTTTGTCTCTTTCGATAATTGGTATAGAGTTGAGTTCTTTACGATAATGTGATAAAATAAACGTGACTATATATCGTGTTGAAGACTCTAAAATAACGATTTGTTATGACCGATTATCCCATCTGATGATAGACAAAAAGATGAGCAATGTTCAGCTAAAAGAAAAGGCCGGTTTTAGTGCGAATATTATCGCCTGTCAGAGAAATGAGTATGTTTCCGATGGAAGTATTGAGCCTATTTGCCGTGTGAAAAAGGTGAGGAATGGATGATATTCTGAAATTTGTTCCGGAGGAAAATAAGTAAGAATTTTGACGAAGTAGTTAGATATTTGAGGGTGGTGAGCCGTCATGAAAAGTAATTTTGAGTTTCTTGATAAAGAGTTTCCTGTGTTAGCTCAGTTTGGAAAAAAGGCAGAATCCTATCTTTATTCGGATTCCAACTCCTGCTTAATGAAGTTGGGTATGATTGGTGAAACAGTTGTAAACTTAATGTTCACTTATGACAGGATTGCACTTCCTGCTGAAAATACAGCTGTCAATCGAATCACGGTGCTTTTTCGGGAAGGTCTGTTGACACAGGATTTTGTGGATATTCTTCATGCGCTGCGTAAGGTGCGTAATAAAGCAGTACATGAGAACTATACCTCTGTTGCAGAGGGAAAAGTTCTGCTCCAAATGGCGTACAGCTTATGCGAATGGTTTATGCAGACCTACGGAGACTGGGATTATCAAAATCAACCGTTTGTAATGCCTCCCGATCTGTTAGCAGCCAAAAGTATAGACGATACTTCTGAGCGAGCGCAGGAGGAGAAGCTGACCAAAGAAGCCGAAGAAAAAGCTGCCACTTCGGATGCGGTAACAAAAGAAAAGCGCCGCCAACAGGCAGCGAGGGCGGCCAGCCAGCGGCAAAAAACGGAAGCAGAAACACGCTATATCATAGACCAACAGCTCCGACAGGTAGGCTGGGAGGCCGATACCGAAAATCTACGTTTCTCCAATGGTACTCGTCCTGTTAAGGGACGTAATCTTGCGATCGCTGAGTGGCCTACCAATTCAACAGTAGGAAATCATGGCCGTGCAGATTATGTGCTATTTATTGGCATGCAATTTGTCGGTATCATTGAAGCGAAAGCGGAGCACAAGGACATTCCTTCTGTGATTGATTATCAAGGGAAAGATTATCCCCGTAATATCCGTGTTGAGGACGCTCAGTATCAGGTGGGAAGTTGGGACAGCTATAAAGTGCCTTTTACCTTTGCTACTAATGGCAGGCCGTATTTGGAACAGTATAAAACAAAGTCTGGTATCTGGTTTTTGGATCTTCGTAATCCTTCTAATGTGCCAAAGGTTCTACGAGGATGGATGAGTCCGGAAAACCTTTTGGAGCTGTTGGGTAAGGATATTGACGCTGGAAATCAGGCGCTGGAACGGATGCCTTTTGATCTGCTGCGTGATAAAGACGGGCTGAATCTCCGCGATTATCAGTTGAGAGCTATTCAGGCAGCGGAACAAGCTATCATGGAAGGAAAAAATGCTGCTCTGCTGGCTATGGCAACCGGTACCGGTAAGACACGGACGGTGCTGGGTATGATCTACCGTTTCTTAAAGACAGGCCGTTTCAAGCGAATCCTGTTCTTGGTAGACCGTACGGCTCTGGGAGAGCAGGCTCTTGATGTTTTCAAAGAGGTTAAGCTGGAAGATTTGATGCCCCTGGCGGACATCTATAATATCAAAGGGCTGGAAGATAAAGAGATTGAGCGAGAGACCCGTATTCAGGTTGTTACCGTACAGGGAATGGTAAAGCGTATCCTCTACAATGACGGAGAAACCATGCCTGCAGTTAGCGATTATGACTTGATTATTATAGACGAGGCCCACCGGGGCTACCTCCTGGACAAAGAGATGGGAGACACCGAACTTCTCTACAGAGATCAGCGGGACTACCAAAGTAAATACCGCAGTGTAATTGAGTATTTCGATGCAGTAAAAATTGCTCTGACAGCTACTCCTGCCCTCCAGACCACCGAGATTTTCGGCCAGCCAGTTTTCAAGTACACCTACCGGGAAGCAGTCATTGAGGGCTATCTGGTGGATCATGATGCCCCTCATGACCTTCACACCAGACTACGGGATGAGGGTATTCACTATCAATCAGGTGATACCGTCACCATTTATGACCCGGTGACTGGGGAGATAAACAACAGTGAACTGCTCAGTGATGAACTTAATTTTGATGTGGAGCAATTCAACAAAAAGGTTATTACCCGCCCCTTTAACGAGGCGGTTCTGGCTGAGATTGCGAAAGATATCGACCCGGAGAATCCGGAGGAACAGGGGAAAACCCTCATCTATGCCGTGGATGACCAGCATGCCGACATGATTGTGGACATCCTCAAGAATATTTATGCAGAATATGGCGTAGACAATGATGCGATCATGAAGATTACCGGCAGCGTGGGCGGCGGCAACCCCAAAAAGGTACAGGAAGCCATCAAGCGGTTTAAGAATGAGCGATACCCCAGCATTGCTGTCACTGTGGACCTTCTGACCACCGGTATCGACGTGCCGGAAATCACCAATCTGGTGTTCCTACGCCGGGTAAAATCCCGTATTCTGTTTGAACAGATGTTGGGACGTGCCACCCGCCTGTGCCCCAAAATTCACAAGACCCACTTTGAGATTTATGACCCTGTTGGCGTCTATGACTCACTGGAGGCTGTCAACACCATGAAGCCGGTGGTGGTGAATCCATCTGCTTCCTTTGGCCAGTTGTTGGACGGTCTTGAGGTTCTGGAAGACGAAAAGCAGATCGAGTACCAGATCGATCAGATCATCGCCAAGCTTCAGCGGAAAAAGCGGAATCTGGACAGCAAGATCGTGGAGCACTTTGTCAGCATGACCGGCGGAATGGATCCCACCCAGTTTATTCAGCAGCTGGAGCAGGAGCCGATTCAACAGGCTCGCAATCGTATTGTGGCGCATCGAGATCTCTTCGAATTGCTTGGAGAGACTCGAACCAATGGCGGCCGCCCGGTGGTTATCTCTGAGACGCCGGATGAACTGGTCAGCCATACCCGTGGTTACGGTACTGGCAGTCGCCCGGAAGATTATCTGGATGCCTTTGCCGACTATGTAAAGACCCATCTGAATGAGGTGGCGGCACTGAACATCGTCTGCACCCGCCCGAAAGAACTGACACGGGCCAGTCTAAAGGATTTGCGCCTGATGCTGGATCGGGAAGGCTTCACCACCCAGCAGCTCAACACCGCCATTTCGGAACTGACCAACGAAGAGATGGCGGCAGATATTATCAGCCTGATTCGCCGGTATGCCATCGGTTCCACCCTTATCGGCCACGAAGCCCGTATCCGCCGGGCGGTGGACAAGCTGAAAAAGGCCCATAAATTCACCGCCATCGAGCAAAAATGGATTGGCCGCATGGAAAAATATCTCATGGAGGAATCTGTCCTCAATGTAGGTGTGTTTGATGAGGATACCCGGTTCAGAAGTGAGGGCGGATTCAAGAAAATCGATCGGATTTTCCAAAATAAATTAGAAAGCATCGTGCTGGAACTCAACGAATACCTGTACGATGATGGAGGAAGAAGCGCATGAACAATTCCAATACTACAAATACATCAGATAGGGACAGTCTTTCCCTGCTGAAGCAAATAGGTCAGTTTGAGTTGGTTCCCAGCGATACCAAATATGACTTTGAGGACAAATCTAGGTTTACACAGTTGAGTCTGTCTGATACCCAGAAAATGCATCTGAGTGCTGCATACCAACATTTTCCTTCTATGGTGGCAGCCGGGACGTTGGCTCAAGCCTATATTGCTCGATTTCCGGAAGGGCTTCCTCACACTCTCACTGCGCTGAAACAAGGCGGATTTGGATCGATGATCCAAGGAGAACGGGGCTTTGTCGGCACTGCTTCTTTTTTTCCTGTCAATGCACAAGCTATTTTTCTGAGCACCTTTACTGCTATGTCAGTGGCATCAGGGCAGTATTTTCTTGCCAAAATCAACAGTCAGTTGGATGTTATTCAGCGAAGACTCGGTGAAATTTTGGATTTCCTGTATGGTGATAAAAAGGCAGAATTGATGGCTGAGATCAGTTTTACAAAATACGCCTTTGAAAACTATGCCTCTATCATGACCCATGAATCCCAGCGTGCCGCTACAATCACCAGTCTGCAAAGCGCCAAAAAGGTTGCCATGAATGACATCGAATTCTACATCCATGACCTGAGTTCTACCGTAGAATCTCAAGAAAAAGATTTGGAAAAGGTATTGGACAAAACGGAGCAAATTCGGGACAGCCTGCACCTGTCCCTTGAACTATATGCGATGAGCAGTTTAATGGAAGTCTATTATGCTCAGAACTTCGATTCCTCTTACTTACAATATGTACAGCAGGAAGTGGAAGGATATATTGAAAAGTGTGAAACCAGAATGCTGAGTAATTTTAATTTGCTTCGAGGCAAAATTATAGGCAACAATAAGAAGACTTCTCTCCCTCTGGGAAAAGGAAAAGATTCCACGGCACTGGGACAGAGAAGTCTTGAACTGACTGAATCTGTGAGCGACAATAATACCAAGGCCTTGCGAGAACTGATCGCCAGTTCCCTGTGTGTAGCAAGTCAGCCGACAGAATACTATCTCACAGCAGACGGAAATATCTATTGCAAGAACTAAACGGAGGCAACCGCACATGACCACACAAGAAATCGTATCTAAGCTCTGGAACCTCTGCAATGTGCTGCGGGATGACGGCATCACCTATCACCAGTATGTCACCGAGCTTACTTATATTTTGTTTTTGAAGATGGCCAAGGAGACTGGTGCAGAAAGCCAGATTCCTGCAGCCTACCGCTGGGACCAGCTTACTGCCAAAAGCGGCATTGAGCTGAAGAAGTTCTATAAAGAGCTGCTGGCCCATCTGGGCGAAAACTGCACCGGACGAGTGCGGGAAATCTACCAAGGCTCTGCCACCAACATCGATGAACCCAAGAACTTGGAAAAGATCATCACCACCATTGACGGCCTGGACTGGTACTCCGCCCGAGAAGAGGGGTTGGGCAACCTGTATGAAGGGCTGCTCGAAAAAAATGCTAGCGAGAAAAAGTCCGGCGCGGGCCAGTACTTTACCCCTCGCGTCCTTATTGACGTGATGACTAGACTGATGAAGCCCCAGCCCGGCGAGCGGTGTAATGACCCTGCCTGCGGTACCTTCGGCTTTATGATTGCCGCCAGCCAGTATGTCAAGGAGCAAACCGACGATTTTTACGATTTGGATGCAGACCAGGCGAAGTTTGAACGGGAAGAGGCCTTCACCGGCTGTGAACTGGTTCACGACACCCATCGCTTGGCATTAATGAACGCCATGCTCCACGACATTGACGGTCAGATTTTACTGGCCGATACCCTGTCAAACCAGGGCAAGGCACTCCACGACTTCGATCTGGTACTCACCAATGAGCGTGAGTTATTAGGACTAATCGCATAAATGCTCATTTTAAGCCATTTTCAGGACTTTCAAGAAATTTAAGAAGATAAAAACATAATAGAAATAGTAGAATGGAAGCTTTTCGCCGGAAGTAAGGTGGAGAGTTATTTTTTTACCCAAAATTAAATATGACATTTACATAGGGCGTTTGCTTATACCTAAGGTGGATAAGTGAGCGTCCTATTTTTATTTCCACAAAACGATAAGAGAAGAAGATTGGAGGTTAAAAAATGTATGGAACAAAATTCTCGGAGTACAAACCGAAAGAGTGTCGTTACTGCTATTTTTGGTGTGGAAAGAATAAGCGTTGTTTCTTAGGTAAAGAAAACTGCTATTACGAAACAGTAGAAGAAGCTGCGGAAAAAAGTGAATGTGATGGCTGTCCTTATGGCAGATACTCGCCTTGCATTGGTTGGTGTACCAAGAAGGTATTAGGCAAAGGCGGTGATGACAGCAATGGCATTTGATTATTTCTACGGGCAACAGTCAGACCAATTTGCTTTTTACAGAATACCCAAGGTTTTATTTACTGATGAGCGATTTTGGAATGTGTCTACAGACGCAAAGCTGTTGTATGGAATACTGCTTGACCGTATGAATCTATCAGCTAAGAACGGTTGGATTGATGAAAATATGAGAGTGTTTATCATATTTACGAATGAAGAAATTCAAGAAGCATTAGATTGCAGAGATAAGAAAGCAACAAAGCTATTAAATGAACTTGAGCATAAATGTGAACTCATCGAAAGAAAGCGTCAGGGACTTGGAAAGCCAAATATCATTTATGTGAAGAACTTCATTTCAGCTGTTGAGAACTCTGTGGAAAGACGATTCTTGAATAGTCAAAATGACGATTCTGGGGAAGTCTTAAACACGATTCAGGATTCGTCGAAAGTACGATGTAATAATACTGATATAAATAATACTGAAAAGAGTAATACTGACTTTCTTTTCTTTCCGGAAAATTCCAAAAAGACGCTCGAAGAGATAGGAATGGATAATCCTTATGAAATTTATCTCAAAGAAAAATTAGAATATGATTCTTTAGTAATTCAGTATAAACATCATGTACAGATGTTAGATGAAATCTTTGAAATTATGACAGACACATTATGCAGTAATCGAAAAACAATTCGTATTGGTGGTGATGATAAGCCAGCAGAAATTGTCAAAAGCAGATTGATGAAATTAGAACATGAGCATATGCAGTTTGTAATGGATTGTATCTTGGAAAACACTACAAAGATTAAAAATATCAGACAGTATATTCTTACAACCATTTACAATGCAACGCAAACCATCGACAGCTATTATACAACGCTTGTTAATCACGATTTATATGGAGATTAGGAAGGAGTGAAAATTTGAATGACAAGTAAACCGACAGTGATTGCAGTAGTCAATCAGAAAGGCGGTACGGGTAAAACCACCACTTGTGAGAATCTTGGAGTTGGAATTGCGAATACAGGTAAAAAGGTACTTCTCATAGACACAGACCCGCAAGCAAGTCTTACTATCAGTCTTGGCTACCCAAAACCGGATGACCTTTACCCTACACTTTCTACTTTGATGACGAAAGTAATGCAAGATGAGGATTTAAAACCAAAGGAAGGAGTATTACACCACAAAGAAGGTGTGGATTTGATTCCGTCCAATATTGAATTATCAGGACTTGAAGTATCGCTTGTAAATGCTATGAGCAGAGAAACGATATTAAAACAGTATCTTGATACGGTAAAGAAAGAATATGATTATGTGTTGCTTGATTGTATGCCAAGCTTAGGAATGATTACCATCAATGCTCTTGCAGCAGCCGATAATGTTTTGATTCCTGTTCAGGCACAATATCTTCCGGCAAAAGGATTGGAGCAGCTACTTCAAACCATCAATAAAGTTCGTAAGCAAATCAATCCTAAATTAAAGATTGAGGGTATTTTACTCACTATGGTAGACAGCAGAACCAATTATGCAAAGGACATTAGCAATCTCATAAGAGAAACTTACGGAGGAAAGCTCAAAGTCTTTCGTGCAGATATTCCCCGTTCGGTTCGTGCAGAGGAAATCAGTGCCGAGGGCAAAAGTATTTTCGAGTATGATCCAAAAGGAAAAGTTGCAGAAGCATACAGGAAACTGACGAAGGAGGTGTTAGACAGTGGCGAGAAAAAACGCAAACATCAGCTTGACCAGTTACGATGATATTTTTTCGACAGAAGAAAGTCGTACCGATAAAAAGCTTGAAAAGGTGAAGAACATTCCACTTAATGAACTTCACCCATTTAAGAACCACCCGTTTAGAGTGGTTGATGATGAATCCATGCTTAGAACGGTAGAAAGTGTTGCTCAGTATGGTGTACTTGCTCCGGCAATCGCAAGACCAAGAGAAGAAGGTGGATATGAATTGGTATCAGGACACAGAAGGCATCATGCTTCAGAGCTTGCAGGACTTGAAACAATGCCTGTAATTGTTAGAAATCTTAATGATGATGAAGCTGTTATTTTAATGGTGGATTCCAATCTCCAAAGAGAAACGATATTGCCAAGTGAACGAGCTTTTGCTTATAAAATGAAAATGGACGCTGTACGAAGAACTGCTGGCAGACCAAGTAAAAATAATCCCCGACAACTTGTCGGGAATTTAGAATCAGCAGATATGGTTGGCGAAGCAAGTGGTGATAGTGGTAGGCAGGTTCAACGATATATCCGATTAACTGAGCTTATCCCTGAACTTCTAACAATGGTTGATGAAAAGAAAATATCATTCAATCCAGCGGTTGAATTATCTTTCTTAAAACCCGAAGAACAAAGAGATTTTCTTGAAGCGATGGATATGGAGCAGAATGTTCCGTCACTTTCACAGGCACAGCGTATCAAGAAATTAAGCCAAGATGGAAATTGCACCATAGATACTATGCAAGAGATTATGGCAGAAGTGAAGAAATCGGAACTTGATAAGGTGACGCTGAAAAACGATGTTCTGAAAAAGTATTTTCCAAAGTCCTATACTCCGAAGCAAATGCAGGACACAATCATTAAGCTTTTGGAGGCATGGCAGAAAAAAAGACAACATCAGATGGAGAGGTAAAAAGAAATGTTTAAAGAAAATAAAATGATTGAAGCGATTCGATGGATTTTGAATCTATATGAGCCAAGTGATTATGACGCTTTTGACGAAGAAGAACTTGGCAGTGATTATGGACTATGTCTGCACGATGTAGTGATGGCTTTAAGAGATAAAGCGGAAACCGTATATCAATTTAAGGTGGATTCCAGCTTTGAAATGGGATTTAAGTACAGAAGTCCTGAATTATTTAATCAAAGAGCGATTTGTATTTACAAAGAAATCGAAAGTTCAACATTAGATAATGAAACGATTGCAAACTACAGTACGGAGCTTTGGCTTTTAGAAGATATGAGCTTTGCAGTTGTTCGCTGTGTATCCGTATCCCATGATGACGGTGTAACCTATGACAGCGAGTATCGAACAATCGTAAAGAAATTAGAAAAAAGAGAGGATTTATTCTTCCCGCCGGAAGAACTTATTGATGAACTTGAAGAAGCCTGTATTCCAATATGGGAAAGTGAAGCGATTATTTATGAACTTTAGAGTTTGTAAGTGGTCGCTTTTGTTATTTCAAAGAAACGGAGGTCGAATAACTTGAAAGAATATGATGTGAAGATTACCGAAACATTAGAAAAAACGGTAACGGTACAGGCTTCTTCAAGAGCAGAAGCCGAAGAAAAAGTAAATGCAGCTTGGAGTAATTCAGAATATATCTTAGACAGTGAGGACTTTGTCGGTGTTGATTTTAAGACGGAACATGAACGTTCCTTAAATCTTAATAAGATTGATGTGCTTCTTGTAGAACCGGGACAGTATCCAAAACAAACTCAGATTGGAACGGAGCTTGAAGATTTGCAAGAAGTTGTCGGAGGCAGCATTGAAGTCACTTATCCATTTGATGAAGAAGTGGGAATTATTTTAAACGAAGAAGGAAAGCTGTTGGGACTTCCACTTAACAGGGCTATGCGTAGCGATGATGGTGAGGTATATGACATCTATGCCGGACCATTTATTGTGGCAGGACTTACAGAAGATAATTTTGGATCACTGACACCGGAACAAATGAAGAAGTTTTCCGAAATGTTTCATCAGCCGGAAATGTTTGTGAAGATGGGAAAGGGACTGATGGTGCTTCCTATTCCAAATGAATCAATTAAACCAAAAGAAAAAGGAATTGAACCGAAAATAAAAAAATCACCTGAACTTGGTGATATGTGAGGAGGAAAAAATTATGGTTAGACCTTTGGCATTTATTACTGCTTCATGGAGTGATAACACATACGAAGCAAAGGAAGAAGCTGCAAAATATTCAAGACAGATTTATGATGCCGGCTTTTCCCCTATCTGTCCCAAGCTTATCTACAACGATTTCCTAAAAGACAGTGTTCCACAGGAATACAAAGATAAGCGTGATATGGCTTTGGAGCTTTTAAGAAGATGCCGTCTTGTAGTTGTGTGCGGAAGTGAAGTAGATGAACAGGTAAAAACAGACATTGCAATGGCAAAAAGATACCACATTGTCACTACTACTTTAGATGGCATTATGGCGATTGAGGGCAAATGCAAAAAGAAAGAGTAATCCTTCCTTCTCTTTGAAAGGGGTGATGAATCATGCAGGAAGAAGTTGAAAACAGGTCGGTCAATCTAGCGGTAAGCACAAGTAAGCTCACAGCAAGAACATTGGCACGAGCATTTAATGCCTATTTGCGACATCGAAAGGAGGTCAAATATCGTAAGGGCGTAAAAACACAAACAGAAAAAAAGACAGTCGCAAGTTTGATGAAAGAAAGCAATCAGTTATCCAATATTGAAATATCAGATACAGATATTGCCGGATTTGAGAAATTTGCAAAGAAGCACCGTATTGATTATCAGATAAAGATGGACGATTCGGTATCGCCGCCTAAGTATTTGGTTTTCTTTAAAGCTGAAAACGGTAAGGACATGACAAAGGCATTTAGAGAATATCTTACTTCTGTCATGCAGAAAGAAAAGAAACCGAGTGTCCTAAAACAGCTAAAGCAGATGAAAGAAAAGGTACAGAGCATACCGAAAAAAGTCAGAAACAAAGATAAGGAGCAGAGCCTATGAAAATGACAGGAAAAGATGTAAAAAGACTGTTCCTACTCAATGTGCCATATATTCTAATCGCTTTATTTGCAACCAATCTTGGTGAAGCTTGGAGAATTGCGGAAGGAGTAAACAGCTCAGAAAAGATGTTGTCCTTTCTAACAGTATCGCTTGCTTCTTCGTTTGAAAACCTACTTCCAAGTCTTTATCCCTTTGATTTGTTAGTGGGAATCGGTATCGGTGCTGCCATTCGTCTTGCGGTATATCTCAAAGGTAAAAACGCAAAAAAGTATCGCCATAAAGTGGAGTATGGTTCAGCTCGTTGGGGCAATGCAAAAGACATTGAGCCTTTTACAGCTCCAAAATTTGAAGATAACATCATACTCACGAAAACCGAAAGACTTATGATGAGTAACAGACCGAAAGACCCGAAGAATGCGAGAAATAAAAATGTATTGATTGTGGGTGGTTCTGGTTCCGGTAAGACAAGATTTTGGATTAAACCGAATCTGCTTCAAATGCACAGTTCTTATGTGGTAACTGATCCGAAAGGAAGTATTGTAGTCGAATGTGGCAATGCACTTCTTAAGAATAATTACCGCATTAAAATTTTCAATACTATCAATTTTAAGAAGTCCATGCATTACAATCCATTCGCATATATCCATTCTGAAAAGGATATTCTTAAATTGGTAACTACACTGATTACCAATACAAAAGGCGATGGAAAAGCAGGAGATGAATTTTGGACGAAAGCAGAAACGCTTCTCTATTGTGCTTTGATTGGATATATCCATTATGAAGCACCTGTGGAAGAACAGAACTTTTCAACGCTGATTGAATTTATCAATGCGATGGAAGTCAGAGAAGATGATGAAGATTTCCAAAATCCGGTGGACTTGATGTTTGAAGCATTGGAAAAAGCAAAGCCAAACCATTTTGCAGTACGCCAATACAAAAAATTTAAGCTAGCGGCAGGCAAAACTTCCAAGTCGATTTTAATTTCATGTGGTGCAAGACTTGCTCCATTTGATATTGAAGAACTAAGAGATATTACCGCATACGATGAACTTGAGTTAGATATGCTTGGAGATAAGAAAACAGCATTGTTCTTAATTATGTCAGATACAGACGGAACATTTAATTTCTTAATCTCTATGGTTTACACTCAGCTATTTAATCTGCTTTGTGAAAAGGCAGATGATGAGTATGGTGGAAGACTTCCGGTTCATGTACGCTGTCTGATTGACGAAGCTGCAAATATCGGTCAGATTCCAAACCTTGAAAAGCTTGTTGCCACAATCCGAAGTCGTGAAATCTCAGCATGTTTAGTGCTACAGGCACAAAGCCAATTAAAGGCAATCTACAAAGACAATGCAGATACGATTATCGGAAATATGGATTCAAGAGTGTTCCTTGGCGGTTCAGAGCCAACTACCTTAAAGGAACTTAATCAAGCTCTTGGAAAAGAAACGATTGATATATATAACACATCAGATACAAGAGGAAACAGTCCTTCTTATGGTACGAACTATCAAAAATTAGGAAAAGATTTGATGAGTGTCGATGAGTTAGCGGTTCTTGATGGAGCAAAATGTATTTTACAACTAAGAGGTGTTCGTCCATTTCTATCAGACAAATATGATTTGACGCAGCACCCGAACTACAAACTCACATCTGATTATGATAAGAAAAACACATTTCAGATTGAGAAGTATCTAAACAGAAAATTAGAACTGAATAAAGATGATGTCTATGAAGTCATAGACGCAGACAAAGAACTTTAAGCCTATCGCCTGAAAAATCAGGATAAAACGATAGGTTTATTTTTATGCCAAAAAGCAGACGGCACAGACAAACTAACATGGTTAATGAAGAAAAACGAAAGGTCAAAGTGCCAAAGCGAGAGGCAAACACAAAAAAGAAAATTTCAAAATTATGGAGGAACAAACTATGGGATTTTTTACAAGTGCAGTAGGTGTATTACAAACATTGGTTATCGCATTGGGAGCAGGTCTTGGAATCTGGGGAGCAATCAACTTGCTTGAAGGATACGGAAATGACAATCCGGGTGCGAAGTCACAGGGTATGAAACAGTTGATGGCTGGTGGCGGAGTTGCCCTTATTGGAACAACATTAGTGCCACTTCTTGCTGGTTTATTTTAATTAGAGGAGGAAAAGATTTATGGAATTTTTCGGCAGTGCAGTAACAGTATTGCAGACATTAGTAGTAGCTCTTGGAGCAGGACTTGGTATTTGGGGAGCAATCAACTTGCTTGAAGGATACGGAAACGACAATCCGGGTGCGAAATCACAGGGTATGAAACAGCTTATGGCTGGCGGTGGTGTAGCACTTATCGGTACGACATTAGTACCTTTACTTGCAGGATTGTTCTAATTTTTAGAAATGGAGGTATAGCATTTGGATGGCATACTCGAACAGATAACGAATTGGCTCAAAGAAATACTTGTGAGCGGAGTTATGGATAATCTGTCGGGGATGTTTGATTCGGTCAACCAACAGGTTGGCGATATTGCGGTACAAGTGGGAACGACCCCGGCGAACTTTTCACCCGGGGTCTTTGCCATGATTAGAAATGTATCGGAAACAGTCATTATCCCCATTGCTGGATTGATCCTCACGTTCATCGCCTGTTATGAGCTGATACAGATGATTATAGACCACAATAATCTCGCCAATTTTGAAACTTGGATATTTTTCAAGTGGATATTTAAAACATTCGTGGCGGTTATGTTGATAACCAACACATTCAATATTACGATGGCTATTTTTGATGTTGCACAGCACGTCATCAATGCCAGTGGAAGTCTAATATCGGGAGATACGGCAATAGACGCAAGTACCCTCGAAGCATTGGAAGAAACGCTGATGGAAATGGATTTAGGACCGCTTCTAGGCTTATATCTACAGTCCTTTATCGTACAGATAACCATGTCGATTCTATCAGTCCTGATTTTCGTCATTGTCTATGGAAGAATGATTGAAATCTATTTAATGACAAGTCTTGCTCCGATTCCACTTTCAACATTTGGAAACAAAGAGCAAAGCCAAACAGGACAGAATTATCTAAGGTCACTGTTTGCATTAGGTTTTCAAGGATTCCTCATTATGATATGCGTCGGCATTTATGCAGTGCTTATCAATGAGATGGCACTTTCAGACGATGTGATTATGGCGATATGGGGCATTATGGGTTACACCGTACTTCTTTGCTTCACCTTATTTAAGACGGGAACGCTGGCAAAAAGTATATTCCATGCTCATTAAAATAGGAGGTGAAGAAGCTTGGCAGCATATATTCCGGTTCCTCGTGATTTGACACGAGTGAAATCAAAAATATTTTTTAACTTAACAAAGAGGCAGTTACTTTGTTTTGGGGCGGCAGCACTTATCGGAGTGCCTGTGTTCTTTCTTTTAAAGACAGGAGGTAATGTGAGTTTAGCGGTGCTTGGCATGATGATTGTCATGCTCCCGTTATTCTTCCTTGCTATGTATGAAAAAGACGGACTGCCCCTTGAAGTGATTGCGAAGCACTTTATTGAAAGTAAATTTATTCGTCCAAAGGAAAGACCTTATCAGACGAATAATTACTATGCGTTGCTGATGAGACAAAATCAGCTAGAAAAGGAGGTCAACGAAATTGTTTTCAATTCTGAAAAAGAAAAAGCCAGAGGAAATCGTACTACCAAACACTCTGAGCAAAAAAGAACAAAAACAAATTAAAGAACTGATAAAGAAAGCAAAAAAAGACGATGGGATTCCTCGAACTGCCCAACAGTCGATTCCCTATCAGCGAATGTTCCCCGATGGGATTTGCAGAGTAAGGGATAGTTATTACACGAAAACTGTACAGTTTCAGGACATCAATTATCAGCTTGCTCAAAAAGAAGATAAGACAGCCATCTTTGAGGAATGGTGCAGCTTCTTAAACTTCTTTGATAGCTCGGTTCACTTTGAAATTTCTTTCATGAATATGAGTACGGACGCAGAGGATTTTGAGAAAAATGTCCGTATTCCACTTCAGAAAGATGAATTTAATCCGGTAAGAAATGAGTACAGTCAAATGCTGAAATCACAGCTTGCACAAGGCAATAATGGACTTACCAAAACAAAATATCTTACCTTTGGTATTGAAGCTGAATCTATGAGACAGGCAAAGCCAAGACTTGAGCATATTCAAACAGATTTGCTAAATAACTTTAGAAGGCTTGGTGTAGCTGCAAAATTGCTTAATGGAAAAGAACGATTACAGCTTATGCACTCCATCTTCCATATGGGAGATTTAGAGAAGTTTCAGTTTGATTGGAATTGGCTTGCTCCGTCAGGCTTATCAACAAAGGACTTTATTGCACCGACTTCGTTTTCGTTTCATGGAAATAGGATTTTTCAAATTGGAGAGCTTTATGGTGCAATGTCTTATCTATTCATTACTGCACCGGAGCTTAGTGACCAGCTTTTAAAAGATTTTCTTGATATGGAGTCTTCGCAGATTGTAACCATGCACATTCAGTCAGTGGATCAGACTTCGGCAATCAAGAAAGTAAAGAGAACGATCACAGAACTTGACCGTTCTAAGATTGAGGAGCAGAAAAAAGCGGTACGCTCAGGTTATGATATGGACATCATTCCATCAGACCTTGCCACTTACGGTAAGGATGCAAAGAAGCTTCTAACGGAGCTTCAAAGCCAAAATGAGCGTATGTTCTTAGTGACATTCCTTGTGATGAATACAGGAAAAACGAAACAGGAGCTTGAAAACAATGTATTTCAGGCAAGCTCGATTGCTCAAAAGCATAGCTGTAATTTGAGAAGATTAGACTACCAACAGGAAAATGCACTGATGAGCAGTCTGCCGCTTGCCAATAATCTAATTGAGATTGAACGAGCCTTAACTACTTCAAGCACAGCTATCTTTGTTCCCTTTACCACACAGGAGCTGTTCCAAAATGGGAAAGAAGCTTTGTACTATGGCTTGAACGCCCTTTCTAATAACCTCATTATGGTGGATAGAAAGAAATTAAAGAATCCGAATGGACTTATTTTAGGTACGCCGGGTAGTGGTAAATCCTTTAGTGCAAAACGAGAAATTGCCAATGCATTTCTTGTTACGGATGATGATATTATCGTCTGCGACCCTGAAGCGGAGTACAGTGCATTGGTGCATAAGTTTAAAGGACAAGTAGTAAAAATCAGTCCTTCAAGTACCCATTTCATCAATCCAATGGACATCAATGCCAACTATTCGGAGGAAGATAATCCTGTTGCATTAAAGGCGGATTTTATTCTTTCTCTTTGCGAATTGATTGTAGGCGGAAAAGATGGATTACAGCCGATTGAAAAGACGGTAATAGATAGATGTGTTCATCATATCTATCAAAAGTATTTTGAAAATCCTGTTCCTGAGAATATGCCTTTACTAGAGGATTTATACAACGCACTACTCGAACAGGAAGAAAAAGAAGCACATCATGTTGCGACCGCTCTTGAAATCTATGTCAAAGGTTCGCTGAATCTTTTTAATCACAGAACCAATATCGACATCAATAACCGTCTTGTCTGCTATGACATCAAGGAGCTTGGAAAACAGCTTAAGAAAATAGGAATGCTTGTTGTTCAAGACCAAGTATGGGGACGAGTTACCGCAAACCGTAATGCCGGAAAAGCAACACGCTACTATATGGACGAGTTCCATCTGCTTTTAAAAGAAGAACAGACAGCAGCTTATTCGGTAGAGATTTGGAAAAGATTCCGTAAATGGGGCGGTATTCCGACCGGTATCACGCAGAACGTAAAGGATCTGCTTTCAAGCCGAGAAGTTGAGAATATCTTTGAAAACTCTGATTTCATCTATATGCTCAATCAGGCTTCAGGCGATAGACAGATTTTAGCAAGCCAGCTTAACATTTCTCCGCATCAGCTTTCTTATGTTACTCATTCCGGTGAGGGCGAAGGACTATTGTTTTATGGAAATGTTATTTTGCCGTTTGTTGACAGGTTCCCAACAGACCTTGAACTGTACCGTATCATGACAACAAAATTATCGGAGGTGTCTGCTGATGAAGAAAAAGACAACAAGGCTTAGATTCACAGAGGAAGAACTATCCGATGATAAAGTCAGAAAATCGCATAATAAGGCTGAAAAGTATGCAAATAAATCGGATAAGGTGAAACAAAAGCTTGTAAGCGAAGAAGATAAGGTTACTATCCGTACCGAAAAGCTTCGCTTTGGAAAGGCAGAAGTGGCAACGGAGGATATTAAAACTCCTTCAAAGGTCAAACGAGCTGTAAAAGGCGGTGCTGTTAATGCAGCAACTGCCACAGTTCGTAAAACGCTGGCTCAAAATGAGGATGAAAATATAGGTGTTGAATCTATCAGACAAGGTGAACTTTTGACAGAGGGTTCGGGCAGATATTTGGAACATTCTCATTATAGCAAGAAGATGAAAACCCAAAGTAAAGCACAGAAGTTAGAAAGCAAAGCAGATAAAGCCAATATTGAAACACTTTATCAAAGGCAGAAAGCAGAAAATCCAAATACGGCAACCAACCCCTTTTCAAGATGGAAACAAAAGCAGGACATCAAGAAAGAATATGTAGCCGCAAAAGCCGGAAAGAATACTGTGACAGGCTCAAAAGCTACAACTGACGGAGCAAAGAAAGCCGGAAGCACTTCAAAGAAGATGGCAGACAAGGTGATTGATTTTGCAAAAAGTCATTCTCATGCGATTCTGTTTATCTTAGCCGGAGGACTACTACTAATGATTCTAACAAGTGCTTTATCTTCTTGTTCTGTGATGTTTCAAGGTGGTTCTAATGTAATTCTCGGCACTTCCTATACTGCAACAGATGAAGATATTATCGGTGCAAATGATGATTATAAAGCTTTGGAAGCTTCACTTCAAAGAAAAATCAATAACATTGAAAGCACGAATCCCGGATATGATGAGTATAAGTACCATCTTGATGAAATCAATCACAATCCGTATGAGCTTACTTCATATCTGACAGTAAAATTTGAGGATTATACAAGAGCAGAAGTTCAAAGCACGATTAGAGCGCTGTTTGACAGACAATATGATTTGAGTTTGCGAGAGGAAATTCAGATAAAAACCCGAACAGAAACAAGGACAGGCACAAGAACGGTTACAGACCCAGATACGGGTGAAACCACAACAGAAATCTATGAATATGAGGTGGAAGTGGAATATGAGTACCGTATTCTTTATGTAACCTTAAAAAACAAAGGACTTGGAGTGGTTATTTCCGGTATGGGCATGAGTGAAGATGAAATGGAGCGATATGCGGTGTTATTACAGACACAAGGCAATCGCTCTTATTTATTTGAAGATGACATCTATGCAAATCCGGGTGGTGAATACACCGACTATGACATTCCGGGCGAAGCTTTAACGGATGAGAGATTTGCGAGAATGATTCGTGAAGCTGAAAAATATCTTGGCTATCCGTATGTTTGGGGCGGTTCATCACCGTCAACAAGTTTTGACTGTTCAGGATTTGTTTCTTGGGTTATCAATCATTGTGGTAACGGTTGGAATGTAGGTCGTTTAGGTGCTCAAGGACTTATGAATATCTGCGATATCATTCCAAAGAGTGAAGCAAAACCGGGTGATTTAATCTTTTTCCAAGGCACTTATGACACAAGTGGAGCAAGCCATGTAGGAATCTATGTAGGAAACGGTATGATGATCCATTGCGGAAATCCAATTTCTTACGCTTCGATTGAAATTCCGTATTGGCAACAGCATTTTTATTGCTTTGGAAGATTGTAGGAAGGAGCATTTATGGCAAGTAAATTAGATAAAATCGGAGCTGACCTTAAGAAAGCTATACAAAAGCGAGATGAATGGGACGCTCGTGCAAAAGAATTAGAAAAGAAATATCGTGAAACCGAAAATACCATGATTCATGACATGGTTCACGCAGCAAATATTACACCGGAACAGCTTGCAGAACTTATTAAAAAAGCTTCTGTATCTGTGCCGAATCCTATGAATGAATTTAATGGAAATGATGAGGAGGAAACAAGAGATGAAGATTAAGAAAAGATGGATATTACCTGTCCTTACAGTAGCATTATGCACTCTGTTTATGATGCCGACTACAGCTTTTGCAAGTGGTGGCGAAGAAGCACCAAAAGCAACAGTTACAGAAGAAAAGCCAAATGAAGAAGTCGAAAAAGACACAACGGGTCCAGCACTTACACCCGAAGGAAACCTTACTTTGGTTGATGATGTAGGGCATACTTCTAGCAAAGGCAAGCAGTTTGTAACGCTGGTATCTAAAAACGGAAACTACTTCTATCTGATTATTGATAGAGATGATAAGGGAAACAGCACCGTTCACTTCTTAAATCAAGTTGATGAAATGGACTTGATGGCACTTATGAATGAAGAAGACTCAGAAAAGCTAAAGGCTGAACTTGCTGGGAAGGAAGAAGCGAATAAACCGAAAGAAGAACCGCCTGTAGTGGAGGAAAAGCCAATTATAGAGGAAAAGGAAGAAAAGCCTGTGAATCTGCTTCCATTTGTGGTGCTTGTAATTGTAATTGCCGGCGGTGGAATCTTTGCCTTAATTAAATTTAAGGATAAGAAAAAGAAAGAAGAAGTAAAGCCTGATCCGGATGCCAATTATAATGAAGATGATTATGACGAGGACGAAGATGAGGATTATGACATCTTTGAACTTAGCGATGATGAAGTAACTGAGGACGAGGAAGAACAGCAGTAATAAAAAGGCAGTCGAAAGGCTGCCGATACATAGAAAAAATATTTAATGCCACATTATGTATTGACTTAATACTACATAATGAATAGAATGTAGTAAAAGGAGGTGCGATATGAAGGAATATACTGTTCAGCAGATTTCTAAATTATTAAAGACAAATCCTGAAACAGTTCGAAGATGGATTCGTTCGGGAAAGCTATCAGCTGTACAAGATTCTAGAAAATCAGGAAATCTTGTTTCTGAAGAAGCATTAAAAAAATTTATGTATGAATCCCCTAAGTATGCTGGACTTGTAGCAACTATTTTTGCACCAGCAAATCTAGCTTTACCGATTGCGTTAGGAAGTTTAATGGGGTCTGTAATGACAGCAATTTATGGACAGAAAAAAACTAAGGTTACATCAGATTATATAGAAGGTTATCTTTGCAAGGAAATTGAACGATACGAGAAAGCGGTTGAACAAAAGAAAAAAACTATTGAACAGCTCCAAACGGAGGTACTTAGTGATGAACAACAGCTTGAAAACTATAAATACGCACTTCATAACCTAGATTTAAATACATTGGCTAATGAAGTGAACAATTCATTAAGAGATAAATAATACTAATGTGGAGGAGGGATTTTATGCAGGTATCTGCAAGTGTTTTAGGACAAGAATATGGACTTACTGGAGAAGAGATGAACAGACTTTTGCTTAAACAGGGAATATTAACGGGAGAACCGGGTTCATATGATTTGACCACTAAGGGACTTCAGTATGCAGTTACTAAAGATTTACATCGAGGTACAGGTGGATATGCTCACTATAATCGCTATTGGACAACACGAACTTATGATGAAAATATAAAGGATGTCTTGGATCTTTCTGCCGAAACTATTGCGGAAGTAAAAAAAGAAGTAGCAGATTCACGCGCAGCAAGATATGCAGCACAGGCAGCCAATCGTTTAAAAGCTAACAATGATTTTCTTGCAAGGGAAGCTGAAAAGAAAGCTGAAAAAATTGCAGAAGAAAAAGCTACTAAAGAAACAATTGAAAGAATTGTTCGATATAAAAAGGTTGGAAAAATCGGGCTTGTAATTGTCGGTGTAACCGCTACTTGTTATGGAGTGTATAGGACAGCACCTAAAGTAAAAAGATGGTGGAATTCTCGAAAAGAAGTTGTAAATACTGAGTCAAATCAAGAATGATGGCAATGCAAATCTTATTCGAAGAAAGGTAAGGAAATTATGTTTGAAAAGCAAGTTACGGCATTAACTGCCATTCTAAAAGACAAGGATATTAGAGAATATTCTGGGGACGCATTTTGGAATATTATCAAAGCAGTTGTATTGGGTGATGTTGGAGCACTTTTGGATGCAACAAATGATTTGAAAGATATTTTGTTTCATACACCAACGGTATTGTTTTGGGATAAAATGCAACGGTATTTGTTTGGTACTTTTAGAGATTATAGCGACCAAGTTAAGATGTCAGCAAAATTTACTAACGATAATTCAGACTATGAAGCTTTTGTAAAAAAACAAATACACCTCATTAACGAAATGAATGATGATAAGAAAATTGATTATTTCGCAATGCTTACAAGATGTTATTTATTGTTTGAGATGGAGGATGCGTTATACTATAAACTTGCACGCTTTATCAATATTTGTACTCCTGAAGAACTTGAATACATAAAAGCTTTTGACTTTAATAGAAAATCAAAACTAAATGTTATTATTTCATCTTTATATCAATATGGTTTATTTGATCAGATAGAAAAAGAACATGGTGGTGTAGATTATGAACTTTCTAGTTTTGCAAAAGCGTTGAAAAGTAATAGTTTGAATTTTAGCGAAGAATTGAATGGAACAACTAGAATTCTTTCGTATAATCAAATATCACCGCTTAAGATAGCGGAGCCAGCAACATGGGAAGATATTGAAAGTATTTTAAATGATGAAGAAGTTATAATTAATGGAAATGGTCATAAATAAGTTTGTACAAAAATTATGACTAAAATGATTATCACTCAAATATGGATATAATTCTTGGTTTTTGAATTATCATTACATAGCAGTCTTGTACAAAGCGTATGAGGCTGCTTTAATTTTTCCCTAAAACGAAAGGAGACGAGGACAATGAAATTAGTATTAGCGGAAAAACCATCGGTTGCTCAGAGTATCGCAAAGGTTATTGGTGCAACAAAACGCTGTGACGGTTATCTTGAAGGTAATGGTTATGTGGTAAGCTGGTGCGTCGGTCATCTTGTGGAACTTGCAAATCCGGAAATGTATGATGAAAAGTATGGCAAGTGGAAATATGAAGATTTACCGATTATTCCTGAAAAATGGAAGTATGAAGTATCAGCTTCTACAAGAAAACAGTTTGGTATTTTAAAGAAGCTTATGAAGCGAGATGATGTAGAAAGCCTTGTCTGTGCAACAGACGCAGGACGAGAAGGAGAGCTTATATTTCGTCTTGTGTATCATCAATGTAGCTGTAAGAAACCATTTGAAAGACTTTGGATTTCATCTATGGAAGACAGTGCTATTAAGAAAGGATTTGAAAACTTAGAGCCATCAACTAAATATGATTCGTTATACGAAGCTGCCTTATGTCGAGAGCGAGCCGATTGGATTGTCGGTATCAATGCTACTCGACTTTTTTCTTGCCTGTATAACCAAACATTAAATGTTGGCAGAGTAATGACACCAACGCTTGCAATGGCGGTTATGCGAGAAACTTCTATCTCTGCTTTTAAACAAGAGCCATTCTATACAGTTGTATTGGACTTTGAAGATTTCAACGCACAAAGCCAGCGTTTTCAAGGGTTCTCGGAAGTAAAAGCGTTACAAAGTGCCTGTGAGGAAAACGCAAAATGTACAGTTACAAAAGCAGAAAAGAAAGAGAAAAAGGAAAATGCACCGGCACTTTATGATTTGACGAGCTTACAAAGAGATTCCAACAGAATCTTAGGTTTCACAGCACAGCAGACCCTTGATTATACCCAAAGCCTTTATGAAAAGAAGCTTGCCACCTATCCCCGTACTGATAGCCGATTTTTAACGGAAGATATGGCAGTAATGATACCGGATTTAATTGATGAGATTGAAACGGTATTTCAAAAGAAAGTGTCAAGTAAAGTAAATGTCACGCAAGTCATAAACGGTAAAAAAGTATCCGATCATCATGCTATTATCCCAACAAGGGAAGTTAAGAAATTTAACTTAGAAGAACTTCCCAAAGGAGAAAAGGCTGTACTTGAGCTGATTGCTACAAGGCTGCTTGTAAGTGTAAGTGAAGCTTATCGCTATGAAGAAACAGCGATTGAGCTTGAATGTGGTAATTCAATATTTAAAGCCAAAGGAAAAACTGTGCTTGAAAATGGTTGGAAAGCACTTGTGGCAAGTGATAAGGAATCAAAAGAAGAAAGTGGGAAGCTCCCTGTGCTTGTGGTCGGCAATGAACTAACAGTTGGTAATGTTTCTATCAAAGAAGGTAAGACTTCTCCCCCAAAGCCATTTACGGAAGACACGCTTTTACAAGCTATGGAAAATGCCACAGCAGATGAAATGCCAAAAGAAGCTGAGCGAAAAGGTATTGGTACACCTGCCACTCGTGCGGGAATTATTGAAAAGCTGGTACAAAAAGGATATTTGAAGCGAAGCGGTAATAATAAGGTGAAAAATCTAATTCCAACAGATAAAGGCGTTGCTTTAATAACTGTTATGCCGGAGCAGATTCAATCTCCGACGATGACAGCCGATTGGGAAGAAAAACTATTAAAGATTGAGCATAAGGAATATCCATCACAGTCCTTTATGAATGAGATTGAAACGATGGTACAGGAATTAGTAAAGACTTATGAAGTCGTGAAAGGAGCAGAAGTGATTATGCCTAAGAATTATAAAGTCATTGGACATTGCCCTCATTGTGGTAATGAAGTAGTAGAAAGAGAAAAAGGTTGGTTTTGCAGTAACAGACAGTGCCGATTTGTACTTTGGAAAGATAATGCTTTCTTTAATCATATCGGTAAAAAGCTTACGGAATATATTGTGGATAAGCTTCTTCGTGATGGCAGAGCAAAGCTAAAGGATTGCAAATCAAAGAAAACCGGAAAGAGCTATAACGCAGATGTAGTGCTTGGTACGGAAGCAGACGGTAAAGCTAAATTTCATTTAGAGTTTGATACAGGAGGTAAAAGATAAGCTATGAGTAAAGAGATTCGTTTTATTAACAGCAGCTATGACGATCTGTTTCATATTCCCGACGGTGGAACGATTCAAATTGAGTTCTCCAAAGAAACGGTCATCAAGCCATGCAAATATGTAGATGATTATCATACGAAAATCGGAAGTGAAATCTTTCATATCTGTCAGTTTGCAGAAATGATGGAGCGTGTGGGTGCAAAGTATTCAAAAGAGCTTGAGATTATGGAAGAACAGATGGCTTGGCAAGTAGGAAGAAATCACTTTCTTGCACTTCAGACTTGTGATGATGGTTGGGATTACACTTTGTATGATAAAAACTTTAATGAAATTGATGGCGGTCAGCTCGACATGCCTGATCTTTCTATGATTGAAGCAAGAAAAGAGATTCTTTCAGATTTTAAGCTGGATAAGAAAGATTTGATTGCAGTAGATTATGATGAACTTTTGGAAAAAGTAGAAGCTATCGAAGAAAAAAGGATTCCCTCGGTGCTTGAAAAATTAAATAGCCACAAGATGAACATATCCGACAGTAAAAAAACGCTGCCGGATATTTTTGAAGAAAGATAGGTGAATGTAAATGAAAATCGAAAAATGGGATGAAATAAACGGAAGCGGAACACATGAGGACAGATTAGAAGCGTTCTTGGAATCAGCCAATGACAGCTATGCTATCTTGCAGCTAAAAAGAACCGATGAAACGGTAGCAGAGAGATTTGCTTCAAGAAAAGAGCTTGATAGCCTCGGTATTGAGCCATGTTTTGACCATTATGAAGTGGTATATATCGCACCACTTGAAAATACGGACAATCAGGCAGTTTTGCTTGAAAGTTTGTATGAGAAATTCAATCTATATCACCCGGAAAGCTTTCGAGGACACAGTTTATCGGTCAGTGACATTGTGGCGTTAAAGCAACATGATGTGGTAACTTGCCATTATGTAGATTCAGTAGGTTTTGCAGAACTTCCAAAGTTTTTAAAACCAGAAAACTATTTAAAAAATGCAGAGATGGCAATGGAAGATGATTATGGAATGATTGATGGTGTTATCAACAACGGAAAAGCTTCAGTGCTTGAAAAGTTGAAAGAACCACCCGTTGCAGGTGCAATCGCAAAATCAGCCAAGTGCCACTCGGAAAGAGAGTTGGAGTAATGGATTTCACACATGATGAAAAAATGTTATTGATGATTTACGGGCAGGACACCAAGGAAAAAACGATTAAAGAATTAAACACGATGAAAGCACAGCTTGCTTTTGATGAAATGGAACTAAAGACAATGATAGAAGCCTTAATCAAAAAGCTTCAAAAGATTTCTGAATCGCAGTACAGTGAGCTTTGCTTTTATCCTCAAATTTGACGAATTGGAGGTTAGAAAATGAACGAAAAAGAAAAATATTATGCCCATGTCGCAACTAAGACAATCCATGAGATTACAAAGTCTATGGATTCATGGACATCATTTCTTTCTACTATGGGAAGAAACTATGATTTTTCTTATCCTGAGCAGGTCATGATCCATGCACAAAGACCGAATGCAACGCTTTGTAAAGAATTTGACGCATGGAAAGATGAGAAGCTTCGCTATGTAAAGCGAGGTTCAAAAGGTATTGCCCTTTTTGTAACGAATACGGAAAAGCCTTATCTTCGTTATGTATTTGATGTGGCTGATACAGGCGAAAGAAGAAATTCTTTAGAGCTTGATGAACTTTGGAAAATTGAGGACAGACACAGAAAACCGATACAGTCTGCCTTTGAAAAAACATTTGGAGTACAAGCAAAAGGCACAATGGAAATGCAGTTTGAAGAAGTTGCTGAAGTTCTTGCAAAAGATTATTGGGATAATAACAAATCTGACTTCATCGACATCGTTGCGGATTCATTTCTTGAAGAGTATGATGATTTTAACATCGAAGTGGTATTTAAAAAGGCGGTGTCAATCAGTGCCACTTACGCACTATATTCCAGATGTGTGGATGTTCCCGAAGTGTATTTTGAACAAGATGATTTCTTAAATATTTTTGAGTTTAACACAAGAAAAACCATCAATGCCCTTGGTACAGCAGTCAACAGCGTAACAAAAGAGATGTTTAAAGAAATTGAAAGAACGGTATTTGAAGTAGAAAAAAGCATAGAAAGTGAAAGGAGCAAAAGTTATGATGACAGAGATGAATTATTTGAAAGCGGGAGAATATTTGATTCCGGACATTCAACTACAGAACAGCGAAGCGAAACCTCTAGGGAAGTATGGGAACATGAGGAGAACATTCCTCAAGGAACACAAACCGATGACTTACGACGATATGATTCTGAGCGAGACATTGTTTCCGCACCTTTGGGAAGTACAGGAAACAGCGACGAAGCGAATCGAACTGTTGATGAAAGAGCTTCTGGAGAAGAATCCGGCACCGGACAAGAAAACACAGCAGATGTTGTGGGTGCAGCACATGAACAGCCTAAAAGCACAGGCAGAAGAAATCGTACTGACGGATCTGGTGTACAATTAACCTTAAACTTATTCCTTAGCCAAGATGAACAGATAAAATTTATAGATGAAGCGGAGAACGAAGTAAAAACGTCCTTCGCTTTTTCTTTTGAGCAAAATGAAACAGACTTATTCTTGCAGCTTGGGAGCAATACCGACAATGCCCGAATGATAGTTGCTACAGAATTTATGAAGCAGAAATCAGTGGAAGAAATCATTCCTACTTTAAAAGAAGTCTATCATGGCGGTTATGGTATTCAGAGCGATAAAAGAAGCATTTCTGCATGGTATAGCGATGAGGGCATATCTTTTGTAAAAGGTAATACAGCAAGAGATAACGCTCATGCTCAGTTTATGCCTTGGGAAGATGTAGCAAAGCGAATCGGTGAGCTTTTGGAAGAAGGTAAGTTTGCAACCAATGTAGAGCTTGCGGAAGCACCAACACATGAAAGAAAAGAGCTTTCTCAGAAACTTTGGTATCTTTATCACGATTTAAGTGATGAGATTAAGAGTGAAGATGTATTCCCTTCTTTAGCAGATATTAAAGGCAATGGTTTTCCAAGTGAAACACAGTCACTTGCTGAAAAATTAAGTGATAAAGATTTTTGCTCGAATTTAGAAAAAGAATTTCAAGTCTTTAAAATGATGTATGCGGTGGATAGAAATGTCCTTCGTTTCCACTATCATAAGATAGACAAAATCGAAAAGGCACTTACTGAGCTGAATCTTCCACGCAAGGAATTTGATACAGAAATGTTTGCTTTGCCGGAAGTGAAATCTTTTATTACTGATGATGAAATCAATCAGGATCTTATAAGAGGAAGTAGTTTCTCGGAGGGAAAGAAAAGAATCTTTAATTACTTTGAGCAGCACCAAACAACAAAAGATAGAGCTGATTTCCTTAAAGGTGAGTATGGTACAGGTGGACATTCTCATGCACTTTCCGGTGCAACAGCAAGCGGTCAAAATCACGATGCAAAAGGAATTATCTATGATAAAGCTGGCTGTGAAAAGGTCAAATTAAATTGGACACAGGTTGCTAACCGTATTGATAGGTTAATTGATAAGGGATTGTATTATACAGCTCCAGAACCGCAAAAAGAGGAAGAAATCGCCCCTAAAATTGACAGTCTAGAGAGTGATGTTCATACTGAACAAGAAGAAGTTGTTGAAGCTATCTCTGATGTAGAAACAGAAGAAATCATTAAAGATGATGACAGCGAAGAAGTTGTTGAAGTTGAAGAAACTGAAATCGCTGATGAATTTGTTCCTATTACTGAACCGACAGTCTTTGATGTTCCGATAGAAGATGAAAAAGTTACAAAATCATCGCCAAAATATCAAGCCGGACAAAAGGTATTCCTTGAAGGTACGGAGTTTGAGATTACAGAAGTTAGAGAACATGAAGTGCAGCTTCTTGATCCAACGCTTTACTATCCAATCTTCAGGGCGGAAAGTATGGCAAACTTTGAAAGACTTCTTTCAGAGGATTCCCGTAACACTAAGCTTCAAGAAGAAAAAGAGATCCCGGCGGTTAATTTTACGATTACCGATGAACATCTTGGTGAAGGCGGTGCAAAACAGAAATATGCTAACAATGTGGCTGCCATTCGTATGCTTTTAACTTTGGAAGAAGAAAATCGTAATGCTACTTCTGAAGAACAGGAAATCTTGTCGAAATATGTCGGTTGGGGTGGACTTTCAGAAGCCTTTGATGTGAATAAACAAAACTGGTCAAAGGAATATTTAGAACTTAAATCCCTACTTCCTGAGCGTGAATATGAAATGGCGAGAGCGTCTACTTTAAATGCTCACTATACAAGTCCTACTGTGATTCGTGCTATGTATGATGCGGTTTTACAGATGGGATTTAAGACAGGAAATATTTTAGAACCGTCAATGGGTGTTGGAAATTTCTTTGGACTTATGCCCGAAGAAATGCGTGGCAGCAAGCTTTATGGAATTGAACTTGATTCTATCAGCGGAAGAATTGCAAAGAAGCTCTATCCTAATGCAGATATTACTGTAGCCGGATTTGAAACAACAGATAGACGAGATTTCTTCGATTTGTCGGTCGGCAACGTGCCATTCGGAAATTATAAAGTCAGCGATAAACCGTATGATAAGCTTGGCTTTTCCATTCATAACTATTTCTTTGCCAAAGCCTTAGACCAAGTGCGTCCCGGCGGCGTGGTTGCTTTTGTTACAAGCAGATACACGATGGATCAGCAGACACCTGATGTTAGAAAGTATCTTGCACAAAGAGCAGAGTTTTTGGGAGCTATTAGACTTCCAAACAATGCTTTTAAAGCCATTGCCGGAACTGATGTTGTGTCCGATATTATCTTCTTGCAGAAGCGTGAACATCCCATTGATATTGAACCGGATTGGGTGCATTTAGGACAAACTGAGGACGGATTTGCTATTAACAGCTACTTTGTAGATAATCCTCAAATGGTTCTTGGAGAGCTTACAAGTCATTCCACACAGTATGGTAAAGAAGAATGTACTGTCATTCCAAAAGAAAGTGCAGACCTTTCTAAACAGTTACAGGAAGCAATTAAAAATATCAAAGGCGAATATGTTGAAGCTGAAATTGCAGAGCAGAACATTGTAGGAGAACTTAAAACAATACCGGCAAATCCTGATGTAAAAAACTTCTCTTTTGCGGTAGTTGATGATGAAGTCTATTTTAGAGAAAACTCTATTATGAGGCTTTGTGATCACAATGAAACAGCAAAAGGCAGAATTAAAGGTATGGTGGAGCTTCGTCAGACGGTAAATGAGCTGATTAACTACCAGCTAAACGATTATCCTGATGAAAGTATTAAAGAAAAACAAAAGGAACTAAATGAGCTTTATGATGAGTTTACCGCAAAGTATGGACTTCTTAATTCAAGAGCCAACTCATTAGCATTCTCGGAAGATTCTTCTTATTATCTTCTTTGTTCTCTTGAAAATATTGATGAAAACGGAGAGCTTGAAAGTAAGGCGGATATGTTTACCAAAAGAACAATCCGACCGGAAGTAAATATTACAAGCGTTGATACACCAAGTGAAGCACTTGCAATTTCTATCGGTGAGCGTGGTATGGTAGACTTGCCATATATGGCAGAGCTTTTAGGTACTCCAAATGACTTTGACACTATTACCAGCGAGCTTCATGGCATTATCTTCAAAGACCCAATGGGTCCTGATGATATGGATAAAGGCTGGCATACAGCAGATGACTATTTATCCGGCAATGTACGAGATAAGCTTAGAATTGCCCGTTTAGCGGTGCAGAATGATGAGAGATACCGTATCAATGTTGAGGCTCTTGAAAAGGCACAGCCGAAAGATTTGGATGCTTCTGAAATTGATGTGCGTATTGGTGCAACATGGATTGATCCAAGATATATCCAACAGTTTATGGAAGAAACCTTTGAAACACCGTTTTATCTTCGTAGAAGTATTGAAGTAAACTATTCACCACTTACAGCTGAGTGGCAGATTAAAGGAAAGAGTGCTCCGGGTAGACACGATGTTAATGCTTATGTCACCTATGGAACAGACAGAGCCAATGCGTATCGTATTTTGGAAGATTCGCTGAACCTAAAGGATATTCGTATCTATGACACTATCGAAGAACCGGACGGAAAACAAAAGCGAGTTTTGAATAAAAAAGAAACCACGCTGGCACAGCAGAAACAACAGGCAATCAAAGACGCATTTGCTGATTGGATTTGGAAAGAACCGAATCGCAGACAGACCTTAGTAGAAAAATACAATGAAATGTTTAACTCTACCCGTCCTCGTGAATTTGACGGAAGTCATATTCGCTTTGGTGGTATGAATCCTGATATTAAGCTGAGAGAACATCAAAAGAACGCTATTGCTCATGTTCTTTATGGTGGTAATACTCTCTTAGCACACGAAGTTGGTGCGGGAAAGACTTTTGAAATGGCTGCTTCTGCAATGGAAGCAAAAAGACTAGGACTTTGTCAGAAATCACTCTTTGTAGTGCCAAACCATTTGACTTTACAATGGGCGAATGAATTTTTAAGACTGTATCCAAGTGCAAAGCTTTTAGTGGCAAGCAAGAAAGATTTTGAAACAGCTAATCGTAAGAAGTTCTGTGCAAGAATTGCTACAGGCGATTATGATGCAGTTATTATCGGTCATTCTCAGTTTGAACGTATCCCTATTTCAGCAGAAAGACAGGAAAAACTTTTAAGAGAACAGATTGATGATATTGAAAATGCTCTGAATGAAATGAAGTATCAAAGAGGCGAAAACTTCTCTATCAAACAGATGGAGAAAACAAGAAAATCTTTACAGACAAGGCTTGATAAGCTCCTTGCAACTGATAGAAAAGATGATGTCATTACTTTTGAACAACTTGGTGTAGATCGCTTATTCGTAGATGAAAGTCATGGATTTAAAAACTTGTTCCTTTATACGAAAATGAGAAATGTTGCAGGACTTTCTACTTCGGAAGCTCAAAAATCTTCGGATATGTTTATGAAGTGCCGATATATGGACGAGCTGACAGGTGGAAAAGGTGTTATCTTTGCAACAGGAACTCCCGTAAGTAACTCTATGACGGAGCTTTATACTGTGATGAGATATTTGCAGTATGGCACTTTGCAGCAGAAGAATCTAACGCACTTCGACTGTTGGGCTTCCACATTTGGTGAAACAGCTACAACAATAGAATTAGCTCCTGAAGGTACAGGGTATCGTGCGAGAACGAGATTTGCCAAGTTCTTTAATCTTCCAGAACTGATGAATATGTTCAAAGAAGTGGCAGATATTAAAACATCTGACCAATTAAATCTTCCTGTACCCGAAGCAAAATTTGAAACGGTAGTTGTACAGCCATCGGAGATTCAAAAAGAAATGGTGGCTTCACTTTCGGAAAGAGCTGCGGTTGTGCATAGCGGTTCGGTAGATCCATCAGTAGATAATATGCTTAAGATAACATCAGACGGTAGAAAAATCGGTTTAGACCAAAGACTGATGAATCCTTTACTTCCTGATGACCCCAGCAGCAAGCTCAATGCCTGTGTAAATAATGTTTTTGATATATGGGATAAAGGAACGGATAAAAAGCTCACACAGCTTGTTTTTTGCGACTTATCGACACCGAAAAAGGACAGTACCTTTAATGTCTACGATGATATTAAAGCGAAACTTATTACAAGAGGTGTTCCTGAAAATGAAATTGCTTTTATCCATGACGCAGATTCCGAAGCAAAGAAAAAAGAGCTATTCTCAAAAGTTCGTACAGGACAAGTGAGAGTTCTTCTTGGAAGTACGCAGAAGATGGGTGCCGGAACAAATGTGCAAGATAAACTTGTTGCAGTTCATCATCTTGATGTTGGTTGGCGTCCATCAGATATGACGCAAAGAAATGGTCGTATCATTCGTCAAGGCAATCAAAACAAAGAAGTACAAGTCTATCAGTATGTAACGGAAGGAACATTTGACGCATATTTGTATCAGACTTTGGAGAATAAACAGAAGTTTATTTCTCAGATTATGACGAGTAAATCACCCGTTCGTTCTTGTGATGATGTTGATGAGCAAGCACTCTCTTATGCAGAAATCAAAGCCTTGTGTGCCGGTAATCCATTAATTAAAGAAAAGATGGATTTGGATATTGATGTAGCAAGACTGAAAGTATTAAAGGCAGACCATCAAAGTAAAGTGTATCGCTTAGAAGACCAGCTTTTAAAATATTTCCCAGCTGAAATTGAAAAGTATCAAAGTTTCATCAAAGGTTTTGAAAAAGATATGGAAGTGGTAGAACAGCACCCACTTCCAAAAGAAGATTTTGTTGGTATCACAGTCGGTACAAAACACTTTACGGATAAGGAACTTGCCGGAGAAGCAATTCTTGCAACTTGTAAGAATTTCAAAGGTACAGAGCCGATGAATATTGGTGAGTATCGAGGATTCAAGATGGAGCTTGATTATGACAGCTTCAATCAAGAATATCAGCTTACACTCAAAGGAAATATGAGCCACAGGCTAACTATTGGCACAGATCCACGAGGAAATCTTATCAGAATGGATAATGCACTTGCAGGTATTCCAAATCGCTTAGAAAAATCAAAGACACAACTTGATAATCTTTATAACCAACAGGAAGCTGCAAAAGTGGAAGTGAAAAGAACTTTCCCGTTAGAAAGTGAGCTTTCACAGAAAAGTGCAAGACTTGCTGAACTTGACGCTGCTCTTAATATGGACGAGCAAAGTGAGGCTAAGCCAGAAAAAGAAGAACGTGTATCAGTGCTGGCAGAACTGAAAAGACATTCTGATGGTATTCCTCATGAAAGAAGTAAATCGGATATGGAGGTGGCACTGTGATTGAAAAACGTGATAAGCAAATGAATGTGCTTGTATCAGAAAGTGAAATGAAGCGTATCCGTATGAAGATGGAGGAAGTTGAAATCAGTTGTCTAAATGCTTATATACGCAAAATGGCACTTGACGGCTATTGCGTAAAGCTTGATTTGAAAGATGTAAAAGAAATGGTTTCGCTTCTTCGCAGGTGTAGCAATAACTTAAATCAATATGCAAAACGAGCTAATGAAACAGGAAGTATCTACAAAGAAGATATTCAGGACTTGCAGAATCGATTAGACGAGATTTGGAATACTTCAAAAGAGATACTTGCAAGACTTTCTTCAATTTGAAGAAAAGGTACAGCCTTGTGCTGTACTTACATAGAAAAAATATATTTAAAGAAAAGGGATTAGAATATGAAAATTGATGATGTTGATATTTATCACTTGCCAAAATGGTTAGAAGGGATTTTTGAAGGCGTTGAGAGGTTTATGTCATGAAACTTTGAAAAAAGAGTCAGAAGCCTATCGAAAGATTTTAAATGAAACAGATGATTTATTAGAAAGACATAGAGTAATTTCAACAATCGTCGATGGCGATAAAATAAACGAACCATTGGAATTAAGTGTTGAAGAAGCAAAAGCTTTGTCGAGATTCTGCCATTTAGAATTGGATCGTAAAGAGCTGGAAGCTATTCAAATTTACTTAATGGGAGCGAAACATATGTGGGAGTTGATGGAACTGTTAAAATTTGCAAAATAAAAAATTGCATTTAAGATGTTGACATCCTTGTGAGTTACATACAGATACTTTAAAATGTAATTAGAAAAAGACGAGGAGGCATGAACGATGAAGATTATAAAATTACCATTTAAACTGATTGCGTATATATTGATAGCGATTGTATGTATACTTACACTGATAGTAAAAGTGTTGGTAAACTTGTCAACCTATGTACTTGGACCGTTTATGTTGTTCCTTATTGGTTGCTGCATATTTGTGATTGTAAAAGGATTCTGGAGCCAGCTTTTGATAATTGGAACATTATTGATACTTTGTGTTTTATCACTGTTCTGTGCAGCATGGATACTCCTTTTCCTTGAATCAGCAAATGACAATCTTAAAGGATTTGTAAGAAGTTAAAAATAGAATAAATATGATTTTGAAGAAAGTCGTGATGAGCGGCTTTTTTTTCTTTTGCTCAAAATGACGGAGGTGAAATGATGGCAGCTACAAAACTGATTGCACTACACATAAACAAAGGTAAGACTTTAGCTAAGACGCTCGAAGATAGAATTGATTATGCTCACAATCCTGAGAAAACTGAAAACGGAAACTATATCAGCAGTTATGAATGTGATCCGAAAACAGTTCTTGAAGAATTTCTTTTAACCAAAAGAGCATATCAGCAGGCTACAGGAAGAAGGCAAAATAATGATGTGATTGCCTATATGATTCGCCAATCTTTTAAGCCAGGAGAAGTTACACCGGAAGAAGCAAATAGATTAGGTTATGAGCTTGGTATGCGATTTACAAAAGGTAAACACGCTTTTATTGTAGATACTCATACTGATAAGCCACATATCCATAACCACATTATTTTTAATTCCACTATGTTGGACGCTTCAAAAAAATTCAATAACTTTTGGTTCTCAGGTCTTGCGATTCAAAGATTAAGCGATTTGATTTGCTTAGAAAATGGTCTGTCTGTTATTGAGAGAAAATCAAAAAGTGAAAGACAACAGCAACCAAAGTATGAGAAAAAAGACACTTTCCGAGATGGTATTCGTATAGCCATTGATGAAGCTTTAGACAAGAAACCAAAAGATTTTAATCAGTTTCTTGTACTCATGGAAGATGTGGGATTTGAAGTAAAACGAGGAAAGCATATAGCTTTTCGCTCTAAAGGTCAGCAGAGATTCATTCGCTTGCGTTCACTTGGTGAGGGATATTCAGAAGATGAAATTCGTGATGTGATTGACGGAGTAAAAGCAAAAACAAAAGAAGTTCCAAAGAAACAAAAACTCAATTTGCTTATTGATATAGAGCGTAAAATTATTGGAAAAGGCAAAGGTTATGAGCGATGGGCAACGAATTTTAATTTAAAGTCCATGTCAAAGACTTTGCTGTTTTTGCGAGATAACAAAATTGAAAGTATGGAAGATTTGAAAATGAAATCTGACGAAGCAACAGAAAAATTCAATACTCTATCAGCAGGTATTAAAGAAAAAGAAAATCGTATGGCAGAATTACTTGCACTTAAAAAGCACATTTTCAATTACAACGATACAAGAGAAGTTTATATTCAATACAGGAAGTCCGGTTACAGTAAAGATTTTTTTGAGAAGCACCGAGAACAGATTACACTTCATAAAGCAGCCAAGAAAGCTTTTGATGAATGTGGACTTCAGAAGCTTCCAACAGCAAAAGACTTAAACAAGGAATACTATGAGCTGATGAATGAGAAAAAGCAGATGTATTTACAGTATCACAATCTTAAAAATGAAATGCAAGAGCTTATGAAAGCAAAGAAAAATGTGGAAAGGTTCTTGTCAGACAAAGAAAAAACAGAAGAAAGAGAAAGAACTTCTCGATAAAAAATGGCGGGATTCATTAGCGTGAGTCCTGCCAAATTTCTTTTTGTAAAAAAGTAAAAGCGTTCAGAATGAATGCGTAGCCACCGACTGAAAGTTGGTGTTTTAAGGGGATTGGGGTATTCCCCAACAAGCAATTTTGAAAGTTTCTGCGAAAGCGGAAAATTGAAAAAACAGTAAACCACTATTGGTTTACACTGCTTGCCAGTTTGTGAAATCTCTTAAAAATACGATTAGAAGTTGTAGACTAATTAAAATCATGCGTTCGCAATAATATTGATTTTAATAGAGGAATGACAATTGAAAAAAGAAGAATAATATGCTAAAATAGAGAGCAGAATGAAAAACGATGATAATATTTCGAGAGGTGGATAAGATGGCAGTTACATATAAGAAACTTTGGAAGTTGTTAATTGATAAAGATATGAAGAAAAAGGATTTGCAGTCGCTTGCAGGGATTAGTGCTGCATCTATAACTAAGCTTGGGAAAAACGAAAATGTAAATATGGATATTATCGAAAAAATATGTATTGCATTGAAGTGTGATGTTTCAGATATTTTAGAGATAACAGAAGACGAATAAAGGAGTGAAATGAATTTATGGTTAATTATACTCCACATCAATCAAGATATTTTGCTGAACAAATTCAATTAAAAAGACCACAGTCAAGTTTTGAATCTATAGCTTCAGCTATGTCTGGTGTAAAAGTTGACTTAAACCCACACCAAGTAGATGCTGCAATGTTTGCTGTAAAATCACCATTAAGTAATGGTGTTATTTTAGCTGATGAAGTTGGACTTGGAAAGACTATTGAAGCAGGTCTTGTATTATCACAGTATTGGGCAGAAAGAAAAAGACGAATAATTCTAATTGTGCCTGCGTCTCTTAGAATGCAGTGGAGACAGGAACTTGAAGATAAATTTTACATTGATTCTATTCTGATGGAGTCAAAAGAATTTAATCGACTTAGGAAAAATGGTTCAATAAATCCATTTGAAGTTTCTAATAAGGTAGTTATTTGTTCTTATGATTTCGCATCTCGAAAGGCGGCTGAATTAAAAGCAGTAAATTGGGATTTGGTAATCATGGATGAAGCTCACCGCCTTAGAAATGTGTACAAAACAAGTAATGTTACCGGTAATAGACTCAAGAGTGCTTTAAACGGTAAAAAGAAATTGTTGTTAACAGCTACACCATTACAAAATAATCTTATGGAGTTATATGGCTTAGTAAGTATTATTGATGATCATGTTTTTGGAGATTCAAAAACATTTAGAGAAATGTATGTTGCAGTTAATAATACGGAAATTCGTAATCGTAACTTAAAGAAAAGATTACATTCGTTTTGTCAACGAACACTCCGTTCGCAAGTAACGGAATATGTTCGATACACAAATAGAATTCCAATTTTGCAAGAGTACACACCTTCGGTTGATGAAGAAAAATTATATAACTTTATTTCTGATTATTTGCAGACTGATAAATTATACGCACTTCCAGAAGGTCAGCGTACACTTATCACTATGGTTCTTAGAAAACTATTAGCTTCTTCTTCATTTGCAATTTCTGGAACACTTAATTCGTTAATTGAAAGATTGAACAATCTTTTGATAGGCGTTGAAAGCGAATTGGATATTGAAGATTACGATACTATTGATGAATTAAAAGATTCATTTGATGATGAAGAAAATATAACTGCTGAATTGATTCGAGACCGAGAAGGTATCATGCAGGAACTTGCACAGCTTGAAGAGTATGCTAAGTTGGCACAAAGCATTACTGAAAACTCTAAGGGTGAAAATCTTCTAACAGCATTACATAAAGGTTTTGATGAAACAGAAAAACTTGGCGGACAAAGAAAAGCTGTTATTTTTACAGAATCAAGAAGAACACAAGATTATTTATACAATCTGTTATCAAACAATGGATATGAGGGTCAGATTGTTTTCCTTAATGGTTCTAATAGTGACGCTGATTCAAAAAGAATCCTTAACGAATGGAAAGAACGTCATAAAAATGACGGAAGAGTTTCAGGCTCTCGAACCGCTGATATTAAGGCAGCTGTTGTTGAAGAATTTAGAGATAGAGCAAGTATTTTAATTGGGACAGAAGCAGCAGCTGAAGGTATAAATCTTCAATTTTGTAGTTTACTTGTAAACTATGACCTTCCATGGAATCCACAGAGAATAGAACAGCGAATTGGTCGTTGCCATAGATATGGTCAGAAAAATGATGTTGTAGTTATTAACTTCCTTAATAGAAAAAATGCAGCTGATGTAAGGGTATATCAATTGCTCGATCAAAAATTCAGATTGTTTAGTGGCGTGTTTGGTTCTTCTGATGAAGTTCTTGGCTCTGTTGAATCAGGTGTAGACTTTGAAAAACGTATTGCTAGTATCTATCAGAAATGTAAAACATCTGATGAAATCACTCAAGAATTTGATGAATTGCAAGAAGAAATGTCTGAAGTAATTAATGAAAAAATGACACAAGCTCGTCAAACAATTTTAGAAAATTTTGATGAGGATGTAGCTGCAAAACTTAAAGATTGTCAAACAAGTACAGTTGCTAGTATGGATAAATATACTCGTTGGCTTTATTACTTTTTCCTTATGCATGGAGCAAAAAGAGTTGAGCCACTTGATCAACTTCGTTTCCGTGTAGATAACGATGGAAATTTTAAAACATACAATCTTGATTGGAAATCAGCAGAAACATCGGGAGATATATTTCTTAGAAAAGATGATAAATTATATTCGGATTGGTTAGATGAAGCAAATAAAACTGAGCTTTCTCCGGTAACGATTGAGTTTGATTACTCTGGTAATAAGAATAGGCATATAGCTTTTTTGGATTCACATATTGGATTAAAAGGCATGTTGTCAATTGACAAAGTATCCTATGAGGGTATAGGAGAAGAAGAACATTTGATATTTACTGTTAAATGTGATGATGGAACTTTGCTTGATGAAGAACTTATCAATTCCATGATGGAACTTCGTGGAACTGTTGTCGGTGATTGTCAGGCGGAATCTGATAGCTTCATTAGATTTAGACAGGAGCTTATTGCTTATCAACAGCAACAGGTTGAAGAAAATAATAAAAAATATTATTTGGAAGAATGTGATAAGTTAGATGCTTATAGCGAAGATTTAAAAGAAGGTCTTAAGCGTGAACTGAAAGATTTAAAGAAAGCTATCACTGAAAAAAATAAAGAATTCAGAGCAAGCACAAATTTACCGCTTTCTGAAATGCTTGAAATAAAAGATGAACTTGAAAAAATGAAGAAAAAACGTAGAACAATGGAACGTGATATCAATAAGCGTGAAGATGAAATTGATGAAATGAATGAACGCTTGCAGAATGAAATTCGTGAGAAATTAAAGGGTCATAGCATAATTACTCATATCATGACCATTGGTTTTAAGATTAAATAACGGAGGAATTGCAAATGCAAAAATTAGAACTTACTTGGATTGGAAAAGGTAAAGAACCGGCTGTAGAACCTCGTATATTACTTCATGATCCTTCAAAAGATTATGGAGATCCTAATACAGAAAATATGCTCATTCATGGAGATAATTTACTTGCTTTAAAAGCATTGGAACAACAATATACAGGGAAAGTAAAATGTATTTATATAGATCCGCCTTATAATACTGGAGCAGCTTTTGAACATTATGATGATAATTTAGAACATTCTATTTGGCTGAAGTTGATGAAGTCTCGTTTGGAAATATTAAAAAATCTTCTAGCTCCAGAGGGTGCAATTTGTGTACAAATTGATAATGTTGAAATGGCTTATTTAAAAGTTTTGATGGATGAAGTGTTTACAAGAAAAAATCATATTAATACTATCTCTGTTAAAACAAAAGTAGCGGGAGTTAGTGGTAGTAACCTTGGAAAAAGCCTTCAAGATAATGTTGAATATATACTTCTTTACGCAAAAGATTTGGAGTCATTTAAACTCAATGTTGTTCCACAGAAAAAGCAAGAGCTTATGGATTATATCCAAAGTTATGAGGATCAAGGAAAAAGTTGGAAATATACAACTGTACTTAAAAGAATAGATGATGGAGACTTTGTTAAAGAATTTCCAGCTGGAAATGGCGATATGATTAAGCTTTACAAACATGAAAATTTTGAATTTGTGTCAGTTAATCAAATAGCCAAAGACGAATTTGATGGTAATACAAAAAAGGCTTATTATTCTTATATTGAAAAAATACTTAGAACTACGAATGCACAGACATCTATTAGAACAAAAGTAATAGAAGAAACCGAAGAATTTGGTGGTAAAGGTATGTTTAGTATTGAGTATACGCCAATTAAAGGAAAAAATGCTGGTAAACTTACTCGATTTTACTACAAAGACAATAACCTTGTTGCTTGGCTTAAAGATGTAGTAGATACCGATGGTAAACTTATCTATAAATTAGATAATTCAGGTAATCTTTGGGATGATATTCAATACAATAACCTTACAAAAGAGGGTAATGTCCAATTCCCTAATGGTAAAAAACCAGAAAGTTTAGTGGGTAGAATTATAGAAATGTTGTCTGTTGACGGAGATATTGTACTAGATTCATTCTTGGGTTCCGGAACGACATCGGCAACAGCACATAAATTAAATAGGAAATGGATTGGAATAGAGCTAGGAGAACATTGTTATACACATTGCATACCACGTTTAAATGCTGTGATTGATGGAACAGATAATGGTGGTATTACTAAAGATGTGAATTGGCAAGGTGGTGGAGGATATAAGTTTTATGAACTTGCTCCTTCTCTTATTGAAAAAGATAAATACGGTAATCCTGTCATTTCAAGTAAGTATAACTCAAATATGCTCATAGCAGCTATTGCAAAATTGAATGGATATAATTACTCACCTGATCCAGATGTATTTTGGAAACAAGGTTATAGTCAAGACAAAAGCTATATCTATGTAACTACAAATTATATGGATTCAAAGATGCTTGATAGCATTTATTCAGACTTGGGAATGATGGAAACGCTACTTATTTGTGCTCCGGCTTTTGATATTGGACTTGATAAACGTTATGATAATATTCAAGTGAAAAAGATTCCACAATCTGTCCTTGATAAATGTGAATATGGAGTAGATAACTATAACCTTAATGTTGTTGATATTCCAATAATTGATGAGGAGGAATGGGAAGATGATTAAAGAATCCTATACCGAAAGATATTATACTTATCATTCTAAGTATATAAGTAATGTTCTTGCTCTGCGTCCGCCACAGGAACAGAGCTTAGATTACTTTGCGAAATTATGTGATATTATTAGTCTGCAAAAAAATCCTACAACAATGCAGCAGATTATTGAAGAAAACGAAGAAGAATATAATGCACTGCCTACCCTTGAAAAGAAAGCTAAATTTCTTCATGATAAGGCATCAACAATCGCTTCAGAGTTTTATGCAGACGATTTAAAGAATGCTCAAGAGTATTTTAAAACACTTGGTTCATTTGAAAGAGATTTCCCTTCTGTATGTTTTGCTTTAGCGACAGGTATTGGTAAAACAAGACTTATGGGTGCCTGTATTGCGTACCTTCGTTATGAAAAAGGCATTAAAAACTTTTTTGTAATGGCACCGAATCTTACAATTTATAGAAAACTCAAGGCAGACCTTGGAAATCCATCAAATCCTAAGTATGTATTTAAAGGATTAGATTTATTTGTTGATCCACCACGTATTGTAGATGGTGAAAACTATAATGATTTTAGGCAGATGCAGTCATTTGTTAATGATGTTACTATCAACGTATTTAATATTTCTAAGTTAAATTCAGATAGTAAAATTAAAGCTGGACAACCTGCAAGGATTAAGCGATTAAGCGAAGTGCTTGGAGAGTCGTATTTCTCATATCTTCAATCGCTTCCAGATTTATGTATATTCATGGATGAAAGTCACCACTATCATGCCGATAAAAGTTTTGATGTTATCAATGAACTTCGCCCTATTCTTGGTGTGGAATTGACTGCTACTCCACAGATTCAAAAGGGAGCGAAGAAAGTATCATTTAAGAATGTTATTTATGAATATTCTCTTGCACACGCATTGAATGATGAAAAATATGTTAAAGTTCCGGCTGTCTTTACTCGCAAGGATTTTAGACCAGAAGAATATACAGCGGAACAGCTTGACCATGAGAAGTTAAATGATGGTCTTCGTTTGCATGAAGATACTAAGAGTAAGCTTGAAATTTATGCTCGTACATTCGACAAACCTGTTGTAAAGCCTTTTGTTTTAGTAGTTGCTAGAGATACTGACCATTCTAAGGAAATAATGAAGTATATAAAATCAAACGATTTCTTTAATGGTTACTATGCAGATAAAGTTATGGAAATCAACTCTGCACAGCGAGGAGCTGAGAAGGACGAAAATATTGAACAGCTGTTGTCGTTAGAAAATCCGGAGAATAAGATTGAAATTGTTATTCATGTTAATATGCTGAAAGAAGGATGGGATGTAACAAACCTTTATACGATTATCCCATTGCGAGCATCAGCTTCTGAGACTTTAACAGAGCAGACAATTGGACGTGGACTTCGTCTTCCATATGGTGAACGCACTGGTGTTGATGAGGTTGACCGTTTATCTATTGTGAGTCACGATAAATACGAAGCTATTATAAATCTAGCAAATGATCCGGAATCTCTTGTTAGAAAAGTATATTATATTGATGAAACTGAGCAGCAAACAGAAGGTCCGAAAGAAACAATAGAAATGCCTACAACTTACGATTACATTGTTGAAGATGTAAGTTTTACAGAACAGCTAGCTATGACGTTAATGGAAACACCTACTTATTCTGTTACTACGGAACATGAAAAACCAAAAGTTGAAGAACAAGTAAAAGAAGTTGCTCAGTTTGTTGCTTCGTATACTTCAAAGAGTGTTACAGAGTTGAATCGTCAGATTAAGACTTTCAATGCCGTGAAGGATCCGGAAATAAGAGAAGCAATTCATAAGACTGTTGTTGCAGAAACTATAAAACAGTTCCCACATATGAATTTACAACCGGAAACATTAACATCGGTTGTAGAAAAAGCAATTGAAACTTGTGTTCAAGCATTAACCGATTGCGTTATTCCGATACCTCAAACTGTTGTTCAACCATTTAATGAAGTGAAACGAGGATTTGTAGACTTTGATTTAGAAACAAGAAACATGAATTGGCATCCTTCAAGTCAATCTATGGTCGGAACTGAACTTCGGGAAGGCGGAGAAACTTTCGAACATAACCCAGAAATTGCAGCAACCACAAGGGTGGATTCAGCTGAAAACGAGATAGTAAGACATATTATCGTTCATGAGAATGTAGATTATTCTACTTGTGCCGATTTACTTTATAAGCTTGTTGGTGAAGCAAAGTCTCATTTCTGTACTTATTTATCAGAAGAAGATGCAGTAGAAGTTATGTATCAGCGTCAAACAACTATTGCTGATTTAATTTATGCTCAAATGATGCAACACTTCTATACAAATGAAGTTAAGTATCGTGCTACAGAAATGAGACCATTCTCTCGTATTGAAACGGGTTTTGGTGGCAAAATTAAATCTGATGAAATATACGACTTAAGAGCAACCATGCCAGCAAGTGAAGTTCGTTCAAAGGTATTTAATGGCTTTAAGAAAGCTTGTCACACATTATATAAGTTTGATAGCGATACAGAACGTAAATTTGCAATCGTGCTTGAAAATGATACCGCAGTAGATAAATGGATGAGACCTTCACCAAAGCAGTTCGATATATATTACGGTCCGGGTGGTATGAGCAGATACGAACCTGACTTTATTGTGGAAACTGATAATGGCATTTTTATGATTGAGACTAAAGCAAGTAACGAGCTTAAGAGTAAAGATGTAATTGAAAAAGCAAAGGCTGCAAACGAATATTGCAAAGCTGTTTCTGAATGGAATGCTGAAAATGAAGGAAAGCCTTGGACATATGTATTGATTTCACATGATGAAGTACGCTTAAATTCTAGTTTCAAATATTTGGTTGAGAATAGAGTTAATTACGAGCAAATTCAACTAGAAAACATATAAGAATGTGAGGTGAGGAAATAATATGTGGTTAGATAACGCTTCAGATATTGATATTTTATTCTACGAACCTTATGCAAGAATAATATCTGACATTGCAAAAAATAAAGAATATAATCCATTAACGATTGGTGTATTTGGATTATGGGGAGCTGGAAAATCAACCTTACTAAGTTTAATTGATAATAAGCTTAAAGACGAGAAAAAAATTATTTGTGTAACTATCAATGCATGGATGTTTGAAACCTATGATGATGCTAAAACTGCAATCATGGAAGCATTATTACAGGAGTTAAAAGAAAAAGCACCATCAGAAAAAGTTAGAGAAAATCTTGGGAACTTAATAAAACGTGTTGATTGGTTTAAATTAGGAACAAAAGCAGTATCAAAATTTGCACCATTGGTTGCAAGTGTAGTTAGCGGGAATCCATTGCCCATGTTATTGAATGTAACTGGTAGTGCTGAGGAAATAGGAAACACTGTAAAAAATGCCGCTGATTCGATTCAGTCGTTAAAAGATGAATATTGGAAAGACTATGATTCCGTAACGGATAACAGTGCAGTGAATAATATTAGAAAATTCAGAGAAGAATTTTCAGCTTCCTTAGAAGATGATGGTATTGAAAATGTTGTAATTATGATTGACGATTTGGATAGATGTAGTCCAGAACGTATAATTGAAATTTTGGAAGTTATAAAACTATTTTTGGCAGTTGAAAGAACAACATTCATTATTGCAGCTGATGAGAATGTAATAAAATATGCTATTCGTGGTAAGTATCCACCTATGAATGGGTTTGACGTAGAATTAGACAAAGAATATATTGAAAAAATAATACAACTCCCAATATATATTCCGGAATTATCTGCAAAAGATATTCAAAACTATTTGATCTTATTAGTAGCTCAAAGCTTTTTAATGAAAGATTCTTTTGATAAATTATTAAAAAAAATCTTTGATAAGAAGATGACAGTTTCAGGCGATGTTATTAGTTTGGCACAATTGAATAAGTTGATTGAAGAATTAGACTTAACATGGAAGCAAGACGGTGACATAGAGTATAAAAAAATATCAGTAATAATTGATGAAATACGAGACATTGTTGCATATACTTTAAAAGGCAATCCACGACAAGCAAAACGTTTTCTGAACACATTTATTACAAAGCGAAAATTAGCACAGATTTACTATGGTGAAGAACTGAGCATGGAAATATTAGCTAAACTGCTAGTGCTTCAAAAAATAGATAATGATTTGTTTATTCAATTAAATGAGTGGAACAAGGAATTTGATACGGAAAATCGTAAATTTAAAGAAATGCGACTTGCTGTGGAAAAGAGCGATGGAAAAGGATACGAACCATGGCTGAACCCACAAGTAAAAAAGTGGCTTAATTGTAAACCTAAGGACTTAGAAAATCAGCTATTAGATAAGTATTTTTATTTAACAAGAGAAAATTTAAATCAAAGAGACATTGACTTATCTTCATTTAGTAGTAATACAAAATATGTATTAGAGAGAATAGGAAATGCAACAAGTGGATTAATGAGTTCAATAATTGAGGAAGCAAAAGCGTTGAATTCCGAAGAAATTAAAGATGTTTTGAATGTTGTTGTTTCCAAGATTGAAAAAGGTGAATTAAAACACTTTGTTATTAGAGATTTCTATATTAATTTTGAAAGCTATCGAGATAAAATTGCAAACGCCTTAGCTAAATCTAATATTGTCATTGGACCACCAGAGATGGCGGCTTTGAGAACAATGTATCAGACTGATTCGAAAAATTTGGAAAATGCATTCGATGAAATGCTATCCAAAGGAACGATGAAACCAAAAGTCTTATCTGATATTAAGAAGAAGGAGGCTTAAATATGGGAACATCTAAAGGTTATATAGCACCAACGACACCTAATTGGTCACAAGCAAAAAGAGCAGTAACATCGTTTGCTAAAAATGGGGATTATGCGTCTAAAGCAAATGCAGCAAGTAAGTATGCATCTGCTGTGAAAGCTGATATGTCTACTGTAAATACTTTTAATTCTGCTACTTCAAGAGTATTAGGATTTGCTCAAAGTGTAGCTTCAAAAGGATTAGACGATGCCTTGAGAGATTATAATCGAGAGGACTTGATTGGTAAACCATCAGATGTAGTTTGGTCAGAATTGCTTAATGATTTTACAAATGCAGGTGCTACTACAGAGGACAATATAGCTGCGGATGCATTGTCACAAGGATTAGCTAACCTAGAGATAGATGATATCTCAAAAATTGGAGATATTTCTACAGAAGCATTACTTAAAGAAATGTTGAAAGAATATATAAAAGCACATTTTGATTTTTGTTATGAAGAGAAAATATCAAAAGGTAGAAGTCCTATGCAGACTGCGGAAGTACTGAATAAGATGCATGAATACATAGAAAATTCTATAGATGGTGATCTCAATTTATCAATGATAAAAACGGTAAATTTTGCGGATATTAAAAGTTCAGATGTTGTTAAAAACGCTTTATATGACGCCTATTCGATATTTGAAAGATATTACGAGGAGGAATAATTATGCGATTTTGGATTGATAAAGAACAAGAGAGTCAACCATCTGGAGTGTGGCAAGATTCTTATGTTTTTTCGATTAATAGAAAAAAATATAGCACAATATTTACAAATATTACAGACATTTGGTATCGAATGGATTGTCTGGAGATTGATGCGATATATGAAGATTTATTCATTATAGGAATAAGTATTTTCTCTCTAGATAAGAGAATTAACAGGCGTCTTTTTAAAGATTGTTGGACGAGAGAAATATTTGTTTCTATTCCGGTTCTCGAATATGATACATGGTTACCAACTACCGAAAATTGGGAAAGAATGCTTGGCTTTTTAACGGGTGATATATGGCATATTGAGTTTAGAAAAAGTGAAATGGTATATAGTCTAAGAGAAAATCCAAATAGAAAGCATTTAAATATTAAAGGATGTGACTGTGTTTGCCTGTTTTCAGGTGGTTTAGACTCCTTATGTGGTGCTATTAAATTGTTAGAGGACGGAGCTTCACCATGTTTATTGGGACATAATGAGTATCCTAAGCTTAGAAAAAAGCAAAAAGATTTTGTGGAAATCTTTCAAGAAATATATGAAGATCAAAAAGTTGATTTTATAAGTTTTACTGCAAATTCTAGAGCTCCAATTAGTAGTATTAATGGGAAATTAAATGGTAGTGAAAACACTTCCCGTGGTCGTTCATTATTATTCTTATGTGCTGCTTTGAGTATTGCTGGTATTCTTGGGAAAAACATTCCAATTTATATTCCTGAAAATGGTTTTATTGGACTTAATATTTCTTTGACAAAAAGTAGAAAAGGTACTTGTAGTACAAGGACAACTCATCCATATTTTTTATCCCAATTCAACAACATTCTTGAAATGGTAGGAATAGAGAATTCGATTAACAATTTTTTTGCATTTAATACGAAACGAGAAGTTGTGAATCAAGTAAAATATACAGAGGCTTTTAAGGCTTGTTATGCCGATACAATATCTTGTTCTCATCCATGCTTATCAAGATATAACAAATTTGGAGAGAAAGAATATCCTATAAATTGTGGATATTGTTATCCATGTTTGATTCGAAAAAGTTCGGTTCTTGATGTAGAAAGAGATAAAAAATATTCTTTTGCTGGAGAAACATATGAATTTCTGATGGCGAACGAGGAAAATGATAAAGGCTCAGATTTAAGAGCTGTGTTAAGTAGCGTTTATCGCTATAAACATATATCTGAAGAAGATTTAAAAAGATTTATTAGAAGTGTAGGACGATTAACCACTGAGGAAGTAGAAAAGTTTTTGAGAGTGTATAAAAGTTCGATGGAAGATCTAATAGAGTTATTTGCTGAAGATGAAAGAATGAGGAGGTATCTGGGGATATGATTTCCGGTCTAATAGATACACATTTTCACTTAGACTTCTATCAAAATCATAATGAACTATATAAAATAATCAACGAAAATAAACAATATACTCTGTGTATGACCAATTCCCCCGGCGTTTATTTATCTTGCAAAAATTTGTATCCAGAAACAAAGTATTTGAAATTTGCATTAGGATTTCACCCTTTGGATACTTCATTGAAAGATGAAGACTTTAATCATTTTATTAGAATGGCTAAGAATGTTAATTATATAGGTGAGGTAGGACTTGATTTCAAATCAGCTAAATCATTAGATATTAAAAAACAGTTGTATTATTTTGAAAGAATTGTTGAAATGTCTGCAAATGAGAATAAGCTTCTATCAGTTCATATAAAAGGAGCCGAGAAAGAGTTAATTGAAATCATTTCTAAACATAAACCACGAAAATGTATTGTTCATTGGTATGGCGGTTCTACTAAGCATTTGCAAGATTTAATAGAATTAGGGTGTTACTTTTCAGTTAATTCAAATATGACTTTAAATACTCAAGCACTTCAGAGAGTGAAATTAATTCCTGATGAACGTATTCTGATTGAAAGTGATGGCCCTTTTTCGAAAGTAAACGGAAAAAAATACCATCCTAAGTCGTTGGTTGATATATATACATCAATAGCTATGGTGAGAAATGATAAAGATTTAGCAGAACATGTGTATAATAATTTTAAAACTATTCTAACATTATAAGCTTCGTAAAGCATTATTAAATAAAGCACATATCCATAGGCGAAATCAGAAATTCGTTTATAGGTCTGCTTTTTAAAATAGTTCCGTATAAACAAAAGAAGCTCAGCGGCTGATGTTTAAATACATCGCTGTCTGAGCTTTTTATCATTCGTAATGTATATCATCATAGTCCCTTAAGTCATCTTTCAGGAACCCTGATTTACGAATGTACATCGGATTGAGCATTTCTCCTTTTTCTTGAAGTAAGGTGAATTTATAATCCAGCAGTGCTGCTGGAACATAAAGCATTTTGGCAGTTTCAAAAAATGAGTATTCGGAAAGATGCTCCAAAACTTTCTCATCTTCGAGAATAAGTTCAGCCACAAAGAAATTGGCTTCATCTTCTTCTTGTGAACCACCGTCCAAAACTTCCATTTCTTGAAAGCCTTTCATCATCGCAATTTTTGTATGTAGTACTGCATGACCTAATTCGTGAGCAACCAAAATACGCTCAAGAATTTCATTTACATTACTGTCTATAACTATATTTTTCTGTCTTGATTGGTAAAAAAAGAATCCTTTTAATTTCTTTTCCAAGTCGTAGTAGTGAATTTTAATTCCTAATAGTTTACATAGCTCATAAGGATCTCTGGTATGGTATTTCTTTACCAATTTTTCTACTGTCTCTATAATATGTTTTGCCGTTCTCATTTGTGTCACCTCCCAATTGAACACAGAAAACGAAACTCTGTGAATGAGGAATTAGCACAATTTATTCCTTATCTTTATGCTTCCTGTATTTTTTTGGTGTGAATTTTTCACGAGCATTTTTCTTGGAATCCATATAAACTACCATGACTGCTTGGAAAAATACATCTTTTGCTTCTTCATCCAAATCACCACCGGCAAATAGAGAATTTACTCGTCCTAAAACATCCTGTGCTTCTTTGGCACCTTTAGAGCCAAACTTTTCCCTTGCTTCCATAATGAAAATATCGTTATCTATTTGGCTTTGCGTATCAGTTTCATCTTCATCAAGCAAATAGGATACAGATATGTGCAGAGCCTCTGCAAGTTTTCTAATATTGTTCTTTCTAGGGAGGGTTCCCAGCTGTTCGTATGTGTAAAGAGATCTTTCGGAAATACCAGTTAGCTGGGCAAGCTCCGTCTGAGATAAGTTCATAGCTAAACGAGCTTCTTTTATTTTTTCACCAAAAGTCATAATCGTTCCGTCCTTTCTAAAAAATATTTTTGTAACTTCCGATTAGTTATTGACAAACTTCTGAAAATAGATATAATTAGTATTGAAACAGAAGTTTAACTTCGATTACATTATATATCGGAAGTTTAAAGATGTCAAGAACTTCCGAATACAAACTTCTGATTTGTTCCGAACATGAAAATAAACTTATCTAAAAAATCAATTTGCCTGTTTACAGTATTTGTTTCCCTTTAGCTGAATACAGGCTTAGAAAGGAATTTAAAATTATGTGATTGACATCTGAAAGGAGTCTCTTATGAGTAGAAACAATACACAGGCATTAAACAGTATTCGTATGCTGTGCAGAATGCAGCAGGTAGATGAGAAAGTTCTATATGAACGTTCTAAACTGATTTTATCAATTTATAGAGATGTCTGCTGGTCAACAGTTGGTCGTGCAGACGAGGTACACGAAGATTTGATTTGTTACTGCGGTTCTAATTTGGATAATGCTTTAATTTATTTGGAAACCTTTGCTCCGGATGAAGCAAGAGAGCGTTTTGAAGAACGCATTCGCAGTTTGTTTGAAACCAAGTGGTTGATCGAGCTGGTGGAGAGTACCATGCTTCGAGTAAGGGAATATCCATGCAGAGGAGATTTGTACTGTGAGATTTTATCGAAGTGTTACCTTACTCGTTTCAAATATAGAGAATCTGAATTGCTGGAAATTTTGGATATGGAACGCAGTAGCTTTTATGACCGTAAAAAAGAAGCCATTATGTTATTTGGCTTATCTCTTTGGGGAAGTAGCTTGCCAAAATTGAAAAGTTTCCTCATTGATATGAAGGAAGAATGTGATGAATGGTATTACGGTTAGTCCGACTAAAATCCGACAAAAGTCCGACAGTTTCCCTACTGAAAGTCCGACTTGTAAAGTGTTAAGCTTGGTATGCTGGGAGATAGCAGCATATTAAGAAAACTACATATTATCTTATTGCCTCGTGCCAATAGCGGTGCGGGGCATTTTTTATGCCGTCTTCCAGACATTGCATAAACGGAAGCCTGAAATTATCGGTTTCTGATTTATGCCGTAAAGGAGGAAACGGTATGTATTACGATTTAAAAGAGATGGGAAAGCGAATCCAAAATTTGAGAAAGGAAAAAGGACTGACGCAAGAACAGCTGGCAGAAAAATTGAATGTTAGTACAAGTAATCTCGGAAAGCTCGAAAGAGGTTTACAGGGAGTATCTATTGATCTGCTGATTGAAATTGGCTTTTTCTTCAATGTCAGCACAGATTATTTATTGATTGGATGTAGTATTCCAAATTACAAAGCTAGTAAAGATATTGATTCTATGATTACTCAGCTACAAGCTTTGAAGAAAAAAATATAAAATCCGCCGTACCACGGTGGGTAAACGCCGTACGAGGTCATAAAAATCAGAAATGAAATCAGTTAAACTTTAGATGTACTCAAGAAAAGTACAAAAAACTTAGATCTTTGAAAATTGAATATCATTCATCAGGTACGTTCCTGTTGTCGGTGTGAAAACATCAGCCACGTCAGTGATACGCCACAACTGTACGAAGTAAATAAGCAAATCAAAAATATTATTTACAGGATTACACGAGCGAGTCTTATCAGCTAGTAAATATTGAGTAGCACTCAATAAGGCAATGAAAGCAACAGGTACAATGATACTTCTCTACGGAGCTGGCGGAGAACCCGGCGGAGGGCAGAAACCCTATGGAACTGTTTCGCTAACAGTCGCTTGATGATTTCCCAATAAAGATACTTTATCTCTCCCTAGGGGTGTTTAGAACAAATGTAGGGTTCACATATACGCATGGAAAAGCTGTAATTGCTTATTTTGCTGTTGCAGCTTTTCGGTACATACCCAAGAAAAAAAGGAGGTCATTTTTATGATGAAGAAAGATTGGGCGTATCGTAGAGGCGATATATATTATGCTGATTTGAACCCTGTATGCGGCTCTGAACAAGGAGGAATGCGACCGGTGGTAGTCATTCAGAATAATACCGGTAATAAACACGCACCGACTTTAATCGTAGCTATGGTAACCACAAAAGTAGGAAATAAACCAAGTTTACCAACACATTATTTAATTAGAAATAATGACGCATTAGCAGAGCCGTCTATTGTTTTACTTGAACAAATTAGAACGATAGATAAAAAGCGTATTAAATCATACTTAGGAAAGACAACAAAAAAAGAATTATTGGGAATTGATAAAGCACTTCTTAGAAGCCTATCGTTAAATTATTTGATTTCTGTCAAAGAACCAAGAATGGGGTGATAACGGATGAATGCAGAACAAATGAAAAAGATAGATATTCGTACCGTTGATCCTAAAGAGCTTGTGGAGCGTCAATCGGTAAAGGTGGATATGAGCCTTCCACGAGAAGAAAGAATCAAGCAATATATCAAACAGATTAAAAATCCATATTGTTATCTTGATGGTGATGTGGTTGTAAAGGTCAGTTTTCAAGAGGAAGGAGTAACATTGGAACAGCGACTAGAAGCATATATTCGCAGTTTGTAGATTTGCCAAGGGTGTCGGGAACAGTCTCGACATCCTAAACAAATTTCCGTAAAAAGGGTACTCTGCTGGTGAAAGGAGATGATTCATTATGGCAGAAAAAATATGGAATGTCGGAGCATATACGAGACTTTCTCGTGATGATGGCGATAAAGCTGAAAGTGAATCAATCGGAAGCCAGAAAGAGATTATCCGAGATTTTATTCAGAATAAAAAAGATATGGTTATCATTAAAGAATATGTTGATGACGGTTATTCGGGAGTAAGTTTTGAAAGACCCGGATTTAAACAAATGATGGAAGATGTTAAGGCAAAGAAAATCGATTGTATCATTTGTAAAGACTTATCCCGTTTTGCAAGAAACTACATAGACTCAGGTCGTTATCTTGAAAAGATATTCCCTTTTATGGGAGTAAGGTTTATTGCAATCAATGATAACTATGATAGTGCCGGAGAAAAATCACAGTCAGATTCTCTGATTGTTCCATTTAAGAATCTAATCAATGACGCTTATTGTAAGGATATTTCCATGAAGATTCGCAGTCAGCTGGATATTAAAAGAAAGATGGGAGATTTTATCGGTGCTTTTGCAGTCTATGGATATAAGAAAGACCCTGAAAACAAGAATAAGCTTCTTGTTGATGAACAGGCAGCACAAGTTGTGGAACTCATTTTCCGTTTAAGACTTCAAGGTATGAGCAATTCCGGTATCGCAGAAAAGCTTAATGATATGGGAGTGCTTAGTCCTATGGAATATAAGCGATCTAATGGAATGAGATACGAATCAGGATTCAGAGCTAATGAAATAGCGTTATGGACACCTGTTGCAGTTCTTAGGATTCTAACAAACGAGGTTTATCTTGGAACGCTTATTCAGCATAAGCGAGGAACACCTAACTACAAGGTGAAAAAGGAAATTCAATATAGCCGAGAAGATTGGATTGTGATTGAAGAAAATCACGAAGCAATTGTTACTAAAATTGATTTTGATACAGTACAGTCATTACTTCAACGAGATGTGCGAGTAGCACCGCAAGAAGAATCTGTACACCTGTTTTCCGGTTATGTTCATTGCGGAGATTGCGAACATACAATGGTTCGTAAAGCTGTTCCAAGCAGAGGTAAGAAATATTACTACTATGTTTGTTCCACTCACAAAGCAAAGCTTGGTTGCAGCTCTCATAGCTTCAGTGAAAGCAAGCTTAATAAGATTGTGCTGTCGCTTGTACAAGACCATATTCAGCAGATATGCAGACTTGATGAGGTACTCGATTACATAGCCGCACTTCCGGAAAGTCAAAGAGAGATATTCAATTACGATGCTCAACTGACAAAGCTAAATGAAGAAATCCAAAGGTTTCAAGATTTGAAGCTTAATCTTTACAGTGATATGGCAGATGGTGTTATAAGTAAGGAAGAATATATGGAGTTTCGTGCCGGCTATGACAGAAAAATTCAAGCAAGGCAACAATCCCTTGTTCAATTAAAAGAAGAGCGAGAGCAGGCTGTGGAAAGTAATCAAAGAAGTGCTACTTGGATAGAGCTTTTCAAACAGTATGAAAACATTACGGAGCTTCAAAGGTCTGTGATAGTGAATTTGATTGAACGAATTATTATCTATGACTCAAAGCATATTGAAGTTGTTTTTCGTTATGAAGACCAGCTTCATAGTGCAATGCAGTATGTAGAAAGATTTTCAGAAATAATTGAGGAGGTTGTCTGATTATGGCAAGAAGAGCAAGAAGAACATATAAAGAAGCGGTTGAATCCATTAAGCCTGTTGCACCTGAACAAGTTTTGGAATGGCAGACAGCGATTTATGCAAGACTTTCCATTGAAAACAGTGGTAAAGATGATAAAGGTGAATCTATTGAGGGTCAGATTGAAATCTGCAAGGAATATGTGGAAGAACACCCATATCTTCATTTGGTTGATGTTTATTGTGATAATGGTTGGACAGGAACAAATACCAATCGTCCTGAGTTTCAAAGGTTATTAAACGACATCAATAATGGAAAGATAAAAGCACTTGTTATCAAGGACTTTTCAAGATTTTCTCGTGATTATATTGAAGCCGGAAATCTACTTGAAAATGTATTCCCTTTTATGGGAGTAAGATTTATTTCGGTATCTGATAATTACGATAGCTTTGAAACAGATGGTTCGGCAGAAAGTTTGTTGATTCCATTAAAGAATCTAATTAACAGTTACTATTCAAAAGATATTTCAAAAAAAGTATCTACTGCGGTACATACGAAACAACTTGCAGGAGAACATATCCCAAGTATGATTCCGTATGGATATATAAAATCAACCACAAGGGAGTATCGTTTTGAGCCTGACCCTGAAACGGCAGCTAATGTTACACGAATCTTTCAGATGAGGATTGATAAAGTACCACTTAATCATATTGCAAATACTTTTAATGATGAAGGTATTCCTTCTCCGGGAAAGCTTCGCTACCTCAGAGGACAGACAAGTGATAAACGATATGAAACTTCAAAGTGGTCTGCACAACTTATTAAGCAGATTTTAAGAAACCCTACCTATTTAGGACATCTTGTATTTGGAAGAATGCCAACAGCTTTGTATTTAGGAAAACCTAACTATCAATATGAGCCTGATGAAAGCAAATGGCGTGTGCTTGAGAATATGCACGAACCACTTGTTACTCAAGAAGTATTTGATAAGGCAAAGAAAATGGAAATTGAAGGACGAAAAGTTTGGGAAGAAAGACTTGAAAAAAGCAAGGAATACAGAGAAAGTAATCCGCCAATTTTAAAAGGCTTTGTTTATTGTGGTGAGTGTGGAAGTAAAATGCGATACCATCGTTATCGTCCAGACCAAAAGCTATCTGGAACTTATGAATGTCCGAACTACAAATATAAGAAATGCGGTGGTACACATTCTGTTTCACAAGATAAACTCAAAGAGATTGTGTGGAATGTATTATCAGACCAGCTTCATATTTTCTGTGATTTTGAAGAATTGATTCAGAAATTAAATCATTCCGATAGTGCGACAAAACAACAAGCTGTCTATAAGGAAGAAATGCAGAGCATATTGGTGAAAATCAAGAACAGGCAAGGTAAACGAGAAAGGCTATATGAAGATTTTACGGAAGGTATTTTGACACCGGAAGAATACCAATATATGAAGCAACAGTTTGACAATGAGTATCAGGAACTTAATGCTCAATATAACTCTTTACAGATGAAGCAACAGAAATTAAAAAAGGCTTTATCAGATAAAAATGAATGGTATTTACATATGCAGATGATTCAGCAGTCAAAGGAAGTTGATGAAAGTGTCCTAAAAGCAATGGTTGATAAGATTATTGTTTATCAGCCAGCTTTAAAGGAACGCAGAATCGAAGTAAAGCTAAAGTATCAGGATGCATTAGCTGTTCTGTTATCTGCATATGAAGAATTGATGGGAGGCGAAGCAAAGTGAAACTATATTTGTATATCAGATTATCAAGTGCTGATAGAGATATGAAGCATAAAACTGAAAGTGATAGTATAGCGAATCAGCGTTCACTTCTTCATCAATATTTGAATAGCCACAAAGAACTTCAATCGTATGAGGTACAAGAGTTTGTAGATGATGGTTATACAGGTACAAACGATCATCGTCCGGCTTTTGAAAGTATGATTGAGCATTTAAAAAATGGTGATTCAAAGCTTGTTATCTGTAAGGATTTTAGCCGATTTTTTCGTGATTATGTTGAAATTGGCGATTATTTAGAGCGTATCTTACCTTTCTTGGGAGTACGCTTTATCTCCGTTAATGACAATTACGACAGCAACAACTATATTGGTACAACAGGCGGTATAGATGTTGTTATGCAATCTATAGTCTATTCCTTTTATAGTAAGGACTTGTCGCAAAAGATTAAAACAGTAATGCGAGCCAAAGCAAAGAAGGGACAATATATCGGTTCATTTGCTCCTTATGGGTATATAAAAGACCCGAAGAATAAAAATCATTTACTTGTTGACCCTGAAACAGCTCCCGTTGTTAGAAGAATCTTTGATATGGCAATCAACGGAAAAATCGTGAGTGAGATAGCTACTGTATTGAATAGAGAGAAAATTGAAACTCCGGCACAGTATTTTAGGAGGATGTTTCCTGATAAAAAGAAACATCGAAAAGTTTCAAAAGGAAATAGTTGGGACAGTTCCAATATACGAAGAATTATCCAACACAAGATTTATACAGGTGCAGTAGTAAGTCAAACAAGGCAATGGAAAAACATTGAGGTAGAACATACCTTTATGCGTGATGAATCTGAATGGATTGTTGTTCCTGACTGTCATGAAGCGATAGTAAATAATGTGGAGTATGAAAAAGCTCAGGCAGCAATCAGAAAGATTGGTCATTATGAGCGTGATAACAAAGATTATTTGCTCCGTTCACTTATTCGATGTGGTGTGTGTGGCAGAGCGATGTCAAGAAATCCAAGAGGAAAAGAAGTTGCTTATTATTGTGATAAGTCAAGATTTGTAGAAGATACAGAGTGTCCCGTAGGTGAAAGATTCATGGAAAAAGATTTGGAAAAAGTTGTTACTGATAACTTCGTCAGTATGCTGAATCTGATTGTAGACTATGAAAAGAAACTGAAAGACGCTGTTGGTAAAACCAAAGGTACAGAAGCTAATCTGAAGCAATCTATTCTAAGATTAGAAAAGAGTATCAAACAAAACAGTCAGGCAAAAGTAACTGCTTATGAAAGATACTCTGATGGTGCTATTAGCAGAAATGAATTTATGGCAATTCGTGACCATCTTGCAATGGAACTTGAACAGTATAATCAAGAAAAGCAAAACACAGAAAAACAATTATCCGAGCTGCAAAGTGCGATTGATCCTGAGCTTAATCAGCTAAGTGCAACTGCACATGAATTTCTAAATGCAGAGCAGATAACCAATCAAATGCTGTTGTTTTTCATTGACAGGATTTATGTTTATAGTGGTATGCGAATTGAGATTAGATACAAATTTAAAGACACATTGAGAGAAGTTTTAGAACCGTAAAAATGTGTCCTTGTTGGAGCTAAGATTGTCTGTTAAAATGTTTTGTAAAGAAACAATTAAGGCAATCATAAAATTAGCTCAGCAAGGGCATATTTTTTTAGTCCTAAGCTAACACGAGCAAATCCGCCTTTCGGCACCAAGAAGGGCGGCGAGCGTGCCACCCGGGACGACTTCACTTTCCCCACCAGCAACAAGCAGCTCAACTTCCTCCAGCACATCTACCGCAGCCTGAAAGCCAACGGCAAAGCCCGGGCCGCCGTGGTGCTGCCGGATAATGTGCTGTTTGCCGATGGCGACGGCGAGAAGATCCGCTGCGACCTGATGGACAAGTGTGATCTGCACACCATTCTCCGTCTGCCCACCGGCATTTTCTACGCCCAGGGCGTCAAGACCAACGTGCTGTTCTTCACCCGTGGCAAGAGCGACAAGGGCAACACCAAGGAGGTCTGGTTCTACGATCTGCGTACCAATATGCCCAGCTTTGGCAAGACCACTCCGCTGAAAACCGAGCATTTCGCGGACTTTGAGAAGGCTTACGAGGCTGAGAACCGCCATGCTGTGCAGGACGAGCGGTGGAGCGTCTTTACCCGAGAGCAGATCGCGGAAAAGGGCAACAGCCTGGATCTGGGCCTTATCCGGGATGACTCGGTGCTGGACTACAACGACCTGCCCGACCCGGCAGAGAGTGCAGAAGAAGCCGCCGCCAACCTGGAAGAGGCCGTTGACCTGCTCATGAGTGTGGTGAAGGAACTGAGGGCGCTGGAGGTGCAGGACTGATGGCGAGAGGAAAGAAAAAAGAAACCCTGACACCCGAAGAACGCTTGCAGGCAGCATTGGTGCCGGAGAGTGAACAGCCGTATGAGGTACCTAAAAATTGGTGCTGGATACGATTAGGCTCATTACTCAGAGAAATAAAAAATGGAACCACTATTAAACAAGATAAAAGTGCTATAGGATACAAGGTCACACGCATCGAATCTTTACAAAACCAAACTATTGATTTTGACAGATTAGGTACAATAGTAAATGAGCAAGAAATAAAGGATACAGACTGGTATGGGGCAGGGGATATTGCATTAAGTCATATCAATAGTGCTGAACATGTTGGAAAAACGGCTCTCATTAATGCAAATATGCTACCATTAGTTCATGGCATGAACTTATTGAGGTTGCGTTTTTACAGCGAATGTTTTATGCCTTTATTTTTTCAGTATTTTTCTCAGTCCTTCCAATATAAAGATGAAATACTTTCACGAATAAATATGGCGGTTAATCAAGTCAGTATAAATCAGAAACAGATTAGTTCTTTGGAAATTCCTCTTCCTCCTTTCCCTGAACAACAGCGCATTGTCGACCGCATTGAAAGCCTGTTTGCCAAGCTGGACGAGGCCAAACAAAAAGCGCAGGATGCTCTGGACAGCTTTGAAACCCGCAAAGCCGCCATCCTCCACAAAGCCTTCACCGGCGAACTCACCGCCCAGTGGAGAAAAGAGCATGGCGTGGGGATGGAGAGTTGGAAAAAGAGCCGATTTGATGAAGTAGCAACTATTAAAAGCAATTTGGTTAACCCGTTAGATTTTCCAGACCTTCCACATATAGCGCCTGACAATATTGAGAAGAAGACCGGCGTTTTGCTGGAATATCATACAGTTTCTGAAGATGGCGTAACAAGTGGGAAACATCGTTTTTATCCTGGTCAGATTCTCTATACAAAAATTCGACCCTATCTTTCCAAAGTGGTCGTAGTAGATTTTAATGGCCTGTGTAGTGCAGATATGTATCCTATTGAAGCAGAAGGAAATGCAAGGTGCTTATGGTATTACATGTTATCAGAGGAATTTTTAGAGCAGGCATCATCAGCGGGTTCACGCTCGGTATTGCCAAAGATTAATCAGAAAGAATTATCGGCCTTAACAGTTGTTCTTCCTGCTTTAAAAGATGAGCAAGAGGAAATAGTCCGTATTCTTGACGATGTGTTTGCCAAAGAGCAGCAGGCCAAAGAAGCCGCCGAAGGGGTGCTAGAGCAGATCGACCTCATCAAAAAAACCATCCTCGCCCGTGCCTTCCGCGGCGAGCTGGGCACCAACGATCCCAGCGAGGAGAGCGCGGGGGAGCTGGTAAAACAGATTTCGAGTTGTAAATTGGGATAAACTATGTAGTACATGCGTATGCTAATCAAAAAAGCAATGAGGTGCATACGTATTATGTATATGGATTATTATGTGTATGGAGTTTCACCAATATCGTTCAATACAAAAGTCAGTATATACGAGATTATTGTCGCACGGGAAATAGTGCTATATCAAAAATTTGTTCCTAAAGCACTACAGTTGCAAGAAACGAGAGTAATTAAAATTGAAAATCTTAAATGTTCGCTGACTGAAATAATAAGGAGATATGGAAAAATGAACACAAAAGAAAAAGATTATATTGAAGAAATTCAATCTGAAATTGATGATGATTACTCCGACGATTCGCTTTTCAACATTTCATCATGGGGAGCAGATCTTTCTTTCAGAGAATTGATCAGCATGTATGAGGATGACGAACTGATTAAGCCCGAACTTCAGAGAAAATACGTTTGGGATAAAGTTGAGGCAAGCCGTTTTATTGAATCTATTTTGTTGGGTCTGCCTGTGCCAAGTATCTTTCTTGCACAGTCTGGAAGCCAGAGGTTAATTGTAGATGGATACCAGCGAATTATGACTGTCTATGACTATATACGAGGAATTTTTTCCGCGGATAAAAAAGTGTTTAAACTGTCCAATTCTGATAAAATCAATGTAAGATGGAGAAACAAAGCATTTTCCGAACTATCTACTGATGATCAGCGGAAAATTAAGAGCACTACAATCCATGCCATAATTTTTGAACAGAAGAAACCAGAAAATGACGGTACGAGTTTGTATCAGGTATTTGAACGTATTAATACCAGTGGACGCACTCTTACCCCACAGGAAATCCGAAATTGTGTATACCAAGGCTCATTCAATACCATGCTTTTTAAACTCAATGAAAATAGAACATGGCGAGAATTGTTTGGTACAGAAGAAGCCGATAGCCGAATGCGTGATCTGGAATATATTCTTCGCTTTTTCACAATGAAAACAGGCGATATCTTAGATGCGAAAAGCAAGCAAATTTCCTTGAAGAAATCGTTGAATGATTTTATGAAAACGCATAAAGAGGATAGTCCTGCAGATATTCAGCGGTTTAAAGATGAGTTTGATACAACTGTACAGCTTGTCTATGACCATATCGGCAAAGATGCATTTAGAAATTATACTCGCGGCAAATTCTCCAAGAAATTTCATCCTGCTATTTTCGATGCAATCATGGTTGCGGTATTCTTGATCCATAAACAAGGCATTCCATTTGATGATGTTTCTGAAGAAAAGCATATTGCGCTTCTTGAGAATCCTGGGTTTAAGGAAGCAACCAGTAAGCGTACCACCGATGTTGAAAATATCCGGAAACGTATTTTCCTTGCTGGAGAAATGTTGTTCGGGGTTGATCTCAAATGAAGCAGGAATTACAGGATATGCTGGACGAGTGTACAGCAGAATTAAATGATATTGAGGCGCGTATCAATGCTTTGCCAGCTTTGGATAAAGGAAGGCAATATTTTACCAACTACGCACTTATAAAAGCTTGTGGTACAGTTGAATTCGTGTATCGTTCTATTGTTGCAGATCATTTTTCTCAACTGACAAACAGTAGAATTGATACATATCTTGATGCGACAATTAGAAAAGGTTCTATGAGTGCGAAGTACGAAATGATGCAGAACTTGCTCGGAAAATTTGATGATCAATGGAAAAGAGACTTTCAAAATGCAGTAAAAGCAAGAGCGGATAAAGAGAAATTAATAACTGCATCAAATTCGTTAGTAAATAACAGACATTCTTTTGCACATGGGAAGCCACCGACAGCTACATTTTTAGATATTAAACAATATTACGTAGATGTTGTTGAGCTCATCCGTGTTTTTGATTCAATAGTTCACTAGATTGCATATTGCAGATTTACAAGAAACCTATAATAAGTAAATATAGAAAAAAAGACTAGAGTATGTTATAATATTTCTAAATCGTCCAATCGTTCATCTCAAGCAAAACCCCTGATAGGGTGGCACGGATAGATTTTTGATAGCAAAAGTCCCAATAGACCTTAGGATAAAAGGATAATCTGCATTAAATGAAACCACGACGAATCAAATCCTCTATACAAAAAAGTTTAGAAATGGATTTGACTCATTGACTTGCTGCATAAAGAGTAAAATATCTGTTTGCATCGTAATATACCTATATCTACGTGCGAATAAAAATCCCATAGATTTCATTCCTTAATAAGATGATATCTATGGGATTTTTGTGTTTTCATGTTCTGTGAAATATACAAAATGAAGCAGAGGCATATATAATCCCCCGTCCCGCCGCAGCGACAGACCCCTGTTAATTCATTTTTGATTTCTTCCGGTTATACAGCTTCTTGCACTGTGTACTGCAAAAAGCAGAGTCGGACTGGCTGATCTACAACCATCTGCTGTACTATATCGAGTTGATTTTGAATGGTGATACTGTCATCGATCTAAAAAGCGTCAGCTATATGGGCGATGAGGTTAAATATATCAATAACAAAAACCTGATGATACCATATTCGCTTCTTTTTTCTATTTATCATATATTGTTGTAACATACACAACCAAAGTCACAAAAATTACTGGTTTTGTTGAATTGAATAAATGAGAATGCTATAATAAATATGTATATCAACAGGGGAGGTCGTGCTATGCAACCGGAATGGAAAAGCCGATTGGATCACTGGATCCACACATTAAAACAAGATTTTTATGAACCTTTAGGGGAGATTGATTTTCAGGGGTTTTTGACATTTGATCAACTCAGCGTTCAGCAAGCAATGGATAGAACAGACTATGTTCCTATGCCTGCAGGAACCCGTTGGGGGGAAGAATGGCAGTATGCCTGGATGAGAGGAGAAATTGTACTTCCTGAGAAAGCCAAGGGACATCGGATTGTAATGAATTTGGATCCAGGAGGAGAAAGTACTCTTTTTGTAAATGGACAAGAATTTGGTGCCTGTCGTGCTGCGTGGGTAAATATTCCCCACCATTTCTATGTAGACCAGACTTTGAGTGAGGATGGAACACCGGGAGAGCGTTTTGAGATAATGGCGGAAGTTTACGGAGGACACTTTATTCCCCAGTCTCCTTTGGGCGGATGTTCTACAGGTCCTGTCCGACCAGGGGATTATCTGCCACCTGATCCAAAGCAGCCTCGTACTTGTGTGGGTGTTAGTACTTTTGGTATCTGGCATGAGACAGCTTATCAGCTTTGGCTGGATGTGCAGATGCTTCGGGAAATTATGGAAATGGGTGACCAGAATTCTCTGCGCACTCAAAAAATTGAAGAAGCCCTGCAGCAGTTTACTTTGACTGTAGATTTTGAGCAGTCTTTGGAAGGACGTCTGAAAGATTATAAGACTGCCCGTGAGCAGCTGCGGCCTTTGATGGATGCGCATAACGGAAGCACTGCACCGGATATTTACGCCATTGGGAACGCCCATTTGGATGTAGCATGGCTGTGGCCTTTGCAGGAAACTGAGCGGAAAACAGCTCGGACCTTTGCCCAGCAGCTGCGGCTGATGGAAGAATATCCGGAATATAAATTCCTCCAAAGCCAGCCTCACTTGTACTGGATGTGCATGCAGCGCTATCCTAAGCTGTATGAGAAAATCAAGCAGAAAATTCGGGAAGGCCAGTGGATTGCGGATGGCGCAATGTGGGTGGAACCAGATACCAATATGACCAGTGGAGAATCCCTCATCCGTCAGTTGGTGCACGGCAAAAAGTTCTATCAGCAGGAATTTGGTGTGGACTGTCGTCTTCTTTGGCTGCCGGATACTTTTGGGTATACAGCAGCACTGCCCCAGATTTTGAAAGGCTGCGGGGTAGACTATCTGACTACACAGAAAATTTTCTGGAACTATAATGGTTCTGACCCGTTCCCTTATCATTATTTTACCTGGCAGGGAATGGACGGCAGTGAAATTAAAAGTTTTCTGCATATGGAATATGAATCCAAAGTCAATGCCGCTACGATTATAGATAAATGGAATCATCGGGTTCAGCGGAAAAATATGGATGCGTTTCTGTTGCCATTTGGTTATGGTGACGGCGGAGGCGGTCCAACCCGGGATGACGTGGAACAGATTCTCCGAGAAAAAGATATTGAAGGAGTACCGAAAGTTCATTTTGATTCTCCTGTTGTATTTTTCCACGATATGGAGAAAAAACATCTTCCGGAAAATCGGTATGTAGGGGAATTGTATTTCCAGTGCCATCGGGGAACCTATACCACTCAGGCCTCTGTCAAATGGGGAAATCGAAAGAGCGAGTTGTCTCTGCGTGAAACAGAATTTTGGGCTTCCGCTGCATCTGCGCTCAAACAGGAGAAATATCCTTTGGCACAGCTGGATACGTTGTGGAAAGATGTTCTGCTCAATCAATTCCACGATATTCTTCCAGGAAGCTCCATTGCCCGGGTATATGAAGAGGCTTCCAAACTGTATGAGCAGGTTCTTTCTCAGTCCAGCGAACTGGTACATCATGCACGCAGTGCGTTCCCTTATGCCAAAGATGGGATTACCGTATACAACTCATTAAGCTGGGATCGCCGTGCTCTGGTGCAGCTGCCCAAAGAATATCGTCAGGGTGCCCAGGATAGTCTGGGAAACAATATTCCCACTCAGCCTAATGAACAAGGCACCATTGCTCTGGTAACTGTACCTAGCTGTGGTTTTACCAGTTTGACTCCTTATGCGGCAGAGAAACCAGAACAGCTTGTTACAGTTACTCAAACGCCGGATGGAGTGGTGTTAGAAAACAGACTGATTCGAGTCGTAATCAATGCCGCTGGAGAAATCAGCTCCTTACTGGATAAAGAGACCGGTCATCAGAGAATCAGTGGTTCGGCCAATGTAATGAAAATGTTCAAGGATGTTCCCCGTAAGTTTGACGCATGGGATATCGACAGTATGTATGAGTTAAGTCCTGTAGAACTTTCCCAGGATACAGAACAGAAGATTGTGCTGGAAGGTCCGCTGAAATGCAGTGTATCTGTAACACGGAAATTGCATGATTCTATGATGACGCAAGTAATTTCTCTGGAAGCGGAAAGCCGCAGAGTGGACTTTGAAACAGAAATCCAATGGAATGAGCTGCATAAACTGCTGAAAGTCAGTTTCCCTACTGGTATTCGGGCGGAACAGGCTTACAATGAAATGCAGTTTGGGTATGTGGAACGTCCAACCCATCGTTCCAGACCGTATGACGCAGACCGCTTTGAAGTGTGCAATCATCGCTATACAGCATTGTGTGACCAAAATCAGGGTGCGGCTGTACTCAATGAAAGCAAGTACGGCGTCAGCATGATGGGGGATGCCATTGAACTGACCCTTTTGAGAGCAGCTACCTGTCCGGAAATGGCTGCTGACAATGGACTTCATCATTTTACATACAGTTATTATGTATATAATGGCAGTTTCCTGGAAAGTGATGTGGTTCGTCAGGGATATGAACTGAATGTTCCTGCAGGGATCGAAGCCGGCAATAGCGGAACATTATCCCTGTTCTCCGTCAGCTGTCCAAATGTGATTCTGGAAACAGTAAAGGCAGCTGAGGATGGTTCCGGTGATTTGATTGTTCGTTTGTATGAGAGCAAGCGTGCAGATACAGACGCGATAGTCACGATCAATCTGCCGTATGAAAGTGTCGTTCTGTGCGATATGATGGAAAATCCTGTAGAGGAAATCAACAGCAACGATCATCAGGTAGCGCTGCATTTCCATACCTTTGAAGTGAAAACCCTGCGCATTCATTTGTAATTTACACAGTCAGATTTTGATTGGTTTTCCATTTGCAACATATGAAATCGATACAAGCAAGCCCAACAGCCACGGTAAATGACTGTTGGGCTTGTTTTTTTGTTGCCCATCGCAGATAGTCCAGGGGTGTGCCCTGATTTTGGCAAACCCCCACTACCCGCAGCCTTGCAGCTCTACGAAAATTCGTATATAATGAAAATAGTGATAAACGCACAAACCATAAGCAACCCACATACAGGAGGTGTGAGCATGGAAGGTTATTTGTCAATTCGGGAAGCGGCGAAAAAATGGGGCGTATCAGAGCGCCGGATTAACCAGTATTGTTCGGAGGGGCGCATCCCCGGTGCGGAGCGGTTCGGCGGCTCCTGGGCGATTCCTGAAAATGCGGAAAAGCCCGGAGATCCCCGCAAACAGAAAAAGCTAACCGTACCCCCAAAACCCCAAAAAGCGCCGGAACTATTCCCTGGCTTTATGCCTCTAATGAATACACCTTTTGAGCCGGGGCGCTGTGTACAAACCATTGAGAAAATGAAAGCTGGGCCGAAAAAGGATATTGCTCTGGCAGAGTACCACTATTTCAGCGGTCAGGCAGAAAAAGCCATGGGGGAAACCGAACCCTATCTCACTGCGTCGGATGCAGCCGTCCGCCTTTCAGCATGCTGGATTTTTGCTTACTCCTGCCTGACCATGGGACGGATTGACCATGCCCGCAACGCTTTGCAAGAGATCAAACGAACTTTGGCAGATGGGGGAAAAACCGCATCCCCAGTTCGTGCCATGGAGGCCTTTGTCGCATTTGGGGCAGTGGTGCTGCTGCACCTGCCGCTGCCGGAGGAAATCCCGCCAACTGAGGCATTTTTGCCGCTGCTTCCGCCTGGTCTGCGAGCCTTTGCGCTGTATGTGCAGGCACACTATCTCTATCTGAAAGAGGAATACGCCCTCAGCGCCGGAATGGTGGAGGCAACCCTTGCCATGGGGGCGTCTGCGTACCCTATCTCCGCCATCTATCTGCATTTGGTGGCGGTGATGGATTACATGAGCATGAAACAGACCGACCGCGCCCAGGAGCATCTTTTGGCGGCGTGGGAGATTGCCCGCCCGGATCATTTGATTGAAGGCTTTGGGGAACATCACGGATTGTTAGGCGGTATGCTGGAGGCGACCATCAAACCAAAATGGCCGGAAGATTTCAAAAAAATGATCGACATCACCTATCGTTTCTCTTCCGGCTGGCGTAGAGTTCATAACCCCATTACTGGCCACAATGTGGCGGACGATCTGACCACGACCGAGTTTGCCATTTCCATGCTGGCTGCCCGCGGCTGGACAACCCCGGAGATTGCGGAATACCTGAATATTTCGGCAAATACGGTGAAAGACCATATCTCGGAGGCTATAAAAAAACTGCAGGTGAAAAACCGGAAAGATCTGAAAAAATATATGCTTCAATAGGAGGAAAATCCCTGTAAAAACCCCTGTGATCCCCCCATTTTAAGGGGTCAAATGGGTGATAGAAATCCTGCTTTTGTTTCGGTATAATGAAAATGTAGTGTTTTGACAGATACACAAAACCAAGGCGGCATTTACATTTGTCGGAAAGAAAGCGGGGAAGCAGGATGAAAGCTTACAGAAAAGGTCTGGAAAACTGGGGTTTAATCCCTATTATGAAACAGTCAGACAGGGCAAGCCTGTCCTGTTTTTCTGCGCACAATTTAATAAGGTCCGAAAGGGCGCACTGGGTTCACGGTTGATTGGTGGGCATGGTGCGCCCTGTTTCTGTTTTGACAGAACCTGGGTTTTGGGGAGGAGGTGTCCGCAGAGGGGGTCGCCGGCAAGTTTGTGTTTTGGTTTGATACCCTTGGGAGGAAAACGGGAGAATGAAACATGAAAAAAGACGCTCCGGTCAGGAAATTTTCGCCTGTTGTCGGGGCAAAGAAGGAGGAATGAACATGAAAAAACGGATTTTAAGCCTGGTTATGGTGCTGGTTTTCTGTTTTGCCCTGTTTCCGGTGACAGTGCTGGCGGCTGGCGGCGGCACCATCACGGCAGACAGTACTCCAGAGGCAGTCAAGAGTGTCTTCGGTGGAAATGCCACCGTATCGGGCAATGTAATCACCCTGACCGGCGATGTGGAAGTAGGTGCTACGGTCACCTTTGCAGGCGGGGACTGGACGCTGGATTTGAACGGAAATACTCTGTTTGCTCCAGCGACTAAAAAGGCAAAAGGTATTTCACCTCTGACTGTTACTGACGGTAAACTGACCATTCAAGGGAATGGAACTATTAGTGGCGGCAATGGCATCGCTACAGGCGGCGACGGCATGGTTGTCAATGGCGGAACGGCAGTGGTTACCGGCGGCAGCTTTACCGGAGGCGATGGCGATAGCGGAAACGTAGGCGGCGACGGCATTTGGGTCAGCGGCGGAACAGTAAAGGTTACCGGCGGCAGCTTTACCGGAGGCTATAGCGATAACGGTGGCGGCGGCGGCATTTGGGTCAGCGGCGGAACGGCAGTGGTGACCGGCGGCAGCTTTACCGGAGGTCCTGGCGATAACGGCGGCGGCGATGGCATTTGTGTCGAAGACGGAACGGCAGTGGTGACCGGCGGCAGCTTTACCGGAGGTCCTGGCGATAACGGCGGTGGCGACGGCATTTATGTCAGCGACGGAACGGCAGTGGTGACCGGCGGCAGAATCACCGGAGGTCATGGCAATTACGGCGACGGCGACGGTATTTTGGTCAGAGACGGAACAGCGCTGGTTACCGGCGGCAGCTTTAGTGGCGACGACGGCATTAGTGTTATCGGCGGAACAGCAGTGGTTACCGGCGGAACATTTTCTAGCCAACGAACATCTTCCAGTTCCAATTTCAATCGTTTATGGCTGCCGGACAAGGTGGGGGAAGATGAATCCCCTGCCAGTGACTTTGTAGGCAGTGTCACCCTCCCCGACTTGACTCAGGTGCGTCAGCTGTTGGGAGATGAAAACTTCAACCCCTATGTCATAGAAACGGATGAAACCCTCACCATTGAAGAAGGGGAAAGCCTTACCATTCCGGCGGGTGAAACCCTGACAAATAACGGCACCATTATCGTGAAGGACGGCGGCAATCTGACCGGTAAGGTAGACGGCAATGGAACAGTTACTCCGAAGATTATCACTACAAGCCTGCCCGAAGGCACAGTGGGCAAACCTTACACTGCAACGCTGCGAGTCACCGGCAATAACATTACATGGAGTGTCAGCAATTTACCAGAATGGTTGAGACTGGACGCCAGCACTGGCGAAATTTACGGCACCCCCACCACGGCGGGTGTCTACAACTTTGCCGTAACTGTCAACAATAATGCAGGAAGCGACAGCTGGGTATATACATTGAAAATCAATGCTGTTCCCGTCACAGGCGTGACCCTGAACAAGACCGAACTTTCCCTGTATACCGGACAAAGCGAGACTTTGACCGCTACGGTAGAGCCTGAAAACGCCACCAACCAAAACGTAACTTGGAGCAGTGACAATTCCGATGTTGCTTCCGTGGACGAAAACGGCAAAGTCACCGCCGTAACTGCGGGCGAGGCCACCATCACTGTCACCACCGAGGACGGCGGCAAGACAAACACCTGTCAGGTGACAGTGACCCAATCCACTTACAGCATTTTCGCCGACCCTGCGTCTCTCAGCTTCGGCAGTGTCTACACCGGCTATGCCCAGCCCGCCGCCAAAACTGTGACCATCACCAATACCGGCAACCGGACTTTGACCCTTACCCCACCTGTGTCCACCGAAAATTTTGTTGCAGGCACCCTTTCCAAGACGGAGCTGCCTGCGGGCGAAAAAGCCACCTTTACGGTACAGCCTAAAACAGGACTGCCTGTGGGGACATATCGTGAAACCATCACAGTTTCCGGCTCTGACGGTGTGGCCTTGTCTATCCCTGTCAACTTCACCGTAAAGCGGTGGAACGTGGTTATCCCGCCGGCAACCGACGGCAATTGGCGGCAGACCCCGATCGGCTGGTGGTACCAAAATCCGGACGGCACCTATCCGGCAAACCAGTGGAGATATCTGGACTCCGGCAAGGGCTACAAAGCCTGGTACTGGTTTAACCAGTACGGCTATATGACCACCGGCTGGCAGAAGGTGGGGAACACCTGGTACTACATGAACCGCTCCGGCGAAATGCAGACCGGCTGGGTGTTTGTAAACAGTC